>NZ_LZKI01000075.1 GCF_001672755.1 Mycobacterium colombiense | reverse complement strand
CGTCGGCCAGCGCCCAACGTGGCGATCGCCTCGGCTACGAACTCCACGGGCAGACCGTCGTAGTGCGCGCGCCGGAGCCGGCTGCGCCGGGGCGGGCGCGGCGGCCGTCGGCCCGTCAGCGCTGCTCGGGGTGGCCGGCGCGGGCTCGCCGGCGGGCTCGGGGTTGTAGTCGACCAGGAACTCGTGCCAGCTCGGATCGACTGACGAGGGGTCGTCGCGGAACTTGCGGTACATCTCCTCGACCAGCCATTCGTTCTGCCCGAATGGTGAACTTATGTTGCTCACGACCGCAGTTCGCCTCAATCCTTCTGTTCCGCAAGCGCATTCCCGTGGCGCTTGCACCCTTGTCGGCTCCGGAGGGCCGAACACCTCACACCCAGGGCGGTACCCATTGTTTCCGCCCTATAAAGGCTAACCTTTCGCCGCCGATCCGCCAGGTTGACCGGGGGGCACGGGGATCTCGTTGGTGGCGACCCGCTGCGCCCGGCTACGCGCTGGCGGCCGCCACTAGCCGGCTTCGTGGATGGGGGGCACCAGATGCAACGCGCGGGGCCAGCGCGCCGGCGGGGCGCCGAACGCCCTGTTGGCGTTGCGGATCATCTTCTTGCCGGCGAGGTAGTTGCCGATGGCGCCCACCACGACCCCGATTCCGACCGGCAGCAGTTTGCCGAACAGCAGGGCGCCGCGCCGCACGGTGTACTTGCGGACCCACGACTTGAGCAGCCGCGAGTTCAGCTTCGACATCGATGACAGCGGCAGGGCGGCCAGGCTCTCGGAGACCCAGCCGCCGTTGGTGCGGCCCGGGCCGATCAACTGGGCGACCGCGTGGTCGCTGTCACCGGCGAGGACCGCCAGCACCAGCGCGCGGCGCCGTTCCCGGTGATCGGCCGGAATGTCGTAGACCACCGCCGTCGCCAACACGAAGAACGCGGTGGCCTCCAGGAACGTCACCGTTTCCGCGGCGGCCGCGGACAGGGCGCTGATCGTGCCGATGCCGGGAACGGTCGCGGCGGCCCCCACGGCAACGCCGCCGGCCGTCACGATGGCCAGGTACCGCTTCCGCAGCTTGGCCATGATCTCCGCCGGGCCGGCATTGGGGTGCGCGTTGCGCAGGCGGGTCACATAGGCTTCGGCGGCCGGGCCCTGTATCCACGAGCTTCGCTCGATGACCTGCGCCAACGCCCGCGCGGACATCTTGGGTCGACCGTTCTTGGCGGTCGGCTGTTGGTCCGTGTTGGACATGGTGAATAACCGGTTCGGCGACCTTTTCCGTCGAGCCCGCATATTTCTCTCCTGCAGATGGCGTTCCCCCAGGCTAACGCGCCCGCGACGAATACCGGCGCGTTACGCCCCCTGACCGGGTCCTTGGCTGCCGGCCTATTGCCTCACCGGGAATAATGCAGGCTGGATGTCTGCGGCGATCCGTGCCGTTCGTCGGTCCTCATGCTGTTTACCGCGCCCGCGCGTGGTGTATCACCTGCGTGGGTTGGGCCTGTCGATCAGCCGGGCCGATACGGCTGAACAGCATCGTCGGGAGCGAAACGAGGTGGGGTGGATGACCACGGCTACGCCCCGCACGCCTGGGGGAACGGGGCGTGCGGGATCGGGGCCGGCCCAGGCCGCCAACCGCTGGGACTTTTTCACCCGGAGCTCGCCGCAGTCGCAGAACCCCTGGAACCCGCTGTGGGCGATGATGATCGGCTTCTTCATGATCATGGTCGACTCGACCATCGTCGCGATCGCCAACCCGACCATCATGGCCAGCCTGCGCATCGGCTACGACACCGTGGTCTGGGTGACCAGCGCCTACCTGCTGGGCTATGCGGTCGTGTTGCTGGTCGCCGGGCGCCTGGGCGACCGGTTCGGTCCCAAGAACCTGTACCTGGTCGGCCTGGTCGTGTTCACCGCCTCCTCGGTGTGGTGCGGGCTGGCCGGAAGCGCCGCGATGCTGATCGCGGCGCGCGTCGTCCAGGGCGTCGGTGCGGGGCTGCTCACCCCGCAGACCCTGTCGACCATCACGCGGATCTTCCCGTCGGAGCGGCGCGGCGTCGCGGTGAGCCTGTGGGGCGCCACCGCCGGTGTGGCCAGCCTGGTGGGCCCGCTGGCCGGCGGTGTCCTGGTGGACGGGCTGGGCTGGCAGTGGATCTTCTTCGTCAACGTCCCCATCGGCGTCATCGGGCTGGCGTTGGCGTACTGGTTGATTCCGGTGCTGCCCACCCAGTCGCACCGCTTCGACCTGATCGGGGTCGCGCTGTCCGGCATCGGCATCTTTTTGATCGTGTTCGGGCTGCAGCAGGGGCAGGCCGCGCACTGGCAGCCCTGGATCTGGGCGTTGATCGTCGCGGGCGTCGGGTTCATGACGGCCTTCGCGTTCTGGCAGGCGCTGAACGCCCACGAGCCGCTGATTCCGTTGATCATCTTCGGCGACCGCGACTTCAGCCTGTGCAACGTCGGGGTAGCCATCATCTCGTTCACGGCGACGGCCATGATGCTGCCGCTGACGTTCTATGCGCAGGCCGTGTGCGGGCTGTCGCCGACGCGCTCGGCGCTGTTGATCGCGCCGATGGCGATCGCGAACGGTGTCTTCGCGCCGTTCGTCGGCAAGATCGTCGACAAATACCACCCGCAACCGGTACTCGGCTTCGGCTTCTCCGTGCTGGCGATCGCGCTGACCTGGCTCACCTTCGAGATGTCGCCGACGACACCGATCTGGCGGCTGGCGTTGCCGTTCTTCGTGATGGGTGTCGGGATGGCCTTCGTGTGGTCGCCGCTGACCGCGACCGCGACGCGTAACCTGCCGCCACACCTGGCCGGTGCGGGCTCCGCGGTGTACAACTCCGTGCGCCAGCTCGGTGCGGTGCTCGGCAGCGCCGGCATGGCCGCGTTCATGACGTGGCGCATCAGCGCCGAGATGCCGCGGCCGCCGTCCGGGGACGCCGCCGGCGAGGACGCGCTCACCCTGCAGTTGCCCGGGTTCCTGCGCGAGCCGTTCGCGGCCGCGATGTCGCAGTCGGTGCTGTTGCCGGCGTTCGTCGCGTTGTTCGGGATCGTCGCCGCGCTGTTCCTGGTGGGCTCCGCGCCGTGGGCGGGCAAGGGCGATGGCAGGGGCGGCGACGATCCGGGCCCCGACGAGGACGTCGTCGACGACGACTATGACGACGACGAGTACGTGGAGTTCGTCCTGGTACGCGAGCCCGACGCCCGGCGGGGCGGCGATCCCGAGCCGGCCCGGCAGCCCGTCGAACGCCCGCGTCCGGCGTCCGGCGGAGTGCCGCGACGCAACCCCACCGCGCAGGCTCAACCAATCGGCCACGCCCACAACGGGTCTCACGTGGACGGTGGCAAACGCCTGCGCCAGGTGGCGGTGCGGCGCTCACCCAGGTCCATGCCGCCCGGCGATCGACCGACCCGGCCGCCGCGCCGCCACCACAACGGATCGGCCGGCCTGCACTTCACCGACGGTGAATCGCTACGGGGGTACCACCACCGCTCCGATCCCGACGACGACCCCACCGGTTCGGGCCGGCACTCGTCAACCGGTTAGCGGCCAATTTACGTCAGAGCGCAACTCTGGCACGAAAAGCCTCGTGCAGCAGCGTTTACCAATCAATATTGCAATCGATGTTCGCTGGTTCCGTAGGTCGCCGATGAGGAATGCAGACGCTCCGTCGTCTCGATCATCGTTTCTGAAACCGTGTCCGCCCGTTCGCTGATCGCCCTCGGGCACTTAGATCGGCTATAGGTGCGCTGTTCGACCGGTGGCGCCTCGCCTACGAACCCCTGGTCTACAACAGCATTAGGCTCCGGCGGGTCGCGTGAGGAATAGCGTGACCACGGGCTATCGTGGCGCCGTGCGTGATCGGTGTGGGTGCAGTGCGACACCGTCTCTCTCGCGCCGTGATGTCCTCAAATATGCTGCGGCGGCTCCGATTATGCTGAGTTTGGGCACCGCCGCGTCAGGTCTGGTCCAACCCCTGAGGGCGGCAGCTGATACGTCCTTGGTTTCGGCGGTCGAAGCGCCGGGGCAGGACCTCAATATCATCAGTCGGGCCGGGTGGGGCGCCGATGAGTCGATTCGCCGCCGAGCACCGATGTACGACAACGGAATCAAGGCAGCCGTGGTGCACCACACCGCCGGTGTAAATGAATACGCGCAGCAGGATTCGGCGGCAACTGTGCGATCGATCTACGACTACCACACCCGCACTCTGGGCTGGCCGGACATCGCCTACAACGCGCTGGTCGACAAGTACGGTCAGATATTCGAGGGCCGATTCGGCGGGATGACCAGACCGGTCCTGGGCACCCACACTGGCGGGTTCAACCGCAACATGTGGGCCGTGTGCATGATCGGAGACTTCGACGCGGTGGTCCCCACGCCGGTTCAGCTGCGCACCGTGGGGCGCCTGCTCGGGTGGCGTCTGGCACTGGATGGCGTCGACCCGCAGGGAAGCGTCGCATTGACATCGGACGGGGGCCCCTATACCCGTTTCCCTCAGGGCACCACCGTGGGCTTGCCGTGCATTTTCGCTCACCGCGACGTCGGCGATACCGATTGCCCCGGCAACCTTGGATTCCCCTTGATGAACCAGATTCGTGACATTGCTGCGCGGTTCAACAAGCGCCCCAGCGCCGATGATCTGGCGCAGTCGCTGCAAGGTAGTGCCATCTACGACCGGTGGCAGGCGATGGGCGGCATGAAGAGCGCCCTGGGCGCACCGCAGTCGTCGGAATCGACCGGGGCGGGAGCCACGCGCTACGTCATCTTCGAAAAGGGGGCAATGTACTGGTCGCCGGCCACCGGGGCGCAGCCCGTCACCTGCACCATCTACTCCGCGTGGGGCACCCTGGGCTACGAACATAGCGCGCTGGGGCTGCCGACCAGCAGCGAAATCCAGGAGCCGGAGTGGGTCGTCCAGAATTTTCAACATGGCACCCTGAACATTCAGCGTGCGAGCCGGACAGTCGTCACCGTGATCAACGGTGTCGCTGCCATCGTACCGCCGCCGTCAGCCGACGGCCCGCCCGTGCAGGTTGAGCGGTTTTCACCGATGCGCAACCGAGTTTGACGCGGAGACTCCGCGGGCCGCATTCAAGCTGTTGGAACACTTTTCGCGTCGCGGTCAGCGCAGATCGGGCTGCGTGAGCGCCAGGAATGCGCCCAGGTCGATCAGGCCCCCCGGTGTGGCGGGCAGATACTCCGTCAGCGATGGAGAGCGTACTAACACGGCCGCGTACTGGGCCCGGCTCACCGCGACGTTGAGCCGATTCCTGTTGAGCAGGAAGGAGATTCCGCGAGGAATCACGTCCATCGACGACACCGTCATCGAGACGAAGACCACCGGCGCCTGTCCGCCCTGGAACTTGTCGACCGTCCCGACCCGTACTCCGTCGAGCTTCGCGGCGGCCAACCGGTGGCGCAGGAGCGCCACCTGGGCGTTGTAGGGCGCCAGCACCAGCACGTCGGCGGCGGTCAGTGCCCGGGTGCCGTGTTCGTCGGTCCACGACGCGCCGAGCAGCCGGTTGATCTCGGCGACGATCGCGTCGGCCTCCTCGGGGCTCTCGGTCGAATTGCCTTGGTGCTCAACCGAAAGCAGCCGAACGCCGGGCTGATACCCGTCGAGGTGGCGGACGGCCGTGCAGTCGTGGGAATGCAGCCTGTCCTCGTAGGACAGCGCCGAAACCGCCGCGCAGACCGCCGGATGCATGCGGTACGAGAGGTCCAGGAAGTAGCCGCGCTCGTCGGGCAGAGTGCGCTGACCGTCGACCAGCCATTCCAGCGCGGAGGTGTCCACCCGCTCCGGATGGGTGCCCTGGCTGACTTGCGGCAACTGCTGGGGGTCCCCGAGCAGCAGCAGGTTGGCGGCGGCCGGGGCCACGGCGATGGTGTTGGCCAAACAGAACTGGCCGGCTTCGTCGATCACCAGCAGATCCAGGCTTCCCGGCGGTATCCGGTTGGCATTGGCGAAATCCCATGCCGTCCCGCCGATCACGCATCCCGGTGTGTCGGCGAGGAACGCGGCGAAAGCGCCGCCGTCGATCTCGCGCCAGCGCGGGGCGCGGTGGTCGTTGCGCTTCTTTGCGATCCGCTGCGGATCCAGGCCGGCGTCGATCACGCAATCCAGCACGTTCTCCACGGTGGCGTGTGACTGCGCGACCACACCGACGCGCCAGGCGTGTTTGGTGACCAGGGCGTGGATCACCCGGGCGGCGGTGTGGGTCTTGCCGGTGCCGGGCGGCCCGTGCACCGCCAGGTACGACGAGTCCAGATCCAGTAGCGCCGCGGTGATGTCGGCGACGGTGTCTCCGCTACGTGGCAGGGGGGCACCGCTGCGCGCGCGGGGCGCGTGGCGCAGCAGCACGTCGACGATGGCGCTGTCGGGGAGTTGCGGCAATCCGGCCGCCACCGCGGCGGCGGTCGCCTCGATCGATTCCCGCAGGGGCGTCGTCGGGATCGGCGGTCCGGGTGTCAGCGCGAACGGCAGCTGCTGAAAGGTGTTGCCGTCGCTGCCAACTCGTTCGAGAACGATCACTTCGCGGGGCACCGCCGGGTCGTCGGTCTCGACGACCGAGGCCCGCCCGGCCGCCCGGCGGTCCGGGCTGTCGGTCATGCCCGGCGGCGCCGGCGGGTGGTAGAGCGCAAAGACATCGCTTTTCAAGTCCCCGCGCGCCAGCTCGCCGCGCAGCTGCACCCGCCGCTGCGGTTTGCGCGCGCGGGGAGGTGTGTGCCAGTCGACGCTGACCGATGCGTGCGCGGCGACGAACACATCGGTGTTGTCGGCCCACTCCTCGATCGGGGAGTTCAGCCGGTCGAAATGCGCCCACCAGAAGGGTTTGTCCTCGCGTCGGTGGTAGCCGCGCGCGGCGGCAAGCAGCGCCACCGCCGTCTGGTGCGGGGTGCGGTCGTCGACGCCGGCGGTCCCGGTGAAGGCCGCCAATGTCACGGCGAGCTGGTCGCGGTCGTCGACGGTGTTGCCGTCGGGCACCGGCTGGGCGCCGATCGGTACCACACCGGATTCGTAGGCGCGCAACATCAGCCAGTTTCGCAGTTCCTGCGTCGACCGGCAGTCGTAGTGGTTGTAGTCCTCGATCTCCTGGAGCACCGATATGGCCTCGTCGCCGCGGCCGTCCGCCTGGAGTTCGCAGTACCGCGCGTAGGAGGTGATCGAACCGGTGGCCGTGGTCACGTCGCCCGCGCGCAGTTGAGCCCCCATGTAGAGCGGCTCCAGCGCCTTGAGGCTGAACGACTCCGCACCCACGCGAATACTCCTGCGCACCAACGGATAAAGGTCGACCAGCGTACCGCTGCGCAGCAGCTCGTCGACCTCGTCCTCGCCCACCCCGTAGCGCCCGGCCAGCCGCAGCAGCGCGGTCTTCTCGTAGGGCGCGTAATGGTAGATGTGCATGTTGGGGCGGCGCTTGCGGCGCTTGGCCACCAGCGCCAGAAAGTCGATCAGCGCCTTGCGTTCGTCGGCCCGGTTGTGCGCCCACAGCGGGCGAAACCTGCCCGTCGGCCCCGCCTCCAAGACACCGAACAGGTACTCCAGGCCCCACTCGCGCCCATCGGCGGTCCACAGCGGGTCGCCTTCGAAGTCGAAGAACAGGTCCCCCGGGTCGGGCTCGGGTACCAGGGCCAGCGGCTGCGCGTCGATGACCTGGACCTGGGGAACACCGGTTTCGCGTTGCCGGACTTGTAGTTTCGCCTGGATAGCCAGTTTGTTCAGCACGTCGGCCGCCAGGTCGGGCACGGGCCCGCGATGATCGGCCAGCTCGGTGACCGTGCGGATGCCGGCGTCAAAGAGCTTGTCGCGCTGGCTTACTCGCATGCCGGCGACCAGTAGAACGTCGTCGGCCGCCCGCAGCTGTTCGGTGCACAGCGGGCAGTGAAAACAGGCTGCCACGCCCTCGTCGTCCCAGCGGACCGCCGCGCCGCCCGCGTAGTGCTCATCGAGGAGGCGCTGCAGCCGGGCCCGCTGCGAGCGGTACACCGGGATCAGGTCGCAAACGCGGTGCCGCACCGCGGTTCCATCGCCCAGCCGCAGCTCGGCCTCCGGTGCGACCGGGATGCCGGACGCGGCCAGCGCGTCGGCGTAGGCGGCCAGCTGCAACAGCGCGGTCACCTTGGCCGAGCGGGCCAGTTTGGTGTCGACGACGCGGTACCGCTCGCCGTCGCGCACCAGGAAATCGGCGAAGCCGACGAAGCGGCCGTCGAACATCGCGGCCTGGTACACCACGGGGGCGCGGTGGGCGACGGCGCGGCGGGTGGCGTCGGCGGCCGCCGCGAGGCCGGCGGGCGTGTAGGCGGGGCGGCCGATGGTCGCGACGTCCTGCCCGAACCGGTCGCGCAGCGACGCGAGTTCGCGTCGCTCGTGTTCGCTACCGAGCTCGGCCGTCCGCGCGAGCAGTTCGTCCTCGACGGTGACGGCGGGTCCGCGCCCCAGCTTCGCGTCGAAGTCCCGCAAGAGCGCGAATTCGCAGCGGGCGGCGGCGGCAAGATCCGATGCGCTGTAAACGATGCTGTCGCCGGAGACCAACACTGGAGCCACTGTAGGTCAGCGCTCCGACACCGGGACCGTGCCGGGCGGGCGTGCCCGCGATTAGTGGGCCGGGGTGTTGCCGATGAGTTCGACCGCGTTGCCGTTCCAGTGGAATTTCACGTCGGTGTTCAGGCCGTTGATCCCGCCGGGGTAGGTCAGCGCCACCGTGTCGCCCGTGGTTTGCGCCGGGTCGACCCCATTGAATCCGTAGGTGTCGGGCACTCCCTGCGGGATGAACTGGCCGAGGTGGAAGAGCACCGCCCGGGTGGTCGGAGCGACCGCATTGGTGTTGGCCTTGATGATGATCGCCGACAGTTGCGCGCACTGGTTGTAGTTGCCGGCCAGCGGTTCGGGGTTCCAGGGCTGCTGGCTGCGCGGGTCGCGGGGCAGCTCGGACACCACCTTCGCGATGGTAGGCGACGCGAGGTTGACCGCGCAGGGATCGGTGGGCGCGGCGTTGGGGGGCGGGGCGACGGCCGTCGGCGTGGCCGGGGCGGTGATCGATGCGGTCTCCGACGTCCTCGCCTGCGGCGTCTTTGCGACGGTGGAGTCCCCCGAACCGCAGCCGGCCAACGTGACGGCGATGAGAGCGACAGCGGCCGAGCCGGTCAGTGGCTCGGTACGACACGGCAACGACCACACATCTCCGCACCGTACCGTCATCGGGTCCGGGGTCGTGGCAGGCATGGCCGGGTGTGCTGATGATCACCGCCAGCGCTCAGAGTCCGCTGAGCTCGCGATCGCACTGGCCCTTCTGGTGGTGACCCGCAGCGCTCAACTCCGTTGAGCTCGCGATCACCACTAGACTCCTTGGACGATGACCCTCTCGGACAGCTCGACTGAAGCTGCCTCTACGACGTTTGCCGACCTGCAGATCAACCCCTCGGTCCTGCGGGCGATCGCCGACGTCGGCTACGAGTCGCCCACCGGCATCCAGGCCGCCACGATCCCGGCGCTGATGGCGGGCTCCGACGTCGTCGGCCTGGCCCAGACCGGCACCGGCAAGACCGCCGCCTTCGCGATCCCGATCCTGTCCAAGATCGACGTCACCAGCACCGCCACCCAGGCGCTGGTGCTCGCGCCCACCCGGGAACTGGCCCTGCAGGTGGCCGAGGCGTTCAGCCGGTACGGGGCCCACCTGCCCAAGATCAATGTGCTGCCGATCTACGGCGGCTCGTCCTACGGCGTCCAGCTGGCCGGGCTGCGCCGCGGCGCCCACGTGGTGGTCGGCACGCCGGGCCGGGTCATCGACCACCTCGAGCGCGGGACGCTGGACCTGTCCCACGTCGACTACCTGGTCCTGGACGAGGCCGACGAGATGCTCACCATGGGCTTCGCCGAAGAAGTCGATCGCATCCTCTCCGAAACCCCGGAATACAAACAGGTGGCGCTGTTCTCCGCGACCATGCCGCCCGCGATCCGCAAGATCACCACCAAGTATCTGCACGACCCGCTCGAGGTCAGCACCAAAGCGAAAACCGCTACTGCCGAAAACATTTCGCAGCGCTACATCCAGGTTGCCGGCCCGCGCAAGATGGACGCGCTGACCCGGGTGCTGGAAGTCGAGCCATTCGAGGCGATGATCGTCTTCGTCAGAACCAAACAGGCCACCGAGGAGGTCGCCGAAAGGCTCAGGGCCCGTGGCTTCTCCGCGGCCGCCATCAACGGGGACATCCCGCAGGGCCAGCGCGAACGCACCGTCGCGGCCCTGAAGGACGGCAGCATCGACATTCTGGTTGCCACCGACGTGGCCGCGCGCGGGCTGGACGTGGAGCGGATATCGCACGTCCTGAACTACGACATCCCGCATGACACCGAGTCGTACGTGCACCGGATCGGGCGCACCGGCCGGGCCGGGCGTTCGGGAACCGCGCTGCTGTTCGTCTCCCCGCGCGAGCGCCACCTGCTCAAGGCGATCGAAAAGGCCACGCGCCAAACGCTCACCGAAACCGAATTGCCGACCGTCGAGGACGTCAACGCCCAGCGGGTGGCCAAGTTCGCCGACTCCATCACCACCGCGCTCGGTTCCTCCGGGATCGACCTGTTCCGCAAGTTGGTCCAGGACTACGAACGCGAGCACGACACCCCGATGGCCGACATCGCCGCCGCGCTGGCATTGCAGTCCCGTGACGGCGAGGAATTCCTGATGGCGCCCGAACCGCCGCCGGAGCGGCGCGAGCGGCGCACCGAACGCCGCGAACGCCCCGAAAGGCCAAGGGATGCAAAGCCTTTCGCCACCTATCGCATCGCGGTGGGCAAGCGGCACAAGATCGGCCCGGGGGCGATCGTCGGCGCCATCGCCAACGAGGGCGGGCTGCATCGCAGCGATTTCGGCCACATCGCGATCGGACCGGATTTCTCCCTGGTGGAGTTGCCGGCCAAGTTGCCCAAGTCGACCTTCAAAAGGCTTGAGAACACCCGCATTTCGGGGGTTTTGATCAACCTTCAGCCGGAGCGGTCGTCCGGCAACAAGTCGCGCGGCCGAGACGGTGGGAAGCCGCGCAGGAAACACGGCGG
The DNA here is from genome assembly GCF_001672755.1 of Mycobacterium colombiense. Classification (GTDB taxonomy): domain Bacteria; phylum Actinomycetota; class Actinomycetes; order Mycobacteriales; family Mycobacteriaceae; genus Mycobacterium; species Mycobacterium colombiense_C. The sequence goes on along the minus strand of NZ_LZKI01000075.1, from coordinate 25,236 downwards.
ATGACGCTGTCGGAAGAGCAAGACGCCCAGGGCGGCCTCGAGCAGACCTCTCGCGTCGACCGGGTCGCCTCGCTGACCGGGATCCGTGCGGTCGCCGCGCTCCTCGTCGTCGGCACCCACGCGGCGTACACCACCGGCAAGTACACGCACGGGTATTGGGGCCTGGTCGGTTCCCGGATGGAGATCGGGGTGCCGATCTTCTTCGTGCTCTCCGGCTACCTGTTGTTCCGCCCCTGGGTGAAGTCGGCGGCGCGAAACGGCGCAGCGCCGTCGCTGAGTCGCTATGCCTGGCACCGGGTTCGGCGCATCATGCCCGCCTACGTGGTCACCGTGCTGTTCGCCTACGTGCTGTACCACTACCGCGACGCCGGGCCGAATCCCGGACACAGCTGGCTGGGGCTGGCGCGCAACCTGACGCTGACGCAGATCTACTGCAACGGCTACCTGGGCAAGTATCTGCACCAGGGGCTGACGCAAATGTGGAGCCTGGCGGTGGAGGGCTCGTTCTACGTCATCCTGCCGCTGCTGGCCTACCTGCTGCTGGTGGTGATCTGCCGGCGGCAGTGGCAGCCGAAACTGGTGCTGGGCGCTCTGGCTGGGATGACGTTGCTCAGCCCGGCCTGGCTGGTGCTGGTGCACACCGACCACTGGTTCCCCGACGGCGCGCGGCTGTGGCTGCCCACCTACCTGGCGTGGTTCCTCGCCGGGATGATGCTGACCGTGCTGCAGGAGATGGGGGTGCGCGGCTACGGGTTCGTGGCCATACCGCTGGCCGTCATCTGCTATTTCATCGTGTCCACACCCATTGCCGGCGCGCCCACGACCTCGCCGGCGACGCTGAGCGAGGCGTTGTTCAAGACGTGCTTCTATGCCGTGATCGCCGCGCTCGCGGTGGCACCGCTGGCCCTGGCCGGCGCTCCCAGTATCCAAGGTTGGTATTCGCGAATCCTGGCCAGCCGCCCGATGGTGTGGCTGGGGGAGATCTCTTATGAGATCTTCCTGATCCACCTGATCACCATGGAATTCGCGATGGACTACATCGTCGGCGCGCGCGTCTACACCGGCTCGATGCTGTACCTGTACGTCGCGACGCTGGTGGTGACGATCCCGCTGGCGTGGCTGCTGCACCGGTTCACCCGCGTCCGGGAGTAGCGGCGCTCGCTAGCCCCGATCGCGCGCGGAAACCGGCGTCACAATCGGGACGACGAACTCCTCGATCATCGCCCGCTCCTCGACCTCGTCGCGGCCCGGATGCGTCAGCAGCGAGACGATCACCCGCACCGTCCAGCGGCCGCGACGCTCGATGACGGCGGGATCGTCGGGCCCCAGCGTGTGCAGGAACGCCACCGCCAGGGCCGCGATCACGTCGGATTGCCCGGCCAATTCGCCACCCACCGGCGGGCGGGTGGTGGCAAACCACGACGCCAGCGCCGGGCTCTCGCGCACCATCGCCAACGTGACCAGGATGCTCGCGACCAGCCGTTCGCGCGGGTCCTCGATGTCGCCGGTGCGGGCGATGATCTCGCGACCCAGCCGGTGGGTTTCGCGGTGGATGTAGGCGGTTCGCAGCGCCTCGCGGTTCTCGAAGTACCGGTACAGCGTCGCGCGGGAACAGCCCGCCGCCCGGGCGATTTCGTTCATGCCGATCGAGTCCGAGTCGCGCTGGGTGTACAGCTGTTCGGCGGCGTCGAGGATGCGGTCGGCGGCCGCCTCGGTCCGGTGCGTGCCCAGCCAGTCGTTGCCGGGCATCAGGATTTCACCCGGATGGGCACCGACAGCGGACGCCGGACGTAACTGCCTCCGGCCCAGACGATTCCGGATTCGTCCACGTCGAAGTCCGGGCAGCGCGCCAGCAGTTCGGTCAGCGCGACGCGGGACTGCATCCGGGCCGCGGCCGCGCCCAGGCAGTGATGCGCGCCGTGGCTGAACGTCAGGATGTTGCGGGGGCAGCGGGTCACGTCGAGTTCGTCTGCGTCCGAACCGTATTGGCGCTCGTCGCGGTTGGCCGAACCGTACAGCAGCAGCACCCTGCGGCCGGCCGGGATGGTGGTCTCCTCGACGGTCACGTCGCGCGTGACGGTGCGGGCTAATCCCTGCGCCGGCGCGGTCAACCGCAGCAATTCCTCGACCGCGTCGGGAATGCGACCCGGGTCGTCCACCAGCAGCTGACGTTGGTCGGGCCGTTGGTGCAGCAGTGGCATCGAGCCGCCGAGCATGCCGGTGACAGTGTCGTTGCCGCCGGTCACCATCGTGAACGTGAAGCCCAGGATCGACAGGACGCCGGCGATGTCGCCGTCGGCGCCGACCCCAGCCGCGACCAGGTGCGAGATGGTGTCGTCCTCGGGTTCGGTGCGGCGCCGCTCGATCAGCGCGGTGAAGTAGGCCATCATCGTCCCGACCGCGTCGCCGACGGTCTCCAGCGCGGCGGCGACCCCGCCCTCGGCCGTGTTGGCCGCGACGATCGCCTGGGTCCAGCCGTCGAATTGGGCCCAGTCTTCTTCCGGCACACCGAGGTAGTGGGCGACCACCATCGACGGCAGTGGTTTGAACAGTTCCGCGACGATGTCGCCGCCGCCGGCCGAGCGCAACCCCTCGATGCGCTCAACGACGAACTCCCGGACCTTGGGTTCCACCGCCCCGACCTGCCGCGGCGTAAAGCCGCGCGACACCAGCTTGCGAAACTGCGTGTGCACCGGAGGATCCTGCATCACAAACGGCGGATTATCCTGCAGCCCAATCATTTCCAGGTCGCCGTAGTTGACGGTCAATCCCTGTGCCGACGAATAGGTTTCGTGATCGCGGGCCGCGGCCCACACGTCGGCGTGCCGGGAGAGCACGTAGTAGTCGTCCTCGGGGTGATTCGCCGGAACGACGTGGTGCACCGGATCGTGATCGCGCAGCGCGCGGTACATCCGCCACGGATTCGACCACGTGTCGGCGGTCGCCAGCTGAAACTTGACCGGTGCGTCGTGAGACATAACGGCAGCCATGTCTCATTCGTACGACAACGTGCGCTAGATGTCAACCTCGCCCCACGCCGAGCGCCCTGTCAGCCGGGCACTCGACACCGAGCGCCCTGTCAGCCGGGCGCTCGCGCACAAAAGACCACGCAGAGCGCACAAAACCTAGATACCCGACCCGGGGTTGAGGATGCCCTGCGGATCCAGCGCCTGCTTGATGCGCCGGTTGAGCTCCATCACGTCGGGCCCCAGATAGCCGGCCAGCCAGGGTCTCTTCAACCGGCCGACGCCGTGCTCCCCGGTGATCGTGCCGCCGAGCCCGACGGCCAGGTCCATGATCTCGCCGAACGCCAGGTGGGCGCGTTCGGTCATGGCGGCATCGGCAGGGTCGTAGACGATCAGCGGGTGGGTGTTGCCGTCGCCGGCGTGCGCGATCACCGAGATCATCAGGTCGCGCTCGGCGGCGATGCGCGCGATCCCGGTGACCAGCTCACCCAGCGCCGGAAGCGGCACCCCGACGTCCTCGAGCAGTAACGATCCCTTGGCCTCGACGGCCGGGATGCAGAACCGCCGGGCGACGACGAACGCCTCGCCCTCGTCGGGATCGTCGGTCGAAAACACCTCCGTCGCAGCGTTTTCCGCGAACACCTCGGCCATTAGCTCGGCGTCCTCGCTGCCGGCGCGGCCGCGCTCGTCGGACCCGGCCACCAGCATGGCAGCCGCCCCGCGGTCCAGATCCATGCGCAGGCTGTCCTCGACGGCGTTGATCGCCACCGAATCCATGAACTCCAGCATCGAGGGGCGCAGCCGCGCGGTGACGCCGAGCACCGCGTCGACCGCGTCCTCGACGGTCGCGAAGCTGGCCACCACGATGCTCGACGCGTTCTGCTTGGGCACCAGCCGCAGCGTCACCTCCGTGACGACGCCCAGCGTGCCCTCGCTGCCGACGAAAAGCTTGGTCAGGCTGAGCCCCGCGACGTCCTTGAGGCGCGGGCCGCCCAGCCGGACCGCGGTGCCGTCGGCCAGTACCACCTGCATGCCCAACACGTAATCGGTGGTGACGCCGTACTTCACGCAGCACAGCCCGCCGGCGTTGGTGGCGATATTGCCGCCGATGCTGCAGATCTCGAACGAGGACGGGTCCGGCGGATACCACAGGCCGTGCTCGGCGGCCGCCTTCTTCACCTCGGCATTGAACAGCCCGGGCTGGCATACCGCGGTGCGCGTCACCGGGTCGATGGTGATGTCGCGCATCTTCTCGGTGGACAGCACGATGCCGTTGTCCAGTGCGGTCGCCCCGCCGGACAGGCCGCTGCCGGCGCCACGCGTCACGACGGGCACCCGGTGCGCCGCGGCCCAGCGCAGCACGGTCTGCACCTCTTCGGTGTGCCGCGGGCGCACCACGGCCAGCGGCTTGCCGGCCGACGGGTCGAAGGCGCGGTCCTGGCGGTAGCCCTCGGTCACGGTCGGGTCGGTGACGACCATCCCGTCGGGCAGGTCGGCGATCAGGCTGGCCAGGGCGTCAGAGCTCACGGCCCGATACTAGGCCCGCGTCACGGTCCCGGGTCTCGTGCGAACTCCGGCGCGCGGTCCAGTTCGTGCAGCGACGGCAGCCGGCAGGCGACCAGGCCGATCAGCAGGATCGGAATCGCCAGCGCCAGGAACGTGACCTTCAGCCCGGCCGCGTCGGTCAACGGACCGGCCACCAGCAAGCCCAACGGGCCCGCCGCGTAGGTCAACCCGGTCATCACCCCGACCACCCGGCCGCGCAGCCGGTGCGGGGCCCGGGTCTGCATCATGTAGTTGTAAATCGGCTGGATCGGTCCGTAGACCAGGCCGGTGACGGCGCAGAGCACCAGGATCACCGGCAACGGCGGCAGGAATGCGACCCCGACGGTCGCCGCCCCGAAGGTGAGGGTCGCCGTCAGCACGGCCGCGCGCCGTCGCAGATGTTTCGACAGCGCGGCATAGCCGAGCGCTCCGGCTACGCCGCCGAACCCGATCGCCATCAACGCCCACCCCAGTTGCGCGGGTTGGTGTTGGTCGGAGAAGTACTTCGGGAACAGCACGCTTTCCATCGGCAGGTAGAGCGCCGTGACGGCCAGGTCGATCAAGCCCAGCGTCCGAAGCACCCTCATGTTCCAGACGAAGCGCAACCCTTCGGCGATGCCGGACATCCACCCGGAGGGCCGTGTCTCGCGGGCAGGCTTACCGGCGCCCGCGAGGCGCAGCGGCCCGATCGTCAAAATCGACAGCCCGAACAAACCCGCCGTCACCCACATCGTGTTGACGCCGCCGACCGTGGCGATCATCAGGCCGCCGATGCCCGGGCCCACGATGAACCCCAGGTTGAGGATCGCCTCGTAGACGCTGTTGGTGCGGGCAAGCGACCAGCCCGCCCGGGCGGCCGCCTCGGGCAGCATCGACTCACGCGCGGTCGTCCCGGCCGGGTCGAACGCGGCCGCGAAGAAGGCCAGGACGGCCAGCACCGCCAGGTTGAGGGCGTCCGCACCCAGCCCCCACGCGATCAGCGGCACGAGGGTCACCGCCGTCCCGGAGAGCGAATCGGAGACCAGCGATATTCGGCGGCGCCCGAAGAAGTCGACCGCGGTGCCCGCGACGAGAGTGGACAGCACCAGCGGCAGCGTCATCGCCAGGGCCACGGCCGAGGCTTCCCGCGCGCTGTTGTGGTGCTGCAACGCCAACCACGGGAACGCGACGATCGAGATGCCGCTACCCGCTGTCGCCATCATCGTGGCGAACAGGATCAGGAATGCTGGGCCGCCGCTTTTCATTGGAATATCGCCGCTGAATTTATGCGAAAGCGGTATTTGCGGCGACCGAATTTTTCGACTCATGCAGGATGTTCATGTGCTCGCCCACCCACGCACCGGCCAGATGTTCGGCTCTCCGGTCGGGGCCGGCGCCGGATGGCCGGGTGATCCCGCGACGCCGCAGACCCCGGTGGCGGCGGATGCCGCCGCCGTCGCCGAGCTCGCCGAACACGCCGGTTCGATTCCAGAAATCGACGCGCTGGTCAGCGTCTGCCGGGCCTGCCCGCGATTGGTCAGCTGGCGCGAGGACGTCGCGGCCGTCAAGCGCCGGGCCTTTGCCGACCAGCCGTATTGGGGGCGACCGGTGCCCAGCTGGGGATCGGTGCGGCCGCGGCTGTTGATCGTCGGGCTGGCGCCCGCCGCGCACGGCGCCAACCGGACCGGGCGGATGTTCACCGGCGACCGCTCGGGCGACCAGTTGTACGCGGCGCTGTATCGGGCCGGACTGGTGAACCAGCCGACCAGTGTCGACGCAGCGGATGGGTTGCAGACCAAGAAGATTCGCATCGTCGCGCCGGTGCGGTGTGCGCCTCCGGCCAACGCCCCGACGACCGAGGAGCGCGACGCCTGCTGGCCCTGGCTGCAGGCCGAGTGGCGGTTGGTGTCCGAGGATGTCCGCGTGGTCGTGGCCCTGGGCGGGTTCGGCTGGCAGATCGCGCTGCGGCTGCCGGGCACCTTCGCGGGACGTAAGCCGCGATTCGGCCACGGTGTCGTTGCCGACTTGGCGCCCGGCGTGCGATTGCTCGGCTGCTACCACCCGAGCCAGCAAAACATGTTCACCGGTAGGTTGACACCAGCAATGCTCGACGACGTCTTTCGCGACGCAAAAGAACTGGCAGGGATCAAGTGACCGAGGTTCTGGTATCGGGCGCCAGCGTTGCGGGCGCGGCGGCCGCGTTTTGGCTTGGGCGGCATGGCTTTTCGGTGACCGTGGTGGAGCGCCACCGGGGGCCGAGGCCGGGCGGTCAGGCGATCGACGTGCGCGGACCGGCGTTGACGGTGCTCGAGCGGATGGGCCTGCTGGGCGCCGCCCAGAAGCGCAGGACGCAAATCCAAGGGTCCTCGGTCGTCGATCGTGACGGCAACGAATTGTCTCGGGACACGGAGTCGACACCCACCGGTGGCCCCATCGACAGTCCCAACATCGAGCTGTTGCGCGATGACTTGGTCGAATTGCTCTATGGCGCAAGCCAATGGACGGCCGAGTATGTATTCGATGACACCATCACCGCAGTGCAGGACGACGGTGCGGCGGTACACGTCACCTTCGAGCGTGCCGCGCCGCGCAGTTTCGATCTGGTGATCGGCGCCGACGGATTGCATTCCAACGTGCGGCGGTTGGTCTTCGGTCCGGAAGAGGATTTCATCGAGAGGCTGGGCACGCACGCGGCGATCTTCACGGTGCCCAATTTCTTGGACCTGGACTACTGGCAGATGTGGCACTACGGGGACGCCAGCATGGCGGGGGTCTACAGCGCGCGCAACAACACCGAGGCGCGGGCCATGGTCGGCTTCATGGATACCGATCTGCGGATCGACTACCGCGACACCGCGGCCCAGTTGGCCGAGCTGGAGCGGCGGATGGCCGGCGACGGCTGGATTCGCCCGCAGCTGCTCGAGTACATGCGGACCGCACCGGATTTCTACTTCGACGAGATGTCGCAGATCAAGATGGATCGCTGGTCGCGGGGGAGCGTGGCGCTGGTCGGGGACGCCGGGTACTGCTGTTCGCCGCTGTCGGGGCAGGGGACCAGTGTCGCGCTGCTGGGCGCCTACATCCTGGCCGGTGAGCTCAAGGCGGCCACCCAGGAGGGGACGGTCGACTACGAAGCCGGCTTCGCCAACTATCACCGCGAATTCAGCGACTACGTCAAGCGCAACCAGTGGCTGGTCGTGGACAACATTCCGGGCGGTGCGCCGATACCGCAAGAGGTGTTCGACCGCATCGTCGCCTCCATCACGCTCAAGGACTACTGAGCCCGGGAACGTTTGCGGGCCCGCGCGCGTTGACGCGATCGTGCGTCTTTCCGTTCTTGACCTCATCCCGGTGCGCACCGACCAGACGACCGGTGCGGCCCTGGCGGCCACCCTGCAACTCGCGCAGGCCGCGGACCGGCTGGGTTTCACCCGCTTCTGGGTCGCCGAGCACCACAACATGCCGTCGGTGGGTGCCACCAGCCCGCCGGTGGTGCTCGCCTACCTGGCCGCGCAGACCTCGCAGCTGCGGCTCGGGTCGGGCGGCGTGATGCTGCCCAATCACGCCCCGCTGGCGGTGGCCGAGCAGTTCGCGCTGCTGGAAGCCGCCGCCCCGGGCCGGATCGACCTCGGCATCGGCCGGGCGCCCGGATCGGATCCGGTGACGTCGTATGCGCTGCGCGGCGGCCGGGACGACCGCGACATCGAGAACTTCCCCGAATACCTCGATGACGTGGCGGCGCTGATGAGCGCTCGCGGCGTGCGGGTTCCGCTGCGCTCAGGTGACTACACCCTCAGGGCCACCCCGGCCGCGGCCGGTGAACCGCGCCTGTGGCTGCTTGGCTCGTCGATGTACTCGGCGCATCTGGCCGCCGCCAAGGGGTTGCCGTATGTGTTCGCACATCACTTCTCCGGCAACGGAACCGAAGAGGCGCTCGAGGTGTACCGCTCGCGGTTCAAGCCCAGTGAGCTGACGGCCGAGCCGCTGACATTTCTGACGGTGAACGCGGTTGTGGCCGAAACACGGGAAGAGGCAACGGCTTTGATGCTGCCCAACCTGCAGATGATGGCCCGGCTTCGGACCGGGCAGCCGCTCGGGCCCGTGCCGCTGGTCGAGGAGGCCGCCGTCGCCGAGCTGACCGGACAGCAACAAAGGATCGTCGAGAGTGGCCTGCAACGCGCCGTTCTGGGGGCACCTGCCGAGGCCGCCGACCAAATCCGGGCCTTGGCCGACCGGTTCGGCGTCGACGAGGTCATGGTGAACCCGGTGGCCTCGGCGCGCCGCGGAACCGATTCCGAAACCGCACCCGCGCGGGTCGCGACGCTGGAGCTACTGGCCAAGGAGCTGTTCTAGCCCTCGCTCGAACGCGCCGGCTCCTCGGACCGGCTGGCGTGGGGATCGCTCGCATGGCTGGCCATCCAGTCGCGCAGGTCGTCCGGCGGCAGCGGCGGGCTGTGCACGAAGCCCTGGGTGATGTTGCAGCCATACCGCCGCAGGGCGTGCAGGGTGGCCTCGTTCTCGACCCCCTCGGCGACCAGATCGGCACCCAGGTTGGACGCCAGCGCCACCGTCGACCGCACGATGGCGACCGATCGCGCGTCGTGGGCCAGCCGCGACACGAAGATCCGGTCGAGTTTCAGCTCGTCGACCGAAACCTCTTGCAGGCGAGCCAATGACGACCAACCGGTGCCGTAATCGTCGAGCGAGATGCGGATGCCCAGGCCCTGCAGCGCGGCGACGGTGTTGCGGCTTCGCACGGAATCCACCAGCGCGCTCTCGGTGATCTCGAGGATGAGCGCCTCGGCGGGCAGACCGTGGTTGGCGAGGAGTCGCTCGACGGTGCCGACGAGTTCGATGTCCAGCAGGTTGGTCGTCGACAGGTTTACCGCGACGGTCAGCGGGATGCCTTCTTCGCGCCACGAGCGAACCTGCGCCAGCGCCATGGAGAGCGTGCGGTTGGAGATTTTGCGCATCAGCCCGGCGCGTTCGGCGACGGACAGAAACTCCTCCGGCAGCAGTGTTCCGCGGGTGGGGTGCTGCCAGCGCAGCACCGCCTCGACACTGTGGACGCTGTTGTCGCGGCCGTCGATCTTGGGCTGGTAGTGCAGTCTCAGCTCGTCGGTATCGAACAACGCGGTGCGTAATTCCTCGATGAGGCTCGGGTCGTTGTCGCGATGAACCTCGAACGAGGAGTCGTAGACGGCGATCTTGCTGCGGGCGGATTTGGCGTGCGCCATGGTGGTTTCGGCGCGGTCCAACAAGTCCTGCGGGGAGTCGCAGTGGTCGGGGCAGAGCGCGATGGCGATGCGGGCGTCCACCTGCACGGTGATCGGATCCAAAGCGATTGGCTCGCTTAAGGCTTCGAGCAGCCGGCCCGCCGAGGCGCTCGCCGCGGTGAGGTTGGCCCCATCCGACAGCAGCACGGCGAATTGGTCTTCGCCCACCCGTGCGAGCAGATCGTCGCGACGGACGCAGCCGGCCAGTCGATTTGCGATGTGGCAGAGCAGCTCATCACCGAACTGCCTGCCGATAGAGTTGGTGATCTCGTGAAAATCGCTGAGGTTCAACAACAACAGCGCGCGGCGCGCGTGCGCTCTGGTCGGAATCGACCTGGCTCCCGATGGTGGCGAGACGGGCAACCCGGTCAGGGCCGTCGCCAGTGAGCGCCGGTTCGGCAGTGCCGTCAACTCGTCGATCATGGCGAGTCTGTCGTTCGTCTCCAGCGGGTTCGCGGTGCGGAAGGTCAGCGCGAACCGACCGGTCGCCACGACCAGGCTCAACGCCGCCAGCGTCGCGGCGAGTCGCGAATGATGTGCCAGGACGATCACGCCCAGCGCCACGACGGCGGACACCACCGGAGTGATGTAGGGCCCGTATCGGCCCCGGGGTGGTGGCGTGATCGACGACGATCTGGCCCAGCTCGCCATCGCGATGAGCAACGACGACGCGGCCCAGCACGCATCCAGCAGCGAGCCCGCCCGATACAAGCCGGCCGACGTCTGAAAGAGATAGGCGGCGTCCGCGACCGCGAACAAGACCAATCCGGCGACCAGCAGTGCCCAGCGAATTTCATTGCGCCAGCCAAGGATTGGCAACATGCCGGCGGCCAGGGCCAGCAGCACCAGATCGCTCCACGGATAGGCCAGCCCAACCCAAACGGTCGCCGGACTGCGTACTGCGGCCGCCCGGATCGGGCCGGCCGTCAATGCCGCGGCCACCGCCGCCAACGTCAACGCGCAGATGAACGAGTCGAGCTGAATCGGGACCGGCAGCCGCTTGAGCCGAGCCCGCATGAGCAGCAACAGGCCGGCGTAGACGAAGGGGTAGTAGGCCAGGTACTCCGGATCGGCCACCGACGGGGATCGGCCGTTGGGCACCCACAAGGCATAGACGACGTCACCCACCGCCGAGGACGCCATGCCCGCGGCGATCAGCCCCCAGGCGAACCGGTCGGCCGGAACACGGTACGCGCGGAGGGCGATGAGTCCGGCCGCGACCACGGTCAAAGCCGTGTACAGCGCGGCGGCCGAGACGATGCCGTGGCCCGCATTCGGACGCAGGACGCTGGACACGGTGAAGGCGGCCAATCCGACTGCCAGCAGCGCGATTGCGGTCCGGACGTCCCGTGGCGGCCAGCGGACGGCGTCCGGAGCTTCCTCGGGCGGGCTCGGTGCCGCCGTGGCGACCACGGCGGCCGGCCGGGAATCGCGCGGCGTATCGGCGTCGCCACCACCGATAACGCGGGAGGCCACGGGCGATCTGTGCGAACCCGGCGCCGCCGGAAACGCATATGGCAGCGGCAAGTCGGGCATGAAGCTGCGGATGCACTGGCCGCCTTCGCGTTTGGCGGCGTACATGGCCAAGTCGGCGTGTCGCAACAGCTGATCGACGGTGCAGTTCGCCGAGCCGGTCGCCACCGTGAATCCGATGCTGGGCCGCACCGTGATCGGAATGCCGTCGATCAGAACGGGTCCGGTGAAGGCGTCGAGGATGCGGTGCGCAGCCGCCTGCGATTCTTCGACGGAGGTTTCGATGACCGCCGCGAATTCGTCGCCACCCAGCCGGGCGATGGTGCCCGTGTCGCCCAGCGCGGCGGTGAGCCGGTCGGCCACCCGGACCAGAAGTTCGTCGCCGGCCGGATGGCCCAGGGCGTCGTTCACGGCTTTGAAGTTGTCGAGGTCCAGGCACAACACCGCGATCGGTGTGCCGTCGGGGTGCCGGCGCGCGATGGCCAGCTCCAACCGGTGCAGGAAGAGCGCCCGATTGGCCAGGCCGGTCAGGTGGTCGCGGAAGGCCTCCTGCGCGACTTCGGACAGCAGATTCTGGTTCTCCACCAGGGCCACGAATTGCCGGGCCAGCACGGCGGCCACGAGGATTCCCAGCGCGCCCAGCAACGGTTTGTGCAGCGTATTGCCGGCCGCGTGTGCCCAGCCCACCGCGGCCGCCATGGTCAGCGGCAGGTAAGGCAGCCAGAGGCGGGTGCGCAGCTCCATCTCGTCCGGCGACGCTTGCGACGCCCGCGCGGGATGCTCGTGCCGGCTGGCCGCCGCGGCCAGCGCCAACATCGCCAGCCCCGCGACTCGGGTCAGGTCGGCGACGTAGCCGGTGTGATAGCTGCCGATGCCGGTGTCGAAAACCAGCACCAGGTCGGCAAGGTTGATCATCCCGATCCCGCCGGCCAGCAGCATCCGGCTCGGCTGGTCGCCGGGACGCGCCCGCGACAGCATCAGGATCGCCGTCGTGAGCAGGACGATGTCGCTGAAGACCTCCGCCAGCGTCGCCAGCCGGGTGCCGGTGTGCTCCCGCAGCTGAGTTTCGACCACGAACACCCAGGAGATGACGAACAGCGAAGTCGCCACAATCAGGCCGTCGAGCAGCAGACGCCGGAAGTTGTCGAGGCGAGAGAGCCGGGACAGCAACACCAGCGAGGTCATCGCGCCCACCGGATACAACAGCAGCACGATCTCGGTCGCCGCCGGGTTGGCGGCGTGGTCGAATTCCGGGCGCACGTCGTAGACCGCCCAGATGATCTCACCACCCGCCCAGCCGCCCAGACCCGTGACCAGCGCCAGCCAGCCGTATCGCTGTCGTCCGGCTTTGCGGCGCGCGGCGGCGACGGCGCACACCGCCGTGATGGCCAGGCACACCGCGATGACGACCTCGTTGATCGGCCGCGTGCCGTAGGGGCCACGCGACCCCCAGAACTGCGACACCACGATCAACGACTCGGCGACGCCGTACGCGCCGACGAGCAGCCAGCCCCTGCGCGCGGGCACGCCGAACCGCCGCCACGGATTCACCGCCCAGCGTTTCAACACCGCACCAGCCGCTCCCCTGCTGTGTGGTGAAGAAATGAACAACCTCACCACGAGTTACAGGGCATTAAACCGCTGCTGACGTTCGCGAAGTGGGGCTTTTGTCAGGTTGGTGCAGGCGCGGACCGTGATCGGGCGAGCGGCTCAATCCGGCTGACTTGCATCGATGCGGGCCAGCGCGGTGCGCAGAATCTGGCCGGTGGCGTCCCGGTCGGGGTCGCGGCGCAGCAACAGCCCCTTGGCCACCGACAGCTTGTCGCCGTTGCGGCGGGGCAGAACGTGCAGGTGGATGTGGAGGACGGTCTGGAAAGCGGCGCTGCCGTCGTTGACCGCGATGTTGGTCGCGTCGGCCAATTCGGTGCTGCGCGCGGCCCGGGCGATGCGTTGCCCCAGGGTGACCATTCCGGCCAGCGTTTCCGGCGGGGTGTCGGTGAGATCGACGCTGTGTCGCTTGGGCAGCACCAACGTGTGGCCGCGGGTGAACGGGCGGATGTCGAGGATGGCCAGGTAGTCGTCGTCTTCGTAGATCCGGATGGCGGGAGCCTCGCCGGCGACGATCGCACAGAACACGCAGGACATGTCGCCCACGGTACTGGCTGCTGCGTCGGGGCCATGCCGAGACCATTCGGGGCCTGCCGCGATTATCGGGATACGCTGCCGCGGTGAACGATCTCGCGTTCGCCGGCGCGGCGGCACACGCGCGCATGCTGGCCAACGGTGAATTGACCGCGCCGGAGTTGCTCGAGCTCTACCTGGAGCGGATCGCGCGACTGGACAGCCAGCTGCGTTGCTACCGCGTGGTGCTTGCCGACCAAGCCCGTTACGAGGCCGCCGCGGCGCAGCAGCGCCTGGACGCGGGCGAACGGCTACCTCTGCTCGGCGTGCCGATCGCGATCAAAGACGATGTCGACGTCGCGGGGGAGGTGACGACTTTCGGCAGCGGCGGACACCGGCCCGCCGTCACCTCCGACGCGGAGGTGGTGCGCCGGTTGCGGGCCGCGGGCGCCGTGATCATCGGCAAAACCAATGTGCCCGAGCTGATGATGCTGCCCTACACCGAGTCGATGACCTTCGGGGCCACCCGTAACCCGTGGAATCCCACCCGCACCCCCGGCGGCAGCAGCGGCGGGAGCGCCGCCGCCGTGGCCGCCGGCTTGGCTTCCCTGGCACTGGGATCCGACGGGGGCGGCTCGATCCGCATCCCGGCGACGTGGTGTGGCCTGTTCGGCCTGAAGCCGCAACGCGATCGGGTGTCGCTGGAACCGCACGACGACGCCTGGTACGGGCTGAGCGTCAACGGCCCGATCGCGCGGACGGTGATGGACGCCGCCGTGTTCCTGGATGCGACGTCGACGGTGCCCGGTCCCGAAGGGGAGTTCGCGGTCGCGGCGGGGCGAAGTCCCGGCCGGTTGCGAATTGCGTTGAGCACCAAGGTCCCAACCCCACTCCCGGTCAGGGTCGGCAAGGCGGAGCTGGCGGCGGTCGACCAGGCGGGCGCGTTGCTTCGCGACCTCGGCCATGACGTCGTCACGGCCGACCCCGAATATCCGCCCTCGGCGATAGTCACGAACTACCTGCCCCGCTATTTACGCGGCATCTGCGACGACGCGGACGCTCTGGCCCATCCGGAACGCCTGGAAACGCGCACGCGCAACATGGCCCGTTTGGGGTCTTTCTTCTCCGACCGGCGGATGGAGGCCATCCGAGCCAACGAGGGCGCCGTGATTGCGCGGATCCAGGCGATCTTCGACGACGTCGACGTCGTCGTCACCCCCGGCACCGCGGCGGGCCCGTCGCGTATCGGCGCGTATCAACGCCGCGGCGCCGTGTCCACGCTGCTGAGGGTCGGCCAATACGTTCCCTACCAACAGATCTGGAACCTGACCGGGCAGCCCGCGGCGGTGGTCCCGTGGGACTTCGACGGGGATCGCTTGCCGATGTCGGTCCAGCTCGTGGGCAGACCCTATGACGAAGCGACCCTGCTGTCGCTCTCGGCGCAGATCGAAGCCGCCCGGCCGTGGGCCCTGCGGCGACCGCCGGTCTCCTAAGCGGGGTCAAGCAGCACAGCCCAGGCCGCGAGCTTGGCGCCCGGCCGCACCGCGTGGGCCGGGCTGGTCGACGGCAACCGCCGATACCGGATCCGCTCGGGCGCCGTCGCCAGTCGGCGGAACAGGTCGGCGGCCTTGGCGCCGTTGAAGTACACCGCCGTGATGGTGGGGTAGTGCTCGAACAGCTCACCAAAATCGTTGACCAACAAACTCTTTGGCTCAATTGCCGAGTCGGAGCTGCCGACCCGGCGGCACGCGTGCAGCACGTCCCAGAGGGCGACACCACGGGACCGCAGTTCCGTGAGCCGCCCGTCGTAGGGCGCGGCCGCATCGAAGCCGAACAGCTCACCGGTGATCGACCAGAACGCATTGCGCGGATTGGCGTAGTACTGGCGCGCCACCAGCGACTGTGCACTGGGAAACGAGCCGAGGATCAGCGTCGTGGCGCGCTCGTCGACGACGGGCGGGAATCCCCGCAGCAGCGGTGTGCTCATCACCCCACATCATGGCTCGCCCGCGTTGTACGTTGGCGACGTGCAGGACGGGGCCGACCACGACATCGACGATCTGCTCGAGGGGCTCGAGGGGAGCGCGCGCACGGAGCGCGCCGAGCTGGTGAAGTGGTTGTTCGAGCAGGGCGTCACCGCCGAGGAGATCCGCACCACCAATCCGCCCTTACTGCTGGCCACCCGCCACCTCATCGGCGACGACGGCAGCTACGTGTCCACCCGTGAGATCAGCGAGGCCCACGGCATCGACCTGGGCCTGCTGCAGCAAGTGCAGCGCGCGATCGGTCTGGTCCGCGTGGACGACCCCGACGCGGCCGTGCACATGCGCGCCGACGGTGAAGCCGCCGCCTTCACCCAGCGATTCGTGGAGCTGGGACTGGATCCCGAACAGCTGGTCCTGGTGGTGCGGGTGCTCGCCGAGGGGCTGTCGCGGGCCGCCGAGGTCATGCGGTACACGGCCCTTTCGGCGATCATGCGCCCCGGCGCCACCGAACTCGAAATCGCCAAGTCCTCAAAGGCTTTGGTGACCGAGATCGCGCCCATGCTCGGCCCGATGATCGAGCACATGTTGTTCATGCAGCTGCGTCACATGATGGAGACCGAGGCGATCAATGCCGCGGAGCGGGCCGCAGGCAAGCCGCTCCCGGGAGCGCGCCAGATCACCGTTGCCTTCGCGGACCTGGTCGGCTTCACGAAGATCGGCGAGGCCGTGTCACCCGAGGAGCTCGGGCATCTGGCCAACCGGCTGGCCATCCTAGCCCGGGACATGACCGTGCCCCCGGTGCGATTCATCAAGACCATCGGCGATGCGGTGATGTTCGTCTGCCCAGATCCGCTCCCGTTGCTGGACGTCATCGTCAAACTCGTTGAAGCCGTCGACACCGACAACGACTTTCCCCGGTTGCGAGCGGGGGTGGCGTCCGGCATGGCGGTGAGCCGGGCCGGTGATTGGTTCGGCAGCCCGGTGAACGTCGCAAGCCGCGTTACCAACGTGGCGCGCCCCGGCACGGTCCTGGTCGCGGATTCGGTCTGGGACGTCATCGGCGACCGCGGTGAGTTCTCCGGATCGTTCGCCGGTGCCCGTCGGCTCAAGGGCATCAAAAGCGAGGTGAAGCTGTTTCGGGTCCGGCGGGGCGACGGCGACTGACGGCCACGCAGCCACGGCGAGCAAAGGAGCCCCGGCACATGGGCAGGCCCGGCGCGACTCCAGGGGGCGTCTGACTCCGTCTTATGCGTGTCCTACGCGGCCGGATTCCTACCCCGTGTTCCGGCACTTCGAATTGGTCGCTTCCGGGCCTGCTTCGCTAACCAAACTACGCCGACGAACTGCCCGGATCAACGGGTTTTCCGGGTTGGCCGGAGTCCTCGATCATCCGTGAGCCGGTGGCCGCAACCGGCGGGAGGTCGCCCCGCGTTCCTCCGTCGTTTCGCTGCCGGTGAAAGGCCGTTCCCTTACAGTTGCAACGGTGTAATCATGTAATCATGAAAGCGCATCACACACATGGGCGGCGTTACGGCCGCCCCGGGGGCTGGCAGCAAGCCCAGCAACCCGACGCCAGCGACGCCGCGGAGTGGTTCGCCGGTCGTCTACCGGAGGATTGGTTCGACGGCGACCCGACGGTGACCGTCGACCGCGAAGAGATCACCGTCATCGGCAAGCTTCCGGACGCGGCGAGTCCGGAGGGCGAAGCCAGCGAGGCCCGCGCGGCCGGTCGAGCTTCGCGATTCCGCGAAGACACCCGGTCCGAGCGGATGCATATCGCCGACGAAGCGCAGGATCGCTACGGACGCAAGGTGTCCTGGGGCGTCGAGGTCGGCTCCACGGCGGGCACCGAGCGAATTCTGTTCACCCACATCGCCGTACCGGTCATGACGCGGCTGAAGCAACCGGAACGTCAGGTGCTGGACACGTTGGTCGATGCGGGGGTCGCCCGATCCCGCGCCGACGCGCTGGCGTGGTCGGTGAAGCTGGTCGGCGAACACGCCGAGGAGTGGCTGGCCAAGTTGCGGGGCGCGATGTCGGCGGTCGACGACCTACGCGCGCAGGGGCCCGATCTTCAGTCGTGACAAGGCATTAACGGTACGGCCGGTCAGCCTTCCGGCTTTTCGCTGTCGATTTTGGCGACGATCTTGTCGGCGATCTGGCCGCCCTGATCGCTGATGTGGTACCCGCACGCGTTGATGTCGACGACCACGTTGTTGGCCACGCTGAGCGCGCGCTGGCACTCCCAGCCGTCGGCGCCTTCTTGGGTGTCCATCAGCGTCACTTTTGGCGGGCTGCCCTGAAGCTGGGCGAACGTCCACCGGTACGTCTTGTTCTTGTTGGTGACGGTCACGGTCTTGCCGGCGCAGCCCTTCCACTTCTCCGCGGAGGTCTGCACGAAGCTCTTGGCCCTGTCGGCGGACGGGAAGAGCACGACGGCCTGGTTGACCCAGTGGTCGTAATTGTCGCCCGCCTCCGAGGACACCAGTCCGCTGACGGCCGAGTAGCCGCTGCCCGCGTAGACCGGATCCTGGGTGGTGTACAGCGCGCCCTGGCAGTCCGGCGCGGACACCGTCACCGAGGAGCTGTCCGTCGACGTGATCGGTTTGCCCGGCTGCATCGACGACGAGCCCATCACGCCGTTGATGTCGGCCGGACCGAGCAGCAGGCCGCTGAGGCGTTCGGGCCCCAGCGGGGCGGCCTGCGGCGGTTCCGGCTTGGGCCGGACGACCAGCCAGATGCCCACCCCGCTCGCGATGAGAACGAGCACCACGGCGACCGCGGCGATGATGGGCCAGACATTGCGGTGCGGCTTGGGCGGCTGCTGACCCCAGGGCGTTGAGCTGGTGAACTGTGGCGGGCCGCCCCAGTTGGCGTTGCCGCCTTGGTAATACGGCGGCGGGGGGTGGCCGGCCGCCGGGATCGGGCCGCTGGTGGGGGTCCACGCCTGAGCGCCCTGCGACGGTATCGGACCGGAACTGGGGGCCGACGGCGGGTCGAATGGCGACGGCGGCGGGGTGTTGAACGTGGGCTGGTACGCCGGAGGGGGCGCTGCAGCGGCGTGGGCCTGCGCGCCTGGGTGATCGACGGCGGGCACCGCGGCTTCCTGGCTGCGGCGCAAGATGGTAGCGGCGCGGTCCTGGTCGGGGTTGCTGAGCGCTTCCTTGGCGGCCAGGGCCAGGTCACCCGCGCTGGCGTAGCGGTCCTCGGGCTTTTTGGCCATGCCGCGGGCGATCACCGCGTCGAAGGCCTTGGGGACGCCCGGGCGCTGCTCGCTGGGCGCGGGGATGGGATCCATCATGTGGGCGGACACCAGCACGCCGGCGCTGTCGGCGCGGTAGGGCGGGGATCCGGTCAAGCACTCGAACAGCACGCAGGCCAGAGCGTAGATGTCGGCGCGATAGGTGACCTCCGCGTCGGAAAACCGTTCTGGCGCCATGTATTTCCACGTCCCGACCGCGGTGCCGAGCTGGGTGAGCTTATCGTCGGTGGTGGCGCTGGCGATGCCGAAGTCGACCAGGTAGGCGAAGTCGTCACGGGTGACCAGAATGTTCTGCGGTTTGATGTCGCGGTGCATCACCCCGGCGGCATGGGCGGCGTCGAGTGCGGAGGCGATCTGGGTGATGATGGCGACCGCGCGAGGTGGGGTCAGCGGGCCAAAACGCTTGAGCACGCTGTCCAGGTCGGTGCCCTCGACCAGGCGCATCTCCAGATACATCTGGCCGTCAATTTCGCCGTAGTCGTGCACCGGCACCACGTGGGGTTCCTGCAAACGACCGGCGGTGCGGGCTTCGCGTTTCAACCGCTCGCGAAATACCGGGTCCCGGCTGAAGCTTTCGGAGAGGAGTTTGACCGCGACCGTCCACTCCTTGACGGTGTGTTCGGCCTCGTAGACCTCACCCATCCCACCGCGGCCCAGCAGCCGCTTCAGGTGGTAAGGGCCAAACATCGACCCCGCCCGTGAGGACTGCTCGTCACTCATTCCTCATCCTTCCAACCCAACCCCCAGCCTGTCGGTCCCGTTCGAGACTTTGCGGACAGGCGCACGATTGCAACCCGTGACTGAGCAATCATGACGGTAAGCGCGCAGGCGTCCCACCGCACGATAACGGGAACAATTTCGGCGCGCGTCAGCGCGTGGTCGGGTCGCCCGAGGTCCTGGCCTCGTCGCCGTTGTCGGCCGCGATCTGGAAGGTGAATTCGTGGTCGCAGATCCGGATGCGGTCGCCGTCCTGCAACGTGGCGGCCGAGCGGATTCGTTGGTCCTGCACGTGCACGCCATTCGAGGACCGTAGGTCGTCGATGATGTAACCGGTTCCGGTGTCGACGACGACGGCATGGTGGCGGCTGACTTTGGGGGAGTCCAGGACGATGTCGTTGTCGCTAAGCCGCCCAATCGTTGTCGACCCTTGTAGCGGATAGCTGCGCCCGGTCACCTCGTGCAGATAGGCGAACACCTTCTTGTCGGACGTGTAGTGCTCCAGCACGGTGATCGCGACCGCGGCGGTCGTCATGGCGTTCTTCTTGGCGTCCAGCGGTTCCTGGCGCAGGATCCGGTCATTGAGGGCGCGCAGGTTCTGGCCCGGGTCGATCCCGAGGTCATCGGCGAGCGACTTCTGCACGCGGCGGTAGGCCGCCAGCGCGTCGGATTGGCGGTCGGTGAGGTAGTAGGCGGTCATCAACTGCGCCCATAGCTGTTCGCGGTAAGGATGTTCGGCCGTCAGCGCTTCCAGCTCGGTGATCACGGTAAACGCACGTCCGCAGGCGATTTCGGCCTCGGCCTGCGCCGTGTGAGCCAGGATCTTCTCCTCGACGAGGGACGTGGTGAAGGCGTCGACGAACCGGAAGCCTTCCAGGTCCTCGAGCACCGGGCCGCGCCATTCGGCCAGGGCCGCGGTCAGGTGCCGGCTGGCCTGTTCGAAGCGTCCCGCGGCCGCCGCGTGCACGCCGGCGGTCTTCTCGGCGATGAAGCGGCCGAGATCGCAAGTGTCATTGGGGATGTTGAGCCGATACCCGGGCGGCGCCGCGACCAGCACGGTGCGCGGGTCCACGCCGGCGCCGGTCAGCAGCTTGCGCAGGTTGGACACGTAGGAGTGAATGCTGGCCCGCGCCCCCGACGGCGGCGACTCGTCCCACAGGGCGGTGATAAGCCGGTCGACGCCGACCGGGTTGTTGCGGTTCATCAGCAGGAGCGCCAGCACCGCCCGCTGTTTGGGCGTGCCGAGCGCCACCAGGGCACCGTCAACGCTCATCTCCAACGGCCCGAGCAGACCGAATTCGAGACGTTTGTCCGCCATCGCGCCTACCAGCCTTTCCGCGTCCGCGGCGTCGGATGCCATGAGGTCACAGTTGTGATTGTGACGCCAACCGGGCGGATTCGTTGACAATCCCCGCAAACCGTCGAGCTCCGACGGCATGTCGTCGACTTCACCGGCACGCTGAAGCGCGGTCCGGCGCTATCGGATGACTGAAATGTGTTCGTACCCAGCGCGATAGTGGCTGCCCCGCACGAATTGGATTGCATCGCCGAGACATACCCGCGGCGCGCAGGCCCGGGGGCATTGCGCGCCGCGTGAGGCGAATCGCCGTCGGTTCAGGTGGTGACGACCATCAACTCGTTGCTGGTGTCCCACGACTCGACGAAGAGCCGGACGGGAATTTGCTCGTTACGGCCTTCCGGGGTGCCGCTGTCATTGAGGTGAACCATGCCGGCGACGGTGTCCACACCGGTCACCACCACGGCGTGATTGGACTCCGGGCGGGCGTTCCTGTCCTTCTGTTCGACGGGCTGGTGCCAGATGAGTTCGGCGTTCAGGCTGACGATCACCTTGTGACCGGCGGCCAGTGCTCGCTCGAGCCCCACCATTCCCGACGGGGTGCCGGTCTGCGCGGCGTCGTCCTTATCGCCGGCGACCGCGCCGATCTTGTACTGTGCCAGCAATTCGGGGATGTCCGCGGTGTTTGCTCCCGGGCCCGACTCCGCGTTGCTGCCGGCGGCGGGCTTGGTGTAGATCGGACCGGGGTGGGCGACGCTCGGTGTCGACTGGGCCTTTTCGATGATGTCGTGCTCCGACGGCTGCACGCCGGTGATCTCGCCGATGACGTCGGCGCTCGACATGAGCACGCAGTCGTCGTATTGCTGCTGGCGCCAGAACTGGGCGGCGGCGGTCGGGTCGCCGTACGTGAGCTGGGAAGCCGCGGCGCCGGCCGGGGCCGCCAGGCCGAGCGCGACCGCGGCGGCGGCCACCGCGAAGGTGAGGGTCTTGGCGATGTTGGCGGTCTTCACGGTGGGCCTCTTCTCGTGTCTCGCGGGTCGGTTGAGAAGAGCTTCGGATGTCCGCCTTTTTGACTTCTCTACGAATTCTTGGAGCCGTCTGGCGTGCGGTTGGTTCCAGCCGCCGATGGGGGACCCCGGTTACCCGGAATCCCCCATCGTGGGTCGTGGTCGGCTAGGCGGGCTGCCCGGAGAACTGGGGGCAGTAGGCGTGGGTCGCCGCGATCACCACGCTGGCTGCCTGCGGGGGAGTCAGGTTGGTGTGGCGGAAGATCTGGACGGTGACGGCTGTCGGTGTTTGGCCGGCGGCCAGGTCGGTGCACACCTGGTGGCCCGCTCGCACGGCATCTTGAGTCGACGGGAAAGAGACGCCGAGGCTTTGCATCTGGCCCAGGAACGCCTGATCTGCGGTCTGCACGGAACTCGCTGCGGCGGTGCCGGCCATGCCGATGGCGGCAAGCCCGACGGCGGCTGCGCCGATGGTAGTGGTTGCCATGGTGATGATGCGGCGGGAGAACATTGCTGCCACCCCTTTCAGGTGCGTTACTGGGTAGGACGATCCCAGCGTCGCGTTTGTTCCTTGGTGTCTTCTCAATAACTTCTCGGTAGCGATCGCGGCCGCTTATCGATGCGGCCCGCCGGACGCGCGCCGTTACGCCTGTGTCATCTCGTAATACGAACCGCGCCGGGCAAATAGTTCAGTGTGATTGCCCTGTTCGACTATCCGGCCGCCCTCGACCACCACAATTCGGTCGGCATCGCGAATCGTCGAAAGCCGATGCGCGATAATGAAACTCGTGCGGTCGCGGCGCAGTTCGCACATCGCGTGCTGGATGAGGGCCTCGGTGCGGGTATCGACCGAGCTGGTCGCCTCGTCGAGGATCAACAGCTGGGGGCGGGCAAGGAATGCGCGTGCGATGGTGATCAGCTGCTTTTCGCCGGCGCTGATGTTGCCCCCGTCACCGCTGATTCGGGTCTGGTAGCCGGCCGGCAAGGTCCGCACGAAACGATCGACGAAGGCGGCCTCGGCGGCCTCGAGCACCTCGTCCGCAGCGGCGTCGGGACGTCCATAGGCGATGTTCTCCGCGATCGTCCCGTCGAAAAGCCAGGTGTCCTGCAGCACCATGCCGATTCGCGACCGCAACGACCGGCGGTCCATCGTGGAGATGTCGACCCCGTCGAGCAGGATCTGGCCCGCGTCGACGTCATAGAACCGCATCAGCAGGTTCACCAGCGTGGTCTTGCCCGCTCCGGTCGGCCCGACGATCGCGACCGTGCTGCCCGGTTCGGCCACCATGGACAGGTCCTCGATCACCGGGGTGCCCGGGCGGTAGGCGAAGCACACGTGGGCGAATTCGACGCGTCCAGCCGGGCTCGCGGCGGGCTGGTCGGCGGCCGGAGGATCCGGCGATTCCTCGGGCTCGTCGAGCAGCGTGAAGACGCGTTCGGCGCTGGCCGCCCCGGACTGCAGGGTGTTGTACATCCCGGCCAGTTGGCTCAATGGTGAGTTGAACTGCCGCACATACTGAATGAACGCCTGGATGTTGCCCAGGGTGATGTGGCCGGTGGCCACCTGCAGGCCTCCCACCACGGCGACGGCGACATACCCGAGGTTTCCGATGAACGTGGTCGCCGGCGCCACCAGTCCGGAGAAGAATTGCGCGCCGAAGCTGGCGTGGTAGACGTCGTCGTTGAGGGTACGGAATTGCTCGCGCGCCGCGGCCTGGTGGCCGAACGTCGTGACCACCGTGAAACCGCTGTAAGTCTCCTCGATATGGGCGTTGAGGCGTCCGATGCTGGTCCACTGGGTGACGAACAGGCGTTGGGAACGACGCGCTATCGCCCGCGTCGCCAGCAGGGACAACGGCACGGTCAGCACGGTGATCAGCACCAGCAGCGGCGAGATGGACAGCATCATCGCCAGGACCGCGACCACCGTCAGAACCGATGTCAGCAGCTGGCTGATCGTCATCGACAGCGACGATTGGATGTTGTCGATGTCGTTGGTGACGCGGCTCAGCAGTTCGCCACGCTGGCGGCCGTCGAAGTACGACAACGGCAGCCGGTGGATCTTGTCCTCGACAGCGGAACGCAGCGCCACCATGGTGCGCTGCACGGTGACGTTGAGCAGCCGGGCCTGCCCCCAAATCAGCAGCGCGGAAACGAGATACAGCGCAAGTGCCAGCGTCAGTGTGCGCGCGACCGCCCCGAAGTCCACGCCGTGGCCCGGCACCACATTCATCCCGGACAGCAGGTCGGCGAAGGTGTTGGCTCCCCTGCTGCGTGCGTCGGCGACGGACTGCGCCTTGGTGATTCCGGCGGGAAGCCGGCGCCCGATCACACCGTTGAACAGTAAATCGGTGGCATGCCCCAGGATCCGTGGGACGATCACGCCGACGGCTGTGCCGGTGATTCCCAGGGTGATCACCGCGGCGCATAGTCGTCGTTGCGGCGCAAGCTGTTTCACCAACCGGGCAGCCGGGCCCCAGAAGTCGCGGGGACGGGTGGCTGGGGCGGGCCGGCCGCCCGGCTTGGTGGTCGCGCGGGTCACGGCGCGCCCCCGACTCGACCCGGGCGCACGGCGTCGACCGACTGCGAGTCGGCGAATTCGGCGTAGGTGGCGCAATCGGCGAGCAGCGATTCGTGCGTGCCGGTGCCCACCAGGATCCCGTTATCGATCACGATCACCTGATCGGCCTTCGCCGCGATCGAGATACGTTGTGTGACAACGATGACGGTGGCGTCACCGGAGATCTCCTGCAGCGAGGCGCGGACCCGCGCGTCGGTACGGGCGTCGAGCGCGCCGAACGAGTCGTCGAACAGATAGATGGCCGGGCGGCGGATGACCGCCCGCGCGATGGCGAGTCGCTGCCGCTGCCCGCCGGAGAAGTTGATCCCGCCCTGGGCCACCCGCATGCGCAGCCCGTCGTCGTGGGCCCGCACGAAATCGTCGGCGGCGGCCACCCGCAACGCGTCCCACATCTGTTCGTCGGTGACCTCTTGGTGGGGGGCGGCGCCGTAGCGCAGGTTGTCCGCGACCGTCCCCGAGAACAGGTAGCCGCGCTGGGGAACCAGCCCGATGGCCGACCACAACCGCTCGGTCTGATAATCGCGGACGTCGATGCCGTCCACCGAGACCGCGC
This sequence comes from Mycobacterium colombiense, assembly GCF_001672755.1. GTDB lineage: Bacteria > Actinomycetota > Actinomycetes > Mycobacteriales > Mycobacteriaceae > Mycobacterium > Mycobacterium colombiense_C. Next base: position 474 of record NZ_LZKI01000075.1, on the reverse strand, counting down.
CGTCGGTCACGTCGTAGAGTCGGCAGATCAGCGAGACCAGCGTCGACTTGCCCGAACCGGTGCTGCCGACGATGGCGGTGGTGGTTCCGGGCCGCGCGGTCAGCGAAATGTTCTGCAGCACTGGGCGATCGGCGCCGGGGTAGGTGAATGTCGCGCCCTCCAGACGCACCGTCCCGGTGATCGCGCCGCGCGGGGCAAGCGGATTCGGGGGGTCGGTGACGGCGGGCCGGGTGGCGAGCACCTCGGTGATCCGTTCGGCGCAGACGGAGGCCCGCGGCAGCACCACCAGCGTCATCGTCGCCATCAACACCGCCATCAGGATCTGGGTGAAGTAGGCCAGGAAGGCGGTCAGCGAGCCGACCTGCATCTGGCCGCGGTCGATGCGCAACCCGCCGAACCAGATCAGCGCGACGCTGGACACGTTGATGGTCAGCGTGGTCACCGGCAGCATCAGCGCTTGCCAGTTACCCGCGG
>NZ_LZKI01000074.1 GCF_001672755.1 Mycobacterium colombiense | reverse complement strand
CTGTGCGGGCCATCGTCTCGCCGGCGGAAACGGGAGCTTGGGGCATCACCGGCGATCAGGCGTTCGCGGTGGCCAGGGAGAACCTTTCCGCGCGTCAGCAGGCCCTTCAGCCGGGCGAGAAGTACCTGTTGAAAGACGCGGACGGCGGCACATACATCGATTCGATGATCCTGGCCACCGCGAACGCCTGATCGCCGGTGATGCCCCAAGCTCCCGTTTCCGCCGGCGAGACGATGGCCCGCACAGTGGGTAGGTCGACGACCACCATCTCGTTGATGAAGGGGAACACCGGCCGGACCCAGGGCTGGGCCCCGGTGTTGACCAGGCTGTTGACGTAGCTTTGCGGGCGCAGCACCGGCCGGAGCAAGGGTTGGGCCTCGGCCCAGTCCATGGGCGGAGTCGGCGGTTGCTCGGTTGGCATGTCCACGGTCGGTCTTCCTGCTCTTGAACAGCGAACACGCACGTTACACCCTGCGCGGGCCGACACAAGTCACCCTTTTTTGGTCGCCTGACGTCGCGGCGGCCGGCCCGAACCACGTGGCGAGGGAGTCGCGTAGCGCCGGGTCGGTGCCGGCGCCCGCCCAGGCGACGTGTCCGTCCGGCCGGATCAACACCGCAGGCGGCACGCTCACGGCGCCGAGCACCGGAAGCACACACCGGTCCACATGTTTCGCGTCGACCATCCGAACCCGGTCCGCCCAGGGTGCGATGTCGGTGCGGCCGGTCTCGCCGAAATTGAGCAGCACCGGGCGGGCGTCCCGCAGCAGGTCGAACACGCGCAGCGACCCGTCGGTGGTGACCAGGTCCAGGTCGGGCATGCGGCGTCCCACCAGCGGTTGTCTCCCGCCCAGGTCATAACGGATGTCCAGGCCGGACATCATCGCGCCGAAGCAGGCGCGGGATTCGTCCATGGCGAGGAGGTCGGAGACGGTGTCGCGCAGTGCCCGGGTGCGTTCGTCGGGGCGAAGGAGCGCCATCTGCGCCAGCGCGTTGCGCAGCACCCGCCTGGCTACCGGGTGCCGTTCGGCGTGGTAGCTGTCCAGGAGGCTGTCGGGGGATGTCCTGTTGACCACCTGGCCCAGCTTCCAGCCCAGATTCACCGCATCCTGCACGCCGGTGTTGAGGCCCTGCCCGCCCACCGGGTGGTGAACATGTGCGGCGTCGCCGGCGAGCAGGACCCGCCCGCGGCGGTAGGCGGCGGCCTGCCGCGCCGCGTCGGTGAACCGGGAAAGCCAAGTGGGACTGTGAATTCCGTAGTCGGTCCCGTAGGCGGCGACGAGCGCCCGGCTCAGGTCGCGCAGTGTGGGTTCGGTGGCCGGTCCAAGCTGCGTCTCGGTGACCATCACCCGAACACCTCCGCCCTCCTCGGCGGTGGACAGGGCGTGGACGCCGATTGCGTCGTGGCGGACGCCCCACTGCGGGGATTGCCCGGTCCCGAAGTGAACCTCGGCCAGCAGATAGCTGGTCGTCGCGGCCCATCCGGGAAATTCGATGCCGGCCGCCTTGCGGACGACGCTGCGTCCTCCGTCGCATCCGACGAGATACTCCGCCCGCATCATGCGGCCGTCGGACAGGCCGACGTCGACGCCGTCGCCGTCCTGGGCAAACGTTGCCACCTGGGCGCCGCGGTAGATCGGCACGCCGAGCTCGCCGACCCAGTCGGCCAGGATGCGTTCGATCTCGTTCTGCCACAGCGCGAGTCCGTAGGGGTGCCGGGTGGGAAAGTCACTGATGTCCAGCCGGATCTGAGAGAACCCGGCCACCTGCGCCACCTGGCCCCGGGACAGGAACCGATCGGCGATGCCACGCTGATCGAGGACTTCGATGGTGCGGGAATGCAGGCCGCCGGCCCGGGCTCCGATCAGCGCCTGGCTGGTGCGTCGCTCCACAATCGCGGCGTCGACCCCCGCCAAAGCCAACTCGCCCGCCAGCATCAGCCCGGTCGGGCCGCCGCCACCGATGATCACCGCGTGCTCGGTGCCGCCGTTCTCCGATACCTCCGAAACATCCACTTCGCCACTCCGATTCGCCTGAATTCCGGTCGAGGACAGCGATTTTGCATCACCACCCGGGCCTTGCGGCAAGCCCCGGTATGCGCTATAGGTTGAAAGTGGCGGGGAGAACAATCACCAACGGTCGCGCACCGCGTCGATCGCGCGGTAGATCCGCTGCTCGCTGACCGGGCGGGGCGTACCGAGTTGCTGGGCCCACAGGCTCACCCTGAGTTCCTCGATCTGCCGGGCGATATCGCGAACCTCGACGGCCGCCCTCGCCGGCTGCGGCAGCTCATGCACCAGCTCGTCGAAGGCCTTTTGCACGGCGTGCACTCGCTGCATGCGCTCCCGATCGGCCTGGACGGCGCGAGGCAGCGCCTCGAGGCGGCGACGAATCCCGAGCAGGTAGCGGGTGAGGTCGGCGAGCTGCGCGGCCCCGGTGGCGGTGACGAAACCGGGCGGCAACAGCCGACCCAGCTGCGCACGGAGGTCGGCGATTGCGTCGGTGTGCGCGGGCGGCGGGCTCGCCGGTATCAAGAGTTGCGCCTCCTGGGCGGCGGCCAACACCTTCTCGACACGGCCCACGATGTCGACGGTGGCGGGCAGCAGGGACTTTCCCGACCGCTGTTGCAGCGCGACGAACTCCGCGCGCGTCCACACCGGCGCGGATACAAGCGCGTCGGCCGCGGCGTCGGCGCAGTCCTCCAGCAGCGCGGGCAGATCGCCATCCGGATTGGTGCCGAGAGCGAGTCGCGTTCGTGGATCAAGCTGCCGTGCAATGGCTTTCACCGGAGAGGGGACGCCGAGTCGCACTAACCGCCGGATGCCGGGCCCCATCGCCTTGCCCTGCTCGGCCGACGTGGCGAACACGCGAATGTCGACGGCGCCGCCCGCGTCGGCGAACGCGGGAAAGCCCCGCACGGTGCGTCCATCGATCGTGCGCTCGACGACGCGCGGCAGTTCGCCGAGGTCCTCGGGCCAGCCGCGCAACCCCGTCCGCTCGAGCTCGCCCGCGACCGCATGCGCGACGGCCTGCCGGGCCGGCGCCGTGAGCCGCTCCTGCAGCGCCCGTAGATCCTTGCCACGGGCCACCTCGGCGCCGTCGCCGGACTCCACCGCGAACGTCACCCGCAGGTGTGAGGGCAGCTTGTCCAGGTCGAAGGCTTCGATCGGTACCAAAACCCCGGTGCGACGCCGTAACTCGCGTTGCAGCGCCGGCAGCAGCGGCTCGGTGGCCGGATCGATTGCCGCCAGCACCGCGCGGGCCGTGTCGGGGGCGGGAACGAAGTTGCGGCGCAAGTCTTTCGGCAGCGAGCGGATGAGCGCGGTCACCAGTTCCTCGCGCAGCGCCGGCACCTGCCAGGCGAACTCGTCGCCACCCAGGCGCGCCAGCACGTCCATCGGCACGTGCACGGTGACGCCGTCGTCAGCGGCGCCGGGCTCGAACCGGTAGGTCAACGGCAACGCGACGTCGCCGGTGCGCCAGGTGTGCGGCCGATCCGCGTCGGCGGCCTCGTCGGTGCGCAGCAGGTCGGTGCGGGTGAACGTCAGCAGGTCCGGTGTCTTGTGCCGCTGCTTCTTCCACCACGCGTCGAAGTGCCGCGCGGAGACGACGTCGGTGGGGATGCGGGCGTCGTAGAGCGCATATACGTCGTCGTCGCCGACCAGCAGATCGCGGCGGCGGGCCCGCTCCTCCAGCTCCTCGAGCTCGGCCCGAAGCCGCGCGTTGTCCGCGAAGAAGTGATGGCGGGTTTGCCACTGACCCTCGACCAGCGCGTGGCGGATGAACAACTCGCGCGCTACCACCGGCTCGATGCGCGCGTATCCGACGCGCCGGCGCGCGGCCAGCGGCAGCCCGTACAACGTCACGCGCTCGTAGGCCATCACCTCGCCGCGTTTGGCATCCCAGTGCGGTTCGCTATAGGTCCGCTGCACCAGCTCGCCGGCGACCCGCTCCACGACCTCGGGCTGGATGCGGGCGGCGGTGCGCCCATACAGGCGGCTGGTCTCGACCAGCTCCGCCACGACGACCCAGCGCGGCGGCCGTTTGGTGAGTGCCGAGCCGGGCGCCAGCACGAAATGCGAGTTGCGCGCACCCAGGTATTCGCGGGTGTCCTCGCGGCGCATGCCCACATGCGACAACAGCCCCGCCAGCAGCGCCGCGTGCACCCGCGCCGGGTCGGCCGGCTCCTCGGATCCGGCGTCTTCGACGATGCCCAGGTCGCGGGCGATGCTGCGCAGCTGACCGACCAGATCCTGCCACTCTCGGATGCGCAGATAATGCAGGAAGTCCGAGCGGCACATCCGGCGAAACGCATTGCCGGATAATGACTTCCGCTGCTCGCGTAGATAGCGCCACAGGTTTAGGTAGGAGATGAAGTCGGAGTGCTCGTCGGCGAAACGGGCGTGCTTTGCCCGCGCCGCCTCCTCGCGGTCGCTCGGGCGCTCCCGCGGGTCCGGGATCGTCAGCGCCGCGGCCAGCACCAGCATCTCGCGGACGCACCCCTCGGTCTGTGCCTGCAGAATCATCCGGCCCAGCCTCGGATCGACTGGCAGTCGCGCGAGGCGGCGGCCGAGATCGGTGATGGCGCCGTGCTGGTCGAACGCGCCGAGTTCGGCCAGCAGTTGCACGCCGTCGCGGACGTTGCGTCGGTCCGGTGGATCGAGGAAGGGGAAGTCCTCGATGTCGCCGAGCTGCAGGGCCGCCATCTGCAGCAGCACGGCGGCGAGGTTGGTCCGCAGTATCTCGGGTTCGGTGAAGCGCGGCCGCGCCGCGAAGTCCTGCTCGGAGTAGAGCCGGGTGCAGATGCCGGGCGCGACCCGGCCGCATCGGCCGGCCCGCTGCGCGGCCGACGCCTGCGAGATCGGCTCGATCGGCAGCCGCTGCACCTTCAATCGCCGGCTGTACCGCGAAATCCGGGCATTGCCCGGGTCGATGACGTAGCGGATGCCCGGCACGGTCAACGAGGTTTCGGCGACGTTGGTCGCCAGCACGACGCGGCGCCCGGTATGGGGTGCGAACACCTTCTGCTGCTCGGCGGTGGGTAGCCGCGCGTACAGCGGGAGCACCTCGGTGTGTTTGAGTCCACCCAACGCCTCTGCGGTATCACGGATTTCGCGCTCTCCGGAGAGAAAGACCAGGATGTCCCCCGGCGGCTCGGCCTCGAGTTCACCGATCGCGTCGACGATCGCCTCGACCTCGTCGCGGGTCTCGGTACGCACGATCTCGTGATCCGGGTCGTCCGGGTCGTCATCGGAGGCCGAAGGCACGGCAACCTCCAGCGGGCGGTAGCGCACCTCGACCGGATACGTCCGGCCGGACACTTCGATGATCGGCGCGTTCGCGAAGTGCGCCGCGAAGCGCTGCGGCTCGATCGTCGCCGAGGTGATGATCACCTTCAGATCGGGTCGGCGCGGCAGCAACTCACGCAGGTAACCGAGCAGGAAGTCGATGTTGAGGCTGCGCTCGTGCGCCTCGTCGAGGATCAGCGTGTCGTAGCGCAGCAGGCGGCGGTCGCGCTGGATCTCGGCGAGCAGAATGCCGTCGGTCATCAGCTTGATCAGCGTGCGATCGCTGACCTGGTCGGTGAAGCGCACGGTATAGCCGACCGTGTCGCCGAGCGGGCTGCCCAGCTCGTCGGCGATGCGCTGGGCGACGGTGCGGGCGGCCAGCCGGCGGGGCTGGGTGTGGCCGATGGTTCCACGGATGCCGCGGCCGGCCTCGAGACAGATCTTGGGCAGCTGTGTGGTCTTCCCCGACCCGGTCTCCCCCGCGATCACCACCACCTGATGCGTCCGGATGGCTGCGGCGATTTCCTGCCGCCGGTCGCTGACCGGCAGGTCGGGGTAGGTGATGGTGGGGACGGCGGCTTGACGGGCGGCGACGACCGTGCGCGCCGCGGTGACCTGCTCGGCGAACTGGCGCAGCCTCTCGGGCGACGCGCCGCGGAGGTTCTTCAGGCGCCGGCCGAGGCGGGCGGCGTCGCGCAAGGTTAAACCGTCGAGCTGGTTGCGCAACTGCGCTGCAGACGGTTCGGCCACCCCGCACAGGATAGGCAATCGCGCGGCCGCACCCCCACCGCGCCGACTGACGGGCTGGGTTGATCGGCGCCGAATGCGGGTATCACGTGGCGAGTGCATCGAATTGGATGCCGGCTGGTGGGGGAAGTGATCGGCGATGGTCGGTTGGCTGGACGAGCTGCAGCGTCGTAATCGAGTCGTCGGCGTCATCGTCGGTGTCGTCTACAAGTACAACGACGATCAGGGCGGCTACCTGGCCGCCCTGATCACCTATTACGGGCTGGTATCGCTGTTTCCGATGCTGCTGCTGTTGACCACCGGTCTGGGGGTGGTGCTGGCCGGCCGGCCCGATCTGCAAGCCCAGGTGCTGCACAGCACGTTGAGCCAGTTCCCCGTACTCGGCGCGCAGCTACACCACCCCGAGGGCCTCAGCGGTGGAGTGGTGGGCGTGATCGTGGGCCTGCTCGGCGCGCTCTACGGGGGTCTGGGGGTGGGGCAGGCGCTGCAGAACGCGATGGACACGGTGTGGGCGGTGCCGAAGCACAAGCGCCCCAACCCGATCCGGTCCCGGCTGCGCAGCCTGATGCTGTTGTTGGTGCTCGGCTCGGCCGCGGTCGCCGCCACGTTGTTGGCCGCGGCGGGCCACGCCACCGGGTCCCTCGGCATCTTCAGCAAGATCGGTCTGGCTCTCGTCGCGGTGGCCATCAACGCGCTGATCTGCCTGGTGGCCTTCCGGGTGACGACGGCGCGGGCCCTGACGTACCGGGAGGTGTTACCGGGAGCGGTTGCCGCAGCGTTCATTTGGCAGATGCTGCAATGGTTCGGGGCCGGCTATGTGGCGCACACCGTCAAACGGGCCAGCGCCACCAACAGTGTGTTCGCACTGGTGTTAGGGGCGCTGGCGTTTCTGTTCCTCGCGTCGGTGGCACTGGTGATGTGCGCCGAGGTCAACGTCGTCTTGGTGGAGCGGCTCTACCCACGGGCGCTGCTGGGCGCGTTCAGCGACGACGCGGATCTGACGCTGGCGGATCGGCGGACCTACACGAACAAGGTCAAAGCCGAACGGGTCAAAGCCTTCGAGCGGGTCCACGTGCATTTCGACGACGTCAAACGCCTTCCCTCGAAAACCGTTGGCCGCCTTGCGATATTCCACGATTTTCGCCGCCCTCGCACGCCATGAGATGGCTTGTTCCCGGGTTATGGCGAGGTTGTAGGCCCGCGCAATAGTCTGCAGTCATGAGTCTGGTCACCTATGAGCTGCAAGACCACGTTGCCACCATCACCCTGAACCGCCCCGAGGCGCGCAACGCCATCAACGGCGCGCTGCGCCGGGACCTCAACGCCGCCTGGGATCGCTTTCGCGACGACCTGGACGCGTGGGTCGGGATCCTGACGGCCAACGGCAGCGTTTTCTGCGCCGGCGGCGACCTGAAGGACGGCGAAGGCTCGGTCGGTACCTTCGGCGGCACCTTCTGGGAGAAGCCGACCATCAACTCGTTCGAATCCGGCATGGAATTGTTCAAGCCGACGATCGCCGCCGTGCATGGCCCGTGCATCGGCTACGGCGTGACCGGGGTGCTGTTCTGCGACTTCGTCATCGCCAGCACCGAGGCGACGTTCTGCTTCCCCGAGGTATCCATCGGCGTGCCCACCATCGTCGGAGCCATTCGACTCCCACACCGGGTAGGCTGGGCCAACGCGATGGAGCTGCTGTTGACCGGCAAACCCATGACCGCCGAGCGGGCCAAGGAAATCGGTCTGGTCTGGAAGCTGGTCGAGCCCGACCAGCTGCAGGCCGAAGCCCAGGCCTGGGCGCGCACCCTCACCGAGGCCGCGCCGCTGGCCCAGCGGGCGACCAAAGAAGTGGCGTGGCGAACCGCCGACATGGGCTGGATCGAATCGGTGCGTTTCGGCGAGACCATGCGCAAGGTGGCCGGTGCGACCGAAGATGTCGCCGAGGGGTTGCGCGCCTGGGCCGAGAAGCGCAAACCGCAATGGCGCGGTCGGTGACGATCGGCGGCGTCCCAGTGGCGGCGAGGTGGCCTTGACTGGCGGGGCGGGTGAGCGATTGCGTGCCGAACTGGGTCGTGTGCTCGACGGCGGGGGCCGCGGCGCCGACCACGCCGAGATCGCCCTCGGCGGCGGCCCGATGGGGCAGCGGCTCGAGTCGTCGATCCTGGCGCTGACCGAGCATCGCGGCCCGCGGAGCAGCATCTGCCCGTCGGACGCCGCCCGCGCGATCGGCGGCGACGATTGGCGCGAGCTGATGGACGACGCCCGCGCGGCGGCCCGGCGGCTCGCCAGGGCGGGTGACGTGGAGATCACGCAGCGCGGCGAGGTCGTCGACCCCGACCGCGACTGGGGCGGCCCGATTCGCATCCGAACCACCGGGTCGTAAGCATTGACGTTGCGCTGCAACGTCATTCGTCTGCTCGGGCGTTGGCCCCCCGTCCCGGTGTCAACCGCCGGCATCGCTATGACCGGCGATATGACAGGATTCCGGCATGAGTGCACGCAGATTTGCTCGCTGGGTTGGTATCGCGGTTGTGACGACGTGGGCGCTGATGAGTGCACCCATCGGAACGCCCACCGCCGTCGCCGATGGCTGCTCGGACGTATCGGTGGTTTTCGCCCGGGGCACCCACCAGGAACCCGGTCTGGGCAACATCGGTCAGGCGTTCGTCGACTCGCTCACGTCGCAGCTCGGCGGTAAGTCCGTCGACGTCTACGCGGTCAACTATCCCGCCAACGACGACTACCACAACAGCGCAAACGCCGGGTCCAACGACGCCAGCGCACACGTCCAGGACGTCGTAGCCAGCTGCCCGAAGTCGAAGATCGTGCTCGGCGGCTACTCCCAGGGCTCGACGGTGATCGACCTCGCCACCAACGCGATGCCGCCCTCGGTGGCCGACCACGTCGCCGCCGTCGCGCTCTTCGGCGAGCCCACCAGTCAGTTCTCCAGCATGCTGTGGGGCGGCCAACCGCTGCCGACGATCAACCCGGCGTACGGCTCCAAGGTCACCAGCATTTGCGCGCCCGATGATCCGATCTGCTCCGGCGGTGGCAACATCATGGCCCACGTTTCCTACATCGACGCCGGGATGACCGCCCAGGCCGCGACGTTTGCGGCCAACAAGATCAACCAGGGTGCCCCGAGCGTCTGACACCCGTCAGTCGCTTGCCCGCTCCTCCTGGCGCTGTCGCTTCTCGGCGGCCGCCAGCTGCGCCACCCGATCCGCCTCGGCTCGCTGCTCGGCGGCCTCGCCGAGCTTGTCCTCCGCCTCATCGACTTTGGCCGCGGAAGCCTTGGCCGCGGCCTTCTCGGCGGCTCGAGTCCTGTCTTCCACCTGGCGCTTGGCCGATTCGACCGTCTGCTTGCGCTGGGCGGCGGCCTCGTCGGCGCGCCGTTTGGCCGCATCGCTCTGCTGCTGCGCCGACTCCGCCGCTTCGCGTTTGCGCTGCTCGGCGCCGATTCGGGCCTCTTTGACTTCCTGCTGGGTGGCCTCCTGCGTCTCCTCGCGCTCCTGGATCGCCTCGTCGCGGGCGCTCCTGAGCTTGGCGTCGGCCTGTGCCTTGTGGACCGCGGCTTGCGCGTCCAGTTGAGTCGCGCGGCCCAGCGTGTCGCTGCGTTCGACCAGGGCTGCTCCCCGCTCGGCGAGCGTCGCGTCGCCGAGCACACTTCCGACGGTGCTGTCGAGCATGCCCAGCGAGCGCTCGTACAGCAGTCGCGCCGGCGCCTCGCTGGGGATGCGGTTGACGACCCGGTCCTCGATCAGCTGCAACGAGAAGCGGGCGAGTTGGTAGTGAAACCGCAGGACTGCCAGCGGAACTTCGGAAATTTTCATCAATTTCTCCTGGGTGAGGCCCGCCGTCAGGGCAGGTCGGCTTCGTCGGTCACGTTTTGGGCCTGGCGCCGCAGCCGGTCGGCCTCCGACTCTTCGTTGCGGGCCACCTGCACCGAGCTCTGGTGCTCGGCGACGGCATCGACGATCTCCTCGGACGCCTCGCGGATCCCCGCGCGCTCCTCGGCCTTCGCCAGGTGGATGTCGCGCTGCGCGTCCAGCTCGGCCCGGGTCTTCTCGGCGGTCGCCTGCTGATGCGCCGCCCGGTCGGCCGCACGCTTCTGGGCGGCCTCCTGGGCCTCGATCGAATTCTCGGCGGCCACGGCCTGCGCGTTCGCCGTCAGGCGCTGTTGGGCGCCTTCGGCCCTGACTTCGGCCGCGTCCTCGTGGGCCTGTTTGGCCTCGGCTTCGGCGACGGCCTCGGACGCATTCGCTTCTTTACGTTCATGCGCCTGGGTCTGCTCGAGTTGCCCCTCGGCGGTCAGCGATTCGTTGCGCGTGACTGCGCCGACGACCTCTTTGGCTTTGCCCTTGACCGAATCGATCAGGCCCCTTCGCGCTTCGTCGGCCTTGTTCTGCTCACTCATCATTCTCCTTGAGGCGTTGGCCAAAAACGTTCGTTCGTGTCAGGTGTGTGATTCCACGAACTGGGCCGGTCAAACACGGACCTGCGTCGTGTCAGCGGGTGCTGAACGCATACCGCTCTGAATTGACGTGTAGCACAACATGTTTCGCACCCACGACTCCGCGTAGTGCGCGAACGGGCCATCTGGCGATACCCTGGCCGGCATGGCCATCGAGTCCACCATGCTTGCCCTCGGTACCGTCGCCCCGGCCTTCACGCTGCCCGAGCCGGCCACCGGCCGCACGCTCAGTCGCGACGATCTGACCGGCCCCGCCCTGGTCGTCACCTTCATCTGCAATCACTGCCCGTACGTCAAGCACGTCGCCGACGGGCTCGCAGCGCTCGGTCGTGACCTCGCCGAGCAAGGCGTTGCGATGGTGGGCATTTCGAGCAACGACGTGGTCACCTACCCGCAGGACGGCCCCGATCAGATGGTGGCGGAGGCCCGCAGCCATGGCTGGACGTTCCCGTACCTTTATGACGAGACCCAGGACGTCGCCCGCGCCTACTCGGCCGCCTGTACGCCCGACACCTTCGTGTTCGACGGCGAACGCCGGCTGGTCTACCGCGGCCAGCTCGACGACTCCCGGCCCAAGAACGGCCGGCCGGTCACGGCCGCCGACGTCCGAGCCGCGGTCGACGCGGTGTTGGCCGGACAACCGGTGAATCCCGAACAGCGCCCGTCCATCGGGTGCGGCATCAAATGGCGTTGAGGCGCGGTTAAAACATCGACTTCGGGTAGCTGGGCTCCCACTACCGCGAGAGGGAGGCGTGATGCGAGGAGCTGTCATCTACGGTGCCGGCGATGTCCGATTCGAAGACCTGCCGGAACCCGAGATCGTCGCCCCGACCGACGCGATCATCCGCACCACCGCGACCTGCGTGTGCGGCTCGGATCTTTGGGATTACCGCGGCGTCAACCCCGTTCCCGAGCCCAAGCCGTTCGGTCACGAGTACTGCGGTGTCGTCGAAGCCGTCGGCAGCGACGTCACCTCGGTCAAGCCCGGCCAATTCGTCATCGGATCCTTCTACGCCTCCGACGGCACCTGTCCGAATTGCCGCAACGGAGTTCAGAGTTCGTGCGTAAACCGCGTGCTGATGGGCGGCTGCCAAGCGGAGTCGGTGCGCATCCCCTGGGCCGATGGCAGTCTCGTCGCACTGCCCGACCGACCCGACGAGGAATTGATCCCGGACTTACTAACCCTGTCGGACGTGATGGGCACCGGGTGGTTCGCCGCCGAAGCGGCCAGCGTCGTTGCCGGCATGACGGTGGCCGTCGTGGGTGACGGCGCGGTGGGGTTGTGCGCGGTGCTGGCGGCCCGCGAGAAGGGCGCCGAGCGGATCATCGCGATGAGCCGCCACGAGCCCCGGCAGAAGCTGGCCCGTGAATTCGGCGCCACCGACATCGTCACCGAACGCGGCGACGACGGAGTCGCGGTCGTCAAGGAGATGACCGAAGGCGTCGGCGCCGACGCGGTGCTGGAATGCGTGGGCACCGGCCAGGCGATGCAACAAGCCATCCAGTCCGCTCGCCCGGGCGCCTTTGTCGGTTTCGTCGGTGTCCCCCACGACGTCGCCATCACCGGCGAGCAGCTCTTCAGCACCCAGGTCGGGCTGCGCGGCGGACCCGCCCCGGTCCGGCACTTCCTGCCCTCCCTGATCGAGTCGGTCCTCGACGGAAAGATCAACCCCGGCAAGGTGTTTGACCTGCGCCTGCCCCTCGAGCAGGTCGCCGAAGCCTACCGGGCGATGGATGAGCGACGCGCCATCAAGGCCTTCCTGCAACCGTAGGTGAGGTCGGTCACTGCGCTGCCCGGCTCGACGTCCACCGCGTCTTTTCGGCTAACGTCGACCGTATGTCCAAAGTCTCCGGCAACGACCTGATCGACGACGTCACACCTGGCGACATCATCGCCGTGGACCGCGGCTCAGGTGAACAGCCCTACAAAGTCGTCTTCAAGGACTCCAGCGACGCGGGGTATCTCATCACATTCGAGACCGACAGCGGTGAGACCTTTCAGCTCGATCTGGCGGCAGGCACGCGGGTGAAACGGTCCCTTGAGGCGAAATGGGAATCCGCACAGAGCCCCACCCCCAACTTGGAGAACTGAATCCCGCCGTCAGCACGGGCCCATCCGGAACGTGCTGGCGGACAGTCTTTTCGAGACTGACGCGCACGTCGTCCCCGACGCATCGAAGAGGGTTGGGCGCTACGCCGGTCGTCGTCGGCAAGCTCCTCCGGCACGGGCCGTTTGGGTGGCGTCTGGGCGGGTACCGCCATAGCCGCGACGGACGGAGCACGCGATGAGACCTGTTCAAGAGCCAAAAGAACACTTGCATCTGGGCGGTGACCGGGCCGAACGTTTGTGGCGCCGCCCACAACGACGGGTCCGGTGTCACCCATGACCGCGCAACCTCCCGATCCCGACCCGACGCAAATACCGGGGCTGGAGCCTGGCGGGGGCGCTGCACCGGGCACCACTCCCCCGGCCGCGCCCCAAACCTCCGGGGTGTCCGAGCCACAACCGCAGAACACCCGGCGATTCACCCCCGGCTCCGTGCTCACCGTGGTCGGCGTCTGCATCTTCGCCGTCGCGTTCATCGCGGTGGGGGTGCTGATAGTGATGAAGATGGTCGGGGCGACCGGTTAGCATGCCGAACCATTGACGGCGCTTGTGGATTACGTCGGCCCGGTGGCGGCCAGGCCTCCCGCCTGATCGACGCGCTGCAACAGCGAACCGGGGCGGGGCGGTGCCTCATGACCATCGACGCCGAGGAACTCGACACGGCGCTGCGCAACCTGGGTGGCTGACGCGTTGCTGCCCAGCCACTATGGTCCGACGGTGACTCCGTCGCCGACGCGAATAACCCCCTGGGTCACCACCGCCAGGTAGGCGCCCGCGCATGGCTGTGCGCCGTGACCGCCTGTGTTCAAACGATTTTCGGCCGCGGGTACGCGAAGCGCCTGCGGAGCTCGTGGCAGGGGCCCGTGCTCGAGCGTGGGAACCACGCAGCGCGACGTGGCCGTCAGGACGCGCAGCCGCGCCTCCCCGATGGCGATTTCGCTTCCCACCCAGTCGTTTTCGGCATACGGTCGATAGTCGGGCGGCGTCGCGATCACCAGATTCGGGCGGTAGCGCAGCGCCTCCACGCCGATGTGCTCGAGGGTGGCCGTCGTGATCGCATGCAACGGGGCTTCGTCGGTGAACGAATCGCCCGGGGTGGTCGCGGCGATCCGCAGGATGCGGCCGTCGACCTCGGCGTCGAGACCGAGTTCCAGCAATTGCTCCGGATCGGGGCGCACCAGTGTCGCGCCATCGGGGCGTTGGGTGACCAACCGGACCCTCCGGCCGGTCAGCCGCGAGATCAGCTCGTCGACCCCCGGATCATCGGCGGCCACGTCGGTCCCGTCGGGCAGGCTGATGCGCACACCCAGGGCATCGGCATGTGCGGTGCACCTCAACAGATCACGCCACAGCCGTGGATTCTTGGCGCTGGCCACGTGCCCGGTCTCGCCGTCGAGGAGCGCCAGCCGCCGGTCGCCCTCGGCACCGCGCTCGTCGACCAGCAGGCGATCGAGGGCTTCGCCGAGCATCGACTTCACCGGATAGCGAAGCAGCGCCTGTACCCGCATCCCCGCTGCATTCGAGGCCTGGGCGGCCGAGTTGTCCATCACGCGCCTTCACTGAAGTTCCACTGCTCACTGTGCCCGAAATGTCCTGGCGTCACCAGGGATCAGCCGGGAGCCGCGGTCACCACGATCGACTGATCACTGGTCTGCCAGGCCGTCATGAACGTGCCGAAGCTGACTTGTTCGTCGGCGTGGTCGATACCGGGGTCGTTGAGGTGCACGATTTCATTGCCGGTGTCGATGCCCGTCACGACCAGGAAATGGTCGGCCTTGGTGCGCTGGTCTTCGGCGTTCAAGATGACCGAGGAGTTGACGAAGGCGATGACCCTGCGGTCCTTTGCCAGGTATTGCTCGAGGAGCGGCAGTCCGTTCTGGTCCCGGTCGGAGGTGGAGGTCATCTCGGATTTGATCCCGAAGTGGTCGAGCAGGATCACCAGGTCGGACATCGAGATGCCGGCGTTCGGGCCGGAGTGGCTCGGATCGTTGCGTGGCGCGTAAATCGGTCCGGGATTGGCCCCCGACGGCGTCGACTCCGCCAGATCCAGCATCTGCCGTTCGGTGGGCGCGTTGCCGGTGACCTCGCCCACCACGTCGGCGATCGACACGAGTCCGCAGTTGTCCTCGAGCGACTGCGCCACCCAGTACTTCGCCGCGGCGCCCGGGTTGCCGTACATGCCGGGGGCGGTCGTTGCGGCGGGGCCGGCTGCTGATGCGGACAATGAATTAGTCTGTGCCGCAACGACTGTGGTCAACGAGGTGGTGGCGGCCGTTGTCGCCGGCGGGGCGACGCCGCACCCCGAGACGAGCGCCGTGGTCACCAAACCGATGCATGCGCCGATCACGGCCGCGGGGGCGATCCGAAATGTGGGCATGAGCGAGGAGGTCCCGTCGACGGTCGGATGGCCAGCAAACGGTAACACCCGCACCGCACCGCTAGTGCCGAATAAAGCGTGAACCTTTGTGCTCATCCGGATCGACCGACGAACGTACAGCGCCCGGGGCCTGGATCAGCTTGGCAGCAGGCGCTTTTTCTGCTCCTCGAATTCCTGCTGGGTCAAGATTCCCGCGTCGCGCAGCGAAGCCAGTTCGCGCAGCTCGGCGGCGATGCTCGTGATCGGGCCGCCCGCGGCAACCTGCGGTGGTGCCGTCGGCTCGGTCTTCGGCTCCTTTGGCGCCTCGCGGGTCGCCTTCTCGATCTCGCCGCCCCGCGCGCGCTCGCGACCCAGTGCCCCACCGGTACCGGCCATCGCGCGCCCGGCCATGCTGGCCGTAGCCATCTCGCCGAACAAGCTCCCGGTGCCGGTGGGCGCGGCCGCGGCCGCGGCGGCGGCTTGGGCGCCGGCACCGGCGCCGGTGGCCGGCAGCACCAAGGCGGCCGGGCGAATCGCCGGGGCGGCCGCGGCCCAGCCCGGCGGTACCGACAGGCCGCCGACCGTGTTGGCCTGACCCAGCCCCGCCGATGCCAACGTCCCGAATCCACCCGCTGGGTTCGTGATGACCGGAAATGGCGAGGGCGGGACCGCTCCCGTGCCGGGCCAGGATTGCACCCCGGCCCAGCCGCTGACGATGTCGTCGGTGTGGAAACCGGTCAACGCACCGACGATGTCGAACGGCATGGTGATCAGCGTGCCGGGTGCGTCGATGCCGAGGCCGGTGACGCTGGCCGGCGCGTCGAGGAAAATCGCGATGAGATCGCTCGTCAAGTCCAACCCGTTCAGCGCCGACGAGGGGTCGGCGGCGGCATTCGGGGTCACCGCAGCGTTGCTGAGCAGGTTGGGCACCGCCGAGAACGATTGCTGCACGGTGTTTTGCGTGTTTCCGGCGGCGGTGCCGGTGGCTTGGGCCACCGCTTCGGACTGGCCGGCGCCGGAATTGCTGGTCGGGTCGGGTTGGGCGAACGGTGTCAACCGCGTCGCCGAGGCCGCCGTACCCGCGTAGCCGAACATGGCCGCGGTGTCTCGCGCCCACATTTCGCCGTACTCCGCCTCGGTCGCGGCGATCGCCGGCGTGTTCTGGCCCAGGATGTTGGTCGCGACGAGTGCCGCAAGCTGGGTGCGGTTGGCCGTGACCACCGGGGGCGGCACCGTCTCGGCGAACGCCGTCTCGTACGCGAAGGCCGCTGTCCTGGCCTGGTTGGCGGTTTCCTCGGCCTGGGCGCCGGCGGTCCTCATCCACTCCAGATAGGGGGTGATGGCCGCGACCATGGACGCCGACGACGGGCCGACCCATGGGCCGGAGGTCAGGGCCGTGATCTCGGCCTGATAGGAGTTCGCCGTCGATTGCAGCGCGGCCGCCAATTCATCCCAGGCCATCGCGGCGGCCAGCATCGGGCCCGACCCCGGACCTGCGTACATGCGCGCGGAGTTAACCTCCGGCGGCAGTACTGCGAAGTCCATGTCGTTTTCCTCCGATCGCTCTCAACGCCGCGAGGGCATCGACGGCCACGATGCGCGTCGTATGGGGATAGCCAACCCAGCAGCAAACAAATCGCACTCCCTCCCGTGCTGCCAGTGCCGCGAACGAAGACGACCGAATGAGACCGTCCCCAGTGCTAGCGGACCGGCCTCACACGTGTGCAGGTGCTCCCACGTCAACGAATACAGCGAAATTATTGCCGAGAGTTAACGATAGGTTACCTGCACATGACGGCCGAAACTCACAAGGGTTAGGCGCGTATTGCGCAAATCACTCTCAGCCGGTTCTCAACGGGACAGGACCGGCCCCGCCCAGCGTCCGGCGGCCGCCGTTCGTGGGCTAAGAATCGGCTAGAGGCCTGCTCAGGGCGGTGCGGGCGCGTCCAGCGGGTCCGGCCGCGCCGCTTCTGCTTGGATTTGTGGCGTCCCCGCGAGTGAGGTTTGTTGATGAGAATTGTGCTGGCCGCCTATGGCAGCCGTGGCGACGTCGAGCCCTGCGCCGCCGTTGCACGGGAGTTGCGCCGCCGAGGCCACGACGTCGTGATCGCGGTGCCCCCCGACAAGCTCGACATGGCCGAGTCGGCGGGGCTTGCCGCGGTCGCGTACGGGCCCGACAGTCGCGAGCAGATCAACATGGCGACCAATTTCGTCCGCAACGTGGGGAATCCGATAAGCGCGTTGCCGCAACTCATCGAGCGCGTCACCACGGTGTGGACCGGCAAGAGCGAGACGCTGACGTCGGTGGCGGCCGGTGCCGACCTGCTGGTGGCCGGGATGAACGAGCAGCGCCTGGCCGCCAATGTCGGGGAGCGCTTCGGCATACCGCTGGCCGCGCTGCACTTCTTTCCCGCCGAGACCTTGGAACTGGGCCGGCTGCAATCCGAAGTCACCGGCGCGGCCGAAGCGGCCCAACGTCGGGCGCTGGGCCTGCCCGACAACACGTCGACGCAGCCGGCGCTCGAGATCCAGATCTACGACGAGCTGTGGGCGCCCGAACTGGCGAAGCAATGGGCTGGGGGCGGGTACCGGCGGCCCTTCGTCGGGTCGCTGACCCTCGGGCTGCCGGCCGATGCGGACGACGAGGTGTTGTCCTGGATCGCCGACGGGACGCCGCCGATCTATTTCGGATTCGGCAGCACGCCGGTCACCTCCCCCGCCGAGACCGTCGCGGTGATCGGCGCCGCCTGCGCGCAGATAGGCGAGCGGGCGTTGATTTGCAGTGGCCCAAACGATTTCACCCGCATCCCGCCCGCCGACCACGTGAAGATCGTGGAGGCGGTGAATCACGCCGCCGTCTTTCCGGCGTGCCGTGCGATCGTGCACCACGGCGGCGCCGGCACCACTGCCGCGGGCATGCGGGCGGGCGTGCCCATGTTGATTCTCTGGCTCTGGCTTGATCAGCCGATCTGGGCGGATGCGGTCGGCAGGTTGGAAGTCGGCGTGGGGCGGGCGTTCTCGGCTTCCACCTTGGACTCGCTGGTGGCCGACCTGCGCTCGGTGCGGTCGGCGCACTACCTCAGCCGAGCCAGGGAGGTCGCCACCCAGATGACCACCCCCGACCAAAGCGTCGCCGCGGCCGCCGACCTTCTCGAATCCGCCGCTCGCCGGGCGTAGCCGCACCGCCGGTCCCGCCCAGCGGTGGTGCAAACCCCGTTGGTCGTGTAGAAGGTTCTGGTGCAGGATCCGCCGAATAGGTCGTTCGACTTGTCGATGCTGCGCGAGGCGATGATCCGGCGGCTGTATCGCAAGTTGTCGGCCGAGGGCCACATCCGGGTTCCGGCGGTGCCGGGGCTGATCGACGAGTACGTCCAGCTGTGCAACAACGTCTGCGCCACCCTGGGCGTCTGGTGCCCTCCCGAACAGTCCGCACAGTTACGGACCGCGCTGGTGGCCGAGTTGGCGAAGGCCTTCAAGGCCTCCCCCCGTTCCGAGGTCCTCATCTCGTATCAGGCTCCATTCGGGACCGGCGTGAATTTCCGGGTCCAAGCCGATTGGCGCACGGTCGAGGCCGATTACGACCAGTGGATGGCGGTCCGACCGCCGCCGCTGTTCGGCACCGAGCCCGACGCGCGCGTGCTCGCACTGGCGGCGGAGGCGGCCGACCCTTCGGTCTATCGGGTGCTGGACGTCGGCGCCGGAACCGGACGCAACGCGTTGGCCCTGGCCCGGCGCGGACACCCGGTCGACGCGGTCGAGATGACCGCGAAGTTCGCGGAGGTGATTGTCGCCGAAGCCGCCGGTGAATCGTTGGGCGTGAACGTCATTCAAAGCGACGTATTCACGGCGATGGAGGGCGTGCGCGATCGGTATCAGCTGATGGTGGTTTCGGAGGTGGTGTCCGACTTCCGCACGCCGCACGAGTTGCGCGGCATGTTCGAACTCGCCACCGATTGCCTGGCCCAAGGCGGGCGCTTGGTTTTCAACACCTTCCTGGCCCGCGACGGCTACGTTCCCGACGACGTCGCGGTGCAACTCAGTCAGCAGTGCAACAGCATGATCTTCACCCGCGACGAGGTGACTGCCGCGGCGGCCGGACTGCCCCTCGAGCCGATCGCCGACGACTCCGCCTACGAATACGAGAAGGCCCGGTTACCGTCGGACGCCTGGCCGCCCACCGGCTGGTTCGAGGGATGGGCCGGCGGCCTCGATGTGTTCGACGTCCCGCGCGACGACTCACCAATCGAGTTGCGCTGGCTGGTGTTTCAGAAGGCGGGCTGACCGCGGCGACTACGCGGTCAGATCGCGGGTCGCCGGGCCCTCGAGCAAGGTGCCGTCGGGTGCGAACCGCGAGCCGTGCAGCGGACACTCCCACGCGTTGTCGGCGTCGTTCCAGTTCACGATCCCACCCAGGTGCGGGCACACCGGAGAGACGCGGTGCTCGGTCCCGTCAACGCGGCAGCGGGCCTCCAGGTGCCACGGCGGGCCACTCACCACACCGCCTTCGCCGTCGACCGGGCTGCGGCGGTGAGTTCGCACCGCCGGGGTGATCCAGCCCTTCGTCAGATTGAAGCCGACTTCGAGGTTGGACTGCAGGGCCGTCGCCACGCCGGACAGCTCGTGCGGACTCCAGCTGGCGAACGCGCGGGCCCAGTCCATCCGCCCGCCCAGGATGCGGCTGGACAGCGCCAACGCCGCGGCGGGGCCGTTGGTCATCCCCCACTTGTTGAAACCCGTTGCGACAAAGATGCTGTCGGTGTTCGGCAGGATGGGGCCCACGTACGGCAGGTGGTCGATGGGCGTGTAGTCCTGCGCCGACCAGAAGTGGGTCTGCACGGCACCCGGATAGTGCTTGCGCGTCCACGTCGACAGCTCGTCCAGCGCCTCGGACGGACTCTTCTCGCGGCCCACGGTGTGGCCGGCCCCGCCCACGATCAGCCGCTCCCCGTCCGCGACCGGCGCGTAGCGCACCGACCGTGTCGGCGAGTCGGTGGAGATCATCATCGGCCGGGTGACGTTGCCCGGAACCTTGAAGGCCAAGCAATACGACCGCATCGGCTTCACCCGCGCGAAATATCCGCCGCGATCCAGGATGGGGATCCCGGTGGCGAGCACCAGTTGGGCCGCATGAAGTTCGACGTCCCGCTGCGCGGCGTCGTTGACCTGAACGCGCACCCCCTTGCCGCGCCAGGACACCCGCCGTACCCGAGCGTGCTCGACCAGCCGTCCACCGCGACTCAGCAGCTCGACGGCCAGCGAGTCGAGGAAGGACATCGGGTCGAACTGCGCCTGATCGGCCAGCCGCACACCGCCGTGATATGCGAACGGCACCTCGGCGTCGTCGTCCCACACCACCGGCAGGCCCACCGCCTGACACGCCGCGAGCTCGGCGCGCGCCGACGGGACGCCCCGCACGGACTGGGCGTAGGTGTAGGCATCCTCGCGCTGCACCGCCACGCCCTGCGCCTCGCAGTGGCCCAGCACCCACTCCTGGCCCTCGCGGTTGCCGTCGACGTAGGCGCGCGCGACATCGCGGCCGTGCCGTGGCAGCACCTTGGAGAGCTGACTGCCCTGCAGCAGGCTGATTTTCGCGGTGGTGTTTCCGGTCGCGCACGCGCCGACCGTGCGCGCCTCCAGCACCAGCACATCCTTGCCCGCGCGTGCCAGCAGCACCGCCGTCATCAGGCCGGTGATGCCGGCGCCCACGACGATGACATCGGCCGACGCGGGGCCCTGATCAAGCCGGCTTGGGGCCCAAGGCTGTTCGGTGCGTTCGGTCATCCACAAAGAAGTCACGGCTGACCTGATACCCCGGCCCGGCCCGGGGAAACGCCGCCACCAGCTCACGCCCGCTTCAGCCGGGTTTTCGCCTCCTTGACGGCGTCCGCGGCGGTTCGGGCCGCTTCCCTTGCCTTGTCGTAGTGCTTTTCGGCGGCACTGAGTTCCCGCTCGGCCGCCCGCAGTGCCCGGGCCGCATCGTCATGTTGCTGCCGGGCGGCATCCCGCTGGGCCTGTCGCTCGGTCAGGATGTCGTCGGCCTCGGCCTTCGCGCGTTCGGCGCTGGCAACGGCCGAGCTCAATTTCTCGCGCCGTCGCTCCTGTGCCTTGTCGTCCGCGGACCGCTTCGGCGCCGGGGCGGTCTGTGCCTTTGCCGGTTTGTTGGGCATATCCACCGATTCCGGCACCGTGTCGCCGTCGCCGAAGGCGCCGAAACCCGACCACTGCTCGGGCCGGGTCAACCTGCCCAGCCGCGCGCTGATCTGCGGGTCGGCGATCGCGGCTTGCAGGGTGCTGGTCAGGTCTTCGCGCACGGCCGCCGACGGTTGCGCCACGTCGGCCGCCCGCAGCGCCGTGCGGGTGAGTTCGTCGAGAAGCTCGTGTTGTTCGGCTGACAGTTCCCGGATGCTCCCGCCGTCCATCGCCGCGTGCGCGGCGCGCAGTCGCTCGCCCAGGTCTGCCAGCCGCTGCCGGGTGTCGGCGTGCCGGAGCGCCAGCCGGTTGACGATCCACGCCGCCGTCGTCGGTTTGTTGGCGGCGGCAATCCGTTTCGCGGCGGTGGTATCGCCGCGCTGCTTGGCCGCAGCGGCCAATCTGGTGCGCTCCGCGGTGAACTCCTTTGGCGGCACCTCGTAGAGGCTGTCGAGTTCCTCATCGGCCATGAAGCCATGATCTCTCGCGGGACGGCCGGTGCGGCTTGGAGTGACGAAGCCGAACCGCCCGTCGGTTTAGAACACGCACGTCGCGGGATATCTCAACTACAACATTCGACTTCGCCGGGCGGAACTTCGCAGCCTGCGAGCAACAGAGAGCAGGGATTCGGCAGCTTCATGACGTCCAAGTTCAGCGATCAGTTCGTCGGCCGGATCCTCCGGATGAGCCGCCCTCGCCAGCTGCTGCTCGCGGTGTGCGTGATCGTCGCCGTGGTGGGCGCGATATACGTCGCGTCGACTTCGCACTGCTCAGGCCCCGGCTGCAGTCAATCCAGTGCACCCACGAAAACCGCTGAGCCGGCCCGAATAACGATCACCCCGGGTCCCAACGCGCATGATGTCGACCCCGTCGCCCCGGTCACGGTCAAAGCCGACAACGGGACGTTGACCGGCGTCGACATGGTCAACGAGAGCGGCAAACCCGTCGAGGGTGTCATGACCCCGGACAACACCGTGTGGAAGCCCACGGTCCCGCTGGGCTACGGGCGCACCTACACGCTGACGGTCAGCAGCAGCGGCGTCAGTGGCGTTGCGGCCAAGCAGGTTTCGTCGTTCTCCACGCTGAAGCCGTCGAACCAGACCAAGGTGTCCTTCACCACCACGTCGGAAGCTACGTTGCGCGACGGCGGCACCTACGGCGTCGGAACGGTGATCGTGGCGCACTTCGACGAGAAGATCGCCGATCGTGCCACGGCCGAGCGGCAACTGTCCGTGACCACCGACCCGAAAGTCGAGGGTTCCTGGTATTGGGTCGACGGCCAGAACGCGCACTGGCGGCCCGAGCGCTACTACGCACCGGGCACGAACGTCACCGCCGAGGCGAAGATCTACGGAATTGCCCTGGGAGACGGCCTGTTCGGGCAAGACGACACCAAGGTGTCCTTCCGTGTCGGCGATGCGCACGTATCGATCGCCGACGACGCCACCCACCAGGTCAGCGTGTTCAGCAACGGAAACCTGCAGCGCACGATGCCCACGAGCATGGGAATGGGCGGCACCGAAGACGTCGGCGGCAGGACCATCTCGCTGTGGACCCCGTCCGGCGTCTACACCGTCCTGGACAAGGGCAATCCCGTCATCATGGACTCCTCGACCTTCGGCCTGCCCAAGAACTCGAGGCTCGGCTACCGCGAGACCATCAATTGGGCCACCAAGATCAGCTCGGACGGCATCTATCTGCATGAGCTCGACGCGACGGTCTGGGCCCAGGGGCACCGCGACACGTCGCACGGCTGCCTGAACCTCAATGCCGACAACGCGAAATGGTTCTTCGACTTTTCGGTGCCCGGCGACGTGGTCGAGGTTCGCAACAGCGGCGGGCCCCCGCTGACGCTGGCGCAGAACGGCGACTGGACGCTCAGCTGGGACGAGTGGCGCAAAGGCAGCGCGCTGAAGCCGACCTGACCGTGATCTGGCTCATTCGTCACCGGCAGTTGTGCCGCACTTCACAATAAAGTCTTGACTCGTTCCAAATAAGTGCGTCATATTGGTGGCGTGTCATCGACGGCCGATTACGCGAACAGGTTGCGGATGGCCGATCTGCGGGTGACCCGGCCCAGAGTTGCCGTGCTCGAAGTCGTGGACGCCAATCCGCACGCCGACACCGAGACGATCTTCTCGGCGGTCCGCGTCGGCCTGCCCGAAGTCTCGCGCCAAGCCGTCTACGACGTGCTCAATGCGCTGACCACCGTCGGTCTGGTGCGCCGGATCCAGCCCCTGGGCATGGTCGCGCGCTATGAATCGCGCGTCGGCGACAACCACCACCACGTCGTCTGCCGATCCTGCGGGATCATCGCCGACATCGACTGCGCCGTCGGCGACGCTCCCTGCCTCACCCCCTCGGACAACGACAACGTTCTTGATGGCTTCGTTCTCGACGAGGCCGAAGTCATCTACTGGGGCCTGTGTGCCGATTGCTCGACAACAGGCTCCTAGATCACAGCCGTGATCGCAGCCCGATTCACCCACCCCCGAAAGGAATGCTGTGTCATCTGATACATCCGCTAGCCGTCCACCCCAACCCGACGCCGGGACGGCCAGCACAAGCGAAAGCGAAAACCCAGCAATCCCTTCACCGCAGCCGAAGTCGAATGCTCCACTGACGAACCAGGACTGGTGGCCCAACCAGGTCGACGTGTCCAGGCTGCACCCGCATGCGCCCCAGTCCAACCCGCTCGGCGACGACTTCGACTACGCCGAGGAGTTCGCCAAGCTCGACGTCGACGCGCTGAAGGCCGACATGGTCACGCTGCTGACGACCTCGCAGGACTGGTGGCCCGCCGACTACGGCCACTACGGAGGCCTGTTCATCCGGATGAGCTGGCACGCGGCCGGCACCTACCGCATCTATGACGGTCGCGGTGGTGGCGGCCAGGGTATGCAGCGCTTCGCCCCGCTCAACAGCTGGCCCGACAACGCCAGCCTGGACAAGGCGCGCAGGCTGCTGTGGCCGCTGAAGAAAAAGTACGGCAACAAGATCTCCTGGGCGGACCTGCTGCTCTTCGCCGGGAACACGGCCCTGGAATCGATGGGATTCAAGACGTTCGGCTTCGCCTTCGGCCGCGAAGACGTCTGGGAGCCAGAGGAAATCCTGTTCGGTGAAGAAGAGGAATGGTTGGGCACCGACAAGCGCTACTCGGGCAAACGCGATCTCGCGCAGCCCTACGGCGCCACCACCATGGGCCTGATCTACGTGAATCCCGAAGGGCCCGAAGGCAAGCCGGACCCGGTCGCGGCCGCGATCGACATCCGCGAGACCTTCGGCCGGATGGCGATGAACGACGAAGAGACCGCCGCGCTGATCGTCGGCGGCCACAGCTTCGGCAAGACCCACGGTGCCGGTGACGCCGACCTGGTCGGACCCGAGCCCGAGGCCGCCCCGATCGAACAGCAGGGGCTCGGCTGGAAGAGCGCCTACGGCAGCGGCGTGGGCAAGGACGCCATCACCAGCGGCCTGGAGGTCGTCTGGACGCCGACTCCGACCAAGTGGGACAACTCCTTCCTGGAGACGCTGTACGGCTACGAGTGGGAGCTGACCAAGAGCCCCGCCGGGGCGTGGCAGTTCACCGCCAAGGACGGCGCCGGCGCGGGAACCATCCCCGATCCGTTCGGTGGACCGGGGCGCGCGCCGACGATGCTGGTCACCGACATCTCGTTGCGGGAAAGCCCGATCTACCGCGACATCACCCGGCGTTGGCTCGATCACCCCGAGGAGCTGGCCGACGCCTTCGCCAAGGCGTGGTACAAGCTGCTGCACCGCGACATGGGTCCGGTCTCCCGCTTCCTGGGACCCTGGATCCCCGAGGCGCAGCTGTGGCAGGACCCGGTTCCGGCCGTCGACCACAAGCTCGTCGACGAGAAGGACGTCGCGGACCTGAAGAGCAAGGTGCTCGCATCGGGTCTCTCCGTCCCCCAGCTGGTCAAGACCGCCTGGTCGGCCGCGATCAGCTACCGCAACACCGACAAGCGCGGTGGTCCCAACGGCGGCCGGCTTCGCCTCCAGCCGCAACGGAATTGGGAGGTCAACGAGCCCTCCGAGTTGGACAAGGTGCTGCCCGTGCTGGAGCAGATCCAGCAGGACTTCAACGCCTCGGCCTCCGGCGGCAAGAAGATCTCGATTGCGGACCTGATCGTGCTGGCCGGTTCCGCGGCGGTCGAGAAGGCGGCCAAGGACGCCGGTTACGAGATCTCGGTCCACTTCGCCCCCGGGCGCACCGACGCCTCGCAGGAGACCACCGACGTGGAGTCCGCCGCCGTGCTCGAACCGCGGGCCGACGGGTTCCGCAACTACGCGCGGCCGGGCGAGAAGGCCCCGCTCGAGCAGCTTCTGCTGGACCGCGCGTACCTACTCGGTGTGACGGGTCCGGAACTCACGGTGCTCGTCGGCGGACTGCGTGCGCTGGGCGCCAACCACGGCGGCAGCAAACACGGCGTGTTCACCGACCGGCCGGGCGCGTTGACGAACGACTTCTTCGTCAATTTGCTCGACATGGGCACCGAGTGGAAGGCATCGGAGACCGCGGAGAACGTCTACGAAGGGCACGACCGGGCCTCCGGCGCGCTCAAGTGGACCGCGACTCCGAATGACCTTGTCTTCGGCTCGAACTCGGTGCTGCGCGCATTGGCCGAGGTCTACGCGCAGGACGACGCCCAGGGCAAGTTTGTGGAGGACTTCGTCGCGGCGTGGGTCAAGGTCATGAACAACGACCGATTCGACCTCACGTAATTCCCCGGATACCGAACGACGCCCCGCGGGTCATCGGCCCGCGGGGCGTTCTTTCGGGTCTGGTTCAGCGATCGAGATCCCACTGCCCGAAGTCGGCGGCGAGGACATCGTCGACATCGACATTGATGCCGCCCAGCAGTGGTCCCGGATTCCCCGGACTGTTGACGACCGTTTGGTAGAGGACCGCGGCGGGTTCGCGATCGCCGTGCGACCAGGACCGCGTCTGCCACACCCATTGGTGTCCCGCGCTGGTGGACGGACCGATGACGCCGTCCCTGATCGCCCATCCACACACCTGGGCGTCTCCGTAGATGCCGGTACGGCCCACGCCCAACACCGAGTTGATCCCTCGAAACCATTGGACAGCAGCGCTATTCCAAGCGGTGGCGTCGATGGCGTCGTCGACGCTGAAGAAGATGGGGGCCGAGTTCGGGCCTCCCGCCGCGGAGTGCAACTGCATGGCCGTGTGGGCGTCGGCCACGCCGCCGTCAAAGCCCCGGGTGAAATCCGACGGGTCGGGCCAGCCGGGCTTGCCGTACTGGAAGTTGCTGACGATGTGCAGCCCCGCCGCGCGCAGCGCGTCGGCGTAGTCCCGGGTCAGCGGCTTGGCCTCGAAGTTGGCGCCCGGCCGCGACTGCGACACGTAATTCACCACGCCGTCGTAGCCGGCCGACTTGATCTCGTCGGGAGCGATCCGGCGCTCGGCGAAATCGATCAGCCTCATGCCGGCCGCCGACGCCTTCGGGGCCTCGGCGCCCGAGCCCAGGCTCAGCAGCGCCGGCGCCATGGCATAGGCGCCGGCGTATTTGAAGAGGTCACGCCGCGACGGCGACCGCTGATCGCCGCGCGCGCCCGGTCCGGCCGAATCCCGCACCGCGCGATGGTAACAAAATGCCGCGCCTTCTTTCGGCCGATCTTCGCCGGTCAGCGTGGGCCAACTTGGGGGGCCGCGTGGCCCGAACGGACCGGTCGGAAAGATGACGGATACCGACCAGTGGCATGATCTTTGCGTGTCGGACATCCTGGGGGCCGCCTGCGCGCGGGACGGCGGATCTCCGGCTCGTTGCGCTCGATTAGGTGATCGAACTATAGTCTGGACACATGTCCAGTTTGCTGTCACGGGGTTCGGGAGCCCGTTGACCGCGATGGATTCGGCGCCATTCCGCGGTCACTTTCCAGCAAAGAAGAGTTGAGTATGCGAATTGCCCTGCTGTCCTACCGTAGTAAGACCCATTGCGGCGGACAGGGCGTGTACGTGCGCCATCTCAGCCACGGTCTGGTGGAACTCGGTCACGACGTCGAGGTGTTCTCCGGGCAGCCGTATCCCGACCTGCTCGATCCGCGGGTCCGGCTCACCGAGGTGCCCAGCCTTGATCTGTATCGGGAACCCGACCCCTTCCGGGTCCCGCGGCCGAGCGAGATTCGTGACTCCATCGACCTTCTGGAACTGCTCACCATGTGGACAGCGGGCTTCCCCGAACCGCGAACGTTCACGATGCGGGCCGCGCGGTTACTTGCCCAGCGGACAGCCGATTTCGACGTGGTCCACGACAACCAGAGCCTGGGCACCGGACTGCTCAGCATCGTCGAGGCGGGACTTCCGGTCGTGGCCACCGTGCACCACCCGATCACCCGCGATCGGGTGCTGGACCTCGCCGCCGCGCGATGGTGGCGAAAGCCGTTGGTACGCCGCTGGTATGGGTTCTTGGACATGCAACAAGAGGTCGCCCGGCACATCCCCGACCTGTTGACCGTCTCGTCCTCGTCGGCCTCGGACATCATCGCCGATTTCGGCGTGGCACCCGAGCAACTTCACGTCGTCCCGCTGGGAGTGAACACCGAGCTGTTCAAACCGGGATCAGGCCCCCGCGAACCCGGCCGCATCATCGCGATCGCCAGCGCCGACACCCCGCTCAAGGGTGTGCGCACCCTGCTGCAGGCGGTCGCCCGGCTGCGCACCGTCCGTGATCTCGAGTTGCGGTTGGTTGCCAAGGTGGAGCCCAACGGCCCGACCCACAAGCTCATCGCCGAACTCGGGATCTCCGACATCGTGCACATCACCAGCGGGTTGTCCGACGCCGAGTTGGCCGCTTTGTTCGCGTCCGCGGAGGTCGCCTGCATCCCGTCGCTCTACGAAGGGTTTTCGCTGCCTGCGGTGGAGGCCATGGCCAGCGGCACCCCGATCGTCGCCAGCCGGGTCGGCGCACTGCCGGAAGTCCTTGGGACGGACGGTGCTTGCGCCGAGCTGGTGCCGCCCGCCGACGTGGATGCGCTGACGCACGCGCTCGGTGAACTCCTGGACTCCCCGGAAAAGCGCCGCAGCCTCGGCAAGGCGGGCCGCACCCGTGCCGTCAACGTCTTCAGCTGGGAAGCGGTCGCCGCTCAGACCGTTCGGGTCTACGAGCGGGCGATCGCACGCAACGCGCAGAGCGGAGCGCCATGCTGACAGTCGATTTCGACCGGCTCGGGATCGGGCCGTCGACCAAGGTCATCGACGTGGGGTGCGGAGCCGGCCGGCACGCGTTCGAAGCGTATCGGCGCGGCGCAGACGTCGTCGCCTTCGACCGCGACGAAGCCGAATTGCGTTCCGTGGATACAATTCTGCGCGCGATGGCCGAAACGGGCGAGGCGCCCGGCGGCGCCTCGGCGACGGTGGTCGTCGGTGACGCGCTCAAGTTGCCCTACGCCGATCAGACGTTCGACTGCGTCATCGCGTCGGAGATCCTGGAGCACGTTCCCCAGGACGACGCGGCGATCGCCGAGCTGATCAGGGTGCTCAAAATCGGTGGCACGCTCGCGATCAGCGTGCCGCGGTGGCTGCCCGAGCAGGTGTGCTGGTGGCTGTCGGACGAGTACCACGCCAACGAGGGTGGCCACGTACGCATCTACCGCGCCAGCGAATTGCGCGGCAAGATCCTGGGCGGTGGACTGGAATTGACCCACACCCATCACGCCCACGCACTGCACTCCCCCTTCTGGTGGCTCAAATGCGCTGTCGGCGTGGAGAACACCGAACACCGCGCGGTGACCACCTACCACAAGCTGCTGGTGTGGGACCTGATGCACCGGCCGAAGATCACCCAGCTGGCGGAGTCGCTGCTCAATCCGCTGGTGGGCAAGAGTGTGGCAATGTACTTCGTCAAACCGCAGGAGGCAAAAAGCGAAGCGACTGAAGGATATTCAGTTGCATCGGTCTAACCCGCCCGCAGTTCCGGGGGTCCTGACTCCCGAACAATGCCGGCAGACCGCGCTGTCCATCGCCGCCGCACAGGAACCGTCGGGTGCCATCCCGTGGTTCGAGGGCGGCCATACCGATCCGTGGGATCACATCGAGTGCGCGATGGCGCTCACCACCGCCGGGCTGCTGGAGCCGGCGCGGGCCGCCTTCGACTGGAGCCGCCGCACCCAGCGCCCCGATGGCTCGTGGCCCATCCAGTTCCGCGCGGGTGTCATCGAAGACGCCAACAGTGACAGCAACTTCTGCGCCTACATCGGCGCCGGAGTGTGGCATCACGTGCTGGTCACCGGCGACGAGACGTTCGCGACCGAGATGTGGCCGGTGGTGCACAAGGCGATCGACTTCGTCATCGACATGCAACTCGGCTACGGCGAGATCGGTTGGGCGCGAAGCGAAGCCGGCGTGTTACCGGAAGCCCTCCTGACCGGATGCTCGAGCATTTTTCACAGCATCCGCTGTGCGCTCGCCCTGGCCGCCTTGGTCGAGGACCCGCAGCCGGAGTGGGAATTGGCGCTGGGCCGGCTGGGTCACGCCGTCTCCGCGCACCCGGAGGCGTTCACCGAAAAGGACCGCTACTCGATGGACTGGTACTACCCCATCCTCGGTAGCGCCCTGCGCGGTCCGGCGGCGGCCGCGCGCATCACGCAGCGTTGGGATGCGTTCGTGGTCGAGGGCCTGGGCATCCGGTGTGTCGGCGATCGTCCGTGGGTGACCGGGGCCGAAACCTGCGAGCTGGTGATGGCGCTGGACGCCATCGGGCAGCACGCGGATGCGCACCGGCAGTTCGCCGCGATGCAGCATCTGCGCGAAGGCGACGGATCTTATTGGACGGGACTGGTTTTCGCGGACGGTAAGCGGTGGCCCGAGGAGCGCACCACCTGGACCGGTGCGGCGATGATTTTGGCGGCCGACGCGCTGTCGAACACCACCGCCGGGGCGGGAATCTTCCGCGGCGACGAGCTGCCGGTGGGCCTGCAGACCGACTTCGATTGCGAATGCGTTGTCACCGGTCCGGGCCGATAACGGGCCGCTCCCCTAGAGCTGCTCCCCCGGCTCACCACTGACACGTTCGAGCAGCCGCAGCGATCCGGTGGCCGAGACCTCCCGGAACTGGCCGGAATCGAGTGCGCGACAGTAGATGTAATACGGTGGCCGCCCGCCGTCCTTGGGGTCGGGGAACACGTCGTGGATGACCAGCGCGCCGCCGGTGTCGACCCATTTGGCCCAGCCGTCGAAATCCTGGTTCGCGGCGACCTCGCTGTGGCCGCCGTCGATGAACAGGAACTGCAGTGGCGCGCGCCAGGCCCGCGCCACCAGCGGTGACTTGCCGACGATCGCGACGACGTGGTCGCCCAACCGGGCGGTATCGAGCGCACGACGAAACGTCGGCAGCGTGTCGAACAGGCCCGTGACCTCATCCACCATCGACGCGTCGTGATAATCCCACCCGGCCTGGTGCTCCTCGGAACCGTGATGGTGGTCGACGGTGTAGACCACGCCACCGGTCTGTTGCGCCGCCGCACCCAGCAAAAGGGTGGACTTGCCGCAGTATGTGCCGATCTCGACGCCGATCCCGCCGCCGAGATACCGCAGCGCGGCCTCGTACAGCGCGCGGCCCTCGTCGGCCGGCATGAAACCTTGCACCTGCTCGGCCAGCGCGAACAAGCGCTCGGGCGCATGCGCGTCGACGTGACTCATCAGCTGAACCTATCGTCTCGATCGACGCAGCCGGCACCGTGGTCGTTGTTCGCGCTGAGCGATCGCTCGCGATCTGTATCCCGGCTGCCCAGCGGGCGGAGCGGGTTCGCTCTAACATCATTCTGTGCGCGCCTTGCTTATCCGTGAATTTGCTGGTGTTGGCTTTGCCGCGGTGATGGCCGCGGCCGCCCTGATGCTGCCCGCCGCGGTGCTGCCGCCCGGGACACCGGGGGCGGCACCGCGGGCTGCGGCCGCGAACTGCCCGCCGGTGCAGATCGTGTTCGCGCGCGGGCGCAACGAATCACCCGGGCCCGGCGTGCTGGGCAATGCGTTCATCAGCGACGTGCGCAGCAAGGTGAACAGGACCGTCGGCGCGTACGCCGTGCAGTACCCGGCCGACACCGAGGTCGCGCAGGGCGCCAACGACATGAGCCACCACATCCAGGACATGGTCAACAACTGCCCCGACACCCGGCTGGTGCTGGGCGGCTATTCGCTGGGCGCGGCGGTCACCGACGTCGTGCTGGCGGCGCCCATCGGCGCGTTCGGCTTCGACAGCCCGCTACCGCCCGGCACCGATCAGCACATCGCCGCCGTCGCCTTGTTCGGCAACGGAAGCCAGTGGGTGGGTCCGATCACCAACTTCAACCCGACCTACAACGACCGGACCATCGAGTTGTGCCACGGCGCCGATCCCATCTGCAACCCGGCCGATCCGAACACCTGGAAGGAAAACTGGCCACAGCATCTCGCCGGCGCCTACATCGACGCGGGCATGGCCAACCAGGCCGCGGACTTCGTCGCCGGCAAGCTCTGACCCGCTTCGCCCAACGGCGCCCTCCCTCCCGACCGCTGGGCAAGGCTCACATCCGCTAGGCGGGTTCGCGCGTCGATCAGTTCGCCAGTGCGTGTCGGCATGCCGATGAGAATGCGGGCCGGCAGGCGCCCGAGGACCTCGATCCCCGGCAATCGCAGAACTTAGGATCGAGAGCAATCTGCGCTAATTCCAGATCTGCGCCGCCAGCTGAGAGGAGACGCGATGCCGCGTCTTGATCCGATCCCGCGGAGTGATGTCAGCGACGAATTCACGCTCAAGATGTACGACTTCATGTTCGGCGATCGTGATCCGGTTGCCGAGCCGGGCGCGGTGGGCGGCACACCCGGCAACTGGTGGACAGTGATGGCGCAGTCCCCTGCAGCGCTGCGCCATGCGGTGCGCGGCTTCCGCCTCTACCGCGAAGAGGTCTCCATCCGCGCCGATCAGCGCGAGCTGGGCCAGATCCGGGCGGGCTGGGTGGTCGGCAGCCGGTTTGTCTTCTCGCAGCACTGCAAGGCGTGCCGGTCGGCGGGACTATCCGAGGAGAAGATCGCGGCCATACCGTCTTGGCAGACCGCCGAGTGTTTCGACCAGACCGAGCGGCTGTTGCTGGCGTACGCGGATTGCCTGGCGGGACAACATGGCCGAGTGCCCGAGGAATTGTTCACCCAGCTGCGTGAGGTCTTCACCGACACCGAGATCCTCGAATTCACCTACACCACGACCATGTACGTGATGCACGCGATCATGTCTCGGGCCCTGCGGCTGGAGTTCGACGACGTCGACGACCCGGTAGTCGAGGTTGACGATCCGGCGGGCGGCGGTGTGCTCGATATCGGCGCCGCGACCTCCGGGCGTGACTGACGTGTCGCGTTGAGCGGTTTCTCGAGCTGTCTCAGCCAAAAATGGTCGATCGCAAGAGGGCAAACGCGGCGGCAAAGGCGATTGCTGCGGTAAGCGAACGGGGCGTTGTCGCCGCACCCTGGTCGTCGGGCACTGGCAGCGCCCACTAACGGATACTACGAATAGTAGTAGCGTTGGGCAGGCTCCAGATACCTCAACTAGAACTTGAGAGTTTCGGCAGATACGGCCCGATTAACTGTTTGCTCCGCGGCCTACTTTTCAGAGGCGCGAATAACGATCGGGTCCACGCGAATTGGATGGAGAATTCAGGCGGGGGTGTTGCCGCTGGAGTACGGCTTGAAGTTGCGGACCATCGGAACGACCGGATTACCAGCTGCGGCGCGCTGGCGGGCGCGGAAAGACGGGTGACGGCGCATTGCTTCATTGCGTTCGCGTTCTCGACGTTGAGCGGCCGCCCATGCTGGATGGGCTTGAAGGAATATAACCGTGCCTTCTGGTGTATTCGCCACGATCGTCACTCCTCTCAGCACCACCCGCAAAAGCTACAACAGTGTGGTTATCGGATCGTGATTCCAGAATGCCCGCCGAATCCTGAGACCAAACCACCTGTCAAGGTGAGAATTGGCCGTGAATTCGACGAATGTAATCCGTTGCCACTGCCGTGCTGTCGTCCGTACTGGTACGACCGCGATCAAAACCCTAGCGACGGGCACCGACAGAATTCCCGTTTGAGCCTCATGCACGGTTGCCTGCTAGGGTCCTGTGCTTATGCCGGAGATCGATCGCCGCCGCATGATTCTGACAACCGGGATCGGCGTGCTGGCAGCTACGCTGCCGGCCTCGAAAGCCTGGGCCTACCCACCCCGACAGGACGAACCTGCCGGTCGGATACCGCCGCCCGCGGCGCCCAGCGGCCAGTCCGGGAGCTACATCTTCTCGGACGAGTTCGATGGTCCGGCAGGCTCCGCCCCCGATGCATCGAAATGGGCGATCGCCAAAGCCCGCGAGACGATCAAGGACCCGACCTATTGGGAGCTGCCCGAGCACATCGGGCAGTACCGCGACGATCGCCGCAATGTGTTCGTCGACGGCAATTCCAATCTGGTGCTGCGCGCCGCCAAGGACGGCCCCACCTACTACAGCGGCAAGGTGCAAAGCCTGTGGCGCGGCGGTGTCGGCCACACCTGGGAAGCCCGCATCAAGCTGAACTGCCTGACCCCGGGCGCCTGGCCCGCATATTGGCTCGGCAATGACGATCAGGGCGAGATCGACGTCATGGAGTGGTACGGCAACGGCAAATGGCCGTCGGCCACGACCGTGCACGCCAAGGCCAACGGCGGCGAATGGAAGACGCACAACATCGCGGTGGACAGCGCCTGGCATACCTGGCGCACGCAGTGGGACGAGGCGGGCATCCGGTTCTGGAAGGACTACACCGACGGCGCTGCCCCCTACTTCGACGTGCCGGCGAGCTCGCTGCCGGACTGGCCGTTCAACGGGGCGGGCTACACGGTCTATCCGGTGTTCAACCTGGCAGTCGCCGGGTCGGGTGGCGAAGACCCGGGCCCCGGCAGCTACCCCGCCGACATGCTCATCGACTGGATACGCGTCTGGTAGTCGGCACGTCTCAGTGCGTCAGCAGCGCGATCGCGCTCGTGGGCCTGCCACCCGGACGTCGCAAATCCGATCGCAGCCAGGCAAGCGGGCGCATCCAGATCGGTAAGCGGCCGAACCGGTTGGCCGCCACCATCAGCGATTCCGCCTCGACGGCTCGCCAGCCGAGCTCTTCGAAGAAGGCCAGCCCGTTTTCGGGCGCGAACTTGAAGGGTGCGTTCTCCGAGATCCCGGCGACATTCTTGTTGACCCGCTCCTTCAGGCCGGGAAAGGCGAAATCGATCATCCACCAGGCGACCTGAGGTCGCTTGATCGCACCCGAAAGGGCCGCGATGTCGGAGGCCTCCAGATACATCGACAACCCCTCGGTCAGCACGAAGGCCTTCGTCGCGCCGTCCAGCGCTTCGCTGAAGAAGCTGTCTCGCGCGTGCGGGTCGGCGAGGTCAACCGGTATGCGGTTGAGCCGGCAGCGCGGGGTCTGATCGGCGAGTACTTGCGTCTTTTCGGCGAGCAGCTTGGGCAGGTCGGCCTCGATCCAGATCAGGTCCGGCGGGAGGTCGAGGCGATAGGGCCGGGTGTCCAGGCCGGCGGCCAGGTTCAGAACGCGGTCACAGCCGTGCGCGAGTGCGTCGGCGATGGCGTCGTCGATGAGCTTGGTCCGTGCGACCAGCCAGCAACCGCTGCGGTCCGTCCATGGAACTCCTGCGACGATCGCGCGGCCCTGCTCACCGGCGAGGCGTTCCGCGAGGTGGTCGTTGAACAGCGCATCGGGGCGGGCCGATTCGGTCGCTCGGTGCAGCGCCGTCCAGCGGGCCGTATCGGAGACGTGGGTGATGGTGTGCGCTGGACCAGACATACGTTGCGTTATAGCAGTACCGTCCGCGTCCTACTGACCAGCCCTGCCTCCGGCGAACCAGGCCTCGGTCACGGTCCGGGTCGCGGGCGGCGGGAGGACGGCGTCGGGTGCGCCGAGCCGACCGACCCTGACGGTCCATGCCGGCGATGAGCGGTCGATACAGGATCCGGCGCCCTGGCTGGGCAGCCACAGCACGGCAAGGTCGCTGCCGCATCCGTAGACGCCGGTGTACCCGTCGGCTCGTCCGCCCCACGCACCGCCGTTGCGCAGCAGGCAGCGGGTGCCGTCGTCGAGGGTGAGCGCGAACGGATCCGGGGTGGCGGTCGCGTGCACGGGCGGAAGCTGGCCGTCGAACGTCACCCGGTGCATCTGCATGTCCCACGGATTGTCTACGCACAGAAGCGATCCCGGCGTCGACGGCCAGCAGGTGCCGGCCCCGGCCGCACTCGGCGAACAGTAGTAGACGTTGTCGGCAACCGCCGACGGCGACGGTTCCGAGCAGTCGCCGGCCTGCCCGACGTTGCCCGGCCCCGATGCCACCTTGTACCCGTTGATCGCTTCGCCGCTGGGCCCGACGGCCATCACGGTGATCACCTGGGTGGCCGGCGGATCCGCGCCCGCGGGTCCGGCCGTCGAGGTCGCCATAACCAGGAAGGCGACCCAGACCGGCACCATGCGGGTCACCACGTTCATCGAGCCAACCCTTCTCCCCTTTGTGCAGAGTAGAGCGCGCGCGAGGCCGGCGGCCCGAAACGGCCGGGTCCGTTGCCGGCGTCCGGTTGGGGGCGCGTGATTGGGATCGGTAGCCGCCGGACGGGTCTGTACTTACCGCAACGACGCCGCCACGGAGGTGGCGCCCCACGAAAGGAAGACAGCAAATGAACATCGTGCCGACCAGCATCCAAGAGCAGATCAACCGTGTCGATCGCCAACGAAGCCTCTACATCGGGATCAGCACCGGCCTGCTCGCGATCTGGAGCGTTTACCGGCTGATCTGGATGCTCTATCTCGGAA
Source organism: Mycobacterium colombiense (assembly GCF_001672755.1). GTDB lineage: Bacteria > Actinomycetota > Actinomycetes > Mycobacteriales > Mycobacteriaceae > Mycobacterium > Mycobacterium colombiense_C. The sequence goes on along the minus strand of NZ_LZKI01000074.1, from coordinate 91,715 downwards.
TGACTTTCGGCTGGTTCTTCGGCGCGATGGCTTTCCAGGTGGTGTTGTGGGGTGTGATCGGGACCGCGGCCGCGGTGGCCTCCGTCGGGTTCCTCGCCCGCTACAACAAGGGATCTTGACTCGCCTGACGGCCGTCGGAGAAGTCCCGGACCTGGTTGGGGTCCGGGACTTTCCGTTGTGCGACAACAGGTTTAGAGCTGGGCCCAGACCGACTTCGTCTTGAGGTAGATCTCGAGGCCCTCTTTTCCGAACTCGTGACCCCAGCCGGACTGCTTGTATCCGCCGAACGGCACATCGTGGTCGAAGACCAATTGGCAGTTGACCTGAACGCTCCCGGCCTGCAGCCGCCTCATGATGCGGTGGGCCCGGCCCAGGTTCTCCGTCCAGGCGGTGGCCGCCAGGCCGTAGGTGGTGTCGTTGGCCAGGGCCACGGCCTCGTCCTCGTCGTCGAACGGCAGGATGGTGACCACCGGCCCGAAGATCTCCTGCTGGTACAGCCGCATGCCGGTGTCGACGTTGGTGAGCACCGTCGGGTGCACGAAGTAGCCCTTGCGGTCCAGGCGGTGCCCGCCGGTGACCACCTCGACGCCGTCCTTCTTGCCCTCGTCGATGAAGCCCATGACGCGGTTCAGCTGCTTCTCGCTGATCAGTGGCCCGCTGACGCAGCCCTCCTCACTGGGGGCGCCGAGCTTGAACGAATTCGCCATCATCGCAATGCCTTCCACGACCCGGTCGTAGACGCCGCGCTGGGCGAAGATGCGCGACCCGCACACGCAGCCCTGGCCGGAGTGCACGAAGATGCCCAGCGACGCCATCATGATGGCGTTGTCCAGGTTGGCGTCGTCGAAGATCAGCACCGGCGACTTGCCGCCGAGTTCGAGCGTGACCTTCTTCAGGTTGTCGGCCGACGCCCGCACGATCTCCTTGCCGACCTCGGTGGAACCGGTGAAGGCGACCTTCTGGACGTCGGGGTGCGCGGTGATCGCGGCACCCGCGGTGTGGCCGTAGCCGGTCAGCAGGTTGACGACCCCCTCGGGCACGCCGGCCTCGTGGATGAGCCTGTCCAACAGCAGTGCCGACAACGGTGTCTCCTCGGCCGGCTTGACCAGCAGGCTGCCGCCCGCGGCCAGGGCCGGCGCCAGCTTCGCGCTGGCGTTGAAGATCGGGCCGTTCCACGGGAAGATCAGGCCCACCACGCTGTACGGCTCTTTAAGCGTGTAGGCGTGCATGTTGACGTAGTTGTCGGTGGCGATGCCGTCGGTCTTCACGTCGTATGCGACGCCGTTGATCTTCGAACACCAACCGGCGTAGTAGCGGAAGAACTCCGAACAGGTCGACATCTGCAACTGGGCCTGCATCAGCGGCATGCCGGTGTTGAGCGAATCGAGTTGCGCGAACTCCTCGGCGTGTTCGTCGATCAGCTCGCCGATCCGCCACAGGATTTTGGCCCGCTCGCGGCCCGGCAGGTCCGCCCAGACCCCCGACTCGAAGGTTGCCTTCGCCTTGGCCGCGGCGTCATTGACCGCTTCCTGCCCGCAGTCGGTGAATTCGGTGATCGTTTCCTCGGTCGCGGGATCGATGACCGAGATGACGTCGCCCGTTCCGGGGCGCTTGCGTATGTCGTCCAATACCGCCTGCACCGTCATCTGATCCCTTTCGTCTTGCCGGTCGTGGGGCCCCGGCGCCCAATGCGCTCAGTGCTGAGCACTTGCTTAGCATTGTGCACACGCCTGGTCAAGCATCCGCACGCGGACCCGCTCAGCGCAGTTGTTGGATGCGAATGAGGTTTCCCGCGGGATCGCGGACGGCGCAGTCGCGCAGCCCGTACGGCTGGTCGGTGGGCTCCTGGACGATGTCGACGTCGCCGCCCTGCAGCCGTTCGAAGGTGCCGTCGAGGTCCTTGGTGGCCAGCAGCAGTGTGGCGTAGCTGCCCTTGGCCATCATTTCGGCGATGGTGCGGCGCTCGTCGTCGGTGATGCCCGGGTTGGCGGCCGGCGGGTTCAAAACGATGGACGTATCCGGCTGGTTCGGCGGCCCGACCGTGATCCAGCGCATCGCGCCCTTACCGACGTCGAGGCGAACCTCGAACCCCAGGATGTCGCGATAGAAGGCAAGCGATGCTTCCGGGTCCTCGTGGGGAAGGAAGCTTGAGTGAATGGTGATGTTCATGCGGTCAGGCTAAGTGCGGCCCGACGGCGGATGCTTCTCGATTCCTGACCGGTCGCGTCACCTGTTTGGCCACGCAGGGCGGCATGCCGGCCAGCGCGCCGGCCGCTCGGCGCCGGTACGCGCTGGGCGATTCGCCGACCAGTTCGGTGAATCGGGTGCTGAACGTGCCCAAGGATGAGCACCCGACCACGAAGCACACCTCGGTAACGCTCAATTCGCCGCGGCGCAGCAGCGCCATCGCGCGCTCGATGCGCCGCGTCATCAGATAGGAGTACGGCGATTCGCCGTAGGCGCGCCGGAATTCGCGGCTGAGGTGGCCGGCGGACATGTGCACCCCGCGCGCGAGCGCTTCGACGTCCAGCGGCTGCGCGTAGTCACGGTCGATGCGGTCGCGGACGCGGCGCAACAGCACCAGCGTGCGCAGGCGCTGCGCCGCGTCTTGTCCGTTGGTCACCCGGTGATGTTGTCATGTTCGTTCCGCAGTTGCCCAGCATCGTCGAACGCCCCTTGCGCCAGCCGTGCAGGAGCGTACTGTCCCCGAAGCATGGGCGATGAGATCGCTTTCGTCGAAGCGAACGGACTGAGATTCGCCTACATCGAACAGGGCTCGGGGCCCCTCGTGCTCATGCTGCACGGTTTCCCCGACACGGCGCATACCTGGGATGGCCTTCGCCCACGCGTTGCCGCCGAGGGCTACCGTGCGGTCAGCCCTTACATGCGCGGATACCACCCCAGCGCGATCCCGGCATCCGACGCTGACCAGGAGACTCTGGCGCGCGACCCGCTGGCACTCATCGAAGCGCTCGGCGCCCGCGACGCCGTCATCATCGGGCACGACTGGGGAGCCGCCGCCGCATACGGTGCGGCGGCCCTGGCCCCTGACCGGGTGAAAAAGCTGTTCGTCATCGGCATTCCGCACCCTGCCACGCTCAAGCCGACACTCAAGAAGCTGTGGGGCGTCCGCCACTTTGCGGCATACAAGTTGCCGGGAGCACCGGAGCGCTTCGCGCGCAACGACTTCGCGGCGCTGCCGGCGATTTATCGACGGTGGTCCCCGACGTGGAATCCCGATCCGCGGGAATTCGACGCGGTCCGCGCGAGCTTCTCCAACCCGGCAAGCTTGAACGCGGCGTTCGGCTACTACCGAAAGCTTTCCCCCAAGCCCAGCGCATCACTGAAGGCGCGAATCGCGGTGCCGGTGGTCGCATTCGCAGGGTTAGACGATCCGGTCGCCGAGCCGTCGGACTATCGGCGCGCCGCGCGGATGTTCGACAACGAGTACATCGTCGAGGAGGTCCGGGGCGGACATTTCATGCATCGGGAGCATCCCGAGTCGTTCGCCGAACGCGTCCTGGTTCACCTGTGAGAGAGACGGCCCCTAGACGCCGACGAGCTCGGGGTGGAACTTGGCCGCCATGCGGCGGATTCCGTCGCGCCAGTCGACCGAGGTACCGCCGATGAGTTCGTGCATCCGGTCGATGGTGGTGGGATTGCCGCGCAGCGCTTGGTCGCTCGCTTCGAAGATCGGCTCCCTGCCGACGAGCGAGCCCAGGTAATCGCACCACTCCTGCAGGCTGATCGTCTGGTCGCCGCACCAGTTGACCGTGGTCGCCGGGACCGACGCGACCTCGAGCAGCTTGGGGATGGTCGCGATGATGTCGTCCTCGTGAATGGGGTTGTAGCGGGCGGGTTCACCGGGTGGAACGGGAATCGGGATACCGCCCAACATCATCTCCATGTGGTAGAACGGCCACCCACCGTTGTCGCCGTAGGGGACGTTGAGCCGGGCGATCGTGGTGGGCACGCCGACGACGCGCGCCACCGACCGGGCGACCACCTCCCCGGCGATCTTGGAGATGGAATAGGTGGGGAACAACGGCTTGTGGTTGTCGCCCAGGGCGGACTGCTCGCTGCGGGGGTCGTCGCCAGGCGGGTCGTACACGGCGGCCGACGAGCAGTGCAGGAAGGCCTTCGCGTTGCGGCAGTGGGCCATCAGCAGGCCGACCGACTCCGCGTTGGCCGCGAGGTCCTTGTCCCAGCTTCCGCTCTTGGCCACCGCCAAGTTCAGAACATAGTCGAAATCCGTTGGCAGAGCGGTGAAGTCGCCGGCCGCCAGATTCACCTTCTCGCAATGAATCCCGGCCTTCTCGAGTCCTTCTCGCGCGGCGGGGTTGGTGAAACGGGCGATTCCCCACACCTCGTTGTCGGCGGCAAGCGCTCGGGCGATGGGGGTGGCGATTTGGCCGGTCGGGCCGGTGATCAGGATTTTTGAGCCGCGCATGCGCGCAATGGTAGCGACATCGCGAGAGATGATCGTGGTTTCGCGCATTCTGCTCATCTGCGCGGTAGTGTCTGTCCATGGCTCCCAGGGGCCGCATCGACTTGCGACTCGCCACCCAGGTGATGCTGCTGCAGCTCGTCATCGTGACGCTGACGTTGATCGTCGCTTTCGGGCTATTCGCCGCATTCAACCGGGCGCGCCTGGACAGCCAATATCACGTTCATGCCACGGATATCGCTCGCGTGGTCGCCTCATCCCCCACGGTGATCACCAACATCGCGCGCTACGACGGCGCCCCGCTGACCCCGACCCCGCAGCTGGTCGACGAACTTGCCAGGGGCCCGATCCAGGGCGTGGCGTCCCGGGTCCAGGAGCGTACCCATGTGTTGTTCGTCGTCATCGCCAATGCGGACGGCGTCAGGGTGGCCGATCCCCAGCGCGACAGGTTGGGTCGTCATATCAGCGCCGACATCGCGGGACCATTGGCCGGGCAGGAGACGGCAGCGCATGACGACACCGTTCTCGGACGGGCGATCGTTGCGAAGATCCCGGTGTTCGAGCCGGGTTCCAACCGGGTGCTGGGGGTAGTCGTCGTCGGCCTGTCCACCAAGGCATTTGACGAGCAGTTTTCGAAGAACCTCCAAGTGCTGGCCGGGATGGCCGGTGCTCTGCTGGTCATCGCTGTTGCCGGCTCGGCGGTGTTGGCCCGGCGCTGGCGAGGGCTGACGCTGGGTCTGCGGCCGGCGGAGATCACCGGGCTGGTGCGAACCCAAGCGGCGGTGCTGCAGGGCATCGGCGAAGGCGTGCTCGCTGCGGATACGTCCGGCTACACCACGTTCGTCAACGACGAGGCATGCCGGCTGCTCGAGATCGCCAACAAGACGGGGCGGCCGGTCGACCAGATCGGCCTGACCTTAAGGGTTCTCGACGTGTTCGAGGCCGCCGATTCGGCCCCGGTGCTGGCCAGCGTGGGCGAGCGCATCGTCGTTGTCTCGGCGCGGCCGGTATCGCGCGAAGGACGGGCGCTGGGAACGGTTTTGGTGGTGCGGGACCGAACCGATGTGGAATCGCTGACGCGGCAACTCGACGCGGTGCAGGTGATGAGCACGGTGCTGCGCGCGCAGCGCCACGAATTCGCCAACCGTCTGCACCTGCTGAACGGGCTGTTGCAGGCCGGTCATGTGGGCGAGGGATTGCAATATCTGGAGGAAATTCTCGGGTCGGGCCCGCTGGGATCCGCGCTGCCGGGCATCGAGGCCATCCGCGATGCGTACTTGCAAGCATTTCTGGCTGCCAAGGGCGCGGCCGCCCGCGAAGCCGGGGTGACGCTGACGATCGGCGAAAACACCTGGGTGTCCGGCCGTCTCGGGCTGCCCGTCGATGTGACCACCGTGGTGGGTAACTTGCTGGACAACGCGATCGACGCGGCCCGGACGGGCGGCAACGACGTGAAGGAAGTGGAAGTCGAACTGCTGCAGAATGGTTCGACGCTACATATCACCGTCGCCGACAGCGGCGACGGTGTAGCGCCCGACTTCGTCGATCACCTCTTCACCGAGGGCACCACGACCAAGCCGGACTCCGGGATACCGGGTGGCCGCGGTATCGGGCTTGCGTTGTCGCGCCAGATTTCTCGGGCGCTGGGCGGTGACCTGTGGCTGGCCAGCGCCGGTGATCCACAACTGCGGCTGCGCGGTGCGGAGTTCATCGCCCGGCTGCCGGGCGTGATGGTAGAGGAGGAGCAATGGGCGACCCAGACCTGACGGTACTGGTCATAGACGACGACTTCCGCGTGGCGAATCTGCACGCCGAGGTCGTCAACACGCTTCCCGGTTTCACGGTGCGCGGCACGGCGAACACGCTCGAGGCCGCGCGGAAGGCCGATCCCGTCGACCTGGCCCTGGTCGACGTCTACCTACCGGACGGGTCGGGAGTCGACTTTGTCCGCGAACGCGACGGCGACAGCATGGTGCTGAGCGCGGCCACCGAGGCAGCGACGATCCGGGCTGCGATGTCAGCCGGGGCGCTGAGCTATCTCGTCAAGCCGTTCGCACCCCCCGAATTGGCGGCGCGGCTCGCCGGCTACGCGCGCTACCGCAAGGTGCTGGCCGGCCCCAACCTGACCGCCGGCGACGTGGACGCGGCCCTAGACGCGCTTCGGCCCAGGGTCGCTCCCCCGCCGGCCGCCACCATCGCGGCGTCATCGACCAAACAGCTTGTGCTGCAGGCGTTACGAACGGCCCAGCAGCCGATGTCGGCGGCCGAGGTCTCCGCCGCCATCGGAATATCACGGGCGACCGCGCAACGGTATCTGGCGGCGCTGGCCACGGCCCGCGACGTCACCGTCGGTTTGCGGTACGGGACGACCGGACGACCCGAACAAGAATTCGCGGCCGCCGCGAAGCGGCCGGCCGGGCCCCCGCGTTGAGTGCCTATCGGTCCGCGTGAGTCTTGTGAGACGGCCACCAGTTGGCCTTCCCGACCAATGCCGCCATGGCCGGCACCGTGACGGTCCGCACCACAAAGGTGTCGATCAACAGGCCCATGCCGATGATAAGCCCGGTTTGCACCATGGTCGACAGGCTGCCGAACAAAAGACCGAACATCGAGGCAGCGAAGATTATGCCGGCCGAGGTGATGACACCACCCGTGGAACGGACGGCCCGGATGATTCCGGAGCGGATGCCCGTGCGCGACTCTTCACGAATTCGCGTGATCAGCAGCAGGTTATAGTCCGCCCCGACGGCGACCAGCACGATGAACGCCGTCGCCTGCACGTTCCAGGACATCCCCTGGTGCAGCAGGAGCTGAAAGAAGACGACTCCCAGACCCATCGCCGACAGATACGAGATCACCACGGAGGCAATCAGATACAGCGGTGCCACGACCGCGCGGAGCAAGATGACCAGGGTGGCGAAAACAACGAGCAGCGTCATGATGACGATCAGTCGGAAGTCGTCGTTGTAGTAGCTGCGCAGGGTGCTGTACATCGCGTTGGGTCCGACCACCGAGATCGATGCGTCCGCGAGTGCGGTGTTCGGCTGGGCGCCGCGCGCCGTGTCCAGAATCGATGACACCTGGTCCAGTGCGGCGGAACTGAAGGGGTCGAATTTCGTTTCGACCAAATAGCGCACCGAATGGCCATCGGGCGAGAAGAACAACTTCGCCGCGTTCTTGAATTCGTCCGAGGTGAGCACCTGCGACGGGATGTACAAGCCCGCCATCGAGGGCTGCGTGGCGTCGCGCTTCATCGACAGCAGCAGGTCGGCCGCCTGGTTCATGCCAAGACCCATCTGCTTGACCTTGTCCACGAGTGTCCGCACGCCGTCGGCGAGCCGCCGGCTGCCTTCGGCGAGCTGATCGGCCGCCGCCTGCATGCCCGCAATCTTGCGCTCCATGCCGGCGGCGTTGTCACCCAGCGCCCGCAGACCTTTGCTCGCGCTTGCCAACTGCGCGGTCAGACTCTGCACCACCGCCTGCACGCCCTGCACCGCAGGCTGCTTGGCCACGCCGTCGAACATCGGGCCAGCCGCCGCGGTGATGCTGTTCGCGAGCGCGGAAACGGACCCGTTCGTGAGCCCGCGGACGTTGTCCAGGGCAATCCCCGCGGTGCCGAGCTGCTGCTGCACCAGGTTCAGGGTCGTGGTGAGGTGGGTCATCGGCCCACTGGCGCCGCGGATCTGGTCGCGCACCTGCGCGAGGGCGGCAGCCAATTGGTCCGCACCGCTGGTCAGCGCGTCGAGGTCACTCGTCCGGTCGTTGATCTGTGTCGAGGCGTCTTCGAGCTTGCCGCCGACCTCTCCGGCTTGAAAGCTGATCTTGGCCTGATCCAGCGGCTGACCGCCGGGTCGCGTGATGCCGCGCACCGCAGCGATATTGGGCAGCTGCGAGACCCGCTGAGCCATCTGGTCCAAATCGGCCAGCGCCCGCGACGTCCGCAGGTCGTGCGGGGACCGGACGTAGATGTACTGCGGCAGCAACATACTCTTCGAAAAGTGATCTGCCATCGTCGAAAAGCCGACGTTGCTCGGGGCCGACTGCGGCAGTTGCAGGCGGTCGTCGAACGTGGGCCGCACGAACGCGGCGCAACCGGCCAGCGTGATCAACACCGCGAGACTCCCCAGCAGATGGGCTTTGGGCCGGCGAACGAGCTGAACGGCTGAGCGCTGCCACAGGCGGCCGGTGAGCGCCGCCCGCGGCGCGACCCATCCGCGCCGGCCGGCGAGAACCAGGATGGCGGGCAACAGCGTGATCGCGGCAAGGAACGCGATCCCGATCGAAATCGCAAGTGCCGGACCGATACTCGTGAATGCGGGCAGGCGGGTGAAGATCATGCCGAAAAACGTGACGGCGACGGTGGCCGCCGACGCCGCAATCACCTCACCGATGGAGCTCAGTGCCCTTTGTACCGCCAGGTCGGAGTCGATGCCGGAGCGGAGATACTCGTGATAGCGGCTGATCAAGAAGACGGCGTAGTCGGTGCCGGCGCCGAAGATCATCGCCGTCATCAAGGCGATCGTCAGCGAGGACACGCCGAGCCCGAGCTGAACCAGTCCGGACACCACGCCCTGGGCCGACGCCACCGAAATGCCGATGGTGATCAACGGCAGCAACACGGTCACGGGTCGCCGGTAGATCACCAACAGGATGATCAGCACCAACAACGCGGTGGCCAGCTCGATCACGCGCATATCGTGCGCGGTGACGATCGCCAGGTCGCCGGCCATGGCACCCTGTCCGGTCACCTGCGCGGTCAGCGGCGTGCCCGCGGTGGAGCGTCTCGCGATTTCGGTGATCCGCTGGTAGGCCTGCGACGACTCGGGGGACCCGACAGGCGCCCGCAGGATCACCGCCATGTAGAACGCTTTGTTGTCCTGGCTGACCAGCAACGACCGCAGCGCCGGTGTGGCAACGACGTCCCGCACGCCGGCCACGTCCTTGGTGTCGCCGCGAAACGTGGCGGCCAGCGTGCGGTAGACGTCCTCGTCGGTCGGTCGCAGGCCCCGGTCGTCGGTGAGCACGACGATCAGAATGTTCTGACCGGATTCACCGAAATCCTTGGCCATCTGCTCGGTCGCAGCCATGGCGTTGGGCGGCAGCGGCTGCACCGTCTGGCCTTCGACCACCTTCGTCAACGGCGGGAATGCCACGGTCAGCACGGCCACCGCGGCGACCCAGGCGGCGATGATGAGCCATGGCGCCCGGACGGCGAAGCGACCCAGCACCGCGAACACGCCGCGAGGTGTCGAGGTGCCGGGGGCGTCGGGCTTTGTGGTCATGGCGAAACCCTTCATCGGTGAACCGTGTACTACTTGGTCGAGACCGAACTTATGGCTGCGCCAGCACCCGTGTCGCGCTTGTCAGCGATAGTCGGAATTACCGACGATCTTGCGGTTCTGCGCGTTGTGCTCGCACCGGCCCCGAGGGTGGCCAGCCGATCGTGGCGGTGAGCGAGAAGTCCCTCAGCACATTCGAAATATGTTGCCGCAAACCGTCATTCGAATTGGGTCCGTCTTCCTCGTACGCAACGACCGAGACGAAGACCCGCCCGTGCGCCTTTCCCGAGAGCAACCCCAGCAGTCCGCCGGTCTGCTGCACCGTCGCCTTGGTCACCCCCGGGACGAGCAACCTGACGGCGAAGTGGTCGGCATCCGTGCCATCCGGCCGGTTGGCAGCCGAATTGACCGCGCCGAGGTTGGACGAGCCGCTGGTCGTTGCGCCGCCGAGGGCCACACCGGCCATGCGCCTGATGAGCCAGCGCGGCATCAGCGGGGCCAGCGGCAGCAGCGCCAATCGTTCGTCGGGGACCTCCTGATGGCGGGTCAGCGCTTGTTTGATCGAGGCCCGGATCTCACGCAGATCCGTTGGCGCATCCGCGGGGTCGATCCTGATGTCGACACTGGTGATGGCGTTGGCGCGGGTATCGCCGTCGGTGCGCCCGTTGACGGGTATCGCCAACGTGGCTACGCCGTCCCCGGTGACCCGTCCCAATCGCTGGGCCAGGCTACCCGCCAACCCCGCGAGCAGCGCGTTGCTGGTGCCTCCCAGCGATCGTGCGCGGGCATCCCAGTCGTCGGCGTCGACGAAAAACGTTGCCTTCGCGAGATCAACGCGTTCGTCGGGTCCGACGAACGGGGCGCGCTCTGGCCGTGGGCCGGACTTGTGATCATGCGTCGCGAATCGTGCCGCGGCGCCGACGGCGCGGCCGACGGCGGGGATGTCGCGCGCGGTCTGGCGAGCGTCCTCGCGGAACGCCTGCCACCGGCGACGTGATCCGGCGGCGGGCCAGTTGATCGGGTCGTGGCGCCCGGTTGCGGCGTCCGCCAACGCCTCGCATAAGCCGACGCCGTCGATGAGGCTATGTGAGATGACGAAGCTCACCCCGGCGCCGCCGTCGGCGAACGGCAGCACCGCGAGATGCCATCCGGGTCCGAGCTCGGAATCCAGTGGGGTGTTGGCCTGCTCGCTGAGCCAGGCGTCGAATTCTTCTCGTGCGCCTGGACTTTCGGCGATTTCCAGGTCGGACTGATCTCTGGGAGCGACCCAGCGATGGCGGCCGAACGGGAATCGCGACCGTTCGATGCGGCGGGACAACCGTCCTCGCTGCAGATGCCGATGAAACTGGCGTAGGCCGTCGAAGTCGATCGCGCGGTCATAGATCCACACACACTGCAGCAGGTTGGTCGTTCCGGTCGCCCGCTCGCCGAGAAACGCGCTCTGGTCAACCAGGTCGATGACGTTGTCCATTTTCCTCAAGCTCCTTTTCTGACTCGCGTGCCTACGCCGGCAGACCGGCCACCGGTACCGGGCGTGGCCAGCCGATCGTGGCGGTGAGCGCGAAGTCGGCGAGGGCGTTCGAAAGGTCTTGTCCCAACTTGTCGTTCGAATTGGTACTGCCCGGCTGATATGCAAGGACCGAAACGAAAACCCGGCCGTGCGTTCTCCCCGACAGCAACACCAGCAACCCGCCGAGCCGGTGCATGACCGCCTTGGTCACACCCGGGCCGAGAGGTTTCATGACAAAGTGGTCGGCGTCGGCTCCGTCCGGCCGGCGGCAGGCCGGGTCGACCGCACCGAGGTTGGACGAGATGACGCTGGCCGCACCGTTGGCGGAGAAGCCCACGCATCGCCGGACCAGCCACTGCGGCAACAGAGGAGCAAGGTGCAGCAGCTGCCACCGCGCGTTGGTCTCGTCCGCAGAGCGGATCAGCGCTTGCTTGATGGTGGCCCTGATGTCGCTCAGGTCCGCCGCCGCGGGTGCGGGGTCGACGCTGAAGTCGACGTTGGTGATGGCGTTGGCGCGGGTGTCGCCGGCGGCGCGTTCGTTGACGGGCATCGTCACGGCGACCGAGCCGTCCGCCGCGATCCGTCCCACTCGCTGGGCGAGTCGAGCCGCAAGTCCCGCGAGCAGCGTGTTGCTGGTCCCGCCCAGTGACTCTGCGCGGGCGTCCCATTCGTCGGCGTCGACGAAGATCGTCGCCGTTGGCAGGGTGACGCGCTCGTCGGGCCGGCCGGAGATGACGGGCGGCTTGGCAATGGGCGCCGCGGCGTCGGCGCTGTTACGCCGCGCCATTCGCGTCGCGGCCACGATGGCACGCCCGATGCCGGGGATGTCGCGCGCGGTTTGGCCCGCGTCCTCACGCACGGCTCGCCACCACCCGCGTGACCCGGCCGCGGGCCAGTCGATCGGGTCGTGGCGCCCGGCCGCCGCGTCCGCCAGCGCCTCGCACAATCCGACGCCGTCGCTGAGGCAGTGCGAGATGACCAGGCTCACGGCCGCGCCGCCGTCGGTGAACGGCAGTACCGCGAGGTGCCATCCGGGCCCGTGCTCGGCGTCAAGAGGGGTGTCGGCTTGCTCCCCCAGCCAGGCGTCGAGGCCGTCGCGCGAGCGTGGTGTCGCGACGATCTCCAGGCCGGACTGACCCTTGGGCGCGACCCAGCGATGCCGTCCGAACGGCACGGGCGACGGCTCGATGCGCCTCGACAACCGCCCCCGTTGCAGATGCCGATGGAACCGGTGCAGACCGTCGATGTCGATGGCGCGGTTGTAGATCCACACGCACTGCAGCAGGTTGGTGGCGCCGGTCGCCCGCTCGCCGAGAAACACCGTCTGGTCGAACAGATCGAGTACGTTGCTCATTTTCGTCAAGGTCCTTTCGCTTGCCTATGCCGCCAGGTCGGCCACTGACGCCGGGCCCGGCCAGCCATTCGTCGCGGTGAGCGAGAAGTCGCTCAGAACGCTCGAAACGTCCTGCCACAAGGCGTCGTTCGAGTTGGGGTTGTCCAGGTGATACGCGAGGACCGAGACAAAGATCTGTCGGTGCACTCTTCCGGACAGCAAGGCCAAGACCCCGCCGGTGCGGCGCATTATCGCCGTGGTCACGCCCGGGTAGAGGGACTTCATGGCGAAGTAGTCGGCGTCGGTGCCGTCGGGCCGGATGGCGGCAGCCTCGAGGACACCCAGGTTGGATGACACGACATTGGTCGCACCGCCGGTGGCCACGCCGACCAGTCGCCGGACCAGTCGCTGAGGCAGCAGCGGAATCAGGGGCAGCAGTGCCCACCGCGCGTCGGGTACCTCGCGGTGCCGGATCAACGCTTGCTTGGTCGCGGCCCGGATCTCGCTCAGGTCCGTCGCCGCGAGTGCGGGGTCGACCGTGATGTCGACGTTGGTGATGGCGTTGGCGCGGGTGTCGCCGGCGGTGCGTTCGTTGACGGGTATGGACGGAGTGGCCGAGCCGTCCGCGGTGAGCCGTCCCACCCGTTGGGCCAGGCGGGCCGCCAGGCCCGCGAGCAGGGAGTTGCTGGTCCCTCCGAGCGCCCGCGCGCGGGCATCCCACTGATCGGCATCGAGAAAAATCGTTGTCGTTGACAGAGCGGCTTTTTCGGTGGGCCCCCCGGTCGGCGCGGCCGGCTGAGCAATGGGCGCTGCGGCATGGTCGCCGCGCCGTCGAGTGAATTGTGCCGCCGCGACGACGGCGCGGCCGATGCCGGGGATGTCGCGTGCGGTCTGACGGGTGTCTTCGCGCAGCGCCTGCCACCGCGGACGTGACGCGGCGGCAGGCCACTTGTTCGGGTCGTGTTGTCCGGTGGCCGCTTCCGTCAGCGCCTCGCACAACCCGACGCCGTCGATGAGGCAGTGCGAGACGACCAGGCTCGCCCCGGCGCCACCGTCGGTGAACGAGAGCACCGCGAGGTGCCATCCGGGTCCACGTTCGGCGTCCAGCGGGCTGTTGGCCTGCTCGGTCAGCCACTCGTCGAATTCTTCGCGTGCGCGCGGGGTTTCGACGATCTCGAGGTCGGGTTGCTTGTCGGACGCGACCCAGCGATGACGGGCGAACGGCAGGGGCGAGCGTTCCATGCGCCTGGACAGCCGTCCCCGCTGCAGATGGTGATGGAACCGCCGCAGGCCGTCGATGTCGATGGCGCGGTCGTACATCCACACGCACTGCAGCGCGCAGGTGGCTCCGGCCGCCCGCTCGAAGTCGAAGTAGGCCTGGTCATACGGATCGAGTACGTTGCTCATTTTTCTTCAGGTCCTTTCGCCTGTCGCGGTGCCGAATTCGTTGGGGTGCAATGCGTTTTGTCTCACTTGAATTCACCGTAGGGCGGCGCGTGCCGCCCTGTCGCGCTTGTGCTTGATAGTCGGACTTAGCCGCGATTACCCGGTTTCGCGCATTGTGCTCGCCCGCGGAACGTGGGCCTTTCGTCCGCCTACCGCGCGGCCGCCGGCTGGCCGAAGGGGCTCCAGCCCGTGGTGGCAGTCAGCGAGAACTCACGCAGAGCGCTCGAAACATGCTGCCGCAAATCATCGTTCGAGGTGAGTCTTGCCGGCTGATACGCGAGGACCGAGATGAAGACCTGCCGGTGCACCGTCGCGGAGTGCACCACCATCAGCCCGCCGAGCTGGTCCATCATCGCCCGGGTCAGGCCCGGGTAGCGCGACAGCAGGGCGACGTAGTCGGCGTCTGTGCCGTCCGGCCGGTTTGCGGCCGGCGGGGCCGCACCGATGTTGGATGCGACGACGACGTTGCTCGCACCACCGGTGGCCACGCTGACCATTCGCTTGATCAGCCGCTCGGGCAGCAGGGGAACGAGCGGTAGCAGTGTGCGCCGTTCGTCGGGAACCTCCCGGTGGCGGATCAGGGCTCGCTTGGTTGTGGCGCGGATCCCGCGCAGATCCGTCGTCGCGGGTACGGGGTCGACGGTGATGTCGACCATCGTGACGGCGTTGGCGCGGGTGTCGTCGGCGGTTCGCTCGCTGACGGGTAGGGCCAGGGCGACCGAACCGTCCGCGCCGACTCGTCCCACTCGCTGGGCGAGGCGGGCCGCCACTCCCGCGAGCAGCGTGTTGCTGGTCCCTCCGAGTGCGTGCGCGCGGGCGTCCCATTCGTCCGCGTCGAGAAAGAACGCCGCCGTCGGGACGGTGATGATTTCGTCGGCTTCGGCGATCGGTGGCGTGGAACGGGCCGGAGCGACCGATCCGGCGCTGTGGCGGTCACGGCGGGCCGATCGCGCCGCGGCGACCGCAGCGCTCAAGGCCCGGCGGATGGCGGGGATGTCGTGCACGGTCTGGCGGGCATCCTCGCGCAGGGCACGCCACCGCCGGCGTGACCCGGCGGCGGGCACGTCGATCGGGTGGTCGTAGCCGCAAGCCGCTTCCACGAGGGCCAGGCACCCTCCGATGCCGTCGGTGAGGCAATGCGTGACGACGAAGCTCACCCCCGCGCCGCCGTCGGTGAACGGGAGCACCGCGAGGTGCCATCCGGGCCCGTGCTCGGCATCCAGGGGGATGCTGGCCTGCTCGGCCAGCCAGGCGTCGAACTCTTCGCGCGGCCGAGGCGTCGCGATCTCGAGCCCGTCGCGATCGCTGGGCGCGACCCAGCGATGCCGGCCGAACCGCAGGGGCGAGCGCTCGATGCGCCTCGACAACCGCCCCTGCTGCAGATGCCGATGGAACCGGCGCAGACCATCGAGGTCGATCGCGCGGTTGTACACCCAGACGTTCTGACCGACGCCAGCTGCCGCCCCGAGGCGAAAGAAGGTCTGGTCGAGCAAATCCAGTACGTTGTCCATGTCGGAGGATCCTTTTCCATGTGCAGTTGCCCTGGCGGCGAACGACATTGGGTTCATCGCTTGAATTTGAAGCTACGGCGGACCTGTCGCCCTGTCGCGCTTGTGAGCGTTAGTCGGAATTAGCGGCGATCGGCCCGATTGTGCGCATTGTGCTCACCGCCGGAAGGACCGGGTCGTCGGATGGCCAACCCATCGTCGACGCGAGTGAGAATTCGTCCAGCACGCTCGAAATGCATTGCCGCAGTGCGGTGTCCGAGTTGACTCCGATCGGGTTGTACGAGACCACCGAGACGAAGACCCGCCCGTTCATTCTTCCCGAGAGCAAGGACAGCATCCCACCGAGTTGGTGCATGATGCCCGTGGTCATCCGCGCACTCAGCGACCGGATGGCGAAGTGGTCGGCGTCGGTGCCGTCCGGTCGGTTCATCGCGGGGTCGACCGCACCGATGTTGGATGAGCCGACGGTGGCCGCGCTGTTGGTGGCGGCACCGACCCATCGCTTGCCGAGGCGCTCCGGGACCAGGGGCATCAGCGGCAGCAGCGTCCATCGCGCGTCGGGCTCGTGTTGCGAGCGGACCAGCGCCTGCTTGGTCGCGGCGCGGATGCCGCGCAGGTCCGTGGCCGCCGGGGCGGGGTCGATCGTGAAGTCGACATTCTTGATGGCGTTGGCGCGGGTGTCGCCGTCCGTGCGCTCGTTGATGGCCATCGTCACGGCAACGGAGCCGTCCGCACCGACGCGGCCGACTCGCTGGGCAAGGCGGGCCGCCAACGCCACGAACAACCCGTTGGCGGTCCCCGCAAGCGCCTGTGCGCGGGCGTCCCATTCACCGGCGTCGACGAAGAAGGTCGCCGTCGGGAACGTGATGGCCTCGTCGACCGCGACGGCCGGCGCCGGGACCGCCGGTCCGGTGGTGGCGTTGTCGCGAAGGAATCGTGCGGCGGCGACGGCGGCGCGGCCGATCGCGGGGATGTCGCGCACGGTCTGGCGGGTGTCTTCGCGCAGCGCCTGCAAGCGCCTGCGGGACCCGGCGGCGGGCCAGTCGACGGCGTTGTCATCACCGCCGGCCGCGTCGGCCAGGGCCTGGCACAGCCCGACGGCGTCGGTGAGGCAGTGCGAGGCGATCAAGCTGATCCCGGCGCCGCCGTCGGTGAAGGGCAGCACCGCGAGGTGCCATCCCGGTCCCCGCTCGGCGTCCAGCCAGGTGTTGGACTGCTCATTGCACCAGGTGTCGAAGTCCGCACGCGGCCTGGCGGTTTGGGCGATCTCGATCTCCGGCTGATCGCCCGGCGATACCCAGCGGTAGCGGCCGAACGGTAGGGGCGAGCGTTCGATGCGTCGCGACAACCGGCCGCGTTGGAGGTGGTGGTGGAACCGGCGCAGGCCGTCGATGTCGATGGCCCGGTCGTACATCCACATGCACTGAATCACATTGGTCACGCCGGCCGCCCGCTCGACGCGGAAAAAGGTGTCGTCGACCAGGTCGAGTACGTTGTCCATGTTCCTCGATGTCCCTTCGTTGTCACGCGTTGATGGCTGCGCGGTGGCCGCAGTTCGCGTGCGCGGCAACCGCATCCACCCAGTCGGAGGTGGTCTTGACGGCCCGGGCGAACGACCGGGTCAGCGACTCGAGGTAGTGCTGCACCGACGCGCGCGCCTCGGCGTTGTCGGGGAAGGAGATGGTGGCAGTGGTCTTGTCGGCGTGGCGGTTGATCCACAGGTTGATTCCGCCGTGCGACAGGTTGTCGGCGTAGGTTCCGAAGTTGTACTGGTCCAACAGGTCCGCGGCCGGCACGGCGCGGAAGTCGATGAACGACACCATCATTGCGCGGGCCGTGGGTGGCTCGATCCAGAGTCCATGCGGGTCGGCCAACTCGATGGCCCGGTCGAGCGGGACGGCGGCGAGATGCTTGGCGCCGTCGAATGATTCCTGTGCGGCCCGCGCCGCCTCCGGGAAGGAGCCGGCGATGGTCGGCACGGTGACCGGGATCAGGCTGGCGAACCAGCCCACGGTCATCGAGTCCAGTGCCGGCGTCCGCGTGTCGTACGGGGTGAAGCCGTGAAACGTGTCGTTGCCCGTCAGCTCGTGCTCGGTCAACGCGGCGCACGCCAGGACTCCCCCGCTGAACCGCGCCCCGGCCGCGCGGCAGGCGGTGTCGAACGACTCCGTCTGGGGCGCGTCCAACAGATCGACGGTCAGAAAGTCGCCTGCGGTGTCGGTTTCGGATGCGCGCAGCGGAAGTGGAAAGCTCGGCCACTCGCCCGAGGTGTCGCGGGCGAACTCGACCCACGCCTCGACCTCGGGGGACGCCAGGGAAAGCTTCGCCAGGTTGTCGTGCTGGCGTTGCGTGTAGCCGCGATAGCTCGCAGTCCGCGGAAAAATGGCCGGCCCTTCGACGCCGTGCGCAATGGCCTGGTACGTCAAATGGATGTCGAAGAAGATCAGGCCGGCGGACATGCCGTCGATGTGGAGATGGTCGACGCTGGCGTAGAAGGAGAAGTAATCGGCGTGCTGGACGATGCCGAAGGTGAAGCAATCCCATTCGAGCGTGCCCGGTGTCGTCGTCAACGCGTGCTCGCGTATTTGCTCGGGTGTCAGGTAGCCGAATTCCATTGGGACAAAGTCGATGACGTCGGGATTGTCGATGGTCCGGCGGACAACGACGTCGCCGGCGAATTCGAACGCATCGTGGTAGGTGTCATGCCGGCGGACGTGCGCATTGATCGTCGCCGTCATGGCCTCGACGTCGCACACGCCGGGGATATCCCACGCCACCACCATCAGCCGGGGAAGCTGCACGCCCGCGGCCTCGCCGTGGTGGGCCGCGCGGAGGTGCCGGGCTCGCTGGTAGCCAGGCGGCAGATCGCTTCGCCGTGCGTTTCGCGCCGCTTCTCGCGCCGCGGGTGAGGCCGTCCAGGTGGTAACCGAACCCGCCGGCGGCTGCCATCCGGTGATCTTGCCCAGCGTGACCATGTCTGAATCCTGTTCTCTGCGATGCCGACCTTCGGTGCGTGGCGCGGAATCGCGAAAGTGCTGTTGGAGAACGGATTTCACGCTGCGGCCGGGCGGCGTATTCGGTTATCGGTGAAACCGAAGTTACGGCGCCCCCGCACCGGTGTCGCGCTTGTAGGCGATAGTCGGGATAACCGACGATTTCGGGGTTTTGCGCGTTGTGCTCGACCACGACTCAGTGGAGCCGACGCGGACTCGCGCCGAAATCGGTGACTTACAAACCGGGCTGGTCGTCGATGATGCCCAGCCAGATCTGGGCGACGTCGATGGCGACCTTCTCGCTGATGAAGGCGTGCTGCGTTCCGGTGTAGATGTCGCGGAAGGCGCGCTCCAGCCGGCTGCCCTCCCGGATCGAGCTGGTCCCGGCGACCAGGTGTGCCCATTCGGCGCAGCCGCGGGCCGTGTCGGTGGCGTAGACGGCGGCCACCCGCATGTCGGCGCGCAGCGCCGGTGTCAGGTCCTGCCCGGACGCCACCGCCGCCTCGGCGGTGGTGAACGCGTCGAGCACCAGCAGGCGAGCCGCACGCCAGGCCGCGCGGTGATGCGCCAGCCCCTTCTGGAAGGTGGGTCGGCTGGCCAGTGCCGCCATGTCGCTCATCCGGAATTTCGTCGCGGCCAATTCCTGAACGTCGTCGAGCATGCTCTTGGCCACGCCCAGCGCCCACGAGGCGTGTCCGGCGGCGGTCACGGGCATCAGCCCCATCCGGGTGGCCGGCGAGGTCCCCCGGCAGGGCTGCCGCACGAACAGTTCGAAAGTGCGGCTCTCGGGCACGAACAGGTCCTGAGCGCTGTAGTCGTAGGAGCCGGTCCCCTTCAGGCCCTGCACGAACCAGCCGTCGTTGAAACTGATCTCGTCCCGCGGAATCACGGCGACCCGCATCTCCGGGAAACCCTCACTGATCCAGCGCATCTCGCCGTTGTCCATCGGCAGGAAACCAGCCGCAACATATTGCGCGTGACCGGTGCCCGAACCGAAGTTCCACGCGCCGGTCACCCGGTAGCCGCCGTCGACGGCGGCGCCTTGCCCGTTCGGAAAGAACTGGCCCCCGATGGTGACCCGGTTGTCGTGCGCGGTAAACACTTCGGCGAAGCCCTCGTCGGGCAGGTAGGCCGCCGCGGCGAAGGACGACGGCAGGTTGGCGATTCCCACCCAGCCGAACGATCCATCCTGCCAAGCCATTTCGATCCAGGTTTCGATCATCTCGGTGAACGACGGCTCGACACCGCCGGCCACGATCGGGTTGAACGCCGACATCAGCCCACCGGCCCACATCGCGTCGACGATCGCCGGGGTGAGGGTTCGCGCCCGCTCGGATTCGGCGGCTTCGGCGCGCACCAGGTCCCGCATACCGCGGGCCAGCGCGATCACCCGGTCTTCGGTGTCGGCGATCGAGGTCATGAGGGTGACCGTATCAACCACTGATGGCTTCCCGAACGAAATTCAATCGGTCGCGCCGGGTCGTTTACGGTGTGGGTTGTGCGCTGGATCGTCGACGGCATGAATGTGATCGGAAGTCGTCCCGATGGCTGGTGGAAAGACCGCGACGGGGCCATGGTCGCACTGGTGGAGAGCCTGGACCGATGGGCGTCGGGTCAAGGAGAAGCGGTGACAGTGGTTTTTGAACGCCCGCCGTCGGCGGCCATCACGTCATCGGTGGTCGAGATTGCGCACGCACCCAGGGCGGCCGCGAATTCGGCCGATGACGAGATCGTCCGGCTGGTCGCGGCCGACGCTGCGCCGCACGACATTCGCGTCGTCACGTCCGACCGAGCGTTGACTGAGCGAGTGCGGAGTCTCGGCGCATCAGTCCGCCGGTCGGAGGCCTTCCGCGACCTGATCGATCGGCGGGACCGATGACCACCGGCGGCCCGAGTCCCGCGCCCAACCGGGTCTGCGCGCTCGCGCACATCGACATCCCGATCCTCCAGGCGCCGATGACCTACATCGCGGGCGCCCAGCTGGCCGCAGCGGTATCCAATGCGGGCGCCCTGGGCATCATCGAGCCCACCTCGGACCAGGGTCGCGCCGACCTGCGACGAGTGCGCGAACTGACCGGCGGCGAGGCTGCCGGGAGATGCTGGCGGCCACGTCGGAGCGGGTGGGCCGGGCCGAACTCGAAGAGGCCTAGCCCGGGGCGGGCGCGGAGGTCAGCCCGCCGCCGCCAGCGCCGCGTCGTAGTTGGGCTCCTGCGCTATTTCGGGCACCAGCTCGGTGTAGGCCACGTTGCCGTCGGCGCCGATCACCACGATGGCCCGGGCGAGCAATCCGGCCATCGGACCGTCGGTGATGGTGACCCCGTAGTCCTCACCGAAGCTGTCGCGGAACGCCGAACCGCTCTTGACGTTCTCGATGCCCTCGGCGCCACAGAATCGCGCCTGAGCGAACGGCAGGTCCTTCGAGACGTTCACCACGGTCGCCCCGCCGCCGGCGGCGCGCTCGTTGAAGGTGCGCACGCTGGCGGCGCACACCGGCGTGTCGACGGACGGAAAGATGTTGAGGACCAAGGGCTTACCGCCGAATTGCTCGCTGCTCACCGCGGCCAGATCGCCGCCGACCAGACTGAAGGCCGGGGCTTTGGATCCGACGGCAGGCAGCTCGCCGACAGTGTTGATCGGGTTTCCACGCAACGTTATCTGTGCCATGGGCAACAGTCTGCCAAGGCCGCCGTGGCCGCCACTGGGCAGGGTGGGGCAGGTCCCGTGTCCTAATCAGTGGGATACATGGCGTAGACGACAGGCCCCGGCGTGCCCAACACTGAATCCATGCCTCGCAAGGTGGTCATCGTCGGGTTTCCCGGCGTGCAGGCGCTCGACGTGGTGGGCCCGTATGACGTGTTCACCGGCGCATCGCTGTTGACCGGCGGCGGCTACGACGTCGCGATGGCCTCGGTCGGTGGCCAACCGGTGCAGACGGCCACCGGGCTGGCCTTCGTGGCTACCCCGTTACCGGACCCGCGCGGCCCGATCGACACGGTCGTTCTCCCGGGCGGGGCCGGCGTCGACGCCGCCCGCTCGAACGCCGACCTGGTCGCCTGGATCAAGACCGTCGCCACCCATGCGCGCCGGATGGTCACGGTGTGCACCGGTGCGTTCCTCGCCGCCGAGGCGGGCCTGCTGGACGGGCATCGGGTGACCACCCATTGGGCCTTCGCCGAGCGGTTGGCGAGTGAATTCCCCGCCATCGACGTCGATGCCGACCCGATCTTCGTGCGAAGCTCGGACACCCTGTGGACCGCCGCGGGCGTCACCGCGGGCATCGACCTCACGCTCGCGCTGATCGAAGACGACCACGGCACCGAGCTCGCGCAGACTGTCGCCCGCTGGCTCGTGTTGTATCTGCGCCGGCCGGGCGGCCAGACCCAGTTCGCCGCGCCGGTGTGGATGCCGCGGGCCAGACGGGACTCGATCCGGGAGGTGCAGGAGACGATCGAGGCCGAGCCGGGTGGTCCGCACAGCGTCGACGAGCTGGCTCGCCGCGCCGCGATGAGCCCGCGGCACTTCACCCGGGTGTTCACCGCCGAAATCGGTGAGGCGCCCGGCCAATACGTCGAACGCATCCGCACCGAGGCCGCACGCAGGCAGTTGGAGGAGACCGACGACACCGTCGTCGCGATCGCCGCTCGGTGTGGCTTCGGCACCGCGGAAACCATGCGACGCAATTTCCTTCGCCGCGTTGGCATTTCGCCCGACCAATACCGCAAGGCCTTCGCCTGACCTCGAAAGGACGACTCTGATGACCCAAATCGCCATCGTGGCCTATCCGGGATTCACCGCACTGGATATGATCGGTCCCTACGAGGTGCTGCGCAACCTGCCTGGTGCCGATGTGCGCTTCGTGTGGCACGAAGCCGGACCGATCACCGCCGACTCCGGGGTGCTGGTCATCGGCGCCACCCACTCGCTCGCCGAAACCCCCTCCCCCGACGTGATTCTCGTTCCCGGGGGCCCGTCGACACCGGTTCACGCCCGTGACGACGCGCTGCTGGACTGGCTGCGCCAGGCGCACCACAGCGCGAGCTGGACGACGTCGGTGTGCTCCGGATCGGTGATTCTCGCGGCCGCCGGCCTGCTCGACGGCCGCCGGGCGACGTCGCATTGGCTGACGGTCCCCGCGCTGAAGGCATTCGGCGCGGTCCCGGTGGCCGACGAACGGATCGTGCACTCCGATGACATCGTCACCAGTGCGGGCGTGTCCGCCGGGCTCGACCTCGCGCTGTGGCTGGCCGGCCAGATCGGCGGCGAATCCCGTGCGAAGGCAATCCAGCTCGCGCTCGAATACGACCCACAGCCGCCGTTCGACTCGGGTCACATGTCGAAGGCCTCGGCCACCACGAAGGCCACCGCGACCGCGCTGCTGTCGCGCGACAGCGTGAAGCCCGTCAACGTCAAAGCAGCCACCCTGCTCGCCTGGGAGCAGGCGCTGGGGAAGGTCCGGTCGCGGCGCCGCGGGCGGGCGGTCGCGTCCGGGACGGCGTAGGTGAGCCAGAAAACAGCCAGCGCCGGTGATAGCGCTTCGCGCGCAAGGACTATCGCTCTTCGACGCTAGGCGCCGGGCTGCAGGATCTCGGTGGTGGCGAGCTGGCCGCCGGCCTGCAGCCACGCCGCAACGACGCCGGGAGCGTCCCGGTCGGGGTTGTAAATGTCTTCCTCGCTGGAGAACAGTCCGTCGCCGGCGTACACCAGCCGGGTCCAGTTCGGAAACCAGAACGGTTCACCGTTCGGATCGGTCGGGTGATCGAGCAGGTTCTTGATCATGACGACGACGGCGTCGTTGTCCTCGTCGTGAGCGACCCAGTCATTGGGAAAACGCATGTGCGGGAAGGGCGCCATCACCGCGACGATCCAGTCGCGGACCGCCTCGCGCCCGTGAAACACGCCGTAGTGGTGCTCGGTGTAGACGACGTCCTCGGTGAAGAGGTCCGCGAACGGCCGCCAGTCGCCCGAAGCGCTGCACCCTTCGACGACTTTGGTGTAGTTGTCGACGGCTTTATCGATTTCTGCCCTGGTGAATTTGCCCATAGCGGACACACTAGAACGTGTTCCGGTTTTGGGTCGCTCGTATGGATGGGGTCTCGGATGAACGTGATGGACTTGTTCGGCCTGCGGGGCAAGAGGGCATTGGTCACCGGGGCGTCCAGCGGCATCGGCAGAAAAGTGGCCCAGGCCTACCTGCAGGCCGGCGCCGACGTGGCCATCGCGGCGCGCAATGTCGAGGCGCTGCAACGCATCGCCGACGAGCTGGCGGCGGACGGTGCCGGCAAGGTGGTGCCGCTCCGATGCGACGTGACCCGGCCCGACCAGGTGACCGGCATGGTGGACCGGGTGATCGCGGAGCTGGGCGGCGTCGACATCGCGGTCTGCAACGCCGGCGTCATCGACGTCGTCCCGATGCTGGACATGTCGCCCGAAGAATTCCAGCGCATCCAGGACACCAACGTCACCGGTGTCTTCCTGACCGCGCAGGCGGCGGCGCGGGCGATGGTGGCCCAGGGGCGCGGCGGCGTCATCATCACCACGGCCTCGATGTCGGGCAGCATCATCAACGTCCCACAACAGGTCGGCCACTACTGCGCCTCCAAGGCGGCCGTCATCCACCTGACCAAGGCCATGGCGGTCGAATTCGCGCCGCACAACATTCGGGTCAACAGCGTCAGCCCCGGCTACATCCTCACCGAGCTCGTCGAGCCGTTGACGGAATACCACCGCCAGTGGGAGCCGAAAATTCCGCTCGGGCGCATCGGCCGCCCCGAGGAGCTCACCGGCCTCTACGTCTACCTGGCCAGCGAAGCCTCCAGCTACATGACCGGTTCGGACGTCGTGATCGACGGCGGCTACACCTGCCCCTAGCCGGGCCGGCTATCGCTCCAGCTCGCCGGATATCCCGCGTTCGAGGCTCGCCTGTGTCGCCGACGGCAGCACCAGCAGGCCGTCGAGTTCGTTGCGGGCCACGTCATAGGCGCG
Organism: Mycobacterium colombiense; assembly: GCF_001672755.1. Classification (GTDB taxonomy): domain Bacteria; phylum Actinomycetota; class Actinomycetes; order Mycobacteriales; family Mycobacteriaceae; genus Mycobacterium; species Mycobacterium colombiense_C. The sequence goes on along the minus strand of NZ_LZKI01000074.1, from coordinate 67,217 downwards.
CCGGCGTTCGTGCGCCGCGGCCGCGGGGTCGACCGCGACCCGTAACAGGTTCTGCGCCCGCGCAATTCGCTGCTGATCCGCCCGGGAGAAATCGTTGCGACGCCGGCGGATCGCTTCGGCCTCGGCGGCGTTGAACGCGGTGACGTAGTCCTCGACGGCGGCCATGTATCGCGCGGCGCCGTCGCGGTCGTCGAGCAGATCCTCGGCCTTGATGGGGCGCAGGAAGTCGGCCCGCAGCTTGGCTTTGTGGAACGCGATGGTGTTTGCGTCGCGCATGTCGGTCATCAGCGGGAAGTCGAGCAGCTTGGCGACGTCGAGTTCGTACTCGAGCCAGCGCGCGTCGGTTCGGCCGTGCTCATCGAGAACGCGGCGGATCGAGCGCCACCGGGCAGCCTGATTCACGCCGGCCCCATCCGCGGGGGGCGCCTCGGGTGGTGGTGTCCGGTCGATTTCCCGCGACCGTTCGTCGGTGCGCCGGCGGTAGGCGCCGAACGCGCGCACCGCGGCGACGATCGCGCCCGTCAGCGGCAGGATCAAGATCAACAGCTCCGCCAACCGGAATATCAAGCCCACCTGGCCAGGATGCCACCCGCGACGGCCGGCGTTCGGTCAACTCTGCGGGCGCGCCCCGAGCACATCGCGAAACAACGCCTGCCGCAACGCGAGTTCACGCGGATCGCTCCACAGGTGAAACCCGAGCCGGTTCATGACGTAGGCAAACCCGATGCCGGTATCCGGGTCGGCGCACCCGAAGGATCCTCCGAACCCCGGCGTGCCGAAGGCCCTGTCGGACGAGCCGAACACGAACTGCGGCACCGGCTTACAAAACCCCAGTGAATAAGCCACGTCGATGTGCATCACCTTGTCGCGCACACCGTGGCTCGGCGGAACCGCCGGTGCCATCAACGCCTCGAGGGTGTTTGGGCTCAGCGGAACTTCGGCACCGCCGCGCGCCGCGCTGCCGTACATGCGCGCCACCGACCGGGCGGTGCCGATCCCGTTGGCCGACGGGATCTCGACGGCCCGGACGTCGTCGCGGTTGTAGTCCCCGTCGAACGGGTTGACGCCGCGCGGGACCGCGATGGTGCGCGCCGTCAGGCCAACCGGGTTCAGCGACGCGCCCACGAAGCCAGCCGGCATCACGCCCAGATGCAGCACCGTTTCCGCGCGGACCCAATTGTGAACATGGGCGACCCGGGCGCGGTCGACTGAAGCCGGCAGGCCGATGTGCAGGTCGAGTCCCGCCGGCGCGACGATCTCGTCGGCCAGAAACCGGCCCAGCGTGCGCCCGGCCGGGTCGGTGCGGCGGATCAACTCGGACTCGTACCAGCCGAGCGTGATCGCGTGATAGCCGTGCCGGGTGCCCGGCGGCCACGCCGGCACCTGGGCCGCCAGGATCGGTGACAACCGTTGCGGATCGGCCACGTCGGCCAGCGTCGGCTTCGGCTTGAGCGCGCAGACTCCGGCCTGATGCGCCAGGAGTTGGCGGACGGTGACGTCGCCCTTGCCGGCCTGCGCGAATTCCGGCCAGTAGTCGGCGACCTTGGCGTCGTAGGAGATCAGTCCGCGCGATGCCGCCACCGCCACGACCAGGGCGGCGACGCCTTTGGTCGTGGAGAACATGTTCACCATCGTGTCGGCCTGCCACGGATCCTTGGTCAGCCCGTTGCGGTAGCCGCCCCACAGGTCGACCACCTTCACGCCGTCCCGGTAGACGGCGACGGCCGCGCCGACTTCGGCGCCGTCGCGGAAGGTCGCGCGAAAAGCGTCCGCCACCTTGCCGTAGCCGGCCTCCACGTCGCCGCCGATCAAATCCGGCGACACCCTCAACTTGAGAACCATCTCGCGCCTCCGAGTGGAGACTATCCAGCCCGGTTCGCGCCCAGGCCCTTTTGAGAGCTCACCGGTTAGCGGGCACCCAGGACGCCGTCGAGGTATTCCGCCCGGCAGGCCCTGCGGGCCAGCTTGCCGCTGGTGGTGCGCGGGATGGCGCCGGCCGGCAGGAGACGCACGTCCGAGACCCTCAGGCCGTGCCGCTGCGCGATCGCCGCGCGGATCGCCTCGATCGCCGGCTGTGGATCCTGACGGCTGGTGCCCGCGGCGCGTTCGGCGATCACGACGAGCCGGGCGGCATCCGGGTCATCGCCGTCCGGCGCGGAAAACGCCGTCACGTATCCACGCCGGACGAATTCCGACGCTTCGGCGACGGTGGCCTCGATGTGTTGCGGGTAGTGGTTGCGGCCGTCGATCGTCACCAGGTCCGCGATCCGGCCGGTCACGTACAGCCCACCGTCCAGGTACACGCCCAGGTCGCCGGTGCGCAGCCAGGGCCGGTCCGGATCGGCACCGTCGGTGTGGCTGCCCTCGGCGAGCCGGGATCGCAGCTCGGCGCCGAACACCCGCCGTGTCTCGTCCGGCAGACCCCAGTAGCCGCGTCCGACGTTGTTGCCCTGCAACCAGATTTCGCCCACCGCGCCGTCCGGCAACTCGGATCCGCCGGCGGGATCGACGATGACGGCCCATTGGCTGCGCGCGACCCGACCGCACGGCACCTGCGCGACGGCGTTGGGAGCATCCGCGCCGACGCGCACCGCATTCCCCGCGCCCAGCCGTTCTGAGTCGAGGTACACCGCCGTCGCCTCGGCGTCGGGGCCGATGGTCGCGACGAACAACGTCGCCTCAGCGATGCCATAGGACGGCTTGAACGCGGTCCGCGGCAACCCGTACGGCGCAAACGCTTTATTGAAGGTTCTGATCGCATCGATGCTGACGGGTTCGGAGCCAATGATCATCACCACGTTGCGCAGGTCGATGTCCGCGCCGCGGGCGGGCAGGCCGCGCTGCGCGGTCCACTCGTAGGCGAAGTTCGGTGCGGCGGTGACGACGTTTCCCAGCCGCGACCCGTCGGACAGGGCCTGAATCCAGCGCTGGGGCCGGCGGACGAACGCGGTGGGAGACATCAGCGTGGAGTGGCCGCCGTAGACGGCCGGGAAGCCGATCATCGACAAACCCATGTCGTGGTAGAGCGGTAACCAGCTGACGCCGTGGGTGTTTCGGTCCAGCAGGTCGATCGACAGGATCATCTGCACCAGGTTGGTGCCCACCGCGCGGTGGGTGATCTCGACGCCGACCGGCGGCCGGGTCGAGCCCGACGTGTACTGCAGGTGCGAGACGTCGTCCATGCCGAGCTCGGTGGGCACGAACGACTCCCGCGCCGAATCGGGTATCTGGTCGATGGCGATCACCCACGGCCGGCGCAAGTGCGGGTGGCCGGCCAGAAACTTCTCCACCGCGTCTCGCGCGGGTGTCGTCGTGAGTACGACGGTGGGCTCGGAGTCGCGCAGCGCGATATCAAGCCGTTCGGCGTGCCCGGGCAGTTCCGGAGCGAACAACGGCACCGCGATGGTTCCGGCCTTGACCGCCGCGTAGAAGCCGGCGACGTAGTCGATGCCCTGCGGCGCGAGGACCGCAACGCGCTCACCGTGACCGGCCACCTGCTGGATGCGCGCGCCGATGGCCTCCAGCCGGACGCCGAACCGGCTCCACGTCACCTCGTCGGCGTCGCCGTCGGCCGAACGGCTGTAATCGAGGTAGCGATACGCCACGGTGTTCCCGACGTTCGCGATGTTGCGGTCGATGAGCGAGATCAGATTGACCCAGGGCGGCAGCGCGATCCGGCCGGCCGCGTCCAGGCAGTCCTCGATCCGAAGTAGCCCACCGACACCTGTGCCGTCCTGCCGGGAACCGCGATCCATGACTGCAGTCTAGGCAAGCCGATGCGATGGTCCCGGCGCGGTGAATCGGCAAACATCAAGAGCGGCCGACGCATTCGCCGATTCCGGCAGACGTTCGGTCACCGGGTTGACAGCGGCGATCCACCCGATCCGGCCGACGCCCGGCGTGGGCGGTAGCCTACGGCGAGCGGCGTCCAGGGCCGTCCGTTGCTACCACCAGGAGTTGTCATGCCGGGCCGGAACTTTTCCTTCGAAATCACCCGCACCAGCAGCGCGCCGCCCGCGACGGTGTTCCGGCTGGTAGCCGACGGCGCCAACTGGTCGCAGTGGGCCAAGCCGATTGTCATGCACTCGAGTTGGGCTCGCCAGGGTGATCCCGCGCCGGGCGGCGTCGGGGCCATCCGCAAGGTGGGCATGTGGCCGGTCTACGTGCAGGAGGAGACGGTCGCGTACGAGCCGGACCGTCGCCACGCCTACAAGCTGGTGGGCCCGGCCACCCCGGCCAAGGACTACGCCGGCGAGGTGGTCCTCACGCCGAATGCGTCGGGCGGGACCGATATCCGCTGGACCGGCTCGTTCATCGAAGGCGTTCGCGGGACGGGCCCGCTGATGCGCGCTGCGATGGGCGGAGCGGTCCGGTTTTTCGCGGGCCGACTGGTGAAGGCGGCCGATCGCGAATCCACCGGCGGCCGCTAGGTTCTCGCATGGCGCGTGACGGCCGCGCACAGCGGCCGCCACGCTTCGATTTACGATTTACGGGTCGTTGAACTGGTTCTCGTAGGTCTGTTGCTGCTGCATGTCCTGATTGAACTGCTGCTGGGCCTGCTCGTTTTGCTCTTCGGCCTGTTGCATGGACTGCTGATTCAGCTGCTGTTGCAGCTGAGCCTGGTCGTCGCCGTCATCGGCCGCGAGGCCGCCGCCGGTGAGGCCTGGCGGCGCCTGGGGTGATAAGGCCATGTCCGTCAGGCGCACCGATCCGGATCCCAGCGTGGTTCCGGGTGTCTGGGGCTGCGCCGCGTCGTAGAGGGCCAGGACGGCCAGGGTCGCGGCGCCCGCGAGGGTGAGGCGCAGTAGGCGCCGGCGGCATCCGCCGGCGATCGTGGGGCCGGGGGTGTTGGTGGTCATCCTCCAGGTATGCGCCGCGTCCCTAGCTGCCCCCTGGGACCGGGCTGTCGCCTGGATATGAAGCCGCGCGATGACCGCCGGGTCCCGGCCGTCGTCGGAAGCCATCCCGGATCCCTGCGAAAGACGTTGACCGCGAAGGGAATTCGCGGGTACGAATGCTCAGCGCTACTTCGCGTCGACCTCATCCTGGTACTTCTTGGTCATGTGGGCCACGGCGTCCAACTGCGACTGCGCGAGGTTCTCCCGGGCCTGGCCGGCGCGCGCGGCGGCGTCCAGCGTCGGCTGTGCCTGCCCCTGGAAATGGGGCATCACCTCGGCGGCGAACAACTCGGCCGACCGCCGGGTGGCGGCCGGGTTGGCCCACTCGTGGCCCATCTGCAGCATGCAGCCGAAACCGCTGGACTGATCCCACAACCGCTGCACCTGTTCGCGCGCGCGCTCGGGGGTGCCGATGACGCCCGCCCCGTTCTCGTTGATGACGTCGATCATCTCGTCGAGCTGCTCGCCGGGCATCGTCATCTGCGGGAAAGCGGCCACCTTTTGGAAGTAGTGGAACCACGGCTCGATGCCGAACTTGACCTCTTCGCGGGCCTGCTTCTCGGTCTCGGCGAGGTGGAACAACCCGACCAGGCTCCAGTTCTTGCGGTCTACCTGCGTGCTGAAGGCGGCGGCGCGCTCCTCGACGATGCCCCAGTGGTAGGACAGCGCATTGAAACCCTCGACCGTCAGGGTCGCCCCGATGGACAGCAGGCCGATGCCGTGCTTGCCGGCCAGCCGCGCGCCCGTCGGCGACGCGACGGCGGCGACGGACAGCGGAATTCCGCCGTCTGAGTAGGGAGCAAGCTGCAGCTTGGCATCGAAGAGTTGGTGGGTTGCGGTCTTGGCGCTGACCGTCTCCCCCGCCAGCAATCGCACCACGATGTCGAGGTTGGTTTCCAGCAGCTCTCGGGTGTCGGTGGGCGTGAGTCCGATCATCGACGAGTCGCTTGGCAGCGAGCCGGGCCCCACGCCGCCGATGATGCGGCCATGCGTCAGGTGATCCAGCAGCATCAGCCGATCCGCGACCCAGAGCGGGTTGTGATACGACAACGAGATGACCCCGGTGCCGAACCGAATCCGCTTTGCCCGTTCGGCGGCGGCGGCGATGAAAACCTCTGGGGAGCTGATGATTTCGCTGCCGGCCGAGTGATGTTCGCCCAACCACACTTCGTCGAAGCCGAGGGCGTCGAGGTGCTCGACGAACGCCAGATCCCGCTGCAAGGCCAGCGTCGGGTTGGTGCCGGCGCGGTGGAACGGGGCGATGAAGTATCCGAACCTGAGCTTCGACATTGAAGTCCCCTTGCATCCGAGTTGCGGAGAACCATAACCCGGATCGTGGGCTCGCCCTAGGCCTCTGAGAAGGGTTCAGCCGATGGGGCCAGGTTATCCCGGCCCCACCGGCTAGGGAAACAAGTCTTCGTGGTGCGTTTCAGCGCCGACTCAGAGCGGCCCGGCGATCAGTAGCCGCCGCAGACGTTGCCGACGCAACCGCCACCGCCGCCCGGTCCGCCGCCGCCACCGCCGACGCCGGGAATGCTGCCGCCGCCACCGCCGGGGCCACCGCCACCGGTCGGGCCGCCGGGCACACTGCCGCCGCCACCGCCGGGGCCGCCGCCGCCATTCGGGCCGCCGGGCTCGCCGCCACCTGGTGCTGTAGTGGGCGCAACGCTGGACGACGGGGTGGTCGTCGGAGTGGTGGTGCTGCTCGGGCCGCCTTTATGGCCGCCGCCGCAGGCGACCGACAGCACGAGCATCGCCGCACCGCCGAACAGCGCGACCGTCGTCCTTGGTCCAGATCTCATCAGATCCCCCGATCTTCACTTGCGCCACTTCGCCCCGCCCACATTTTCTTACCCCCGGGCGCGGCCGCGCAAACAGATTTCGGCGCCGAGATCGCACCAGACGAAGATGGCCCATCACGCCGGTGTGATGGGCCATCGCGAATGGTGAAGGGCTAGCAGTTGGCTCCCGGGATGCAACCGGCGAGGGTGGCGATGTGCACGCCTGGCTCGGGTGCGCCGGGCCGCGTCGTCGTGACACCCGGTGACGGATGCGTTGCCGCGGTCGATGCGCTACTCGTCGGGCTAACACCGCCGACACCGGATCCGACCGTCAGAACGACCGCTGCCGCACCGCCGAACACGGCGATCGCCTTCTTGATTGGGGTTCTCATCAGGCGCTCCTTTCTGCTCTGGCGCGTTTGTTAAATCCAAAACAAATTTGTTACAAGCTAATTCTACACTTGGGCAACTATTCGCAAGGTGAATTCTTGGCCTCGGGTACGGTGGCGAAACGACGCGGCACGGCCACGCGCCCGACGGGATGGACTGAGACGGGGCGCGCACGTTGCGCGAAAAGGGTGGCGGCCTGGATCGATAGCAGCGATCAGCGGCCGCCGCACTCGTCGACGCAACGGCCGCTGTCGACCCGCTGGCTAATTTTCTTTGGTGATCAGCTTGCGCAGCGCGACCCGGTCGGGCTGCAGCAACTCGGCGATGCGGGGCCGGTTCACCTCGGCAACGATGATCTCGCCGACCTCTTGGTAGACCTCGCTGAAGATGCCGTGGGATTTCATCTTCTCGGTCTGGTACTGGTTGTCCTCGGTCGGCGTCACGTAGATCACCGCGTCGGCCTTGAAGCGGTGCACCAGCCAGAGGTGGATCAGCGTCATCAGCCGCTTCTGCCGGAGCTTCTCGGCGAAGGTGTTCTGGTCGCGCACTTGAAGGATGCTGCGGCCATGCCGGTCCTTGATCGGGTCGACGACGACGTTGGCCAGCTGCTCGTCGTCGTTGCCGTAGATGCCCAGCTCGAGCACGTCCGAGCCGGCCCGCCGGGGCCGCAGTTGCACGCGGAGTTTCTCGCCGAGGTTGTAATTCTCGCTCCACATCGCCAGCCACTCCTCGAGCAGCTTCTTCGGCACCTCGGTCTGCACCAGGTGCTGGTGCTGAGTCGAGCCCTCGCCCATCGCCTTGGTGGTCGCGGTGCGGCCCGAGGAGGCGGTCAGCGCCGCGTCGCTGCGCGGCCCGCCGACCAGGGTTTGCGGTGTGCGGTAAGGCGATTCGACAAGGCGCATCTTGCGCTGCAGGCGGGCCAGTGCCAGCATGCCGTCCTGTTGCAGCGAGGTGGCGAACTCCTCGGCCGCGACGCCGTCGATCTGGTGCCCGCCGTAGGTGATGAAGTTGAAGACGAAGCCCATCTTGCCGAGTTCCTCGGGGAACTGCTTCATCTGCTCGTCGGTCATGCCGGTGGTGTCCCAGTTGAACGACGGCGACAGGTTGTAGGCCAGCATCTGGTCGGGGAACTCGGCGTGGATGGCGTCGGCGAACTGCTTGGCGTCGGCCAGGTCGGCGGTCTTGGTCTCCATCCAGAGGATGTCGGCGAACGGCGCGGCCGCCAGCGATTTGGCGATCGCGTACGGGATGCCGCCACGGATCTGGTAGTAGCCCTCGGGGGTCTTGGACAGCTCGCAGTCCCAACCGGGGTCGACGCCCAGCGCCTTGGCCTTGGCCTTGGCCGAGTACAGGGACGCACGCGCCGCGAACGCGCGCCACTCGTCGGCGCTCATGTCGGCCGGCTCGCCCTCGCTGGCATCGAATTCGAGCACGTCGGCCACGGCCTCGCCGTAGGTCATCAGCCCGGCGTCATCCTCCCAGGCCGCCACGAACCGCGACTCGACCTGATCGAACAGGTCGTCGATCGACTTCTGACCGTTCTCGCGCCACGCGTTGACGGCGTCGGAGATCACGCCCTGGATGCCCTGCCGCTCGAGCCAGGCGCCGGCCTCGGCGTACTCGCCCTCGGGCAGCGCGTAGAGCAAGTGACCATTGAGGTCTTTGACACCGAGCTCGTAGAAGCGGCGCACCATCGCCAGGAAGCACGACTTGTACGACGGGATGTTGAGGTTGGTGGCGCCGAGCAGGAACGGCTGGTCGCGCTCGTCGGCCCGGCTGTCGAGCAGGTTGGCCGCCTCGGCATCAGTGCGGGCGACGATGATCCCCGGCACCTTCATGATGTCGAGCTGGAAACGCGCGGCGTTGAGGCGTTTGATCTGCTCGTCCGACGGCACCAGCACCTTGCCGCCCTGGTGGCCACACTTCTTGGTGCCGGGGCGCTGGTCCTCGATGTGGTACCCGGGCACGCCGACCTCGACGAACCGGCGGATCAGGTTGCGCACGTGCGGGTCACCACCGTGGCCGGTATCCGCGTCGGCGATGATGAACGGCCGGTAGTCGTACTGCGTGGCGGTGGCCCGCTGCTGCTCGCTCATGTTCAGGCGCTGGTATTGCTGGTTGCGGTCGGCGGTCAGCAGCGCGCGGACCAACACCGCGGCGTCGTCGGGCACCTGACTCAGGGGGTAGCTGGCGAGGTCAGGTCCGGGATCCTCGGTGGTGGAGCCCTTGGCGGACGTCGCCCAACCACCCAGATAGATCCCCTCGATGCCCATGCGCTTCATCGCGACGGCCTGGCCGGGCGAGTACGGGCCGAACGTGGTGATGCTCTTCTTCTCGGCGAACAGCTCGCGCAGCCGCTCGTAGAAGGCGGCCGCCGCGTTGCGGGCGACGGTGTAGTCGGTGGGGATGGTGCCGCGCTGCTCGGCTACCTGGCGGGCCGTGAAGAGGCGCGTGATGCGAGAAAAGCGCGGGTCGTCGAAGTATTGCTGCGTGGCAGCGACCTCGTCATCGAACGATGGCCGGACTTGCGTGTCCCTGTCAATGATCGCCATGTCTTACGCTCCTCTTCGCACACGATTCCACTGAACGTGAGTCTATCCCCGGGAACGCCAGTTCAATCAGGGGTCGAAGGACTCGAGCCAAAACTGTTGCCGCACCCAGTACTTGCGAGAGCTTTGCGGCGGCGGGTCGGTGATCGGCGCGGATCGTTCGCTGCCCGGGATGCTCGCCGACCGGGGTGCCGCGGCCCGGCGGGGCGTCAACGCCTTGGGCGACAATACTTTTCGGCACGGTATCGATCAGGGCGCGGCTGCACGGCGGGCCAGCCAGTCCCGCTGGCGCCGGACGAACGCTGCGTCGACGACGGCGCCATGGCCCGGGACGTAGATCGCATCCTGGCCACCGACCGCCAGCAGCCGGTCCAGGGTCGCCGGCCAGGCCGCGACATCGGAGTCGGTGTCCACCGCGGGGTCGCCGGATTCCTCCACCAAGTCACCGGTGAACACCACGACCCGGTCGCCATCGTCGGTCCCTGGCGCGACCACCACCAGGTCCGTCGCGGTGTGGCCACGGCCGAGGTGGGCGATCGCCACCGTCCGATCGCCCAGGTTGACGACGGCGTCGTAACCGCCGCTGTCCGCGGGCCGCAGGGCCGCGATCGCCGCGTCCACTTCGGCGGGGTCGGCGCCATGCCGCAGGGCGTCCTCGCGGAGCTGGTCGGTTGCCGAGCGAAGGTGTTCGGCCACCTCGGGAGCGCAGTGCACCCGTGCCCCGGTGAACAGCGCTGAACCCAGCACGTGATCGAAGTGCTTGTGCGTCAAGACAATATGGCTCACCGGGCGCCCGGCGAGCAGCCGGACGTCGGCATCGACCGCGGCCGCCTCGGTGAGTGTGGTTCCGGTGTCGACGAGCAACGCCCCGTCACTGCCCCACACCAGTCCGATGGTCACGTCGCAGAACGGGAGCCGGCAGCGATGCACGCCGCCGGTCAGTCGTTCCCAGGCGAGGTGCACACCCTCCGAAGGTAGCCGCGCCGGGTTTCGGTCACCGCCATTTTCCAACGCCCTTATGTCGGAAACAGTTGACATGTCGGGAATATCCGACATAAGTTGGCGGATGTGGCCAGTGTCGATCGCGTCTTCCTCGCCTTGGCCAACCCGGTGCGACGCGAACTGCTGGAGATCCTCTTCGACAAGCCGCTGTCGGCGGGGGAACTCAGCGAACGGTTCGAGCTCAGCCGACCGGCGGTCGCCGAGCACCTCAAGGTGTTGCGTGAGGCGGGGCTGGTGGCCGACCAGCCGCACGGGCGCCACCGCATCTACCGCCTGACCGCGGAGCCACTGGCGGAGCTCGGCGAATGGTTGCACCCCTTCGAGAAGTTCTGGCGTGCCCGACTGGCCAAGCTCGCCGAGGTAGCAGAGGAGTTGACATGACCGAAACGGCACGGTTCGCGACCGTCCGGGTTGATCAATTCGTGGCGGCGCCACCGGCCACGGTGTGGCGATTGCTGACCGAACCCGCGCTGATGAAGCTGTGGTGGGCCGAGGGCCAGGTGGCCGCGGTGGTGGGCCACCAGTTCACTCTCGACATGCCGGGCTACGGCGAGCAGCCGTGCACGGTGCTCGAGGTCGACCCCCCGCATCTATTCGTCTACACGTTCACCGCCGCCTGGACGCTGACCTGGCGGCTGGAAGCCGAAGGCGGCGGTACCCGAGTGTTCTTGGAACACAGCGGCTTTGACCTCGACGACAATCGCATGGCGCAGGCCTTCAAGCGGATGGGGCCGGGATGGCGCGATGTCGTCCTCCCCCGGCTCGCTCGGATTTGCGCCCAACCAGGTCCCTGACGCCCGGTTTCGAGGCGCACCGCGCTGGCTATTTCCCCGGCATGGCTATCACCGATTCCCGCGAGGTCGTCATCGAGGCGACGCCCGACGAAATCATGGACGTGCTGTTCGACATCGAGTCGTTAACCGAGTGGTCGTCGGTCCACAAGAAGGTCGAAGTGCTCGAGCGGGACGACCAGAATCACCCGATCAGATCCAGACAGGTCGTCAAACTCGTCGGTGTCAGCGATGAACAGGAGTTGGCGTACACCGTCCACGACGACGGCGTGGGATGGACCCTGATCAGCGCCAAACAGCAACGCGCTCAAGAGGGTCGGTACACGCTCACCCGTGAAGGCGACTCCACCCGGGTTCGCTTCGAGTTGACGGTGGATTTGGTGGCGCCCGTGCCCGGGTTCCTGGTCAAGAAGGGGGCCAAGAGCCTGATGGACACGGCCACCGAGGGACTGCGCAAGCGGGTGCTCGAAGTCGAGAAGCGCGGCAAGTAACGTCACCGCGCCCGGGTGAAAAATCGGGTCCTTCCCCACCGCGGGCGCGCGAGTCAGACTGTTATGCATGGAATCGACGCCGGCGGGCACGCTTCACCGAATCGCGGCGATCATCGGTGCGCTGGCGATCGCGCCGGGGCTGGCCGGCTGCGGCGGCCAAGGTCATAGCCACCAGACCACACCGTCGACGCCGAAGATCACCACCCTCGGCCGCACGGTGCCGAACGCGCCCGGGGACGGGCCATTGACGATCAGCAGCCCGGCCTTCGCCGACGGTGCGCCGATTCCGGTGCAGTACACCTGCAAAGGCGCCGATATCGCGCCGCCGCTGGCCTGGTCGGCGCCGCTGGGCGCGGCCCTCGTCGTCGACGATCCCGACGCCATCAACGGCCTGTACATCCACTGGGTCGTCGTCGGGATCGCCCCCGGTTCGGGCAGCAGCGCCGACGGTCAGACCCCGGCCGGGGCGACCGCCCTGCCGAACACGGCGGGCCAGCCCGCATACAAGGGTCCCTGTCCCCCGGGCGGAACCGGGACGCATCATTATCGGTTCACGCTCTACCAGCTGCCCAATGACTATCGACTGCCCGGCGGCCTGGCCGGCGTTCAGGCGGCGCAGACGATCGCCGGCGCCGCGACCGCACAGGCGCAGCTCACCGGATTGTTCGGCGGCTGAACCCGAGCGGGCCCGCCATGCCATCGCAACCGACGTTAGACGTAACGCAGGCAATACAATTCGCCCAGCTCGTCAACGCGACCTATGGGACGCCGCCCGGCGACCTGACGAATAAGGCCGGTCAAGCGTTGAGCGCCGGCGGCGTCGACTACACGGTGGTCACCACGATCTACGCCAACGATCTCGCGACCGACATGAACCCTGCCCGTGCCCTCGACGAAGTGTCCATCGGGCTGATCTGCCAGGAGGACAAGACGGGGGACGTCGCGATCGCAATCCGCGGCACCGAGGGATGGCTGGAATGGATTCACGACGCCGAGTTTCTCCAGGTGCCATGCCCGTTCCTGGCCGGCGCAGGCCACACCGAAGACGGCTTCACCGCAATGTACGAGTCCCTGCGGACCGGAGCCACGTCGGGTTCGCCGGCGGTGGTCAACGCGCTCGGGGCGGTTGCGTTCCCTCAACCCGTCGGCTCGCTGACGATCTGCGGGCACAGCCTGGGAGGCGCGCTCGCGACACTGCTCGCGCTTGACGTGGCCGCCAACACGACGTTTACCAACCCGGCCGTTTACACCTACGGCAGTCCACGCACCGGCGATTCGCTGTTTGCGGGCACATTCGACCAGGTGGTCAAAAACTCCTGGCGGGTCGCGAACCGGCTGGACATCGTCCCCGCGCTGCCCCCGCCCCTCGACTACGAGCACGTGCTCAACCCGGTCGAGCTCATCCCGGTCCGCTTGGTTCCCTGGCCCCCGAAGACTTTGGTCAACTACACAGTGTCATGCGAACATTCGCTCGCGACCTACCTGTACCTGCTGTCCCTGCAATCCGGTGGCCCCGAGCTTCCTCTCGAAGCCGCCTGCAAGCCCTGACGACTCAGGCCATGTCGTCGAGCACCTGATATGCGGCGTTGTAACCGGGGGTGAAGGTGATGCCCGGTCCGCCATGGCATCCGGCGCCGGCGAGATACAGGCCGTCGATTCCGATGGGCATATCGAGGAAGCCCTTCGGGCCGGGCCGGTTGGGACCCATCAGGTCGGGGTGCAGCAGCCCGTGGCAGAAGTCGCCCGAGGGCGCGCCGAACATGGTGTTCATGTGGTAGGGCGCGAACGTGATGTGGCGTATCAGGATGTCCTTGAAGTTCGGCGCCAGGCGGGTGATCTTGTCGATAACCCGTTGCGCCATCAAGTTTTTGAGATGCCCGTGCTGGTCGCGGGTGACCTCGACCGGGAACGCGTAGGCGAACGCGCTCGCCGCGTGCTTTCCGGGCGGCGCCATGCCGGGGTCGTGAACCGATGGAATCTGCATTCCCATCGACGGGTTGTCCGGAACGACGCCACGCCGGCAGTTTTCCCAGTGCAGCTGCTGGGATTCGGGCGATCCGAAGATTCCGACCGACTGTTGCATGCCGTCGGCGTTGAGGAACTCATAGGGCGGGGCGAATTCGGGCAGGCCATCCAGGGCGAAATGGATCTGCACGAACGAAGCCCGGTGGTCGCGGCCGGAGACGCGTGAGACCAATCGTGCCGAAACGTGTTCCGGTGAAATCATTTCGGTGAGCGTGATATCCGGCGACAGGTTGGATACCACGATCGGTGCCGAGATCGTCGATCCGTCGCGCAGACGTACACCGGTCACTTTGCTGTGGTCGACGAGGATCTCCTCGGCCCTGGTGCGGAACCGGATCTCGCCGCCGTGGGCGATGAAGAGTTCGCGCAGGTGCTCGGTGAGCGCGCCGATGCCGCCCTTCAGCTTCGTCATCATGGCGGTGCTGTCGTCGGGTACCGCGAGGGCGAAGGCCAAACACGTTGCGCTGCCCGGGGTGTATGGGCCGCGGTAGGTCGAGTTGACGGCCAGGAATGCCAGCATCCCCCGCATGACCGCGTGCTTGTCTTTGTCGGGCAGGTAGCGGTCGATCACGTCCATGGCCGAGCCGAACAGCATCTCGTGAATCGCTCGGCGTTCGGCGTCGTCGGTCGCGCAGGCATACATCTCATCGAGGGTCTTGGGCGGCCGGCGGACGTCGAAGCGGCCCAGCGCCTTCGCCGGCCCCTGACTCCAGGCGATCAATTCGGCCATGCCGGTGACCGCCTCGAGGCCGTGCCTCTCGCTCAGATGCGTCATCAGCCGCATCGGGTCGCGGTAGAAGATCATCGGCTCTTCGCCGTGTTCGCCGATGTTGATGGACATCACGTCGGGTTCCACCGCCGGCAGGGTGTCCAGCCCGAGGTCCTTGGTGAGCTGGCTCGCCATGGGGAACTGCACCGAACCGGCGATCTCGTACCGGAAGCCGTCGATCAATTCGACCGTCGCGGCCATGCCGCCCGCGTAGGTGTTGGCCTCCAGGCACAGAGTGCGCAGCCCCGCGCGTTGCAGGATCGCCGCGGCGGTCAGCCCGTTGTGCCCGGCGCCCACCACGATTGCGTCGTACTCGGTGTTGGTCATGATGTCGGCCCTCGCCTCCGTCGGTGATCGCTTGGCAAGGATATGTCAGTACTGACATGATTGGAAGATGTCAGTTGTGACCCGCTCGCCTGGGATACCATCGCCCCTGAGATGACCGCCCCGGGCAACCGTCATGAACAACGACGACGATCGACGCATGAGGCACTTCGCCAAGCGGCGTTGAAGAGCTTCGCCCACAAGGGGTTTGCGAACGTCACCGTCACCGAGCTGGCCCGCGAGGCCGGTGTCACCGAACGCACCTTCTTCCGGCACTTCCCGACTAAGGAAGCCGTACTCTTCCAGGACTACGAAACCCAGTTGGAGTGGCTGGCCGAAGCGCTTGCCGAGCGACCGGCATCGGAATCACTGTTCGAGGCGGTGCTGGCCAGCGTCGCCGCATTCCCGCACGACGTCGAAGTGGTGCGCCAGGCCGCGACCGCCCGGGCCGAGCTGATCAGCGCCGAGCGGATCGCCGGTCACCTGCGGGTCGTGCAGTCCTCGTTTGCCCGTGTGCTCACCGACTTCGTCAGAGGACGCAATCCGGATCTGGCCAACATCGACCTGGCCGCCGAGGTCGCGGGTTCCGCGATTGCCGCGGCACTCGTTGCGGCAGTGGAGAATTGGGGTCGCGGGGGTTGTTCCGGCGACCTCGGCGCGGACGTGACCGCGAGTCTGGATCTGGTGCGTTCCGGGCTGGCGTCACTCGCCTGACCTTGCCGTGTTCCGTCGCGGGTCGGGCGCGGCGTCCACCGCCGCCTCGATGAAGCGGCGCAGCACGGGGGCGTTGGCCCGCTTCAAAAACGCCAGCGCGACGGGAATGTCGGGGGCGCCCCGCAGCGCGACGAACCGCACGCCCGGATGGATGTTGCGCCTGACGGCGACGTCGGGAATCACCCCGATGCCCCGATCGGCGGCGACGGATTCGATCCACTCGTCGAAATTCGTTGTCTCGACCACGGTTTCGGGTCCCACACCCGCGGGCCAGGACCAGGGTCCGGTCGTACCACTGGCGGTGTTCACCACCAGTGGCCAGCGTGGCACCTCGGCCCAGTCCAACTCCGCCCGCTCCGCGAGGGGGGAATGAATCGAACACACCGCCACGCGCGGCTCGTCGAACAGGTGCACGATCCGAACGGAGGTCGACGTGACATGCCCGCGCACCAGAGCGACGTCGACCTTCCCCTGCTGGACCGCGCCGAGCGCGTCGTCGGTGCGGATCAGGTTGACCGAGGTCCGGGCGGCCCGCTCGAATCGCGCGACGGCGTCCTGCGCCCACGGGTCGGGCAGCAGCCAGCTGAACCCGAGGCGGATGCTCGCCTGTTGCTGGACGGCGTCCACACCGCGTCCCAACTCGGCGAGGACCCGTTCGACATGATCGAGGAAGATCCGCCCGGCCTGGGTGGTCGCCACGTGTCGCGAACTCCGGTCCAACAGCGTCGCTTCGAGCGCATCCTCGAGCTGCTGGATGGTTCTGCTCAGCGCGGGTTGGGTGATGCTGAGTTCCTGGGCGGCCCGCGTGAACGATTCGAGGCGCGCCACCGCTTCGAATGCTCGCAGGTGGCGCAACTCGACTCGGCCGGCCTGCACCACGTCCATGCCTGATGAGCATAGATCGCCTACAGAAGGCATTTCACGCGGGATTCCCGCACGCATACCGTCGGTTGCAATGGGTGCGCAATCCGCGCGTTGTCCGCAGGAGGAAAAATGCCGCTGTTGTATATCGACCTCATCGAGGGCCGTTCGCCGTCGGAGGTTCGTGCGCTGCTGGACGCGATCCACGAGACGGTGGTCGAAGCGTTCGGCGTCCCGGAGCGGGATCGCTACCAGGTGGTGCACACCCACCCGGCCCACGAGATCGTCACGCTGGATACCGGGCTAGGCATCGACCGTTCGTCGCGCCAGGTGGTCTTGCACGTGGTGAGCCGGCGACGTCCGCGCGAGCTCAAGCAGAAGTTCTATGAGCTGCTGGCGTCGCGTCTCGCGGCCCGCTGCGGGCTCGACCCCGCCGACCTGATCGTCTCGGTCACCGAAAACGACGACGAGGACTGGTCTTTCGGCCACGGTAGGGCGCAGTTCCTCACCGGTGAGCTCGAATGAGCGCCACCACCGGTTTGACGACACGACTCACCGAGTCGTTCGGAGTCGAGCAGCCGATCGTGCTCGCGCCGATGGCGCTGGCCTCCGGGGGCCGGCTCGCGGCAGCGGTGACGAAGGCGGGCGGCCTGGGCCTCATCGGTGGCGGCTACGCCGACGCCGAATGGCTGCGCACCCAGATCGACAGCGCCGACGGCACCCGGGTCGGATACGGGTTCATCACCTGGAGCCTGGCCCGCAATCCGGGGGTGCTCGACATAGCGCTGGAGCGGCGGCCGGCGGCCGTGATGCTGTCGTTCGGCGACCTGCGGCCTTTCGCCGACCGCATTCACGCCGCCGGTGTCCCACTGCTCGCGCAGGTGCAGACCCTCGACCATGCAGGCCAGGCCTTGGACGCCGGGGCGGACGTCATCGTGGCTCAGGGCGGCGAGGCCGGCGGCCATGGAATGAGCGCGCGGTCGACGTTCACCCTGGTGCCCGAGGTGGTCGATTTCGTGGCCGATCGCTCGCCCGACACATTGGTGCTGGCCGCGGGCGGCGTGAGCGATGGTCGCGGGTTGGCGGCCGCGCTGGCGCTGGGAGCCGATGGCGCGGTCGTGGGAACCCGGTTCTGGGCGACGCCGGAGGCGCTGGTCTCACAGCGCGCCCAGCAGCGGGCCGTGGCGGCCGGCGGCGACGACACGGTGCGCACCCGCGTCTATGACCTTGTGCGCCGGCTCGATTGGCCCGCCGGATACAACGCGCGGGCGCTGAGCAACACCTTCCTGGACACCTGGCACGGGAACGAGGCCGGACTGTCGGCGCAATTGCCCGAGGCGATCAACGCTTACGAAAAAGCCGTCACCGCAGAGGATTTCGACACCGCTGGCATCCTGATCGGCGAGGGGGTGGGGCGCATACGCGAAGTCCGTCCCGCCGCCGACATCGTCTCCGAGATGGCCGGCGATGCGGCACGAATCCTGAATCGGTCGTGAGGATCAGCTCAGTAGAGAGGTGACCAGTCCGAGGTGCGCAACAGCCGGCTTTCCCATTGATCGCGGAACTTCAAGGCGTCGAACATGTAGCTGCCCGGCGCCCGGTGCTCGGGCGGGATCTCGTTGGTGAGCAGGTGGACCAGCGCCGCGTAGTTGTTGGAGTCGTGGGCGTGGTCGGCGTACCACAGCAGCCGTGCGTCGTCGCCGCCGGCGAGCATGGGCATCCAGCCGTCCCAAAACGCGGCCTCGAAGTCGTCTTCGCGGCGGCCGCGCATCTTGTGCACCTCGTGCATGAACAGCACGCCGAGACGGTAACTCCGAACCGATTGTCGGGTCTATGCCTGGTCTCGACGACCACGATCTGGTTTGCTCAGCTCAGTACCTCTCTTCACCGGGCAGGAGTTCGCTGATGGCCCGTCTCAACGTGCCGGATGGCCCCGGCGGCGAAGCCGCCATGATCTGGACGCTGCGGCCGGAACTCGGTGGCATGGTCGAACACATGATCCGCGGCGCCTATCAGCAGAGCATCCTTGCGGCCGACGAGCGGGAGCTCGCCCGGATGCGCATCGCGCAGATCAACGACTGCGTGGCGTGCTCGGATTTTCGCGCCCAGTCGGTGCTGGACGCGGGGGTCGCGCCCGAGCTCTACGACAACGTGGCCGCGTACGCCAGCTACCCGGGATACACGCCGCGCCAACGCCTTTGCATCGAGTACGCCGAGCGCTTCGCCACCGACCACGCCTCGCTGGATGACGCCTTCTTTCAACGACTTCGGGAGTCGTTCTCCGACGAGGAGATCCTGGATCTCACGCTGTGCGTCGCCGTCTTCCTCGGCCTGGGGCGCTCTTTGAGCGTGCTGGGCGTCGACCAGTCCTGCGCCATCGATCTCTGACGACCCGGAAGGAACCCATGGACATCGCCACCGTCGACGAACTGCTGAGCACCACCAGGTCGGTTCGCAAACGCCTCGACCTGACCCGCCCGGTCAGTCGCGGGGTGATCCTGGAGTGCATCCAGCTGGCGATGCAGGCACCGACGGCCAGCAACACCCAGGACTGGCGCTGGCTGGTGATCACCGATGCGGACAAGCGGGCCGCGATCGCCGAGATCTACCGCAGCATCGGCGCGCAGTACCTGGCGTACGCGGCCGACAACGCGACGGACCCCCAGACGCAGCGCGTGTACCAGAGCGCGATGAGCCTGACCGGCACGCTGGCCGACGTGCCGGTGCACGTCATTCCGTGCATCGAACAGCGCATCGACGGCGCCGAATTGGGCATCGCCGCGGCGGCCTGGGCATCGATCATCCCGGCGGGCTGGAGCTTTCTGCTGGCGCTGCGCTCGCGGGGGCTCGGATCGGTATGGACGACGATGCACCTGTTCAAGGAGCAGGAGGTCGCCGAGCTACTCGGCATTCCGCCCACCGTCACGCAGGCGGCGCTGTTCCCCGTCGGCTACACGATCGGCACCGACTTCCGACCCGCCCAGCGGCCCCCCGCGGAGACCATCACATTCTGGAACAGTTGGGGAGACGGCTGATGCAGTCCTACACCGTCCGCTTCCACGTCGACGCTCCGCCGCGGAAGGTCTGGCGGGTGCTGCATCCGCCGGCGCCACCTGACGCGCCACGCCCGCGGGTGCTCACCTGGCCGACCGGCAGCATGGAAATCCTCAACGAGGGCAACGAAGCCGGTGAGGGCCTGGTCCGCACCTGCACCTTCGAAGTGCCCAAATACCTGCTGACCGGCGGCCGGGCGCGATCGTGGGAAACGGTGACCGAGGCAGAACTCAACAAACTGTCGCGCTACGTGGCCGTCGGCGCGCCGCTGTGGTCGCGCGCCGAGGGCTACCACCGGCTCGAAGAGCAGCCCGACGGCAGCACCGTGCTGACGTTCCACGAGAC
The DNA here is from genome assembly GCF_001672755.1 of Mycobacterium colombiense. Lineage (GTDB taxonomy): Bacteria > Actinomycetota > Actinomycetes > Mycobacteriales > Mycobacteriaceae > Mycobacterium > Mycobacterium colombiense_C. The sequence goes on along the minus strand of NZ_LZKI01000074.1, from coordinate 47,223 downwards.
CTATCACGCCTACAACCCGGTGCTGCGCTTCTTCCTCGAACGCCCGGTGCACGCGAAGATTTCCCGCGACAACCTCGAGACCTACGAACACGCGCTTGGTTACGCGGGCAAGGTGCGGCGGCTCGCGTAGGCGTTCTTTGCGGCTCGGCGCTGTCACAACGGTGAATTAGGTTCCTGACCCCGGTACCCTCGATGTCTATGGGTGGAGTACCTACTGCGGCAAGGTTGGTTGCTGCGAGCCTGATGGTCGCAAGCTGGGCGGCGTCCACCGTGGTCGCCGGCGCCGATCCGGAAGAGACACAGGGGCCGACGCCGGGGCCGTCGGCGTCACCTGCACCGGCCGCGTCACCAGAACCGTCAGCGGCGCCGTCGCCGGGCGCCCCGCCGGAACCAGCCGGGCCGAAGACGTCCATCGACAAGGACGGCATCTACGCGGTGGGAACGGACATCGCGCCGGGCATCTACAGCTCCGGGGGGCCCGTCGACAACGGCACCTGCTACTGGAAGCGAACCGGCAACCCGGACGGCGCCCTGATTGACAACGCGATGTCGAAGAAGCCGCAGGTAGTGCAGATCGATCCGGGCGACAAGGCGTTCAAGACCTCGGGCTGCCAGCCGTGGCAGCTGACGCCGGGCGCCGTTCCGCCGCCTACCGCGCCGCCCGCGGGTGTGCAGGGCACGCTCGGCATCCTCAACAGCCTGCTGGGCGGTCAGCAGCAGGCGCGGCCGGCCTCGCCGGCCCCGCAGGCGCCGGCCGCCTCCCCGGCTCCCCAGGCTCCGGCGGCCTCCCCGGCCCCGCAGGCACCCGCCGCGCCGGCGACCCCGGCGACCCCGGCGGCCCCGCAGGCCGCGCATTCCTGACCCGTCCCGAGAGCGCTCGACGCTGACCCCGGCGCCACCCCGCATGGGCCTCTTTTCGCTACCGTGGCGCCGTGGCACATTCGCAGCAGATCGTCGTCGTCGGTGCGGGCGTCAGCGGATTGACGTCGGCCATCTGTCTGGCCGAGGCGGGCTGGCCGGTCCGGGTGTGGGCGGCCGCGACGCTGAAACGGACGACGTCGGCGGTGGCCGGCGCGATCTGGCTTCCCCCACGACCCGCCGAGCGTGCGGCCGAGACGCTGGGCTGGGTCGAGCACTCGCTGCGAGTGTTCACCGATCTTGCCCAGGATTCCGACTCCGGGGTGCAGCTGGCGCCGACGCTGGCCGTCGGTGAGCTGAGCGCGAGCCAGGCGATGTCGTCGTCGGCGGCGGCGCTGATCCCCGACCTGCGTCCGGCCGACCCGGCCGATGTCCCCGACGGCTTCGGCGCCGGATTTCGCGCGACCGCGCCGATGATCGACATGCCGCACTATCTCGACTACCTGACGTGGCGGCTGGCGTCGGCCGGCTGCGAAATCGAGGAACGTACCGTGCAATCTCTCGACGAGGCCGCCGACGCCGGCGGAATCGTCGTCAACTGCGCCGGGCTCGCTGCGGGCGCGCTGACCGGTGACGAGACCGTGCGACCGTTATTCGGCCAGCACGTGGTGCTCACCAATCCCGGTCTGCGGCAACCGTTTGTGCAAATCAACGACGGTCCCGAATGGACCTGCTACTTCCCCCACCCGCGGCGGGTGGTCTGCGGCGGCATCAGCATCGCCGGCCGCTGGGACACCGCGGCCGACCCCGACTTGACCGAACGCATCCTGCAGCGCTGCCGCGCCGTCGAGCCGCGCCTCAACGACGCCGAGGTGATCGAGGTGATCACCGGGTTGCGTCCCGACCGTCCGTCGGTGCGAGTGGAGGCCGAGCCGCTGGGGCGGGCGCGCTGCATCCACAATTACGGGCACGGCGGCAACGGCGTCACCTTGTCCTGGGGTTGCGCGCGCGACGTGGTGAACCTGGCGAGCGATGGCTAGCGTCCGGCGCCGGTGCGCCGAATCACCAAGGACAGCAACCAACTAACGATCGAGAGCACGATCGCGGCCCAGATCGCGGTCCACCAGAAGTGATCGATCTGCAGTCCCCAATGCGTGGTGTGCTCGGTGATCCGCGCTGTGATCCAGAGCATCAGCGCATTGACGACGACATGGAACAGGCCGAGCGTCAGGATGTACAGCGGTATCGACAAGATCTGGACGATCGGCTTGATGAAGGCGTTGACCAGACCGAAAATCACGGCGACGACGAAGATGATGCCGACCCGCTCCAGCTTCGTGTCGCCACCCACGAAGCTCAGGCCGTGCACGAAGAGGGTGACGATCCACAACGCCAATCCGGTCAATGCGGCGCGCAACAGAAAAGGGCCCATGCCCCGAAATCCTGCCATCCGCCCGGCCGTGAAGTAAGCCGTCAAGCCGCGCGCGATGTTCACCGGCGTCGGAGGAACCGTACTGGCGAGCGGCGCGGCCCGACCCGGCTCGCGCCCAATCCGGCGGCTTCCCCTCGGCAACACGGATAACTCTGCCGGGCAACATGCTTGAGAAGCACGACACCGCCCCGGAAGGCCAGGCCGTCACCAGTCCAGTCACTCTGTGGCGGACGGCGGCGGTTTCACGATCACGATGGGCAGCGGCCGGTTCTGGGGAGTGGTGACGCCCATGGAGCGTCCACCCGTACTCATGCCGCTCACTCCGCGTCCCGCCAAGCCCGCCAGGGCCAATTCGTTGAGCAGACTTCCCTCGGCTCCCGCCGCGACGGCGGGTGCGGCGCTGAGCCCGCCACTCGGCAAGGCCTGGGCGGCCAGCGTGATCTCCGGAGCGGCGGTGGTCCACCCGTACGGAACGGAGAGGGCCCCGACCGAGGAGGCCTGGTTCAGACCCGCCGACACGGCACCACCCAGACTCGTTGATCCCAGCGGGCCCACCGCGTTCGCGAGCCCCGCTTCGAGCGACCCCGCTCCTGCGGCCGCACCTTCGGCCGCGGCCCCACCGGCGCCCGCGGCCGCCCCGGAGCTCGCCATACCGGCGAAGTCGGTCATGGTGCCCAGGTAGTTACCCGGCATGTAGAACCCGGACGAAAATATGGTGTTCAACAGGTTGTTGTTCAGAAACGCTCCCATCGGGGAGCCATCCGTTCCGGCCAGGAAATTCAGGATTCCCTTCGGGCTGGAGAAATCTGCTCCGCTGAATCCCAACCAATCGATCAATCCCGACACGGGCGACGACGTCGACGAGGAGGGCGTCGCAAGGCTCTGCAGCGCGGTCGGCACCGCGGACTGCAATTGCGACAGCGCCGTCTGCGTGTTCGCCACGGTTGAGCTGGCGGTGGCCTGAGTGACCGCACCGGCCTGCGTGGCCTGTCCGGCTGGGTCGGTGGTCTCCGGTGGCGGCATGAACGGAGTCATCGTCGAGGCGACCGCCGAATCGCCGGCGTAGCCGTACATGGCGGCAGCGTCCTGGGCCCACATTTCGCCGTAGTGGGCCTCCGTGGCCGCGATGGCGGCGGTGTTCTGGCCCAAGAAGTTGGTCGCGACCAGCGATGACAACAGGGTGCGGTTCGCCGCGATCACCGGCGGAGGCACCGTCGCCGCGAATGCCGCCTCATATGCCGCCGCCGCTGCCGTGGCCTGCGCGGCGGTCTGCTCGGCCTGTGCTGCGGTGGCGCTCATCCACGCCGCATACGGTGCCGATGCGGCGGCCATCGACGCCGACGCGGAACCGTGCCATTGATCAATGAGTCCCGCGATCACCGAGCCCTGCGACAGTGCCATCGACCGCAGCTCCGCGGCAATCCCTTTCCAGGCCGCCGCGGCGGCCAGCAGCGGGGCCGAACCCGCCCCGGAATACATACGCCCAGAGTTGATTTCGGGCGGCAGCAGGGCAAAATCCACCAGCGCGGTCATGACTGACGGCTCGCTCGGTGAGTCCCGACGCGGAGGGCGGTAAAGCCGGGCGCGGCAAGCATGGTCGTTCTGAAGGGTTGCGGTGTCATCAATCGTCCTTGGATGCGACGGGATGCTCGTCGCTCCAAAGACGTTCAGCCGCAGACGCGATCAGCGCGCCGATAGATCGGCATCACAGCTGTCTTGCCAACGGCCATCTGCCCAATCCACGAGGCGACGCGCACGCCGGACGCGGCGCGCCCGGCACAACTGGCAGGTCTTCGGACTCGCAGGCACGCACCGAAACCGGTGCCCCTAATGGCCGTCGCTTCCCAGTCCTTGGACCAGTGCCGATGACGGCGGTCGTTCCTGCATACCGCTGCGGGACAGTCCCGGATTCACACCGGGTTCCCTCTCACGGCGGACCCGTACCAGCGCCCCCCACTCGATGCCAGGGACACACAAGGGCCCCCGGGCAAACCAGCTGCGCGGAGGACATTACCTCAACGACGGCCGAGCCTGAGAATCCGCTGAATCAAAGTTGATCCGGAGGCGCCCCTGAGGATCGCCGCTCAGTTCAGGTTGTAGAAGCGCTGCGCGTTCAAGCCACCGATCTTTTCCCGGGAGCCCTCGCTGATGTCGCCTCGCGTGCGCAGGTGCTTGGTGCTCTCCGGCCACTCGCCGTCCCAGTGCGGGTAGTCGCTGGCGAACATGATGAAATCGTCGCCCAGCAGATCGATCACGCCGGGCAGGATCGGTTCCTCCGGCTCGCACGTCACCCAGATATTGCCCGCGGCCAGATAGTCGTGCGGGTCGCGACGCCAGCCGCGCTCCACCCAGTCGCCGCGCTTCTCGTAGTGCTCGTGCAGCCGATCCATGAAGAAGGGCACCCACCCCGCGCCCGCCTCCAGGAAGGCGACCCGCAACTGCGGGTGGCGCTCGAAGACGCCGCCGGAGACCATCGCGGTCATCGCCGTCATCTGGTCGAACGGAAAACTGATGCAGTGCACCTGGATGTAGTTCGTGAAGCGGTCGACGCCGATCTTGGGCAGATGGATTCCCGGGGCGCCGTGCACGCCCAGCGGCATGCCGAGTTCGACGGCGGCGGCGTAGAACGGGTCGAGGTCGGGATGGTCGAGGTTGCGGTTCTTGAGTGCCGGCGGCACCAAAGTCGCAATCAGCCCAAGCTCTTTGGCCTCCGTCATGACGTCGATGGCCGCCCGGCCGTGCTCGATCGGTGTCACGGCGACGCCGCGCAACCGCCCGCCCGACGAGGCGCAGTAGTCCGCGATCCACTGGTTGTACAGGCGGGAGAAGCCGGCGGCGAATTCCGGATCCTCGAGACTGGGCGCGCACAGCCCCATGCTCGGATACAGCACCATCGTGTCGATGTGATCGAGGTCCGCGTCGCCCAGCACGCCCTCGGGTGAGCGGCAATTGATGTCGGGAGCCTTGCTGATCCCATGCTCGGGTGGGCAACCCGCGCCCGGGCCCGTGTCCTCCGGGTAATTGCGGCCTTCGAGCGTCAGCCCGGGCCGCCCGTCCGTGCTGAACTTGACGTGTTGCGGCCAGCGTTTGATCGCTTCGATTGCCAGCGAAGAATTCTCGGCCACATGCCCGTCGGCGTCGATGATCCGCATGTATCCGGAACTTACTCCGGGAGTCCGCATGGTGGAACAGGTCGCGCTATCGCGCCGCGTCCTGCACGATGCTGACGTGACCACACAACGGTTGACCGCCGATCAGCGGAACTCCTTCATCGCGGCGCTTCTGGGCTGGACGATGGACGCCTTCGACTACTTCATCGTGGTGCTCGTCTACGCCGACATCGCCAAGACGTTCCACCACAGCAAGGCCGAGGTCGCGTTCGTCACCACCGCCACCCTGATCATGCGGCCCGTCGGCGCACTGCTTTTCGGGCTGTGGGCCGACCGCGTAGGCAGGCGGCTGCCGCTGATGGTCGACGTCATGTTCTATTCCGTGGTGGGCTTCCTGTGCGCGTTCGCGCCCAACTTCACCGTGCTGGTCATCCTGCGACTGCTCTACGGCATCGGCATGGGCGGTGAGTGGGGGCTGGGCGCCGCGCTCGCCATGGAGAAGGTTCCCGTCGAGCGACGCGGGTTCTTTTCCGGGCTGCTGCAAGAGGGGTACGCGTTCGGCTACCTGCTGGCGAGCGTCGCCTCATTGGTGGTGATCGACTGGCTCGGGCTGTCGTGGCGGTGGCTGTTCGGTTTGAGTATCGTTCCCGCCCTGATCAGCCTGGTCATCCGCTACCGCGTGGAGGAGTCCGAGGTGTGGGAAGCCGCGCAGGACCAAATGAAGCTCACCAGCACCCGAATCCGCGACGTGCTGCGCAGCGGCGCGATCATCCGTCGGTTCATCTACCTGGTGTTGCTGATGACGGCGTTCAACTGGATGAGCCACGGCACGCAGGATGTCTACCCCACCTTCCTGGGGGCGCACACCAACCACGGCGCCAACCTGGCCAGCACGACGGTCAAGTGGATCGTGGTGGTCTACAACGTCGGCGCCATCATCGGCGGGCTCGTCTTCGGCACCCTGTCGCAGCGGTTCAGCCGCCGCTACACCGTCGTCTTCTGTGCGGTCTTGGCACTGCCGATCGTGCAGTTGTTCGCGTACTCGCGCAGCGCGGCGATGCTGTGCCTGGGTTCGTTCTTGATGCAGTTGTTCGTGCAGGGTGCGTGGGGGGTGATTCCCGCTCACCTCACCGAGATGTCCCCGGATGCCATCCGCGGCCTCTACCCCGGCGTGACCTACCAGCTCGGAAACCTGCTGGCGGCGTTCAACTTACCGATCCAGGAACGCCTCGCCGAGTCACACGGCTACCCGTTTGCTCTGGCGGCGACGATCGTGCCGGTGCTGATCACGGTAACGGTGCTCACGCTGATCGGGAAGGACGCCACCGGAATCCGGTTCGGCACCACCGAAAGCGCCTTCCTGGCAAGCGAAGTGACGTGATGCTATTCGCTGGTGTCCAGTAGGCGCCGCAGCAGGTGCATGGCCACCGTGGTCGAGCGCTCCCGGACATCCGACCGGTTGCCGGGAAGCCGCAGCGTGCGGGTGTCGTTGCGGCCGTTGGCCGTTACGCTGAAACAGACTGTGCCCACCGGCTTTTCTTCCGTTCCCCCGCCCGGGCCGGCGATTCCGGTGATCGCGACCGCGGTGTCGGCCCCGAAGCGCTGCAGCGCGCCGGCCGCCATCGCCTCCGCCACCGGCTCGGACACCGCCCCATGCGCGTCGATCAGCGCCGGGTCGACGCCGAGCAGCTCCGCCTTCGCTTCGTTCGAGTAGGACACCACACCGCCGGCCACATAATCCGACGAGCCGGGTCGGTCGGTCAGGCGCGCCGCCAGCAGTCCCGCGGTGCAGGACTCCGCCGTCGCGATCCGGTGGCCGGCCAGGAGTTGCGCGACCAGATCGTCGACGCGGGAGCCGTCCTCGGAGTAAAGCTGATGTCCGTGCCTCTCCCGCAGCAGCTTGACCAGCTGTGTGTACGCGTCGGCGGCGTCCGGCTCATAGCGGGTGACCATTTCGATCTCCCCGCGCCGCAGACAGGTGGTGATCTCGAGCTGGCCGAAACCGGCGACGACCTGTTCGGCGTCGCGCAGTGTTTCGGCCAGCCCCGACTCGGGCAGCCCGAACATGCGCAGCATCTCCTGCCGGTACACGGTTCGGCCGGCGATCGCGGCCTGCGCCGCGGGAGTCTCGATGGCGGCGTGCCACATGGGCTGCAGCTCGCGCGGCGGACCGGGCAGCACGATCACGGTCGGGCTGCCGGGCACGACGACACCGGGCGCGGTGCCGACCGGGTCGAGCACCTGCGCCCCCGCGGGCACCATGGCCTGCTTGCGGTTGGCGGCGCGCAGCGACTCGAAAGTGCCGGGATCCAAGGCGGATTGGAAAGCGGGGTTGCGCGCCATCAGCTTCTTGAGAATGTTGGCGATCTTCTCTTCGACCTCCGCGTCCAGCACCAGCTCGCGTTCGCAGAAGCGGGCCACCACCTCGACCGTCATATCGTCGGCCGTCGGTCCCAGGCCGCCGCTGGTGACGATCAGGTCCACGCCCTGGTCGGCGAGGAATCGAAGCTGCGCCTCGATGTCGGCCGGCCGGTCGCCGCAGATGGTGATGTGCGCCAGCTCGACGCCCAATTCCAGGAGGCGATCGGCGATCCACGGGCCGTTCGCATCCTGGACGCGTCCGGTAAGGACCTCGGTTCCGGTGACAACGATTCCTGCTCGTGCGCTCACCGCCCTGAGCCTACGCATGGGTACGAGGACGTTCATTGCGAGGACAATGAGCCCATGATCGAGTTAGAGGTGCTTCAGGCCGACGTGACCAAGCTCGAACTCGACGCGATCACCAACGCGGCCAATACGCAGCTGCGGCATGGTGGTGGCGTCGCCGCGGCCATCTCGCGCGCGGGCGGGCCGGCCGTGCAGCGCGAATCGACCGAGAAGGCGCCGATCGGGCTCGGTGAAGCGATCGAGACCACGGGCGGCGACATGCCGGCGCGCTATGTCATCCATGCGGCGACGATGGAACTCGGCGGCCCGACGTCGGCCGAAATCATCGCCGCCGCCACGGCCTCGACGCTGCGCAAGGCCGATGAGCTCGGTTGCCGCTCGCTCGGGTTGGTGGCCTTCGGCACCGGTGTGGGCGGCTTCCCACTGGATGAGGCGGCGCGGCTGATGGTCGACGCCGTGCGGCAGCACCAACCGGGTTCGCTGCGCAAGGTGGTGTTCGCCGTACACGGCGAGGCGGCCGAACGGGCGTTTCAGTCCGCCGTGCGCTGCTGACCCTCGGAGAGGTAGCGCTCGACGGTGGCGACCTTCTGCGTCATCGCATCGCTGGTTCCGGCACGCCAATCCGCCTTGATCACCGTGCTGACCCTGGGCGCACGGGCGGCCACCGCCTCGACCGCGCGCTGCACCACCGCCATGACTTCGGCCCAGCTGTCGCCTTCGATGACGGTGAACATCGAATCCGTTTTATTGGGCAGCCCGGATTCGCGAACCACGCGAACGGCTTCGGCGACGATCTCGCCGACACCCTCGCCCACTCCCATCGGGGTGACGGAAAACGCGACGAGGACAGACACCCCACGAGCGTACCCAACCTGTGAAAGGCCGATCTGGCACCATCGAGGCCCATGCGGGTGTTGGTGCAACGGGTCTCGTCGGCAACGGTCTCGGCGGAGGGCGCGGTGGTCGGGACCATCAGCCCGGATGGCCAGGGCCTGCTGGCATTCGTCGGCGTCACCCACAGCGACGACCGCGATAAGGCGCGACGACTCGCCGAGAAGCTATGGCGGTTAAGGATTCTCGCGGACGAGCGTTCCGCGGCCGACGTCCAGGCCCCGATCTTGGTCGTCAGCCAGTTCACGCTGTACGCCGACACCGCCAAGGGCCGCCGCCCGTCCTGGAACGCGGCCGCTCCAGGAGCGGTCGCCGAGCCGCTGGTCGCCGAGTTCGCCGAGGCGTTGCGGCAACTCGGCGCCGAGGTGCAGACGGGCGTGTTCGGCGCGAACATGCAGGTCGAACTCGTGAATGACGGTCCGGTAACGCTGATCTTGGAGCTCTGAGACGGCCTCGGCAGGTACCGTGGAAACGTCGGCTTTTCTCGGCCGGCGCCGACGGGAGGGGCAAGCATGAGCACGACACCCGAATTCGGGTCGCTCCGTTCCGACGATGACAACTGGGACATCGTCAGCAGCGTCGGGTATACCGCGTTGCTGGTGGCGGGATGGCGTGCGCTGCACGCCGCGAGCCCGCGGCCCTTGGTACGCGACGAATACGCGAAAGTCTTCATCGCCGCGTCGCGGGACCCGTATTTGGCGGGCGTGCTTGCCAACCCGGGTAGCTCCGACGATGAGATGGCCTTCCCTCGCCTGTACGGCGTGCAGACCCGGTTCTTCGACGACTTCTTCGGCGCGGCCGGCGCGGCGGGCATCCGGCAGGCGGTGATCGTGGCCGCCGGGCTGGATTCGCGGGCGTATCGGCTCGAATGGCCGCAACGCACAAGGGTCTTCGAGGTCGACCTGCCGAAGGTCCTCGAATTCAAGGCCCGGGTTCTCGGCGATCAGGGCGCCACCCCGAAGGCCCACCGGATCGAGGTCGCCGCCGATCTGCGAACCGACTGGTCGCGGCCGCTCGAAGCGGCCGGGTTTGACGTCGAGAGTCCGAGCGCCTGGTCGGTGGAGGGGCTACTGCCCTACCTGACCGACGAGGCGCAGCACGCGCTCTTCACCCGGATCAGCGGGCTGAGCGCCCCGGGCAGCCGGATCGCCATCGGTGCGCTGGGATCACGACTGGACCACGACCAGCTCAACGCTCTGGAGACCAATCACCCGGGCGTCAATGTGTCCGGCAATGTGGACTTTTCGGCGCTGACCTACGAACCCCAGTCAGATCCGGCGGAGTGGCTCACCGCCCACGGCTGGAACGTCGAGCCCGTCCGCAACACGCTCGATCTGCAAGCCGGGTACGGCATGACCCCGCCGGACGTCGACGTGAAGATCGACAGTTTCATGCGGTCGCAATACATCACGGCGACCAGGTGAGGACGCGGCCACCATGGCTACGTCCACGAAGGTCACCAGGCTCTCCCCCGCCGACGCCATCGCGGAGATCCGTGCCGGCGCACCCGGACCCGCAATCGGTGCCTTCTTCGATCTAGACGGCACGCTTGTCGACGGCTTCACTGCGGCCGTGCACGTCGGGGATCGCATCAGGCGTCGGCAAGCCGGAATCGGTGAGCTGCTCGGGGTGTTCGACGCGGCGCTGCGGTATCGATTCAGGCCCTGCCGGGGGCCCGCTTTCTCGGTATCGCCGACGTCCAGTGCAACCGATTTGAACTCGACGAGCACGGACGCCTGACCGGAGGCATCGTCCAACCCATCGTGTGGGGTGCGAGAAGGCCGATGCCGTGCGGCAGTTCTGCGCCGCCAATGGCGTTGCCGTGCAACGCAGTTACTTCTACGCGGACGGCGACGAGGACGCACCGTCGATGTCGCTGGTGGGATATCCGCGCCCGGTGAATCCGCGCCCCGGGCTGGCGGCCGCCGCTGCGGCGCACGGGTGGCCGGTGATGTGCCTGGTGTCGGGTCGACGCAGGCGATGCGGACGCTGCGTCATCTGGCGAATCACGTTCGCCACGAGAGGGACTAGGGCTTCAGCAGGATCTTCACGTCGTCGCCCGATCGCGACTCCGCGGTCGCGTAGCCCCTGGCCGCGTCGTCCAACGGCATCGTGGTGGTGAAGATGCCGTCGACATCGAGCCGGCCCGACTGCAGCAGCGGGATCAATTCCGGCCAGGTGCGTTGCACCGGCGCGGTGGTGAATCGGATCGTCGTGCTGCGGATCAGGCAGCCCAGGGCGTTGAGCGGGAACGGATTCATGTCGTGCACACCGACGACCGAGACAGTACCGCCGGGCCGTACGGCGTTGATCGCGTCGGTCAGGGAGGCGTCCGTGGCGACGGCGTCGATCACCGCGTCGGCGCCGCGGCCACCGGTGGCGGCCATGATCGCCTCGAGCGCCGGCACTTTGAGCGGCGTCGCGCCCCAACGGGCTGCGCGCTCCAGTCGGCCATCGACCTGATCCACTGCGAAAACCGTTGCCGCACCCTGAAAAAGCGCACTTCGCAGCGAACACAGGCCAACCGCGCCCAGGCCGATGACCGCCACCGTGCCGCCGAACGGAATGCCGGCTCGCTGCGCCGCGGCCCAGCCGGTGGCCAGGTTATCGGTCAGCAGCAGCGCCTGCTCGGTGCTGATCCCCTCGGGCATCTTCAGCAGCTGGAAATTGGCCGCGGGCACCGCGAGCAGGTCGGCTTGCGCACCGCCGAGCACACCGCCACCGAAGATCTGAAAGCCGGAGTGGCACATCACCGGATCGTGGGTGGCGCATCCCGCGCACGCGCCGCAACCGGTGACCGACGACACCAGGACCTGATCGCCGACCTTGACGTTGCGCACGTCCGGCCCGGCGTCCACCACGGTGCCGATCGCCTCGTGGCCGAGCGCGATCGGGTCCGGCATCGGGAAGTCGGCCTCGTAGAAATGCAGGTCGGATCCGCAGATGCCGGCGGCGGTCACCTCGACGATCGCCCCGTCGGGCCCGGGGAGGGTTGGATCGGGCCGGGTGTCCACCCGGATACTGCGGGGCCCGTCGACGACTACGGTGCGCATGGTGAGGTGCTCGCTTTCCTTGTCGCGCTCAATCTTTCGTTCGCACTGAAAAATGTGACCAGTCGGGCTCGCGCACCGCCGTCCAGTATTCGTTGAGCCGCCATGGGCTCACGGTGTGGATCTCTCCGTCGGCGTTCTTGAAGTACGAATGCTTGACCGCCGGATGCGACCACACCATCTTCTTGATCTGGGTCTGCGTCCGCCGGTGCCAATCGGTGGCGGCCTCTTGCTTGGGTTCGATGGAGTGCACGTCGGTCTCGGCCAGTCGCGCCAGGCACTGGTCGACGTAGCGCATCTGCAGTTCGGACTGAAAAATCAGGCTGCCGCCGTGGGCCAGGTGAGTTCCCGGGCCGTAGACGATGAAGAAGTTCGGGAATTGCGGGACGGTGATCCCGAGGTAGGCATAGGGGCGGCTCCCCCACATCTCATGCAGGTCGGTGCCGTTTCGGCCGGTGACCTTCAGCGGCCACAGCACATCGGTGTGCCGAAACCCGGTGGCGTACACGATGACATCGACGTCGTGCGTCGCGCCGTCATCGGTGACGATGCCGCGCGGCGTGATCTCCGCGATGCCGGTGCGCACCAATTCGACGTTGTCGCGCTGCAGCGTTCGCAGCCAGCTGCCGTTGTCCTGCAGGGTCCGTTTGCCGCACGCGGGATAGTCGGGCATCACCTTGGCCAACAACTCCGAATCCTCGCTGACCTGGCTGGAGATCCATTGCGAGAACATCATGTGCGCGGCGGCATTGATGTCGCTGACGGCGTGATCCTGGTCGGCGTAGGCCGGGTCGCCTTCGGCGGCATCCAGGCCCTTGTCCGATCCGGGCCACAGCACCAGGAAGCGGTACCACCGGCCGTAGAACGGAAGGTGGCGCATCGCCCAGCGCACCCCGTCGCCGACCTCGTCGTGATACATCGGGTTGGGGAACATCCACTGCGCGGTCCGCTGGAACACGGTGAGGTGCTCGACGTCCCCGGCGATGGCGGGGGCGATCTGGAAGCCGCTGGCGCCCGCGCCGACGAGCGCGACGCGCTTACCCTTCAGATCCACCGAGTGATCCCAGGCCGCCGAGTGAAAGGCGGGCCCCTGGAACACGTCCGCTCCATCGAAGGCCGGAATGTTGGGACGGTTCAGCTGGCCCACCGCGGTGATGAGCGCACGTGCCCGCACGGTGGTGGTCTCGCCGTCGGCCGAGCGCAGCGACACGCTCCACGTGCCGTCGTCGTCGTTCCACTCGGCCGCGAGGACCTCGGTCCGCCACCGCACGTGCTCACCCAGGTCGTGTTTGTCGATGACCTTGGTGAAATAGTCCTGCAGCTCGTACTGCTCGGCGAAGAAATGTGTCCAGTCGTTGTTGGGTTCGAAGCTGTAGCAATAGAAATGATTAGCCACATCCACCCGGGCGCCGGGATAGCTGTTTTCCCACCATGTTCCGCCGGGGCCCGCGTTCTTCTCCACGATGGTGAACGGGATGTTGGCCTGCTTGAGGCGCACACCGGCCAGGATGCCGGATTCGCCGCACCCGACGACCAGGACGGGAAGCTCGGCGGCGCGTCCGGCCGGCAACGCGACGGGGCGCCGGGGGTCGATGCCGCCGAGATCGAGTTCCTCGGTGACCAGCGACAGGTAGTCGTCCGGAACGTGCTCGCACGCCGCCCAATCCAGCATCTCCCTGATGAGTTCCGGGCTGAGCGGCTGCGGTTCGGGGCAACCGCGATCCCGGTACTCGGTGATCACCGTCAGGGCTTCGGCGCGGGCGCGCGCCTTGTCCTCCTCCGACATGAACCCCTGGACCTCGTTGAGGAAGATGCCCATCTGCTTGAAGTCGCGGATGAACCTGGGGTCGCCGGTGATGTGGACGAGCGAGAGCAACAGCGTGGGGACGCTGACATCCCCTAGCGCGGCGGCGATCTCGGACGTGGATGTGGTGAAGGGATCGCCCGCGTAGCGGCTGCGCATCAAGCCGATCCTCTCGATGGTTTGGAAGCCAATTACGCTACGCGTAGTTTCGTAATTGGCAGCACTACGGTACCCGGTCGCTCGGCACGGGATCAAGGGATCCGGCACCTGGGCCTCATCTCCATGCGACGCTGTGTCTGATCGGCCGGCGAGAGGGCTGCAGGATGGCGCGCACCGACGACGACACCTGGGATCTGGCGACCAGCGTGGGCGCCACCGCCACCATGGTGGCCTCGGCAAGGGCCCGGGCCACCCGGGGCGCCCTGATCGACGACCGGTTCGCCGAGCCCCTGGTGCGCGCCGTCGGCATCGATTTCTTCATCCGCTGGGCCGCCGGCGAACTCGACTCCGACGACGTCGACGTCCCCGGCGACCCCTGGGGGATGCAACGCCTGACCAACGCGGTGGCGGCGCGCACGCGGTATTTCGACGCGTTCTTCGCCGAGGCCCAGCAAGGCGGCGGGACCGCCGGAATTCGCCAGGTGGTCATCCTCGCCGCCGGTCTCGACGCGCGCGGGTATCGGCTGCCCTGGGCGGCGGGCACCACGGTGTTCGAGATCGATCAACCGCAAATCATCGACTTCAAGTCGGCCACCATCGGCGAGCTCGGCGCGAAGCCGACGGCCGAGGTCCGCGCGGTCCCCGTGGACCTGCGCCAGGATTGGCCGTCGGCGCTGCGTCGCGCCGGGTTCGACACCGAGCGGCCGGCCGCGTGGGCGGCGGAGGGCCTGCTCGGGTTCCTGCCGCCGGAGGCCCAGGACAAATTGCTGGACAACATCACCGCGCTCAGCGCCGACGGCAGTCGGCTGGTGGCCGAGGTCTTTCTGAACTCCCCTGTCAATCAGGAGGCGTTGAACCGGGCCTTTCGGAATTGGGCGGACAACGGTCTCGACGTCGAGCTTGCGAATCTGGGCATCCCCGGCGAACGCGATGACGTGGCGACCTATCTGGAAGACCGGGGCTGGCAGGTGGTCCGCACGGCGCTGAACCGGATGCTGGCCGACAACGGATTCCCGTTGCAACCCGTCGCGGGCCCCGACGGCCAAGAGGCGCCGTTCGCCGAGAACTACTACTGCACCGCCGTCCTGCACAAGACCGACACCGCCGCCAAATAGCAGGCGCGCCAGGCTATTTGATGGATACGAATGCTCGAACCGACTATTCGGGCGGTAGCGGCATCGCGGAGCCCAGCGCGTTTCCCGGCGTCAATAGTCGAGCCCGTATCCGCCGCGCAGGTCCTTGTGCGCGGCCTCCAGGGTGCGGTCGCATAGGCCCACGAGTGCGTCGAGATCGAGATCCGCGACGAGCGACCCCGGGCTTGCCAACACCCCGATGCCCCTTGCGCTGCCGAGAACAATGGGTCCAAGTGGCGGCCGCGCTGCGACGCGGTGTCCGGGATGGATCAGAGGTGGGTGAGAGCCATGGCCCCGTTGCTCATGGCCTGCGGCGGGTTCTTGTTCGCCGTCTTGTGGATGGACTTGATTTTCGACGTCCAAGTCCTTCGCTACCGGAAGGCCCGGACCGAACTGCCCGAGCCCGTGCTCGCGTCCATCGCGGCGTACTACCACCGCGCGACCACCACGTCGCGGCCGATGAACCGCCTGATCGCGCTCGTCATGCTCATGTTGCTGGGAACGCTCGTGCTGCAGGCCGCGCGCGGGCACGACCCAGGCTGGCTGCTGGTGACGTCGGCGCCGATTGCCGGCATCCCGACCATGTTGGCGTTGACACACACCGTCCCCGATGCGGTACAACTCGGGCGCCGCACGGACAGCCCGTCCGAGCAGACGCGCCTGGCGCGATCGATCTGCCGAGACCATCTGCTGTCCGCCGCCTGCATGCTCGCGTTTCTCATCCTGTGGCTGGCGACCAGCATTGCGATCTGACGTGCACGACGAGTCGTAGTAATAAGGCGCAGGTCAGGACCCGCTGGCCACGTCAGTGAGCCACGTACTAAACTAGAACACGTTCCAATTCGGCGAGCTCCCAGGAGTTGTAATGCACACCCCTATCTGCGACGAACTCGGGATCGAGTTCCCGATTTTCGCCTTCACCCACTGCCGCGATGTCGTCGTGGCGGTCAGCAAGGCCGGGGGGTTCGGCGTGCTCGGAGCGGTCGGCTTCACACCCGAGCAGCTGGAGATCGAGTTGAAGTGGATCGACGAGAACATCGGCGACCACCCGTACGGGGTCGACATCGTCATCCCGAACAAGTACGAGGGCATGGACTCCCACCTGTCGGCGGAGGAGCTGGCCGAGACGCTGCGCAAGATGGTGCCGCAGGAGCACCTGGACTTCGGCAAGAAGATCCTCGCCGACCACGGCGTGCCGGTCGAGGATAGCGACGGCGACACCCTGCAGCTCCTCGGCTGGACCGAGGCGACGGCCACGCCGCAGGTCGAGGTGGCGCTCAAGCACCCGAAGGTGAAGATGATCGCCAACGCGCTGGGCACCCCGCCGGCCGAGATGATCAAGCACATCCACGACGCCGGGCTCAAGGTCGCGGCGCTGTGCGGCTCCCCTTCGCAGGCTCGCAAGCACGCCGACGCAGGCGTCGACATAATCATCGCCCAGGGCGGTGAGGCCGGCGGGCACTGCGGTGAGGTGGGCTCGATCGTGCTGTGGCCGCAGGTCGTCAAGGAGGTCGCCCCGGTTCCGGTGCTGGCCGCGGGCGGCATCGGCAGCGGTGAGCAGATCGCGGCCGCGCTGGCGCTCGGCGCGCAGGGCGCGTGGACCGGATCGCAGTGGCTGATGGTCGAGGAGTCCTCGAACACCCCGGTCCAGCAGGAGGCCTACGTCAAGGCAGGCAGCCGCGACACCGTCCGCAGCCGCTCGTTCACCGGCAAGCCGGCCCGCATGCTGCGCAACGACTGGACCGAGGCATGGGAGGCACCGGACAACCCGAAGCCGCTCGGAATGCCGTTGCAGTACATGGTTTCCGGCATGGCCGTCCGCGCCACCAACAGGTACCCCAACGAATCGGTCGACGTGGCGTTCAACCCCGTCGGTCAGGTGGTCGGTCAGTTCACCAAGGTGGAGAAGACCTCGACCGTCATCGAGCGCTGGGTGCAGGAGTACCTGGAAGCCACTAACCGGCTCGACGAGCTCAACGAGGCCGCCTCCGTATAGCCGGAGGCGACAGGCCTAGACGTCGTCGACTTCGTCGTGGCCGGTGAACACTTCCTTCGTCCGGTCAAACGCGTACGTGCCGATGTCGATCGAATTCTGAACGATGCCGCTGGCGCCGCCGGCGAGGTCGCCGCGGATGATGTCACTGGCGTGTTCGACGATGTCGGAGGCTTTCTCGACGGCGTTGGTCGCGATGTCCCTCGCCGCGTCGACTGCATCTTTGGGATTGAAGGCCATCTCGAGTCTCCTTTTGTTGCAGGGCGGTCGCTCTGACTCTAGACGGGGCCACTCACCATTTCTCGTCGGTGTCGCGGCACTAGTAGTGCACCAACGAACGCCAGTAGTCTTCGGGAATTTCGGCGCCGGAGCGCATTATTCGCGCCAGCCCGATGGCCATCGCTATACCCAGCAGTCCCAGCCACAGCCCGGCCAGTGCGATGACACCCCATAGCACGGCGGTGACCGCGGGCCACGGCGAGAACACGGCGAGCACCGGCGCGAAGAAAAACCCCGTGCCGATGTACCACGCCGACCCGGCACGATCGGAGGCCAGCACGAAACGCAGCCAGCGGGGAATCGGATTCTGGGTCTGCGGGCGGTCGCGCATCGTCGTCAGCCGTTATCCGCTCGGCGGGAAGAACCCTGCGCCCGTGAACCATCCGGGCTGCCACCCCTGAGCCCCCAGGCACAACATGGGAAGTCCGTCCGGAGTCTGCGCAGCGGCCTGCGAGCCCGGGCATTTCGCGCCGGTCTGCTGGACCCCGTACAGCGGATACGACGCCACCCAATACCCGGTGGTGGCCGCCGGGAACTGGTTGGGCGGCGGGAAGTGGCAGGCCTCGGCCTGGCCGCTGGGCCCCCGCCCGAAGATGAAGCGCTCGTAGTTGTCGCACGGAGCGCCCAACGAAGCCTGATAGTTCATCCCGGGTACGTCGCCGTCATATCCGGCGGCCGCGCACGGTGCCAAGCCGATCGTGATGCCCGCTATCGAAGCGGCGCTGAGCAGTTCCCGAATCATGTCCTACCCCGCCTGTCGTCGCCGGTGACCTGCACCAAAGCATATCGGTCGGACCGCCGGCCACAAGACCGTTCCGGCGCATGACCGCGACCGCCGGCCGGGACCCGCTCCTCGGTGAAAAACCGCCGGTGGAGAACACGTTCCAATTCGCCCCCGGGGATCTTGCGTCAATGCTTCCCAACCAAGGTGCGGCAGTGGTTTCCTTGCACAAGGACGACTAGACCACTTCGTCATCGAGGAGCGGGCAATGCCAACCGTCGAGCCAACCGTCGAGCCAACCGTTAAGCCGGTCCCCAATCTGCCTCCCGGCTTCGACTTCACCGACCCGGACATCCACGCCGAGCGACTCCCGGTGGAAGAACTGGCCGAGCTGCGCCGGACCGCGCCGATCTGGTGGAACGAACAGCCGGACGGGGTAGGCGGATTCGATGACGGCGGCTTCTGGGTGGTGTCCAAGCACAAGGACGTCAAAGAGATTTCGCGACGCAGCGACATCTTCTCCAGCCTGGAGAACACCGCCCTGCCCCGATACAAAGAGGGCACGGTGCGCGAGCAGCGCGAGACGGGCAAGTTCGTGTTGCTCAACATGGACGCCCCGCAGCACACCCACCTCCGCAAAATCATCTCCCGCGGATTCACCCCCCGCGCCGTCGAGCTCCTGCGCGACGACCTGAACGAGCGCGCCCGGCGCATCGTCGCGGCCGCGGCGACCGAGGGTTCCGGCGACTTCGTCGAGCAGGTGTCCTGCGAGCTGCCGCTGCAGGCGATCGCCGGGCTGATGGGGGTGCCGCAAGAGGACCGCATGAAGCTGTTCCACTGGTCGAACGAAATGGTGGGCGATCAGGATCCCGAATTCGCCCGCAACGACGCGATGGGCGCCTCGGTCGAACTGATCACCTACGCCATGCAGATGGCCGCCGACCGTAAGCAGAACCCCGGGGACGACATCGTCACCAAGCTGATCGAGGCCGACGTCGACGGGCACAAGCTCTCCGACGACGAGTTCGGCTTCTTCGTGATCCTGCTGGCCGTCGCGGGAAACGAGACCACCCGCAACTCGATCACCCAGGGCATGATGGCCTTCACCGACTTCCCCGATCAGTGGGAGCTGTACAAGCGCGAGCGTCCCGTCACCACGGCCGACGAGATCGTGCGGTGGGCGACGCCGGTCACCTCATTCCAGCGGACCGCCCTGGATGACTACGAGCTTTCCGGCGTGCAGATCAAGAAGGGCCAGCGGGTCGTAATGGTCTATCGCTCAGCCAATTTCGACGAGGATGTGTTCGACGACCCGTTCACCTTCAACATCCTTCGGGATCCCAACCCGCACGTGGGCTTCGGTGGCACCGGCGCGCACTACTGTCTCGGGGCCAACCTGGCGCGGATGACGATCGACCTGATGTTCAATGCGATCGCCGACGCCATGCCCGACCTGGAATCGGCGGGCAAGCCCGAGCGACTGCGGTCGGGCTGGCTCAACGGAATCAAGCACTGGCAGGTCGACTATCACACCAACGGCGCCGAGAAGTGTCCTGTCGCGCATCAGTCGCAGGGGTGACAAGCTAGGGGCATGCCCACTCATCGAGCCGTCCATGTCCCGTCCGCAGGTGCAGCTTTGGAGCTGGTCGACGCCGAAACCAAACCACCGGGTCGCGACGAGGTACGGCTGACGGTCGCCGCGTGCGGCATCTGCGGCACCGATGCACACTTCGTCAACGGCGGGTTCCCCGGCATGTCCTGGCCGCTGACTCCCGGGCATGAAATCGCCGGCAAGATCGCCGAGATCGGCGATGGCGTACAGGATTTCGGGATCGGTGATCGTGTCGCGGTCGGCTGGTTCGGCGGTTGTTGTTACCGCTGTAACCAATGCCGTAAGGGCTTGTTCATTCACTGCGAGAACGGCAAGGTGCCGAGTTGGCAGTATCCCGGTGGCTACGCGGAGTCGGTGACCGCGCCGGTGAGCGCGCTGGCCCGCATCCCGGACGAGCTCTCCGACGCCGACGCCGCCCCGATGGGTTGTGCGGGTGTGACCACCTACAACGCCTTGCGGCACACCAAGGCGCTGCCCGGCGATCGGGTGGCGATTCTCGGGGTCGGCGGACTGGGCCACCTCGGCGTGCAGTTCGCCCAGGCGATGGGCTTCGAAACCATCGCGATCAACCGCGGTACCGGCAAGGCCGACGATGCCCGGAAGCTGGGCGCCCATCACTACATCGACTCCACCGCCAACGATCCCGCCGAGGCGCTGAAGGATCTTGGCGGCGCGAGCGTTGTGCTGGCCACCGCCGGCAATTCACAAGCCATGGCTGCCACGGTCGGCGGCATACTCCCCCAAGGTGAACTGGTGACCATCGGGGTCACGCCCGAGCCGCTGCCGATCAGCCCGGTGCAACTGATAACGCCGGGCGTCAGCATCGTCGGCCATCCCTCCGGGACGGCGAAGGACGTCGAAGACACGATGCATTTCGCGGTCTTGTCCGGCGTGCGGGCATGGATCGAGGAACTTCCGCTGTCACAGGCCAAGGAGGGCTATGCGGCCCTGGAAGAGGGTCGGGCGCACTACCGCACCGTTTTGACCATGTGACACAGTCGGTTCGTGACTTCTGACGTAAACCCGGTGTGGACGATCGGTCCGGCTGACGGTGAATTGTTGTTGCACACCGGTGTTGCCGGTAGGGCGGCACGGATGGGTCATCGTCTCACCATCGCGATGACGCGCTGGCGCGCCACCGTAAACTGGGCAAATTCTCGACCCGTCAGCGCGGAGCTTGTGGTCGAGGCCGATTCGCTCGAGGTGCTGCGCGGCGACGGCGGGGTCAAAGGGTTGTCCGGGACCGAGAAGGCATTGGCGCGTTCGAACGCGCTGAAGTCATTGTCCGCCAATCAATTCCCCGAAATTACCTACATCGCGGACGCCATCGAGGAGGCCGACGACGGGTACCGTCTGACCGGCACGCTCGGGATCCGGGGAAAGTCGCGAGACCACGTGATCGAGGTGCACACAGAGGATCTCGGGGACTCGTGGCGGATGTCGGTCGAATCCACCATCCGTCAGTCCGACTACGGCATCAAGCCCTACTCGCTGCTGATGGGTTCGGTCCAAGTCGCAGACGAGGTGTCGTTGACTCTCTCCGCGGTTCGCGCCCAGAACATTTGAGCGCTGCCGGCGCGGCGCCGGAAGAAGGGTCAGGGCTGTGGGTCGGTCGCAGCGCGCGGGGCTGAATCAGCCGCCGGTTCGCCGGTGTCGCCGGGAATGTGCTCCAGCACCCGCGTCAGGTACGGCTGTCGGTCGCCGCCGGCGGCGGGCTGCTCTTCCGGAGCGCTCGGCTCCGAAACCGGTTCCCGGGCAGGCGGCTTGGGCTGTGGAGCGGCCTGCTCGGTCGGCGGGGCCGCCGGAAGCGGCGCGACGGCCGTGACGGCTTCGGCGATCTGCGGCGTCGGCGGGTGCGTCGCGTGCTTCGGCGCGGGCGCCGCGCTGGCGGGACCGACGTGAATCCCCACCGCGAGTGACACCGAGCCGACGAACGTGATGGCGCCGGCCGCCAGCGCGGTCACGGCCCCGGAGTAGGACAATTGCCGCTTCTGGGTGCGTGCCGGGACGGGTTCGCCGACGTCCTCCACCAACTGTTCGTCGGTGAACTCGGTGCTGCGGGCCGCGGACAGCGCGGCGCCGCGCGCGATGGTCACCTGGGCCATCGACTGTACGAAAACCGGTATTGGCAAAGTCTTTTCGAGTTGCCAGGACAGCCCGTCGATGTCGTCGTGGGCGCCGACGACCACAACGCCGCCCGGCTGCCATCCGTTGCGCTCGAACATACCGGTCAGCCAGCGCGTCAGGCCGTCGAAGCCGCCGCGCACGTGCTTGGTCGCCGTCTGGGTCTCCCCATCATGGGTGTCGACCATGACGACGGTCGTCGCGTTGTTGTCGAGAATGCAAACCGCCGTCTGCTCGTAACCGATCACGGGCGCAATGGCCTGAGCCAACGTCTCGACGGCGTCCAGGAACCGGATCGGCACGACGTTGTCGAATCCCGCGTCGGTCAGCGCCTCCAGCACCAGCGCGGCCTGCGCGGATGCTTCGTCGTTCCAGGTCACTCCGATGACACGCAGTCGGTGATCGCTTGCCGCCGCCGAGGTGTCGACCCGTAATACCTCGTCTACCACTTGCTCTGCGGTACCCACGGCGTGAACGCCGTGGCCGGCGCGCAGCGCCAGCTCCTGGTGATCCAGGATGGTGCCATCCGCGCCGTGTCCTTCGGCGAGGACCCAACCAACGGCGGTCGGCGTCACTGACAGGCCAAGAACCGTGTCCAAATCTATGCCCCAATCGGTCCCGCGTCCGACGCCCTCAGCAGCAACCGACGCGCACCATGAAGCCGCAGGTGCGGTGATTCGTGAGAGCCGGAACAGACACGGGATAGCGTGGTCTTCATCGGCTTGCTCCGAGAGAGCCTACGCGGTCGGCGCAAGTCCGGCTGCCCCGGTCAGTCATCGCCTGGGAATCGCCGGCTGAACAGGGCGGCGCCGGGAAGCGCGCACGCGGCCCCCGACGTGCCACGGATGTGGGTGGTGGCCGTTCGGCGGCTAAAGCCACATCGTTTTATCGGACGAGAAAATATTTATCGGTGTCGCGGTACGGGGGCGACGCCGCCAAACGGTCAAAGATGCGACGCGCAGCTGTCCGGTGGCGCTCCGCACCGAAATCCGCGCGGCCGTCATTTCGGTTGCTTTCTATATCGCGGCGTATCGCGGGGGTGCTCGGCGCTCACCGTGCCTGACGGGCGGTGCTGCCTGGCATTTTCTGACCCGACGCGTTGGACCGTCATCGAGCGGGTACGCGTCGCGTGACGCCGCCCAGGTGTGCCGGGTGGCGAAATTATGAGGTGAAAAGCGATGCCGAAACGAGACGCGTTCGCGTCCCAATCGACATTTCGCGGACTTGCACGGTAAATTCCTGTGAGACCACGATCACACTGACCACATCGACAAGGGGCAGGTATGACAGATCTGAGCGAGAAGGTCCGGGCCTGGGGGCGCCGGCTTTTGGTCGGCACAGCGGCGGCAGCCACACTGCCGGGCCTGATCGGTCTTGCCGGCGGCGCCCCGACGGCGAACGCGTTCTCGCGTCCGGGCCTGCCCGTCGAGTACCTGCAGGTGCCGTCCGCGGGCATGGGCCGCAACATCAAGGTCCAGTTCCAGAGCGGCGGCAACGGTTCTCCCGCGGTGTATCTGCTGGACGGTCTGCGGGCCCAAGACGACTACAACGGCTGGGACATCAACACACCGGCGTTCGAGTGGTACTACAAGTCAGGCCTCTCGATCGTCATGCCGGTCGGCGGCCAGTCCAGCTTCTACGCCGACTGGTACGGTCCGGCGTGCGGTAAGGCCGGCTGCTCGACTTACAAGTGGGAGACCTTCCTGACCAGCGAACTCCCCGGGTATCTGGCCTCCAACAAGAGCGTCAAGTCCAACGGCAGCGCCGCGGTCGGTATCTCGATGTCCGGCTCCTCGGCGCTGATCTTGGCCGTCAACCACCCGGGACAGTTCATCTACGCCGGCTCGCTGTCGGCCCTGATGGACCCCTCCCAGGGAATGGGCCCCTCCCTGATCGGTCTCGCAATGGGCGACGCCGGCGGCTACAAGCCCGACGCCATGTGGGGGCCGTCGAGCGACCCGGCCTGGGCGCGCAACGACCCGACCCTTCAGGTCGGGGCGCTGGCCGGTAACAACACCCGCCTCTGGATCTACTGCGGTAACGGGACGCCGTCTGAGTTGGGTGGGGCGAACATGCCCGCCGAGTTCCTGGAGAACTTCGTCCGGAGCAGCAACCTGAAGTTCCGGGATGCCTACAACGCGGCCGGTGGCCACAACGCCGTGTTCAACTTCGACGCCAACGGGACCCACAGCTGGGAGTACTGGGGAGCCCAGCTCAACGCCATGAAGCCCGACCTGCAGGGCACCCTCGGCGCCACCCAGGGCGGCGGCGGATAACCCCTTACGCCCGGCTCGTTCACTACTGCGCCTGACAGCTTCGTCAGGCGCAGTAGTGCGTCAAGGGGCTCCAGCCCGGGCGGTTTCGTCGTCCGGCGACAAATGATCACTGTGACGGCATCTCGTCGGAGCGTCCCGGCCGACGCCGGGCCACCGACACGCCAGAATCATCGTCATGCAGCGCAGCGTTCGCCCGCCCCGCCCGGCCGCGGCCGCGCGCTGGGCCGGCGTGATCGGCGGCCTGGCGATGCTTGTGGCCCCGGTTCGGGCCGACCCGGCGAGCCCGCTGACCCCCTTGGTCGACGCCGCCGCGCAACGGCTGCAGGTTGCCGAGCCCGTCGCCGCCTACAAATGGAACCAGCACGGCGCCATCGAGGACCCGGCCCGCGTCGAGCAGGAGCTGGCCCGGCTGGGCGACGACGCCGACGCCGGACACGTCGACCGCGACTACGTCACCCGGGTTTTCGGGGACCAGATCGGTGCCACCGAGGCCATCGAATACAGCCGGTTCGCGGACTGGAAGCTGAACCCGGCGAGCGCTCCGCCCGACTCGCCGGACCTGTCGGCGTCGCGGTCGGCGATCGACGCCTTCAACCGGACGATGCTGACCCAGATTTCGGCGAACTGGAACCTGCTGCACTCACCGGAATGCGCCGCGGAACGCGACGCCGCACGAAGCGGCGTCATCCGCGATCGTCAGCTCGACAGCCTGTACCAAAAGGCCCTGTCATCAGCGACGCAGTCGTATTGCCAGCGATAATTTAATTTTTCCTCACCGATTTCTAACGGTCCGATTTGGCCCGCCGATAAGCCGGTTTCCGCAGATAGATGGCATATCTCGCGCCATTTTCGAATAGGTAACGCTTTGGCCACACGGGCCGAAATCCTGGGCATGAAATATCTCTGCAAGCTTCTCGTCAAGTCCGTAGCGGTCGGCGGGTTCGTTGCAGCGTCGATGGCTTCGTCCACGGGTGTGGTGAGCGCGGAAACCGCTCCCAACTGGGACGCGATCGCTCAATGCGAGTCCGGTGGCAACTGGCACGCCAACACCGGGAACGGCGAATACGGTGGGCTGCAGTTCAAGCCGAGCACCTGGGCCCGCTACGGCGGCGTCGGTAACCCCGCTGCCGCATCCAGGGAGCAGCAAATCGCCGTGGCCAACCGGGTTTTCGCCGAAGAGGGCGTGGAGGCCTGGCCAAAATGCGGCGCGCAGTCCGGCCTGCCAATCGGCTGGTACTCGCACCCAGCCCAGGGCATCAAGCAGATCATCAACGGGTTGATCCAGGCCGCCGTCCCGCACTGATGAAACGCACCTGCGGTCTATGTCCCAGCGCCTAGCTGTGTTTGGATCAGCCCATGGAAGGTTCGGCGACTGTTCATATGGCGGCGCCTGCGGCCAAGATCTGGGATCTCATCGCGGACATCCGCAACACCGGAAAGTTCTCCCCGGAAGTTTTTGAAGCCGAGTGGCTGGGCGGCGCGACCGGTCCGGCCCTCGGTGCGAAATTCCGCGGCCACGTCAAGCGCAACGAGATGGGCCCGGTGTACTGGACGACGTGCAAGGTCACCGCGTGCGAACCGGGTCGCGAATTCGGCTTCACGGTGCTGCTCGGTGACAGGCCGGTCAACAACTGGCACTACCGCCTGGCGCCCAGCGGCGGCGGGACCGACGTCACCGAGTCGTTTCGGCTCAACCCGGCGCCATGGCTCGGCGTGTACTGGTTGTTCGGTGGCTTTCTGCGCAAACGACGCAACATCCGAGACATGACCAAGACGCTGAACCGCATCAAAGACGTGGCCGAGGCGGCCTGACGCTCGTGAAATCGGTCTTCATCACCGGCGCGGGCAGCGGCATGGGCCGCGAGGGGGCAAAGCTGTTCCACGCCAAAGGTTGGCGGGTGGGCGCGGTCGACCGCAACGAGGCCGGCCTTGCGACCCTGAGCGATGAACTCGGTGAGGATCGGCTGTGGACCCGCGCCGTCGATGTGACGGACAAGGCGGCCCTCGACGGCGCCTTGGCCGATTTCTGCGCCGGCAACACCGGTGGCGGTCTGGATATGATGTGGAACAACGCCGGCATCGGCGAATCCGGCTGGTTCGAGGACGTTCCCTATGACGCCGCGATGCGCGTCGTCGACGTGAATTTCAAGGCGGTCCTGACGGGCGCCTACGCGTCGCTGCCGTACCTCAAGCAAACCCCCGGCAGCCTGATGTTCTCGACGTCGTCGTCCTCGGGCACCTATGGCATGCCGCGCCTGGCCGTCTACTCGTCCACCAAGCACGCGGTCAAAGGTCTGACGGAGGCCTTGAGCGTGGAATGGCAGCGACACGGGGTGCGCGTCGCCGACGTACTGCCCGGTTTGATCGACACCGCCATCCTCACGACGACGACCAACCACTCCGACGTCCGCCGCGCGCCCATGACCGCCGAGCAACTGCGGGCCACCGCGCCGAAGAAGGGCATGCTTCGGTTGATGCCGGCAAGCAGCGTGGCCGAGACGGCGTGGCAGGCCTACCACAATCAGAAGCGCTTGCATTGGTATGTGCCGAAGAGCATTCGCCTGATTGACTTTTTCAAGGGTCTGAGTCCGGAATTCGTGCGACGCAGCATCGTCAAGTCCCTACCTAAGCTGGCGCCGAAGCAACAATAAGGAGGTCGGCTGGTGCAAAATCGGTTGCTCACAGTCGCTTTGGTCCTGGCGGCGGTCGTCGTCAGCGTCGCCGGGTGCAGCGCGGCCCAGACGACACCTCGCCGGGCCGCCCGTCTGACCATCGACGGCGCGACTCACACGACGCGGCCCCCCGCGTGCCGGCAGGATCAGATGTATCGGACCATTAACATCGGCGACCACGATGGCGGGGTTGAGGCGGTGGTGCTGCTCAGCGGTTACCGGGCGATGCCGCAGTGGGTGAAGATCCGCAATGTCGACGGCTTCACCGGCAGCTTCTGGCAAGGCGGGGTGGGAGACGCGCACGTCGACCTCACCAACGACGCGTACACCATCACGGGCAGCGCGTACGGCATCAACAGCAGCAACCCCAACAAAGTGGTGACCACCGACTTCAAAATCGTCGCGCAGTGCTGACTCTCGAGGTGGTCGGGGCCTAGGCTCGAAACGACACCCGGACCAGGGAGGGGCCAGTGAAGGAACGATTGCACTGGTTCGCGATGCATGGCTTCATCCGGGGAGTCGCTGCCCTCGGAGCCCGGCGCGGTGACGTCCAGGCCAGGCTGATCGCCGATCCGGCGGTGGCCGCCGACCCGGTCCCCTACTACGACGAGGTGCGCGCCCGGGGCAAGCTGGTAAAGGGCCGCGTCGCCTATCTGACGGCGGATCACGCGGTCGCCCATGAGCTGCTGCGGTCCGATGATTTTCGGGTGCTGATCTTCGGATCGAACCTGCCGGCGCCGCTGCGATGGCTGGAGCGCCACACCCGCGACGACCTCCTGCATCCACTGCGGGCACCGTCGTTACTGGCGGTCGAGCCGCCCGACCACACCCGCTATCGCAAGACCGTATCGGCGGTGTTCACCCCCAGAGCGGTTGCCGCGCTGCGAGATCGGGTGGAGCAGACCGCCGCCGAGTTGTTGGACCGGCTGGTCGGCGAGTTGGGTGTCGTGGACATCGTCCGGCGGTACTGCGCGCAACTTCCGGTTTCGATCATCAGCGAGATCCTCGGCGTGCCGGAGGCCGAGCGGCGGCGTGTGCTGGAATTCGGTGAACTGGCCGCGCCGAGTCTCGACATCGGATTGCCGTGGCGGCAATACCGCAGCGTGCAGGAAGGCATCGCCGGCTTCAGCTCCTGGCTCGACGAGCACCTGCAGCACTTGCGCTTGGACCCCAGCGACAATCTGATGAGTCAGCTGATCCAGACCGCCGAAAGCGGTTCTGCGGAAACCTATCTCAATGACAAAGAGCTACAGGCGATCGCCGGTCTGGTGTTGGCCGCCGGTTTCGAGACCACCGTGAATCTGCTCGGCAATGGGATCCGCATGCTGATGGATGCGCCCCAGCACCTCGACACCCTGCGACGGCGCCCCGAGCTGTGGCCCAACGCAGTCGAAGAGATCCTGCGGCTGGAGTCACCGGTGCAACTGACCGCACGGTTGGCGCTCAACGATGTCGAGATAGCCGGCCGGCAGTTAGAACGCGGCGATTTGGTGCTGGTGTATCTGGCCGCCGCCAATCGGGATCCCGCCGTGTTCCCCGACCCGCATCGCTTCGACATCGAAAGGGAGAATGCCGGAAGGCATCTCGCCTTTTCCGGTGGCCGGCACTTCTGTCTTGGCGCCGCCCTCGCGCGCGCCGAGGGAGAAGTCGGACTGCGCACATTTTTCGATCGCTTCCCCGGGGTGCGCGCGGCGGGCGCCGGAAGCAGGCGCGAAACCCGCGTCCTGCGGGGCTGGTCGTCGTTGCCGGTGAACCTGGGCCCGGCCCGGTCGATGGCCGCGGTGGACGGCTAGCGGCCCACCGCCCCGCGACCCTCCGGCCGACTTATTGACACCGGCGCGGCAACACGGTTCTATTTGCCGTTATGACAGAGGTATCTATGATCGCGGTCGAGGATGTCGTACGTGGGCTGTGGCAGGCCCTGTCGCGGCGCGATTGGGAAGCGATCAAGACCTTCCTGTCCGACGACTGCCTCTATGTCGACATGCCGGTTCCCGCATTGGCGGCCCGCGGTCCGGAGGACATCGTCAAGCGCCTCAGGGTGGGTCTCGAACAGCTGGCCGGCTACGAGAACCACACCGGCGTCCTGGTGTCCAACGGCTCCGACGTGCTCTACGAGCACTCCGAGACTTGGACGTTCGCCACCGGCGAGCAGGGTGTGCTGCGATTCGTCACGGTGCACAAGGTCGTCGACGGCAAAGTGACTGTCTGGAAAGACTATTGGGACTTCAACAGCCTGGTGGCCTTCGCTCCCCCGAACCACTTCGAGGGCTTGGCGACCGGCGATGTGAGCTGGGTGTTCGACGCTTCAGCGCTGGTCTGACAACGCTTGTCGCGGCTACGACTCGGCCAGTCTGCGGAGCCGTTTCAACGTTTCCGTCAGTGTGCGTCCCACCTGGCGCACGGCGATCCGATCGGCGATATACCCGAGTATTCCGCCGGGCGCCTGATACGACAGCCGAAAAGTCACCCTTGTGCAGCCGTCGCCTCTGTCGCGCAACCGTATCCGCCCGCGCAGCGTTACGCCGGTGATTCCCACCCAGGCGAGGTCGCGGCCGTCGTCGAACTCGACCACCTCGATCAACCCGCCAACGGGTACGGAGCCGATCTTCCAGTGGACGGTGTACCGCGCCCCGACGCCGGATGGTTTGTCGTTCGACGACTCCCATCGCTCCAGGTTCGCCATGAAAGAGGGGTAACAGTCCGGGTCGCTGACGATTTTCCAGACGGCGGCACGGTCGGCGTTGATGACGCAACGGCGTTCGACGCGCATCAGCCGATCACCGGGAATCGTCGTTCGGCGGCCAGTCGGTCGACGCCCGCCTGCAGGGAGGCCATCACCTTGTCGTGCACCGCTTGATCGTCGCCGTCCACCTCGATCGGGTCTTGAACCTCGATCACGATCTTGGTGGGCAGCGGGATGTGGCCGGCCAGGTCGCTGATGTTGAGGCCCCAGGGCAGCGCCAGCGATATCGGAATGCTCTTGAGCCGCAGCAACTTGTCGGCCATCAGCAACTTGGCCAGCCACTGCCCGCGGTTGAGGAAAAGCGCGCTTTCCTGCCCACCGATGCTCGCGACGGGGACGATCGGCACCCTGGCCTCGCGGGCCAGCTTTACGTAGCCCATGCGCCCGCCGAAGTCGACCTTGTGGCGCTCCCACGAGGGTCGGAACACCTCGTAGTCCCCCCCGGGGTAGACCAGTAGCGCGGCGCCGGAATCCAATGCGAGACGGGCGTTCTCGGGATTGGCGGCTACCGTGCCGAATTTGCGCAACCCTCCCAGCGGCGGAGCGGAGACGACGAGGTCATGGGCCAACTGGTAGAAGGGCCGCTCGACGCCGAAATAGGAGCAGAAGGCGAGCGTGAACACGAAGGTGTCGGGCGGCACGTTGCCACCGCTGTGATTGCCCACCAGCAGCACCGGTCCCTCGGCCGGAATGCGATCGAGGCCCCGCACGTCCGCCCTGAAATAGAGCGACGCCAGCAACCAGGTTCCCGGCAGCTGGTCGCGGATGTAGTCCGGATCCCGCTGGTCGAGGTCGGCTTTGGGCACCCACGACACCACCTTGTCGCGGGCCCAGCCCAAGACGCCCTTCGCGGTCGCCACGGACGGAGGGATACCCCGGCGTCACCGGGGGTCAAACGCGGTAGACGCGCCTGGCGTTCTCGCGGGCGATCAAATCGACCACCCGGATGGCGTCCGCCTCGCTCCAGTCGCCGCGCTCCACGAACTCGTGTAGCACCCGATCAATGCCCCTGCGCCACAGGACCGCGCCGAGAAAGTGCAGTTCTGCCGGGCCGAATCCGTCTGACGAATAGAGGATCTTGGAAAAGGGCGCCATCTCCAGCAATCGAGCAAGGAAGGCCGGCGACCGCGCCCCCAGGTGGTTGACGCTCAAACCGCCGTCGAGATACACGTTGTTGAACGCCTGGGCCAGATAGCCGGCCTCGCGCTCGTAGGGATAGCAGTGCAGCAGGACGATCGGGACGTCCGCCGTGTCGCGCAGAAAGTCAACCAGCAGCAGCGGATTGGCCTTGCGTAGGTCGCAATCACGGTCGCCGAACCCGACGTGCAACTGCAGCGGCCTGCCCAGTCGCAGCGCCTGGTGCAAACCGAACCGCAGCAGGACCCTGTCCTGCAATCGGGTACCGCCGCGCTCACGCCAGCGACCGGCGGCCTCGGCGACCTCCGCCGTCGACGGGTCGCTCAGGTCGCCGTCAAACCCGCCGCGGTAGGCCAGAATCGATTTGGTGCCGACCGCGCCGGCGGCGCGCCGATGCAGGATCTCCTCAAACGCCGCGACGTAGTCACCCGGCGCCTTCGCGGCCTGCTCGGCCACCTCCTCGAGACGGACGACCTCACGCGCGCGAGCTCCGGACAGCCGGGCCATGTCCGCAACCCCGGCGATACCCCCGCTGCCGATCCCGGTGTCCACCAGCCAGTCACTCACGCCGGCGGCCGCCAGGAACAGCCGCGCCAGCTCCTCCTCCTGGAATTGGCTGCGCCGCTCCCAATAGGCCTGCGGATCGGCGTGTTCGGGCAGCCCCAGGACGGGGGCGCAATGCGCGCGCACCGCGAATCCGAGTTGCGAGTCGAAGCCCGAGTAATTGATGGGATCGCTGTTGGCCTCGTTGAGCGCGTTCTCGAATCGCTGCCGATCTCCGGGCGTCAGCCAGCAACCGTGGACATGCTGATCGACCAGCGCCACTGCGCCGATCTGCTGGGCCAGGGCGCGGGTGTCGGAGACCATAAATAGTCACAGGCTCCAGGCCATGCGGAATTTGTCCGCCAGCTGCTCGGGCGTCAGGTCGCCGTAGCGCTCCCGTTCCAGGCGGCGAACCGCGACCACCATGTCGACCGCCGGATCGCCGAGGACCCGGCGCATCGCCTCTGAACCATCAAGTGCCGCAATCGCTTCGGTCTGCGAACTGGTCAGGCGTACGATGCCGTCGCGCTCGCGATCGGAATCGGACAGGACGGCCGGGTCGACCGTGATCTCCGGTGGCAGCGCCACCTGGCACTTGATGCCGTCCAGGGCCAGGCCGAGGATGGCGGCCGAGGCGAGGTACGGGTTCGCCGACGGGTCGACGATCTTCACCTCGACATTGCCGCCGCGCGGACTTCCCGAGCCGCCGACCACGAATCTTACCGCGGCCTCGCGGTTTTCGGTGCCCCAGCACGCGTAGGCGCCGGCCCAATTGCCAGGGCGCAGCCGCAGGCCGGAGACGATGGACCCGCACAACACGCCCTGGGCCTCCGGCAGGCCGCGGACCACGCCCGCTATCGCGCTCTCCCCCGCCTCCGTCATGCCGTGGGTTTCGCGGCCGTCGGAGAACAGCGGGCCCTCCGACGTCGTCAGCGAAAAGTGTTGGTGGGCACCGGATCCGACACCATCGGCGAACGGCGCGGGCGACAGGCTGATGCGCAGCCCGTGGCGGCGGGCCGCGCGGCCGATGAGGAGCCGCATCAGGATCAGCTGATCGGCGGCGGCCACCGGGGTCTGTGGTGACAGCGAGATCTCGAACTGGTTGGCGCCGTATTCGGGGTGGAACTGTTCGATCGCGATGCCGGCACCGGTCGCCGACCCGATCACGTCGCGCACGAACGCTTCGTGCTCCAGCACGCCGGCCAGGCCGTACTGCGCCCACAACGTCGACGGCAGCCGGTCGCCGTCCGGTCCGACCAGGAGGAACTCGATCTCGTGCCCGATCGCGGCCTCGATCCCGGCTTCGGTGAGTGCGGCCTCCAGACGTCGCAACGTTCCCCGGCTGCAGGTCGGAACCGGCGTGCCGTCCTGAGAGAAAAACGCGGCGGGCGCCCACGCCAGACCGTCGCCGACGATCCGCAACGCGGACAGATCGATGCGTAGACGCTGGTCCCCCACCACGCCCACATCGGCGGTGAAGGCGATGCCGGTCTGATCGATGGCGAATGCGTGCCAGGACGGGCTGGCCCCCAAGCCGGGATCCGCGAACGTGTTGGTTCGCCTGATCGGCACAGTTTTGGCCAGGGTGAGCCCGGCGGGATTCACCACGGTGCCGATGACCGTGTCGACGCCCTCGCCCTCCAGTTGGGCGATGGCCGCGGCGGCAAGCGGTGTGCCGGTCATGGCTTCATTCTCCCAACCTCGGATCTCGCCGTGGGCGTAACCGGCGCTCAGTTCTGCCGGGCGACCAATTCGGTGACGAATCGATCGATAAAGCCGTCCACCGGCGCCTTGCCCACCGGGCGGATGACGAATTTCGTCAATCCCGCCTCGATGTAGGCGTCGAGTTGTCGATGCAGCTGAGCCCACCCCGCGGCGATCAGCTCGCCGGGGTCGCGGTCCGGGCGCCGCCGGCGCACCGCCGCGGCCAGCTCGGCGGGCAATTGCCCGTCGGCGACTGCCAGCGAGATGCCGAAGTGGTCGGGTTCGATGCTGCGGCCGGCGGCCGCGGCGGCCCGCTCGATCGCCTCGCGCCCGGCCCGCGCCTCTGCCGGGGTGAGGAAGCTGCCCAGCCAGCCGTCGCCCAGCGCACCGATGCGCCGAAACGCCGCCGGCGCCGAACCGCCCACCCAGATGTCCAGCGGCGGTGCCGGTCTCGGGGCGACGGCCACGTCGGTGACGCTGAAATACCGGCCGCTGAACGTCGCCGACTCCTCGACCAGCGCCGCCCGCAGCAGCCGCAGCGACTCGTCGAACACCGCCGCGCGCTCGCCGTCGGGGACCACGAACACCTCGCGTTCGGCCGGTATCGCCGAGCGCAGACCGAAGACGGGCAGCACCCGCTTGGGCGCGACGGCCGCCAAGGACGCCAACTGCTTTGCCACCAGCACCGGATGCCGTCCCGGCAGCACGGCAACCGACGTGCCCACCTTCAGCCGGGTCGTCCGCGCGAGCGCATATGCCATGCCGACCACCGGATCGACCGCCGGCGAATACACCAGTTCGGAAAACCACAGCGAGTCCACCCCGCCGGCCTCGAGTTGATCGACGATCTCGGCCAGGTGGTTCGGTGCGGTGTCGGCGCCCAGCCCGACGCCGAAGCGAATCTTCATCGGCGCCTCCCGCTGAGTTCTCTCACCCACACCGCAACATCACTGCGGCGTCATTTGTGCCCGGGGCGCGCGTCATCGCCGGCTGCCCGGCCCAGACGGCAGAACGCTAGCCGCGGCTGGGGATGGTGAGCTTGCAGGCCTGGCCGATGTCGAGGGTCCGCAGCACTCGACCCATGCCGACCCACAACGCGCAGGACAGGGCCAGGTCGGCCAGCAACTCGTCGGAGAAGTGTTCCGCGCAACGGCTCCAGAAGTCTTCGTCGTCGCGCAGGGCGGTGTGGTCGGTGGCGAAGCGGTCTGCGAACTCGGCGGCCAGCCGCTCCTGGTCGCTGTAACCGGGCCAGGTGCGCCATTCGTGGACGTGGTCGTACAACTCCTCGTCGACGCCGGCGGCGGGTCCGTCTTCGTCGCGGGTGTTGACGCAGACGACGCATTCGTTGCGGTGGGCGATCACGGCCCGGGCCAGTTCGCGGGTGCGCAACGGCAACCGGTTCTTGGTGTAGACCGCCTGGCTGAAGCCGCCCAGGGCGCCGCCGATGTCCGGAGACTTCGCAAACCAGCCGGCCAGGTCGTCGTCAGCAAATGTTCCGATTCGGCTCATGGCGTGATGGTACGCCCGCGTCCGGACCCCGGTCGGGGATGTCGGCGAATGCGGATGGGTGGCGGCTAACGAGCGGCTGAGGGGATCGCCATGGTGGGCTGCTCGTCATCCCAATCACGTTGGGCCAGAACGCGATGCGCGACGCGTTCCAGCGCGGCCTCGACCGCGCGGCGGTCCGGGCGCCCCGCGAAACCCGGTGACCGGGCGAGCTTGTCCACGAGCCAACTCAACAGCAGCGACTGGACGTAGGCGACTTGTTGTCCCCCGGCCGGCGTGAGCCACATCTGCTCGCCGTCGCGCTGCGCGTAGCCGCCGGACACCAGGCGGGCGAAGGTAGGCTCGAGAATCTCGAACGGCACCCGTAGATAGTCGGCCATGTCGGTGAGCCGGGCGGCCCCGTACATCTGTGTGTACCGATTGATCCGCAGGACTCCCCACAGCCCGGCGACGTCGAGTCGGCAGTCGGGTCGCATCGCGATGCTGCGCAACCGCATTCCGGTTTCGCCGCGCATCATCCGCGCGATCGCATTCTCCAGCATCTGGTCGGGCGTCTCGCTGGTCGGCATTCCGAACGCATCGCCGAGATCGACTGTGCTGTCGTGGAATTCCTGGAGCGGGACCTCGCGCAGGAACAACGCCAGCACGAAACCCACCAGTGCCACCGGGACCGCCCAGAGGAAAACCTGGGTGAGCGAGTCGGCGTAGGCGGCGACGATCGGGGCGGCCGCCTGGTGGGGCAGCCGGTGTAGCGCCTCCGGCGACGCGGCGGCCGCTGCCGGCGCGTGGCCGGCCGCCAACGCCGGGCCGATCCGGCTGTGCAGAAAGTTCGTGAACAGCGAACCGAAGATGGCGGCTCCGAACGAGCTGCCGATCGTGCGGAAGAAGGTGACGCCGGAGGTCGCGACGCCGAGGTCGTCGAAGCTCGAAGTGTTCTGCACGATCAGGACCAGGGTCTGCATGCACATCCCGATCCCGGCGCCGAGGATGACAAGGAACAACGATTGGACGACAGCGGATGTCGACGGGTCCATCCGCGACATCAGAAAGAATGCCGCCGCCATGACGGCGGTGCCGGCGATGGGAAAGACTTTGTATCTGCCCGTGCGCCCGACGATCACCCCACTGCCCATCGAGGTGGTCAGCATCCCCAGCACCATCGGCAGCGTGCGCAGGCCCGACGTGGTGGCCGAGACCCCGTCGACGAATTGCATGTACGTCGGCAGGAACGTCAGGGCGCCCAGCATCGCGAACCCGACCACGAAAGACAGCACACAGCAGACCGTGAACACCGAACTCCGAAACAGCCGGATCGGCAGGATCGGCTCGGCGGCGCGACTTTCCACCCAAGCGAAGAGGCACAACGCGATCACCGAGCCGACGAACAGGCCGATGATCATCGGCGATCCCCAGGGATAGGTGGTCCCGCCCCAACTGGTGGCCAGTGTCAGGCCGGCGGCTCCCACGCCGACGAACAGGATCCCGGTGTAGTCGATGACCGGTTTGGTGCGTTCGGTCAGCGCCGGGATGGCGGCGGCCGCGACGAAGAAGACCACGACCGAGATCGGCACGTTGATCCAGAAGGCCCACCGCCAGGTGAAGTGGTCGGTGAAGTAGCCGCCGAGCAAGGGGCCGATCACGGTGGTGACACCGAACACCGCTCCCATCGCCCCTTGGTAGCGGCCCCGGTCCCGCAGCGGGATCACCTCGCCGATCAGGGCCATGGCGGTCACCATGAGCCCGCCGCCGCCAATGCCCTGCAGTGCGCGCGACGCGACCAGCATGCCCATCGAACTCGAGAGCCCGCACAGCACGGATCCGGCGACGAAGAACACGACGGCCGCCTGGAACACCCGCTTGCGGCCGAACAGGTCACCGAACTTGCCGACGAGGGCGGTGATGATGGTCGACGCGAGGAGGTAGCTGGTGACCACCCACGATTGATGGCCTGCGCCACCGAGATTGGCGACGATGGTCGGCAACGCGGTCGCCACGATCGTCTGGTCCAGTGCGGCCATCAGCATGCCGAGCAGGATCGCCACGAAGATGAAATTGCGTCGCTGCGCGTCGACCGCGACATTGTCGGGTCGCGAATCCGGAGCGTGGCCGGCCGGAGCCGATGCTGGCGTCGCCCTCGTCATGCCTGCCTTCCCACGACGTTTGATGGTAATGAGTGCCCACGGTCAACCGGTGGCAACCAAAACCTTCCGCGTCAGGCGGCGCCCGAGAGTCAGCTGGGTGGCCGCGACACGCACTGCGCCGAGTACAGCTCCACGCCCAGTTTGTCCATCAACTCGAGTTGGGTCTCGAGGTAGTCGATGTGCTTTTCCTCGTCGGCGACGATCTCCTCGAAGAGGTTCGCGGTGGTGGAGTCCTGCTTTTCCCGGCACAGGATGATCGCCGGCTTGAGCCGATCCATCACCTCGTGTTCGATCGCCAGGTCGGCCTCGAACTGCTCGCGCAGCGTCTGGCCGATGCGCAGCGAGAAGAGCCGCTGATAGTTCGGCAACCCGTCGAGCAACAGAATGCGGTCGGTGATCGCCTCGGCGTGTCGCATCTCGTCGAAGGACTCGGCCCGGGTGTGCTCAGCTAACTCGGTGAAACCCCAGTTGTCCTGCATCTTGGAGTGCAGGAAGTATTGGTTGATCGCGGTGAGCTCGCTGGTCAACTGCTCGTTGAGCAGACGCAAAACTTCCGGATCCCCTTGCATTGTCACTCCTATGGTGTGAGCGGCTGGCGTGTGTGGCCGTGGCGGGCGCGCTGGGCTGGAGCACGCAAACCTGGGCTGTAGCTGCACTTTGCCACGGCCGCTTGGAATGTTCCAGCAAGGTTTGGCTGCACTCAGTGACGTCAAGAGTGAAGTAAGTCGCCCCTTGGTTAGGTTAGACTGCGCTTACGAACTTAGGTTAGACTCTGCTAATAAGCTGCATGCGCATTCGGCCTCATCGCCAGAGTGCCCGATGACTCGGAACGCCGGAGTCGGGGACGAATCGCAGACGCTGGACAGAACTCTCGACGAAGGGGATTCCGACGTGCAGGAGGTGCGCTGATGTACGTGTGCCTCTGTGTTGGGGCAACCAACCAGACGGTGTGCGACGTCGTCGCACAGGGCGCATCGACCTCCAAAGAGATCGCCGCCGCGTGCGGCGCCGGCGGCGACTGCGGCCGCTGCCGGCGCACGTTGCGCGCGATCCTCGCCGCCCAGGCGAAGCTGGAACCGGCTCCGTCGATCTAGCGTTTGTTGAAGTCGGCCAGGGCCGCCGCGTTGGCTTGGGCGCCCATAAGTTCGGCGAAGTGCGCGTTTTCTCGGGCGGTGGCCGCCACGATCTCCGGGCGGACGGGTTCCATCATGGTGTGCTTGACAGCCATCAGGCTCGAAATCGGCCGGGAGGCAAGGACTTCCGCGTGTTGACGGGCCTGTGACAACAGCTCGTCCGGTTCGCAGACACGCCAGACCAGGCCCATCCGCAGCGCCTCGTCGGCGCCCACCCATTCCGATGACATCAACAGCCAGGCCGCGTTCTGCCGGCCCACCAGCTGCGGCAGTAGATATGACGACGCCGCTTCCGGCGCCACGCCCAGGCTGGTGAACGGGCACTTCAGCCGGGCGGTCGACGACATGAACGCCAGATCGGCATAGCCGAGAATGGTGGCGCCGATCCCGACGCCCACGCCGTTCACCGCGCAGATCAGGGGCTTCGGAAACGCGCTGAGCGCATTGATCAGCCCGATGAAGCCGTGCTTGCCCGGGGCGAAGTCGGGATCGGTGATGCGGGCCTGCATCTCGGCCAGGTCGGTGCCTGCGCTGAAACCGCGCCCCGCGCCGGTCAGCAGCACGACCGCCACCTCGGGATCTTCGGCGGCGGCCAACAGCGCCTCGGCAGTGGCGTCGTAGAGGGCTTCGTTGAACGCGTTCAGCGCCTCGGGCCGGTTCAGCGTGAGGGTGCGTACCCGGTTCTGGTCATCGATCTGCAGCGTCACGCGAGCAGCCTAGCGAGGCTAGCCGTTGCTGTAGACGCGGGTTGGGGCGATGAGCACCACGGCGCGGCGCTCGGTGGCCATTACCCGGTCGTACTCGTCCCAGTTGTCGTGGGTGCCGCCCGCAGCGGTGAACACGTCGCGCAGCAGCAGTCGCAACTGATCCGCGTCCGTCAGCCAGGGCCGGGAGTCGTCGGGGCCGACCAGCTCCGCGCCGCCCTCGACTGTTGCCCACTGCCACCCGTTGCGGAAGGTCACGGCAAGCTGCGGCCGGTCGCGCAGGTTGGCCAGCTTGACCCGGCCGTAGGTGGTAAAGCCCAGGACCTGTCGGCCATTCGCCGGGTGCGGCAACAGGCCCACGTTGACCAGCGAGGCCTGCACTGTTCCGTCGGCACGAACCGTGGAGATCACCGCCAGTCCGCTTTCTCCCTTGGCCAGTGCCACTGCCTCGTCGAGTGTTGTCATGGGTGGTCCTCATTCTCGGAAAGGTGTCTCGAACACGTAACGGCTCGTCGGCACCGTATCGATGTTCTCGTTGGCACCGAATGCGGTTGTGCTGGCGACCATCCGGCCCAGCCGGTCCTGTAGGTCCTTGTCATCGGCGGCTCCGAAGAACGCGTGGAGGTCGGTGATGGCCTCGATCGGGAACAACTCCTCGACGATGCCCGCGATTCCCGGCGCATTCGCGGTCAGCGCCCGTACCACCCAATTCTGGGTGTAGCCGAACGTCGACTGCGTGTCGATGGCCACCGAAGTATGGTCGCGTTGCCAACGGTTCAGCCAGGTTGTCTGGTCCATGTCGGCGGGACGGCGCAGCAGTGCGATGTTAGCCAAACCCGGTGTGCGAGAACCGGGTTCGACGGCGGGTGGAATCAACGGGACCGACTCGGTCACCAGGTAAGCGGCCAACTGCTCACATTCCTGGGCGAGAAATTTAAGTGCCGCCGCCGTCTGGTCGCCGTAGCACTGCTGGGTCCACATGCTCACCACCGCGGCCACCGGCGGGTCCATAGTCGTCAACGTCATCAGCGAGTCACGCACGGTGCTGTCGCGAACGTTCATCTGCAGCCCGGCGATGCCCAGTTGCAGCAGCGCGTCGGCGACGTGACCTCGCTGCCGGGCGCACCAGGCGTCATCCGGCTCCGCGCGCATCAGGACGGCGATGACCTTCTCCATACGCAGAACTTACAGTCGCCGGCCGGCTATTTGACCAGCCGCACCTGGTGCTGGCTGCTGATCAACGTGCCGATGAGGCCGGCCAGCCAACGATAGGACTCGTCGCGTCCGCTCGACGAGCGGAAAACCAGACCGATCCGCCGGCCCGGGCGCGGTGCGGCGAACTGCGCGAGACCCAGGCGGCTTCGGGACGCCTCCACCGGCACCGCGGTCTGGGGAATGAGCGTGACGCCCAGGCCGCCGGTCACACATTGCACGGCGGTCGCCAGCGACGCGGCCCGGGTGTTGGCCACCTCCGCGCGCACACCCGCCTTGTGGCAGACGTCGAGCGCCTGATCGCGCAGGCAGTGCCCCTCATCCAGCAACAGCAGCGGCAGGTCGGCCAGTGCGGTGGCCGGTACCCGGCGCCTGCCCGCCAGCGGATGGTCCGGGGGCAGGGCGAGCACGAAATCCTCGTCGTAGATCGGGATCGCGGTGACGCCGGCGCCCTCGGCGGGCAGGGCGATCAGGGCCGC
Organism: Mycobacterium colombiense; assembly: GCF_001672755.1. Lineage (GTDB taxonomy): Bacteria > Actinomycetota > Actinomycetes > Mycobacteriales > Mycobacteriaceae > Mycobacterium > Mycobacterium colombiense_C. Next base: position 7,137 of record NZ_LZKI01000074.1, on the reverse strand, counting down.
GTCCAATGCACCCTCCCGCAACACCGCCAACAGCCGCTCGGTTTGGTCTTCGGTCACCCGCAGCGTCAGCCCCGGCAGCTCCTGGGCGACGCCGGCCAACACGGTCGGCAGCACGTAGGGCGCCACCGTGGGTATCAGCCCCAGCCGAATGCCGGCCCGCAGCGGGTCCGACGAGCCCGCGGCCGCGGCGCTGAATGCGTCCGCCGCCTCGACGACGGCCTGGGCGTGCGGCAGCAGTTGGGCGCCCTCCGTTGTCAAGAAGACACGCCGGGTTGAGCGCTCAACCAGCTGGGTGCCCAGGCCCGCTTCCAGCGCCGCCAGCGCCTGCGACAACGTCGACTGGCTAACGCCGAGAGACGTTGCAGCGCTGCTGAATTGGCGCTTCTCGGCGACCGCGGCAAAAGCGCGCAAGCCGGCGATAGTGGGCTGATAACTCTTATCGGTCATACCTATAAGCCTAGTGGGAAATATCACCTTTACTTCAACTAGCGTACGCGGCAGCATGGTGGAGGAAAGCTAATCTTGAGTAAATCCAGACAAGGAGCGACATGCCTCTGCTGACCATCGGCGACCAGTTCCCCGCCTACGAGCTCACTGCGTTGATCGCGGGCGATCTGTCCAAGGTCGACGCCCAGCAGCCCGAGGACTACTTCACCACCATCACCAACGAGGATCACGCCGGCAAGTGGCGCGTGGTGTTCTTCTGGCCGAAGGACTTCACCTTCGTGTGCCCGACCGAGATTGCCACGTTCGGCAAGCTCAACGACGAGTTCGAAGACCGCGACGCGCAGGTGCTGGGCGTCTCGATCGACAGCGAGTTCGTGCACTTCAACTGGCGCGCGCAGCACGAGGACCTGAAGAAGCTGCCCTTCCCGATGCTCTCGGACATCAAGCGGGAGCTCAGCCTGGCCACCGGTGTGCTCAACGCCGAGGGCGTGGCCGACCGGGCGACCTTCCTCGTCGACCCCAACAACGAGATCCAATTCGTTTCGGTCACCGCGGGTTCCGTGGGCCGCAACGTCGAAGAGGTGCTGCGCGTCCTGGACGCACTGCAGTCCGACGAGCTGTGCGCCTGCAACTGGCGCAAGGGTGACCCGACGCTGGACGCCACCGAGCTGCTCAAGCAGTCGGCTTAATTCCCGCCGGGACGGGTACAAGGCCTGATTAGGAGGCGAGATGAGCGTCGAAAACCTCAAAGAAGCGCTACCGGAGTACGCCAAGGACCTCAAGCTCAACCTGGGCTCCATCACCCGCACCACCGAGCTCAACGAGGAGCAGCTGTGGGGCACGCTGCTGGCTAGCGCCGCAGCGACCCGGAACACGCAGGTGCTCACCGAGATTGGGGCCGAGGCGGCCGATATCCTGTCCGCCGAGGCATACAACGCGGCGCTGGGAGCCGCCTCGATCATGGGCATGAACAACGTGTTCTACCGTGGCCGCGGCTTCCTGGACGGCAAGTACGACGACCTGCGTGCGGGATTGCGGATGAACATCATCGCCAATCCCGGCGTGGAGAAGGTGAACTTCGAACTGTGGTCGTTCGCGGTGTCGTCGATCAACGGATGCCCGGACTGCGTGGCCGCCCACGAGCACACGCTGCGCGAAGCCGGCGTCAGCCGGGAAACCATCCAGGAGGCGTTGAAGGCCGCGGCGATCATTTCCGGCGTGGCACAAGCGATTATCGCCTCCCAGACGCTGGCGACCGCCGGCTGATCGCGCCGCCGTGTCCAGTGCCGTGACGGGACCCGCCTGGGTCCAGCACGCCATCTGGTGGCAGGTCTACCCGCTGGGGTTCGTGGGAGCCTTCCCCGCACCGCAGCCACACGAGCCGCCGCAACCGGACGAACACCGGCTGCGGCGGCTCGTCGACTGGCTGGACCATGCCATCGAACTCGGGGCATCCGGCATCGCGCTGGGACCCATCTTCGCCTCGCGCACACACGGTTACGACACCACCGACCATTACCGCATCGATCCCCGGCTGGGTGATGACGCCGACTTCGATCACCTGGTGGCCGAGGCGCATGGCCGCGGCCTACGCGTGCTGCTCGACGGCGTGTTCAATCACGTCGGGGAGGATTTCGCACGCTATCGCGCGGCGGCCGACGATGACGCGGCCGCGCGCTGGTTTCGCGGGCGCCCTGGCCGCTTCCACACCTTCGAGGGCCACTCCGGGCTGATCACCCTGAACCACGACAACCCCGAGGTCGTCGACTACACCGTCGACGTGATGGGGCACTGGTTGGGGCGCGGCGCCGACGGCTGGCGACTCGATGCGGCTTACGCTGTGCCGCAACACTTCTGGGCCTCGACACTGCCGCGGGTGCGCGAGCGCTACCCGGATGCCTGGTTCGTCGGCGAGCTCATCCACGGCGACTACGCCGCCGTCGTGCAAGCCGCCACCTTCGACTCGGCAACCCAATACGAGCTGTGGAAGGCGATCTGGAGCAGCCTCAACGACGGCAACTTCTTCGAACTCGATTGGGCGCTGCAGCGCCACAACGACTTTCTGACCGGCTTCGCGCCGCTGACGTTCATCGGCAACCACGACGTCACCCGCATCGTCAGCCGGCTGGACACCCCCGAGCACGTGGCCCACGCGCTGGTGCTGCTGCTGACTATCGGCGGCGTGCCCAGCGTGTACGCCGGCGACGAGCTCGGCTTGCGGGGTGTCAAAGAAGAACGATACGGCGGCGACGACGCGGTACGCCCCGAGTTCGGCTCTCCCCCACTGCAACTGGATGACTTCGGCGTCGATACCTGGCGGTTGCACCAGTATCTGATCGGGTTGCGTCGCCGCTACCCCTGGCTGCACGCGGCGTCCACCACCGCGCGGTTGCTGGAAAACCGGCACTATGTGTACGAGACCGCCAACGGCGGCGATGCGCTGTTGGTGGTGCTCAACATCGACGACGAGCCGCTGCGCGTGTCGTTGCCGAAGCTGGGTACGGCACGCGCGCAGGTGATCGGCGGATCGGCGGCACCACCGTCCGACGTCGTCGAGACCGTCATCGTCGAGGCCCGGGGCTGGCGGATCCTGCAGCCCGTTTAGTCCTGCAGCCGCGCCAGCGTGACCGAGTCCTGCTCGCCGGCGTAGTACTTGTCGAGCAGCGCGACGAAGTCGTGGTCCTCCTCGGTGGCCAGGGCGAAGAGCGTCATCGACGAACGCAACTTGAGGTCGTCGGGCGAGCCGAAGATCTGCGTGACCGAGCGGCCCTGGATCTCGTTGACCAGTTGGGTGCATTCGCGCAATCGCGGCCCGAGCAGGTCGTGGCTCAGATAGGCGCGGGCCTCGTCCAGCGAAACGATGCCATAACGCACGGCGGTCGGGCTGCCGCCCAGGCCGCGCAGTTGCGGAAAGACGAACCACATCCAGTGGCTGCGCTTCCGCCCGTCCCGCAGTTCCCCCACGACCTGGCCGTAGACCGGAGCCTGTGCCGTGACGAAGCGGTTCAGATCGAAGGGGTCGCCTGCCGATTCCATGTGACTACGGTTGCACATATGGCGGTCCAACGACGAGTGCCCAAAGTGCGCGACCTGGCGCCGCTGCTGCAATTCAAGCGGCCTCGGCTCAACGCGACCAGGCGCCGCCTCGACGCCGCCTACACCATCGAGGATCTGCGGGCCATCGCCAAACGCCGCACCCCCAAGGCGGCGTTCGACTACACCGACGGCGCCGCCGAAGACGAGTTGTCCATCGAACGTGCGCGACAAGCGTTCCGCGACATCGAGTTTCACCCCACAATCCTGCGCGACGTCTCCCAAGTCACCGCCGGCTGGAACGTGCTGGGCCAGCCAGTGGTATTTCCGTTCGCGATCGCGCCCACCGGTTTCACCCGATTGATGCAGACCGAGGGCGAGATCGCCGGTGCGCAGGCGGCGGCCCGGGCGGGGATCCCGTTCTCGCTGTCCACGCTCGGCACCTGCGCGATCGAAGATCTGGTGACCGCCGTCCCGCAGGGCCGAAAGTGGTTCCAGCTCTACATGTGGCGCGATCGCGAGCGCTCGATGGAGCTGGTGAAGCGCGCCGCCGCCGCGGGATTCGACACACTGCTGGCCACCGTCGACGTTCCCGTCTCCGGCGCCCGGCTGCGGGACAACCGCAACGGCATGACGATCCCGCCCACCCTGACGCTGCGCACCGTGCTGGACGCGGTGCCGCACCCGAGATGGTGGTTCGATCTGCTGACCACCGAGCCGCTGGCATTCGCGTCGCTGGATCGCTGGCCGGGCACCGTCGCCGAGTACCTGAGCACCATGTTCGACCCCAGCCTCACCTTCGACGACCTGGAGTGGATCAAGGCGCAGTGGCCCGGCAAGCTCGTCGTGAAAGGGATTCAGACACTCGAGGATGCGCGCGCCGTCGTCGACCGCGGCGTCGACGGCATCGTGTTGTCCAATCATGGTGGGCGTCAATTGGACCGGGCCCCGGTCCCCTTTCACCTGCTGCCCACGGTCGCGCGCGAACTCGGCAAACACACCGAGATCCTGGTCGATACGGGCATCATGTCCGGCGCCGACATCGTCGCCGCGATCGCGCTGGGTGCCCGCTGCACGCTGGTCGGGCGCGCCTACCTGTACGGCCTGATGGCCGGCGGCGAGGCGGGGGTGAGCCGCGCGATCGAGATCCTTGCGAGCGGGATTCTGCGGACCATGGCACTGCTCGGCGTCACCTGTCTGGAAGAACTGACGCCGCAGCACGTCACACAGCTCAAGCGGCTGGGGCCAGTCGACCCGTCTCGATGACGGCGCCGCGGCTCAGCGGCTACGAAATGACTTCGGCGTGCTGCCGATGTGTTTGACGAACATCGCGGTAAAGCCCGCCGGATTGTCGTAGCCCAGTGTGGCCGCCGTGTTCGCTCGCCGCGCCGGTGTTGACCAACTCCGGCCAAGTCGGGTACGTCAGTCTTGCCGCGGTGGCGACGCTGGTGGCGGGGTCGTTGCCGACGATCGCACTCGCCAAGCCGCTGCTGGCTCGATGGCCGATCCCCGATCGAGTCCACGCGATCGCTTACCTGATCTTGCTCGGGATGGTCATGGTCACGATGGTGGCGACCATCACGGGATGACGAGCGGGACGCGCTAGCTCGCGACGCTGATCCGGCGTGCCGCCACGGGTTCGGCTTTGCCCTTGAGGGCGAGCGTGACGACCTCGCCCCCGTCGACGGCAGCGATGCGCGCGACCGTCTCGGGCATGACGATCTCGCCGCCCGCCGCAACGCTTTGCAGCCGCGACGCGGTGTTCACGACGTCGCCAATTGCGGTGAAGTCGCGGATCTCGCCCTCGCCGACGATCCCGACGTACGCGGGGCCGACGTCCAAGCCGATCCCCACCTCGAGCCGTGCGCCCTTCGACGAGTCGCGACCTTGCGTCCGCAGAATGGCGAGAGCGTCGCTCACCATCGCGTCGACGTAGCGGCCGTTACGTGTGAGGGGCGGAAGGTAGAGGCCCATCACTTCGTCACCGATGAGCTTGTCGACGATCCCGTGCTGGACGATCACCTGCGTCAGCTCGGAGTAGAAGCGATTGAGGCGTTCGGCCATCTCGTCCGGTGGCAGCGTCTCGGCGAGGGCGGTTGAGTTGCGGATATCGGCGAAGAGCACGCCGATGGTGAGCGTCATGCCACCCTGCGGCGCAGCCTCGAAGCACACCTTGCACCACCGCGGATTCTTGCGCGACGGGCTCTTGTCCATCCGTCGCATCAGCCAGCCGCCGACGCCGGCGAACGGGTTGCCGCAGGCTTCGCACCGGGGGGCGGACGGCAGCTTGGAGATGAGCCGAATCCCGCGCCGAATCCTGGCGTGGCCGAATAGTTCGAAGAATTGCGCCCATTCCTCTTCGTTGGTTTGCGCACCCTCGGGACGTGGCGGCATGCGCCTATTCGGCATGCCTCATTTTCGCACCGCATGCCCATCGGCGACAGCTCTCAACAGAGCCCTGTCCTGGTCACCTAGCACGCAGCTCGTCGTCTCCGTTCGTTACGCGCGAACGGCCCTCTCGGGAACAAACCGCCGCCCGGCTGGGTTAAGCGCAACAGACTCAACTTTTGGAGGATTCGATGGCTGAAGCCAAGTCGGTGCCGGTGCTGTTTGTCACTGACACCATCGTGCTGCCCGGAATGGTGGTGCCGATCGCGCTGGACGACGCCGCCCGCGCGGCGATCGACGCCGCTCAGGCGAGCGAATCGGGGCAGCTGCTGATCGCCCCCCGGCTCGAGGACCGGTATCCCTCGCACGGCGTGATCGCCAAGATCCTGCAGGTCGGACGCATCGCCGGCGGCGGCACCGCGGCCGTCGTGCGCGGCGAGCGCAGGGCCCAGATCGGGGCGGGCGCGTCCGGACCCGGCGCGGCGCTGTGGGTCGAGGTGACCGAGGTCCCCGAGGCCGAGACGACCGACGAGATCAAGGCCATGACGGCGGAGTACAAGAAGCTACTGCTGGCCATGCTGCAACGCCGCGAGGCCTGGGAGATCATCGATTACGTCAACAGGCTGACCGATCCGTCGGCGCTGGCGGACACCTCCGGTTACGCGTCCTACCTGACCAACGCGCAGAAGCGGCAGCTGCTGGAGACCGTCGATGTCGCCGAGCGGTTGCGCGTGCTGATCGATTGGACCAGCGACCATCTCGCCGAGGTCGAGGTCAGCGACAAGATCGCCGAGGACGTGCGCGAGGGCATGGAGAAGACGCAGAAGGAGTTCCTGCTGCGCCAACAGCTCGCCGCCATCCGCAAGGAACTGGGCGAGGGCGAACCCGACGGTTCGGACGACTACCGCGCCCGCGTGGAGGCGGCAGAGCTGCCCGAGAAGGTGCGCGAGGCCGCGCTGCGCGAGGTCGGCAAGCTGGAACGCTCCAGCGATCAGAGCCCGGAAAGCGGCTGGATCCGCACCTGGCTGGACACCGTGCTCGACCTGCCCTGGAACGTCAAGAGCGAGGACTCGACGGACCTGAAGGCCGCGCGCGAGATCCTGGATGCCGACCACCACGGGCTGGACGACGTCAAGGACCGCATCGTCGAATACCTGGCCGTGCGTGCGCGTCGCGCGCAGCGCGGGCTGCAGGTGGTCGGCGGCCGCGGCTCCGGCGCGGTGATGGTGCTGGCCGGCCCTCCCGGTGTCGGTAAGACGTCGCTGGGCG
>NZ_LZKI01000073.1 GCF_001672755.1 Mycobacterium colombiense | reverse complement strand
GCTGGACAACAAGCGGCTGTGGTCGAACCTGGACTGCGCTCCGTCCAACGAGACGCTGATCAAAACCTTCACGCCGGGCGAGCAGGTGACCACCGCGGTGACGTGGACGGGCATGGGCTCGGCGCCGCACTGCCCGCTGCCGCGTCCCGCTATCGGGCCGGGCACCTACAACCTCGTGGTGCAGCTGGGCAACCTGCGCTCGATGCCGGTTCCGTTCATCATGAACCAGCCGCCGCCGCCACCGGGCCCGGTGCCCGGGCCGGGTCAGCCGGGCGCCGTGCCCCAGCCGGAGGCACCGCCGGTGCCCCCGCAGCCGGCCGGCTGAGACCGAACACGCTTCAGCGCAGACCTAGCTCAATGAGTCGGTGATCGTCGACTCCGCCAGCTGCGACAGTCCCTCCCGCACGTGGCGGGCCCACATCGCGCCGATGCCGTCGACCGATTGCAGGTCGCTGGCGCTGGCCGCCAGCACGTTCTGCAGCGTCCCGAACGAGCGGACCAGTAGGTCGGCGTGGGCGAACTGCAGCCGCGGAATGCCGGCCAGCGCCTGGTAGCCGCGCGGGCTGACCGCCGAATCCTGCGCCTCGGTGGTCGTCGGATAGCCGAAAACCTTTGCCAGGATGGTGAAGTCGAGCAGCTCGGTATCCGAGAGCGCATCCAGCTCGTCCAGCGTGGCCGACATCTGCACCTCGGACAACGGCTCCGGGCTGGCGTGATAGTCGCGCACGATCAGTTCACGCGCGTTGTCGTTGCCGCCCAGCAGCTCGTCGAGCTGCAGCCGCAGTTGGCGCCCGTCGGTGCCGAGTTCGACGACGTCGTTGTCGATCACCCGGCCGATCCGACGGACCAGCTCCAGCCGCTGCACCACGGTCATGACGTCGCGCAGCGTCACGAAGTCCTCGATCTCCGCGCGCGACAGCTGCCTGCTGACCTCGTCGAGCCGGATCTTGTACCGCTCCAGGGTGGCGATGGCCTGGTTCGCCCGCGACAGGATGGTCGCCGAATCGGCGACCACGTGACGTTCGCCGCCCACGTAGACGGTCACGATGTTCATCGAATGGCTGACCGAGATCACCGGGTAGCCGGTCTGGATCGCGGCCCGCTCCGCGGAGCGGTGCCGGGTGCCCGACTCGTCGGTGGCGATGGAGGGGTCCGGGACCAGCTGCACGTTGGCCCGCACGATGCGGCTGCCGTCGGTGGACAGCACGACGGCGCCGTCCATCTTCGCCAGCTCGCGCAGCCGGGTAGGCGCGTAGCGGACGTCCAGAGCGAAGCCGCCGTCGCAGATGGCCTCGACGGCTTCGTCGTTGCCGAGCACGATCAGCGCACCGGTACGCCCACGCAGGATGCGTTCCAGGCCGTCGCGCAGCCCGGTGCCCGGCGCCAGGCGGGCGACAGTCTCACGCAGCGTCGGACGAGTCACAAAAGGTCATTCTTCAGGCCGGACGCGGCACACGTCCAGCCGCCGCGGGTTTGCGGGCGCGGCGCCGCGGTGGTCGGCGATGTCGATCATGTGCTCCAGCGCCGCCACGATGGTGGGTGCGCGCAGCGCCCGCATCCCGTTCGGCACGATCTCGCGCCGGGGATCGTCCCCGTCCGGGATGAGCGCGATGCTGAAGCCTTGGCGCGCGGCTTCGGACAGGCGCCGCTCCATGCCGCTGACCCGCCGAAGGTCCCCGGCAAGTCCCACCTCGCCGATCATCACCGCCGTGGTGGGCAGCGGCAGGTCGGCTAGCGCCGAAGCGAGCGCGACCGCGACCGCCAGGTCCGACGACGGATCGGTCAGCCGCATGCCGCCGACCGTGGACAGGTAGATGTCGTTGGCGCCGACGGGCAGCTTGGCGTGCTTCTCCAGCACTGCGGTGATCATCGCGGCCCGGGAATGGTCGATGCCGCTGACGGCGCGCCGCGGCGAGCCGCCCGCCGGCGTGGCCAGCAGCGCCTGCACCTCGCCGATGAGCGGCCGTTTGCCGTCGAGCGTCACCGTGATCGCGGTGCCGGGGACCGGGGCGGGACGCTGATCCAGGAACAGGTTCGACGGGTCGGCGACGCCCTCGATCCCGTTGTCGTGCAACAGGAAACACCCGACCTCGTCGGCGGCCCCGAACCGGTTCTTGATCCCCCGGACCATGCGCAGCGAGCCGTTGCGGTCGCCTTCGAAGTGCAGCACCACGTCCACCAGATGCTCGAGGGAACGCGGCCCGGCGATGGCCCCGTCTTTGGTCACGTGCCCGACCAGGATCAGCGCGACCGCATTGGTTTTGGCCGCGGCGGTCAGCGCCGCCGTCACCGCGCGTACCTGCGTGACGCCGCCGGCCACACCGTCGGCCTCGGTGGTGGACATGGTCTGCACCGAGTCCACGATCACCAGCGCCGGCCGGACCGTGGCGATGTGCTCGAGCACGGTGTGCAGGTCGGATTCGGCGGCCAGATAGAGCTCGTCGCTGCCGCAGCCGATGCGGTCGGCGCGCAGCCGGATCTGGCCCGCGGACTCCTCACCGGAGATGTACAGCGCGCGACGGCCGGATTGCGCCCAGCGGTGCGCGACCTCGAGCAGCAGCGTCGACTTGCCCACCCCGGGGTCACCGGCCAGCAGCGTGACCGAGCCGGGCACCACACCGCCGCCGAGCACGCGGTCGAGTTCGTCTACACCCGTCGTGCGGTGCTGGCTCGCGTTGGGCTCGATAGAGGTGATGGGCACGGCCGGCGACGCCGTGGCCAGGCCGCTGCGCCGGCCGGCGACCGCACTGAGTAGCGGGACCTCGTCAACGGTGCCCCAGGTGCCGCACTCCATGCAGCGGCCGACCCACTTCGCGGTGATATGCCGGCATTCCGAACACCGGTATTGGGAGCGCGCAGTTGCCACGCCATGACGGTATCGAGCCGCTACGACAAGCCCGCGTCACGACAGGCGGTTACCCCGCTTGGTTTTGCTGCGGCGGCGTCAACCCGGCCGAAATCGGCACGGCGACGGTGGCCTGCCCGGCCTTCTCGAAGTTGAAGGTGAAGTTGTAGAGGAGGCCGTTGGAGATCGGCTTGGCCAGATTGACGGTCGCCTTGGCCGCCGCGGTGTTGGAACCGACCGGGCCGGGAGCCACCTTCTGCCCCTCGGGCGTGCCGACGAACAGCGTCCCGCCGGCGGGTAGCCGGGCGTCGCCGCTGACCGTAACCGTGCCGATGTCGGTGGTGATGCCGACCAGCCGATCGGCGGAATTCGGCGACTGGTTGACGGCCACCAGCACCAGGTCCACGGTCCGGCCCGGCTTGAGGTAGTCGCCGCTCTGGTTGGCCTGGATCCGGATGTCGCGCAACGCCACGTTGTTGAACGTGACCTTGTTGCCGTTGATGGCGGGCTCCTGGACCGCCATCTGTGACACCTGACCGGCTCCGCAACCGCTCAGCAGGGCGGCCAGAACGGCCATCACCCCGGCGACGGCGAGCGCGGGACGGCCGAGGCGGATCTTGAAGCGGTTCACTCTCTCAGGCCTCCTGCTGAGCCGGTCCGACTGATGCAACTATGCACAGTAGTAGGAACGTCCCGCGCGCGATAGCGCGGGGCGCCAGACCAGCGCAGGAGCGCCCGAATGGGCCTCGGATAGGCCACCGCCGGGCCGCTTTCGGAGCGTTGGTAATGTGCTGCACTGCACGACTTGATCCCCATGTCAACCCCTAATCTGCGCGTGTTGTGCCCCTGACCTGCATCGTTGCTTCGCGCGTAGCTAGGCGGCCGTGTTAGGATGAAGTAACGAAAGGGGCTCGAATCAGATGATCTTCAAGGTCGGCGACACCGTTGTTTACCCGCATCACGGTGCTGCGTTAGTCGAGGCGATCGAAACCCGGACGATCAAAGGGGAACAAAAAGAATATCTCGTCTTGAAGGTGGCGCAGGGAGACCTGACAGTTCGAGTTCCCGCCGAGAACGCTGAGTACGTCGGTGTCCGCGACGTCGTCGGACAAGAAGGTTTGGACAAGGTTTTCCAGGTGCTGCGCGCGCCGCACACCGAAGAGCCGACGAACTGGTCGCGCCGCTATAAGGCAAATCTCGAAAAGCTTGCTTCCGGCGATGTCAACAAGGTCGCCGAGGTAGTCCGCGACCTGTGGCGTCGCGATCAGGAGCGCGGTCTGTCGGCCGGCGAGAAGCGGATGCTGGCCAAGGCCCGTCAGATTCTGGTCGGTGAATTGGCGTTGGCCGAGAGCACCGATGACGCCAAGGCGGAGACCATCCTCGACGAGGTTCTGGCCGCCGCTTCCTGAAGGTCCTGACACTTCGGTGGCCCCGGAGACGGGCACCTCAGGCAAAGTAGTTGCAGTCGTCCCCGCCGCAGGGTCGGGCGAACGGCTGGCCGCAGGAATTCCCAAGGCATTCTGTTTGGTTGACGGCCGCACGCTGCTGCAACGCGCCGTCGCCGGATTGCTGAATTCCGGGGTGGTCGATCACGTCGTGGTGGCGGTTCCCGCCGACCGCGTCGACGACGCCAAGCAGGTGCTGGGCGGCCACGTCGGCGCCGGGCAGGCCACCGTCGTCGCCGGCGGCGCCGACCGCACCGAATCCGTCAACCTTGCCCTGGCGGCCCTGCCGACGGCGGCACCCGAGTTCGTGCTGGTGCACGACGCCGCACGGGCGTTGACGCCCCCGGCGCTGATCACCCGCGTGGTGGAGGCGCTGCGGGGCGGGCACGACGCCGTGGTGCCCGCGCTGCGGTTGCATGACACCATCAAGGCCGTGGACGCCAACGGGGTGGTCCTGGGTACTCCGGAGCGCGCCGGGCTGCGCGCCGTGCAGACCCCGCAGGGCTTCGCCACCGAACTGCTGTTGCGCGCCTACGGGGCCTATCAGGCCGGTGGCGGCGCCGGTTTCACCGACGACGCGTCGCTGGTCGAGCATGTCGGCGGCCAGGTCCAGGTCGTCGACGGAGATCCGCTGGCGTTCAAGATCACCACCCAGCTCGATCTGTTGCTGGCCGAGACCGTGGTGCGCCGGTGAACGCGCTGCCCAGGGTGGGGCTTGGCGTCGACGTGCACCCGATCGAACCCGGGCGGCCGTGCTGGCTGCTGGGGCTGCTTTTCGCCGACGCTGACGGCTGTGCCGGCCATTCCGACGGCGACGTCGGGGCGCACGCGCTGTGCGACGCGGTGCTCTCGGCCTCCGGGCTGGGCGACGTGGGGGCGGTATTCGGGGTCGGCGATCCGCGCTGGAAGGGCGTCAGCGGCGCCGACATGCTGCGCCATGTCGCGGATCTGGTGTCGCAGCACGGCTTCCGGGTCGGCAACGCCGGCGTGCAGGTCATCGGGAACCGGCCGAAGGTCGGTCCGCGTCGGGACGAGGCGCAGCGGGTGTTGTCGGAATTGCTCGGCGCGCCGGTCTCGGTGTCGGCGACGACGACCGACGGGTTGGGGCTGACCGGACGCGGTGAGGGCCTCGCCGCCATCGCCACCGCGTTGGTGGTCCCCGCCGGGTAAGCCCGCGCAGCGCCGGGTGCCGGGGAACTACCCGGTAAGCTGGCACGTCGTGACCGATCGCGCCCGCTTGCGGCTACACGACACGGCGGCCGGTGCCGTGCGTGATTTCGTCCCGCTGCGCGAGGGTCACGTCTCCATCTACCTGTGTGGCGCCACCGTCCAGGGCCTGCCGCACATCGGCCATGTCCGCAGCGGCGTGGCCTTCGACATCCTGCGCCGATGGCTGATCGCGCGCGGCTGCGACGTCGCGTTCATCCGCAACGTCACCGACATCGACGACAAGATCCTCAACAAGGCCGCCGCGGCGGGCCGGCCGTGGTGGGAATGGGCGGCCACCTACGAGCGTGCCTTCAGCGCCGCCTACGACGCCCTGGACGTGCTGCCGCCGTCGGCCGAGCCGCGAGCCACCGGGCACATCACTCAGATGGTCGAATTAATGGGACGGCTGATCGAAACCGATCACGCCTACGCCGCCGGCGGCGACGTCTACTTCAACGTGCTCAGTTACCCGGAGTACGGGCGGCTGTCCGGGCACAAGATCGACGACGTCCACCAGGGCGAAGGCGTCGCGACCTGCAAACGCGATCAGCGCGACTTCACGCTGTGGAAGGCCGCCAAGCCCGGCGAGCCGTCCTGGCCCACCCCGTGGGGCCGCGGACGCCCGGGCTGGCACCTGGAATGCTCCGCGATGGCCCGCACGTATCTGGGACCGGAATTCGACATCCATTGCGGCGGAATGGACTTGGTCTTCCCGCACCACGAGAACGAGATTGCCCAGAGCCGCGCTGCCGGCGACGGCTTCGCCCGCTACTGGCTGCACAACGGCTGGGTGACGATGGGCGGCGAGAAGATGAGCAAGTCGCTGGGCAACGTGCTGGCCATACCGGCGTTGCTGCAGCGGGTGCGCCCCGCCGAACTGCGCTACTACCTGGGCAGCGCACATTACCGGTCGATGTTGGAATTCTCCGACAACGCCCTGCAGGACGCCGTGAAAGCCTATGTCGGCGTTGAGGAATTTCTGCACCGCGTACGGGTGCGGGTCGGTGGCGTCGAGCCCGGTCAGTGGACGCAGAAGTTCGCCGACGCGCTCAACGACGACCTGGCGGTGCCCGCCGCACTGGCCGAGGTGCACCAGGCGCGCGCCGAAGGCAACCGGGCGCTGGACTCCGGCGATCACGAAGGCGCGCTGCGACACGCCGGCGCGCTCCGCGCGATGATGGGCATCCTGGGCTGCGACCCGCTGGACGAACGCTGGGAAACCCGCGACGAGACGTCGGCGGCGCTGGCCGCCGTCGACGTGCTGGTCCAGGCGGAACTGGAGAACCGGCAGAAGGCGCGCCAGGAACGCAACTGGGCGCTCGCGGACGAGATCCGCGACCGGCTCAAGTACGCCGGCATCGAAGTCACCGATACCGCCGACGGGCCGCAGTGGGAGCTTTTGGCCCACGAAGAAAAGCGCGACAAGTAGATGGCCGGCAACTCGCGTCGCCGTGGGGCGATCCGCAAAGAGGGCACCAAGAAGGGCCCGACCGTGGGTTCGGGGGGCCAGCGCCGCCGCGGCCTGGAAGGACGCGGCCCCACCCCGCCCGCGCATATGCGCCCTAACCATCCGGCCGCCAAGCGCGCCAAGGCCCAGAGCCGTCGGCCGGCGCGGGGCCGCACCGACGAAGCCGAGACGGTGCTGGGCCGCAACCCGGTGCTCGAATGCCTGCGCGCGGGGGTTCCGGCCACCGCGCTCTACGTGGCGCTGGGCACCGAGGCCGACGAACGGCTCACCGAATCCGTCACCCGCGCAGCAGATTTGGGCATCTCCATCCTCGAGGTAACGCGTACCGATCTGGACCGGATGACCAGCAACCACCTGCATCAGGGGATCGCGTTGCAGGTGCCGCCCTACAACTACGCCCACCCCGACGACCTGGTCGCCGACGCACTCGCCTCGCCGCCGGCGCTGCTGGTCGCGCTGGACAACATCTCCGATCCCCGCAACCTGGGCGCGATCGTCCGTTCGGTGGCGGCATTCGGCGGCCACGGGGTGCTGATCCCGCAGCGCCGGTCGGCCTCGGTGACGGCGGTGGCCTGGCGCACCAGCGCCGGGGCAGCGGCCCGCATCCCGGTGGCACGCGCCACGAATCTCAATCGGACACTGACGGATTGGGCCGGCCGCGGCCTGCGGGTGATCGGTCTGGATGCCGGCGGTGAAACCACGCTCGACGACATCGACGGCACCGATCCACTGGTGGTCGTCGTGGGCTCGGAAGGCAAGGGACTGTCGCGGTTGGTGCGGCAGAACTGCGACGAAGTCGTGTCCATCCCGATGGCCGGAAACACCGAATCGCTCAACGCGTCGGTGGCCGCCGGCGTGGTACTCGCCGAAATCACCCGCCAGCGCAGGAGTTAACCCCGGTGCCCGGCCGGCCCGCGCGCCTTCTAGCGGCGCTGGGAGCGCTGATGCTGGCGGTCGCGCTGTGGCCGGTCGGCGTCGGCCGGGCCCAGGCGACCGACTTCGACCTGCAGGCCCACCGCGGGGGGCGCGGGGAGACCACCGAGGAGTCGCTGCGCGGGTTCGCCAAGGCGCTCGAATTGGGCGTCACCACATTGGAACTCGACGTCGTCCTGACCGCGGACCGGCAACCGCTGGTGTGGCATGACCCGATGATCCAGGCCGAGAAGTGCGCCGACACCGCGCCCGCGTTCGCCGGTGACCCCCACTACCCGTACGTCGGCAAGCTCGTGCACGAACTCACCGCGGCGCAGGTCAACACCCTGGACTGCGGCCGCCTGCTCGATGAGTATCCCCGGGCCGAGGTGGTGCGGGGCAACAAGATAGCGACGCTGCCGCAGGTTTTCGCGCTCGCCGACTCCTACCGCGCCGACGGGATCCGCTACAACATCGAAACCAAGGTGGAGGCCGACCGGCCCGGCGCGTCGGCCGAGCCGCAGGAGTTCGTCGACGTGATTCTGGCCGCCGTCAGGTCCGCGGGCAAGATCGACCGGGTAGAGATCCAGAGCTTCGACTGGCGGACCCTGCCGCTGGTGCGGCGCGCCGAACCGTCAATTCCATTGGCGGCCCTTTACGACGGGCACACCTGGGCACCGGACTCGCCCTGGCTGGCCGGCGAAAACGCCACGCTCATCGGCGATCCGCTGATCGGCGCGAGGCTGGTGGGCGCCGGCATCGTCTCACCGGATTATCGACTGGTCACCGGTCCAGCATACGTCGGCCGCGCACATGCGTTGGGACTCAAGGTGATTCCGTGGACCGTTGATGACACCACCGCCATGCGTCAGCAGATCGGATACGGGGTCGACGGCATCATCACCGACTATCCGACGCTGCTGCGCGGCGTGCTCGCCGAACTGGCGATGCCGTTGCCGCCGGCCTACCGGCGGGGCTAGCGCGCGGCGCTGCCGGCCAGTTCGCCGCTGTCGTGAGCCGGCCGGTCGTCGCCGCGCCGCGGTCGGCGAAGGTTCGCGCACGCGGCCCGCCACATCATGCCCGGGCGCAGCAGCCGGGAAGCGGGATCGAGAAGTGCGGTGACCCTGACGAACCGATCGACCGCGACGGCGTCGTATTCGGTCGCGGTGAGTATGCGATCGATATAGCCGTTGAGCAGCCGGGTGAGCAGCGGTGGCGTGCCCTCGATCTCGGGCAGACACAGGTCCGGGTTCGCCGACAGCTCCCACGCCTGGCGGATCGGCACCGCGGCGGCCCGGAAGAATCGCCGCGCCAAATCTTTTGCGCCCTCGGACAGGCAGTCGCGCAGCGCCAGCGCCTCCAGCGCGGCGACCGTCATGCCTTGACCGTAGATCGGGTTGAAGCTGCAGATCGCATCGCCCATCACCAGCAGGCCTTCCGGGAAGCGTTGCATCTGGTCGTAACGGCGCCACTGGCTGGACGGCTGACCGTGCCGGGTGGGCTCGCCGATGGGTTCGGCGGCTCGGACCGCGGCCAGCAGGTGGGCGGGTGCGCAGTCCTCGACGAACTCGCACATCGATGCCAGGTCCGGCTGCGGTGCATGGCCCGCTATGCCGTACACGGTGAACATCCAGGTGTCGTTCTCCGAGCGCAACATGCCCAGCCCGCGCGGCCGGCCCGGCACCGCTGCGACGATGAAACCGAATTCGTGCAGCGCGTCCGGCGCCATGCGCAGGCGTTGGCTCACGTAGGTCAGCTGTACCGGCACATGAATCTCGGCCGGCCGCTGGTAGCCCAGCGCGGTCAGCCACGCCGGGGTGCGCGCGCCGCGCCCGGTGGCATCGAGCACCAAGTCCGCGCCCAGCGTGACGTCGTGGCGGGTGCGACGGTCGACCACCCGGACGCCGGTCACCCGTCTGCGGTCCGATGTCGTGGTCAAATCCACGATGTCGTGCTCGTCGAGCAGCGTGACGGCGGGGATCCGCCGCAGTCGCGCTCGGACATGCTCCTCGAGGAACGGCCGGGTGGCCAGATATGCGGCGAACGAAGGCGCGCCCCCCGAACGCACCATCAGATGGTCGCCCAAGCAGTAGTACAGCTGCGAGAGATCACGGCCATCCAGGTGATGCGCGCCGTCGATGACCATCGCATCGAGGACGCCGGGAAACAGATGCTCGAGCGCCTGGGCGCCGCGAGGCAGCAGACCGTGCAGGTGGCGACCCTGCGGCACACCGCGGCGAGCGCAGGCCGTTTCGGGAGGGATGTCGGGCAGCGGATCGCGCTCCACCACCGTGACCGTGGCGAAGAACTCGCTGAGCGATCGCGCGGCCGTCAAACCGGCCATGCTCGCTCCCAATACCACCGCGTGGTTGCCCGTCCTTGCCATAGCCCACCGCCTGTGCTGAGCGCGTACCCGACGAGCACCATGCTCATGGGGCGAAACGGGGGCCGACAGCGTAGTCGACTACGCCACCGCCCCGGGCCGGCTACTCGCGATGCCAGCGAACGCCGACAAAGCGGCCCCGGGCGATGGCCGCGGCCCGTTATAGTCGCCGAATGATCGGCACCGAGCCGCTGGCCGGGCGGGCCAGCGAATTGGGAATCATTCGCCGTGCCCTGAGTGCGGGCGGCAACCGCACGGGCGTGGTGATCGCCGGAGCCCCCGGGGTGGGCAAGACCTGGCTCGCCCACGAGGTGCTGCGGCGCGCCGAGGCGTCGGGGGAGCGGACCAGGTGGATCGTCGGCACCGACTCGGCGCAGGCCCTGCCGCTGGGCGCGTTCATCGGGTCGATGACCGAGGCTCTGAATGAGGCGCAGTCGGATCCTTTGACCGATGTGCGACGGGTGATCAATTCGTTTGTCGCGCAACAGCGTCAACGCCGCGTGCTGATCGGGGTCGACGACGCGCACCTGTTGGACGGATTGTCCGCGATGGTCGTCCACCAGTTGGCGCAGTCGGGTGGGGTCCGGCTGGTGGTCACCGTACGCATCGGCCTCGACGAACCGGACGCGGTGACGGCACTGTGGAAAGACGGGTTGTTGGAAAGGATTGACCTCAAACCGTTTTCGGCCGCGACGACACGCGAGGTCATCGAGAGCACGCTGGACGGTCCGGTCGATGCGCGCAGCGCGGCGCGGTTCCAGAAGCTGACCGGTGGCAACGCGCTGTTCCTGCGGCAGCTGCTGGCGGATCAGGTGGCCGCCGGGCGGATGTGTAAGACGGCCGGGGTATGGATGTGGGACGGCGACGTTGCGGTCTCGGCGAGCCTGTCCGAAACGGTGGGCCGTCAGATGGGGCGGCTCAGCCCGGAAGTGGCGATGGTGATCGACACGTTGTCGCAGTGTGAGCCGCTGGCCGTCGAGGTGCTGTGCGATCTGGCGCGGCGCAGCGACTTGGCGGCAGCCGAGCGGATGGGCCTGGTGAGCATCGAACGCACCGGCGCCGGTTTGACGGCCAGACTTGCCCACCCGCTGTTCGGTGAGCTGCGCCGCGCGAGCGCCGGCGAGCTGTATCTGTCGGAGATTCGCGGCAGGCTGGCGGCGCGGCTGGGCGACGAGGGCGACGCCGACATGCAGGCCACGGTGCGCCGCGCGTTGCTGCGCCTCGAGTCGGACCTCGATGCCGACCCTGGGCTGTACCTGGAATCGGCGCGGCATGCGATGACCCTGCTGGATCTGGATCTGGCCGACCGGTTCGCCACCGCCGCAACGGAAGCCGGTGCGCCCGGGGCGGCGGGGGTGCGGGCCATGAACCTGGCGCTGCTGGGACGGGGCGAGCTGGCCGAGGCGGCGCTGCGCGCGATGGCCGACAGCGACCTGCCCGACGGCCATCACTGGGCGACCGTGCGGGCGGCCAACCTGATGTGGAATCTCTTCGACCCCCGCGGCGCGGTCGAAATCCTCGACGGACTTGTCGCGCTTGACTCCGAGACCCCCGCCCAGCGGGCGGAGCGGTTGGCGGTGCAGGCGTGCCTGGATGCGGTGGCGGCACGCTGCGAGACCGCCGTAGCAAATGCCAAGGCCGCCTTGAATTTTCCCGACCTGCCCGGCTTCCACACGATGATGGCCTCGCTCGCGTTGATCATGGCGATGGGGGCGCTGGGCCAGGTCGACGAGCTTGCCGGCGTGGCCGAGCAGACGCTGCGGCGGGCGACGACGTCGTTTCAGGCGTCGCATATGCGGTTCTGGTTCGGCGCCGTCTACGGTCGTGCCTGCCGGTTGACCGGTCGGATCGATGAATATGTCGGCACAGCAAGACAACTGGCCGAATCTTCCCGTGACATCCCCGGCCTTGCGTATGCGAACCTCGCCCTGCTGTCCGGCACCGCCGAGCTGGCTCACGGCGCCGTCGCCGAGGCGGCCCGGCTGGTACATGAGGCGGTGGCCGGGGTTCAAATACACTACGTGACAACCGGTTTGCGACCAGCGAGCTATTTCGCGCTGGCCGAGGCGCACGCGAAGCTCGGGCAGGCCGACGATGCGAACGAGGCGGTCGCCGCGGCGCGGTCCTGCGTCCCGGCGGACTTTCTGTTCATGCACACCGCCATGTCCCTGGCCGAGGGGTGGGCGATGGCGGCGAGCGGCCGGCTGGGCGAGGCCGTGGCATGCGCGACGGACGCGGCCCGGCTGGCCCGCGACCGTGGCCAGCCCACCCACGAGCTGGCCTGCATCCAGGCGGCGGCGCAGTGGGGCGACGCCGGGCACGCGGCGCGGGCGCGGGAGCTGGCCGGCGCGTTGTCGCTGCCGCTGGCCGACGCCGTCGCGTCGCACGCGGAGGCGCTGTCGGGCCGCGATGGGGAGGGCCTGCTGGCGGCCTCGGCGGCGTACCGGAGGATCGGTGATCGGGTCGCGGCCGCCGATGCGGCGGCGCAGGCCTCGGTGGTGTTCGACGAACACCAACACCGGCGCCGGGCAATGTACGCCGCGGCGTTGGCCAGGGAGCTGGCCGACGAGTGCGGTGGCCTGCACACTCCTGCGCTGCACACCCCCACGGGCCTGAAATTGTCCGGCCGACAGCGCGCCGTCATCGAACTCGTGGTGGCCGGCCTGTCCAATCGCGAGATCGCCGAGAAGCTGGTGATGTCGGTGCGCACCGTGGAGGGCCACGTGTACCGGGCCTGCCAGCGTGTGGGGGCGCAGTCGCGCGAGGAGCTGGCGTCGATCATCCGCTCGGGCCCCTGCGGCCCGCCCGCGCCCTAGAGCCCCAGCAGCCGCGCGGAGGCCCACAGCGCGAGCACCGCCACCGCCAGCGAGGCGGGCACCGTGCACACGCCCAGGCGGGTGTATTCGCCGACACCGGCGTCGACGTCGTGCTGGCGTAACACGCGCCGCCACAACAGGTTCGACAGCGAACCCACATAGGTCAGGTTGGGGCCGATGTTCACCCCGATCAGCACGGCCAACACCGCCACCGGTCCACTCGGCGCCACCAGCGGCAGCAGCACCAGCGTGGCGGGCAGGTTGTTGACGACGTTGGCCAGCACGGCGGCTATCGCGGCGATGGCGAGCAACGCCGGCAGGCCCGAACCCGACGGCAGCACCGCCGACATCGCCTTGTCCATCCCGTTGAGCATGACCGCCTGCACCACGACGCCCAGCGCCAGCACGAACACCAGAAACGACACGTTCACCGAGCGGACGATGTCGGACACCGAGGTGTGCCGGTGGCGCAGGCTGCGCACCCCGAGGACGACCGCGCCGCACAGCGCCACCCAGGCCGGCGCGATGCCCACGGATTGGGCGACCGCGAACCCGGCCAGCGTCAGCGCGACGACCACCAACACGAACACCGGCGGGCGCGGCGGCGCGCCCATCTGCTCCGGGTCCGGCTGCACCCGCAGGTCCTCGGCGAAGAACCACCGGAAGATCAGGTAGAGGACGGCCACCGCGCCCACCCACGGCGCCGCCATCACGAGCGTGAACTTGGTGAACGAGATGTTGGCGGTGTGGAAGGCCAGCAGGTTGGTCAGGTTCGACACCGGCAGCAACAGCGAGGCGCCGTTGGCCAGATGCGCGGTGGCGTAGGCGTACGGCCGCACCCGGGTACGCTGTCGCCGCACGGCGGCCAGCACCACCGGGGTCAGCAACACCACGGCGGCGTCCAGGCTCAGCACCGCGGTGATCACCGAGGCGATCACGAACACCCGCCTCAGCAGGCCGCCCGACCCGACCCGCCCCCGTGTGATCGCCGCGCCCGCGGCCTCGAACAGGCCCTCGTCGTCGCACAGCTTGGCCAACACCAGCACCGCACCCAGGAACGCCACCACCCCGGACAGGTCGGCGATCTGTTTCGCGGCCTGGTGAACCGAGATCGCGCCGACGGCGACCAGGATCAGGGCCGCCGGGACGGCCGCCAGCGCCTCGGGCCAGCCCCCGGGGCGCGCGACGGCGAACGCCAGGACAACAGCAAGCAGCAACAGCGCAAGCGTCAGGGCCAACGTCAGAACCGCTTCACTGCCAAGGGTCTTCGCGTCGCCACACCGTGGGCAGGTGGACCGCGACACCGTCCTGTGCGGCCAGCTCATCGAGGATGCCGACGGAGACGTTCAGATCGTCACCCGCATAGGGCAAGGCGCGCAACGGTTTTGTCAGCGGGCGAAAAAAGTCGTCCCAGTGGATGAGGATCACCCGGCGGGCCCCCACCGCCCGCACCGTCTCGGTCCAGTAGTCGACCAGGTATGACCGCGGCTGCAGCCCGAGCTGCCCGACGGACAGGTACACGGCGTCGGCTCGTTGACCGGCCAGGGCGCCCTTGACGAAGCCGGCACTGCCCTGGATCAGCAGCCGCCGGTCGGTCGGCAGGTGATGCACCAGCGTCGACCAGGATTCCCCGCAGCGATAGGCCGACGCCTTGACCGGCGGAGTCACCGGTTCGTCGATGACGCCGGGGAACCGGTCGGGCGGGCAGTGGTGCGATTCGATCAGGGTGACGTCGTAGGCGCCCAACCGAATCGGTTGACCGTCGACCGCGACGACGATCCGGTTTTCGGGCAGCCCGTACCCGCGCCCGACATTGGCCGCGGACAGCCCGCCGACCAGCTGCGCGCCGGTGCGATCGGCGACCAGGGCCGAGTCCAGCACGTGGTCGATGTGGGTGTGCACCGGAATGACCGCGGCCAGCCGCGAGACCTTGGCCCGGGCAAGGCATCCGTCGACGCGGGCCGGCGAGGGCGCCACCTTGCCGGCCGCGACCCTGGCCAGGCTCGGCCGGGAGAAGTATCCGTCGGTCATCAACGCCGACGAGCCGTCGTCGATCAGCAGGGTCGCCACACCCATCCAGGTCACCGAGGGCGCGCCGGGCGCGGCGGCGGGCGCGTCGAACCGGTCCGCGTACCGCGCGATGTCGGGGCGCCCGAGTTTCAGCCGCATCAGCAGAAGGCCCCGATCTCGACGCCGGACGCCTCGAGGCGGTCGCGAACGGCGGCGGCGATCTGCACGGCTCCCGGCGAATCACCATGCACGCAAACGGATTCCGCCTTCAAAGCGAGTTGTGTGCCGTCGGTCGCGGTGACCCGCCCCGAGGTGACCATGGCGGCAGCCCGGTCGGCGATCTCCGCCGGGTCTTCCAGCACCGCGCCCTGCTCACGGCGGGACACCAGCCGGCCGTCGGGCCGATACGCCCGGTCGGCGAAAGCCTCCGCGACCGTGCGTAACTCGCGGCGGGCGGCTTCGTCGAAAAACGCCGAGCCCGCCATGCCCAGCACCGGCAGCCCGGCGTCCACCAGGCGCACCGCCTCGGCCACGGCGGCGGCCTGCTCGGTGTGGGTCACGATCGTGTTGTACAGCGCGCCATGCGGTTTGACGTAGCACACCGACGAGCCGGCCGCGTGCGCTATCGCCTGCAGCGCGCCGATCTGGTACACCACGTCGGCGATCAGGTCTTCGGCGGCGACGTCGATGAAGCGCCTGCCGAACCCGGCCAGGTCGCGATAGCTCACCTGGGCCCCGATGCGGACCCCACGCGCGGCGGCCGACCGGCATACCCGCAACAGGCCCGCGGGGTCGCCCGCATGAAAGCCGCACGCGACGTTGGCGCTCGTGACGATGCCGAGCATGGCGTCGTCGTCACCCAGGCGCCAGACGCCGAAGCCCTCGCCCAGGTCGGCGTTGAGGTCGATACCGGCCACCCGCCCAGCTTATGGGGGCGCGGTCGCGCCGGCGTAGGCGAGGAGGCGGTGCGGCGCCCGGCTACTGCTTGCTGACCTTGGCCGCGATCTGCTCGGCGAGGTCGACCGCGGACCCGCCGGGCAGGAAGGAGCCGCAGGTGGCGACGTCGATGACGACGTTGTTGCGCGCGGTCAGCGCACGCTGGCACGTCCAGCCGTCGCTGCTGTCCTGAACCTCGGACGTGCTGAGCGTGCCCCCGACCTTGTGGGCCTCGCCCACCGCCCACACGATTTCGGGCTTGCCCGTGGGACGTTCGGAAAACTTGCGATTGGCACAGGCGAACCAGCGTCGCACCGAGGCGTCGTAGAAGGTGTTGGCCTTCCGGGCGGACGGGTAGGCGATCACGGCCTGGATCGCGGAGTCGTTGCGGACCGCCGGGTCGTCGAAGTTGTCGTCGAGGCGCTGGCCGCGCATCGCCGTCCAGCCGGTGTCCGCGTAGACGGCTGCCTGGGCCGGGCCGTCCATTGCTAGGCAGCTCTTGTCGCTGAAAGTCGAGCTCCAGTCCCACATCTCCTGCACGCCGTAGCGGAGCCGCATCCCCGCACTGAGCAAGGAATTGATCTGGTCCGTGTCGAGCAGCAGCCCGTCGAGCGCCGCGGCGGTCAGCGGGGTCTGGGGCAGAGGACCGGAGGTATCGGCGGGCGACGCGCGGCCGCCGACCACGGTGGTGCAGCCGGCCGTCACGGCGCACACCGCCGCAAGCACCAGGAACGCGATTCGCCCGCGCACCACTGCCCTCTCCGACCTGGGGCCAATGTGTGCAACCAGCTTATGCGGCGGACTCCCGCCGGCGCCCGATCATCCAGCAGACCAGATAGATCAGAAACGAGATGCTGGCGACGAAGACCGACACCGGCACACCGGGCGCCAGCGACAACACCAGGCCGCCGACGGCGGACACCTCGGCGAACACCACGGAAGTCACCATCGCCGCCGCCGGCGAGGCGACCACCCGGGCGGCCGCGGCCGCCGGCGTGATGAGCAACGACATCACCAGCAGCGCGCCGACGATCTGCACCGCCTGGGCCGCCACCACGCCGACCAGGGCCGCGAACACGATGCCCAGCGCGTAGACCGGCACACCGCGGGCCGCGGCGACATCGGGATCGACGGTGGCGAACAGCAGCGGCCGGTAACAGGTCGCCAGCACGGCGATGACGAGCAGGCAGACCAGCGCCAGCATGGTCAGGCCCGTATAGCCGACCCCGACGATCTGGCCGGTCAGCAGGGCGAAGCTGGTCGAGGTGCGGCCCGGGTAGAGGTGGATGAACAGCACCGCCAGGCCCAACCCGAAGGCCAGCACCACGCCGATCACCGAATCGCGCTCCCGGTCGCGCCGACCGAGCACGCCGAACAGCGCCGCGGCCAGGGCGCTGCCGATCAGCGCGCCCGCCCCCACGCCGAAGCCGACCAGCAGCGCGAAAGCTGCTCCGGTCAACGACAATTCGCTGGAACCGTGCACGGCGAACGACATCTGCCGCATGACGATGAACGGCCCGATCAGCCCGGCCACCAGTCCCAGCAGGGCGGCGGCGAGCAGTGCCTGCTGCACGAAGTCGTGACCGAGCAGGTGGGCGGTGATGTCGAAGGAGAACAGATGGTCCAGCAGCCCGGCGAGCCGATGCTCCATCAGCAGTACCCGTCGTCGCGCGCCCCGGCCACCACGTAGCCGTCCTTGACCTTCACCACCTGGATGTCGGATTGGTACAGCGCCGAGAGCGTCTGGCTGGTCATCACCTGCTCGACGGTGCCGACCTCGAACCGCCCGTCGACCAGGTACAGCAGCCGGTCCACGTACGGCAGGATCGGGTTGAGCTCGTGGGTGACGACGATGACCGTGGTCGCTGCGTCCTGGCGGCGCCGCTCGATCAGCGCCGACACCAGCTTGGCGTTGGCGGGATCCAGCGTCAGCAGGGGTTCGTCACACAGCAACAGCAGCGGGTCGCTGACCAGCGCCTGGGCGATGCGCACCCGCTGCAATTCGCCGCCCGACATCATCCCGACCCGGACGTCGGCCAGATGTTCGCCGTTGACCTGGCGCAGTGCCTGGCGCACGGCCGCGCGCCGGCGCTCCCGATCGGCGGACCGTAGCGGGATGGCGCCCCAGCGCGGCCCGTCGATGCCCAGCCGGACCAGGTCGCGCCCGCGCAGCATCACGTCGGCGTCCATCGGACGGTGTTGCGGCACATAGCCGATGCGTCCGCTGCCCGAGGTGATCGGCTTGCCGTCCACCAGCCCGGCGCCGGCGCTCAGTGCCAGCTGCCCGAGCAGGACCCTGAGCAGCGACGTCTTGCCGCTGCCGTTGGGGCCCAGCACCGCGATGAATTCGCCGCGCGACACCGACAGGTCCAGCTGGTCCCACAGCACGCGGTCGCCGAACGACAGCCGCGCGCCGCGCAGCGAAACGGTCTCCGCGGGGTTCTCGATGGCCGCGACGGGTTCGAGGCTCATGACGGTAGGGGCCGGCTCGACTGCAGCGCGTTCTGCAGCTGGTTGACCGTATTGCGCTGCCAGGTCAGGTAATCCGTGCCGTCTGTCAGCGTTTCGGAGACGTCGGTGACCGGGACAGCCGCGTGCCGCGCGGCGTCGCGCAGTCCGTTGATCGCGGTCGTCGAGGTCTGCGGGTTGATCAGCACCGCCGACACCTGACGCCGGTTGACCAGATCGAGGACCATCGCCATGTCGGCCGGCGTGGGATCGGTCTCGTTCTCGACGGCCGCCTCGAACGTGGGCGGGGTCCGGTTCACCAACCCCGAAGCCTTCAGCAGGTAGAACGCGACCGGTTCGGTCGCGATCACCGAGGTGTTGGGGTGGGTGATCGCGATCGAGTGTTCGACGCCGGCGATCGCGTCGGCGTCGCGGCCGAACGCGGCGGCGTTGGCCCGATAGTCGGCGGCGTTGCCCGGGTCGATCGTCGCGAGGCGGTCGGCGATCGTGGCCGCAACCGACTTCGCGACGGTCAGGTCGTAGAAGACGTGCTCGTTGCGGGGTTGCCCGCCGTCAAGGAACGAGTAGGCATCGACCGGCTTGGCGTCGGGGTGGCGGGCCAGCACCTCGTCGACCCAGCCGTCATACCCGCCGCCGTTGAAGACCACCAACGGGGCGTCGGCGATCGCGGCGGCGTCCGCGGGGCTGACTTCGTAGGAGTGCGGGTCGACGTCCGCACCACTGAGGATGGATTTGACGGCGACATGCGAGCCCGCGACGGCGCGCGCCACGCTGCCCCACACATCGGTGGAGGCGACGACGGAGATGGCGCGCGAGTGCGGGGTGCTGCTGCAGGCGGTGAGGATCGCCCCGCCGGTCAGCACCAGGGCGGCCGCCAGCCGTCGCGTCGCATCGGCGGTCCTGGCCTTCGCCGTTCGCCGCCGTGTCGGTGCCATGCGCACGTCCGATTTCCTCCCGCCGGCCAGTCAGCCGATCCATAATACTAATGAAAACCGTTTCCATTACAAGCCGCAAGCTGAAGCGCGTACGCGCGGGCCCCGATCCGCTGTAGCCTCACCGAACGTGAGTCCCACACCGCGCCGGCGTGCGACTCTGGCGTCGTTGGCGGACGAGCTCAACGTTTCGCGCACGACGATCTCGAATGCCTTCAATCGGCCCGATCAGCTCTCGCCGGACCTGCGTGAGCGCGTGCTCGCAACGGCCAAGCGGCTCGGGTACGCCGGCCCCGACCCGGTGGCGCGATCGTTGCGCACCCGCAAGGCCGGTGCGGTCGGCCTGGTGATGGCCGAACCCCTGACCTACTTCTTCAGCGACCCCGCCGCGCGGGACTTCGTCACCGGGGTGGCGCAGTCGTGCGAGGCGCTGGGTCAGGGGCTGCTGCTGGTGGCCGTCGGGCCCAGCCGCAGCCTCAAAGACGGGACGGCCGCGGTGCTTTCGGCAGGCGTGGACGGCTTCGTGGTGTATTCGGTGTGCGACGACGACCCCTACCTGCAGGTGGTGCTGCAGCGCCGGCTGCCGGTCGTGGTGGTCGACCAACCGAAGGGGCTCGCCGGCGCCTCGCGGGTGGGCATCGACGACCGCGCCGCGATGCGCGAGCTCGCCGACTACGTGCTGGGCCTGGGACACCGCGAGATCGGGCTGTTGACCATGCGGCTGGGCCGCGACCGGCGCCAGGGCCTGGTGGACGCCGACCGGCTGCGCTCGCCCGCCTTCGACGTGCAGCGCGAGCGCATCGTCGGCGTGTGGGAGGCGATGACGGCCGCCGGGGTCGACCCCGATTCCCTGACCGTGGTGGAAAGCTACGAACATCTGCCCGAATCGGGCGGCGCGGCCGCCAAGGTGGCCCTCGAGACCAATCCGCGGATCACCGCGCTGATGTGCACCGCGGACATCTTGGCCCTGTCCGCCATGGATTACCTGCGCGCGCACGGCATTTACGTGCCCGGCCAGATGACCGTCACCGGGTTCGACGGCGTGCCCGAGGCCATCAACCGCGGCCTGACCACGGTGTCGCAATCCAGCCTGCAGAAGGGCCGCCGGGCGGGGGAGCTGTTGCTGAAGCCGCCGCGATCCGGGCTGCCGGCCGTCGAACTGCTGAACACCGAACTCGTCCGCGGCCGCACCGCCGGCCCGCCGGCGTGAGCCGGGCTACTGGCTACTTGGAGTCCTGGTCGCCGATCAGCAGCCGCACGGCCAGGTCCAGCCGCTTGCTGACATCGGTGGCCGAGGCCCGCCGGGTGAGCCACGCCAGCAGGTTCGACAGCCACACGTCCGAGATCACCCGGGCGATGTGGTACTGGTCCTCAGTCGGTTCGCCGTCGGCCATCGCGCGCGCGAACATCGAATCGATGAGCTTCTCGACCTGGTCGACCTCGCTGGCTGCCGACGCGTCGGCGAACACGTAGGCACGCGTCATCGCCTCGGTCAGCAGGGGATTGCGCTGCATCGCTCGGTTGAGCTTGCCCACCATGAAGTTGAGCCGCTGGAAGGAAGTGCCACCGGTCATCGCAGAGCGGTCCGTCTTGGCGTCGATGCGGCTGAACTCGCGGCCCAGCGCCGACACCAGCAGGTGCACCTTCGACGGGAAATACCGGTACAGCGTCCCCACCGCGACGTCCGCGCGATCGGCCACCGCCCGCATCTGAACCGCCTCGTAGCCGCCTTTGGAGGCGATGGCCATGGTGGCGTCCAGGATGCGCTTGCGGCGTTCCCGCTGCGCCTCCGACCCCAGTTCGGATTCCGCCAGTACCGCCACGTTTATGACCTCGCGCGGCTGCGCGTCAGACACGCGGCTCGGATTTGCGTTGGTTGGCATGTGACGGTTTGCTCCTGTTCCCGGCGGTTCGTTTGCAAACGATACGCATTCTGCGTGTGAATTTCCCACCTCCATACCGCCGCGGACAAGCGCTGTGCTGCTGTAATGGCGTTCGACTTGACGGTCGATCACTGGCACTATTAGAACACGTTCTAGTCTCGAAGAGAGCGGGTTGCGTGCCAACACGTGTTGGAGACATACCCGCTTGGCGGGCAGATCGCACAATCAGGACAGGGGTTCGATCCTCTTGTCACGTCGAGTCAAGGACGCGGAGGTCCTCAGGTGGTAGCGACCGTCACCGACGAGCAGTTTGCCGCGCGTGCCCTGGTGCGCGACTGGGCCCGCAATTCGACGTCGGGGCCGGGCGGCACCGCGGCGATCCGCGACGTGGAGCAGGGCAAGTCCGACGCCTGGCGGCCGGTGTTCTCCCGGCTGGCCGAGCTGGGGATCTTCGGCGTCGCGATCCCGGAGGAGTTGGGCGGCGCTGACGGCAGCATCGAAGACCTGTGCGCGATGGTCGAGGAAGCGGCGAAAGCGCTGGTCCCCGGGCCGGTGGCCACCACCGCGCTGGCCACTGTGCTTCTCTCCGAGGCGGGCTCGGATCCCGAGTTGCTGGGCGCCCTCGCCTCCGGGGAGCGCTTTGCCGGGCTGGCGCTGGAAGGCGACATCGAGTTCGACGGCGCGAATTCGACGGCGTCGGGCATCCTGCCGGTCGCGCTGGGTGTGGCCGAGGGCGCGGTGCTGTTGGCGCCGGCCGACGGGACGTGGCTGCTGATCGACACCGGCGCTGACGGTGTGCAGATCGAGCCGCTGGCTGCCAGCGACTTCTCCCGGCCGTTGGCCCGGGTGGTGCTGAACTCCGTCCCGGCCACCGTCGTGTCGGAGACCCGCGCGCGCGTCGAGGAGCTGGCCGCGACTGTGCTGGCGGCCGAGGCGGCCGGCATCACCCGCTGGTCGCTGGAGACCGCCGTCGACTACGCCAAGGTCCGCGAGCAGTTCGGCAAGCCGATCGGCAGCTTCCAGGCCATCAAGCACATCTGCGCCGAAATGCTGTGCCGCGCCGAGCAGGCCGAGGTGGCCGCCGCCGCCGCCGCGCGCGCCGCCGCCGAGGGCGACGAATCCCAGTTCTCCATCGCGGCGGCCCTGGCCGCGAGCACCGGCATCGCCGCGGTGAAGGCCAACGTCAAAGACTGCATCCAGGTGCTCGGCGGCATCGGCTGCACCTGGGAGCACGACGCGCACCTGTACCTGCGCCGGGCGCATGCCATCGGCCGTTTCCTGGGCGGGGCCGAGACCTGGTTGCGTCGCATCACCGCGCTGACCCAGGCGGGTGTGCGGCGCCGGCTGAGGATCGACCTGACCGAGGTCGAGGACCAGCGGGCGGAGATCGCCGCCGCCGTGGCCCGGATCGCCGAGCTGCCCGAGGAGAAGCGGCAGGCGGCCCTGGCCGAGGCGGGCCTGCAGGCGCCGCACTGGCCGCCGCCCTACGGGCGCGGCGCGGGTCCGGCCGAGCAGCTGCTGATCGATCAGGAGCTGGCGGCGGCCTGGGTGGCCCGGCCCGACCTGGTGATCGGCTGGTGGGCGGCGCCGACCATCCTCGAGCACGGCACACCGGAACAGGTCGAGCGCTTCGTGCCGGGCACCACGCGCGGCGAATTCCTTTGGTGTCAGCTGTTTTCCGAGCCCGGGGCCGGTTCCGACCTGGCCTCGCTGCGCACCAAGGCGGTCCGCACCGAGGGCGGCTGGAACCTGACCGGCCAGAAGGTGTGGACGTCGGCCGCGCATAAGGCGAAGTGGGGCGTGTGCCTGGCCCGCACCGATCCGGATGCGCCAAAGCACAAAGGCATCACTTACTTTTTGGTGGAGATGAGCTCCCCGGGCATCGAGATCCGTCCGCTGCGTGAGATCACCGGTGACTCGTTGTTCAACGAGGTGTTCCTGGACAACGTGTTCGTTCCCGATGAGCTGGTCGTCGGTGAGGTGAACGACGGTTGGCGGCTGGCCCGCACCACGCTGGCCAACGAGCGGGTCGCGATGGCCAACGGAACGGCGCTGGGCAACCCGATGGAGGAACTGCTCGAGCTGCTGGCCGAGCTCGACCTGGACGCCGCGGAGCAAGATCGGTTGGGGCGGTTGATCGTTACCGCGCAGACCGGCGCGCTGCTGGACCAGCGGATTGCCCAGCTGGCCGTCGGCGGCCAAGACCCCGGGGCGCAGTCCAGTGTGCGCAAGCTCATCGGTGTCCGCTACCGCCAGGCCCTGGCCGAGTTCACGATGGACGTGTCCGAGGGCGGCGGCCTGGTTGACCGCCGGGCGGACGGCGACCGAGCGGTGTTCGACTTCCTCAACACCCGCTGCCTGACCATCGCCGGCGGCACGGAGCAGATCCTGCTCACCGTCGCGGCGGAGCGACTTCTCGGCCTGCCCCGCTAGCCGAGATCAGCTGCGGCAGCGTGCAATTCGCTTAGCGCCTGGCATGCGATGGTGCCCATGTCCCGGCTTTCGTCGGGCTCGGTCCAGCGAGCATAGGCGGTCTTGAACGCCAGCGCCCCCAGCTCGGCGGCCAACGCCGCGGTCGGCCCCGGCACGCCACGGGCTTGCAGCGCTTCGGACACCGCCAGGGCTAGCCCAATCTGTTTGAGCGCGTAGCGTTCTTGAAGCTCGGCGCTGGCGGCGATCGCAGCCTTGAGTCGGGGCGCGAGGTCCCGGTTGTACGCGGTGAACGCGGCCGAGGCCGACTTCAATCCGGAGCACACCGCGGCCAGCGGTGTCGCGTCGGCAGGGGCCGCGGCGATGCCCTCACGGAGTAGTCGGGCGATCGCGTCCTGGCCGGCCGCCAGCACGTCTCGCTTATCCGGGAAATGCCGAAAAAACGTGCTCTTGGTCAGGCCCGCACGCTCGGCGATCTGCGCAACCGTCGTCTCGTCGTATCCGTGTTCGTTGAACAGGTCCAATGCCGCGGCGACCAAGCGGGCGCGCGCATCGGGTTCCCAGCGAGCCATCCCCCCAGCTTAGTGATGCGACCATTGTCTCATCGCGGGTGTAGGGTGATGGGATAATAGTCGCATCACCAGAACGGAGCTGCTCGTGCGTGTATTCGTCACCGGCGCCAGCGGAGGAATCGGCTCGGCCGTCGTCACAGAACTCATCGCTGCCGATCATCAGATCGTCGGCCTGGCCCGATCCGATACCGCGGCCGCGACCATCACCGGACTCGGCGCCGAGCCGTTGCGCGGCGATGTCACCGACCTCGATCTCTTGCAGAAGGCGGCCGTGGACGCCGATGGCGTTGTCTACCTCGCGTTCTCGCATGACTTCAGCAGCGTCGGGGACGCCATCGGCGACGAATCACGTGCAGTCGCCGCGCTCGGTGAAGCACTCGTCGGCACCGGCAAGCCGCTGGTGCTCGCCAACGGCACCCCGATGGCGCTCGGACGTCCGAGCACCGAAGACGACCCCTTCAACACCGAGGGCCCGATGGCCGGCCGCGGCCGCACCGGCAAGGCCGCCATCGATCTGGCCGAGCGTGGCGTCCGGTCATCCGTCGTGCGGCTGCCACGGTCGGTGCACGACGCCGGCGGCCGTTATGGCTTTGCCAGCCTGCTGATCCAGGCCGCCCGGCACAGTGGCGTATCGGCCTATGTCGGTGACGGCGCGCAACGCTGGCCCGCCGTGCACCGAGACGATGCCGCGTCGTTGTTCCGGCTGGCCCTCGAGCAGGCCCCGCCCGGCTCGGTGCTGCACGCGGTCGGCGACGAAGGCGACCCCATGCGGGCGATCGCCGAAGTGATCGGCCGCCGGCTCGGTCTTCCCGTCGAACCGGTTCCGGCGGAGAATTTCGGTCCGCTCGGCATCATGTTCGGCGTCGACCAGCCGTCATCCAGCGCACTGACCCGGCAGCGATTCGGTTGGGCGCCAACACATCCGAGCCTGCTCGAAGATCTGGAAGTCGGCGACTACCCGGAGTAGCGCTAGAACGTCGTCACTGCGCAGGTGCTGGGTGAGGTGATGTTGACCCCGGAGTAGACCACCTGGATGTGGGTGCAGGCGATGACGTTGTTGTCGGTCTTCGGCTGGCCGGTCTGCCAGTCGGTGGAGTCGATGCGCCCGTTCGTCTGGTATTTCTCCGGCGGGCCCTCACCCATGTAGATGGTGGTGATCTCGTCGGAACCCATAGACTTGTGCACCCGCTCGTACTGGCCGTCGGCGTGCGCGTCGAGGTAGGCCAGCCGGTTCGAGGAGCGGATCTCGGTGGTTTGCCGGGCCCACAGGCCGGGTGGGAAGCCGGTCACCCCGCCGGGCGTCAGCATGTCCGCCCCGGCGGTGAAGTCGCAGTGGCCGTCGGCCTTGAAGCAATTGAGGATCATGCGCGTCTCGAGCTGGTTCGGCCCGTCGAGCGGGAACAGCGTGGTGGCGGTGTTGCTCGACGCCGCGCAAACCGCGGCG
The DNA here is from genome assembly GCF_001672755.1 of Mycobacterium colombiense. Lineage (GTDB taxonomy): Bacteria > Actinomycetota > Actinomycetes > Mycobacteriales > Mycobacteriaceae > Mycobacterium > Mycobacterium colombiense_C. The sequence goes on along the minus strand of NZ_LZKI01000073.1, from coordinate 198,046 downwards.
GGCAGAAACATCGGCATCACTGCGACGACTGCGAATCCCGATATCAGCCGCATCATCGATGCTTCCCTTCCCTCTGACCCCAGGGTGAACTTAACCCCACGACTATTCGTCGTAGGTGACTTCTACCGAATCAGATTCCGGGTGAGATTGACAGGCCAGAATCAGGCCGTCGTCCAGATCCTGCTGCTCGAGCACATCGTTGACCTCCATGCTCACGTTGCCCTTGCGCAGCGTGCACGCGCACGCGCCGCAGTGACCCTCGCGGCAGGAGAAGGGCGCGTCGAGGCCCTTGGCCAGCAGGACGTCGAGCAGCTTGGCGTTGCGCGGCCACGACACGGTGTGCGTTTCGCCGTCCAGTTCGACCACCGCGGTCGCCGGCGGCTCGTCGCCTTCGGGGGTGTCCTCGATCTTCACCGCCGCGAACGGGTCCGAGTCCAGCGACTTGAACACTTCGATATGTATTTGCGGCGCGGGCACTTTCAGCGCTTCGAGCGCTTCTTTCGCCGAGTCCATGAAGGCGCCTGGGCCGCAGATGTAGACGGGCCGATCCGTGTAGGGGGCGGCCAGCTTGGCCAGCGCGGCCACGCTGGGTAGGCCCTGCAGCGATTCCAGCCAGTGCAACATCGTGAGCCGGTCGGGATATTTGGCGGACAGCTCGCGCAGCGCTTCGGAGAAGATCACCGAACGGTCGTCGCGGTTGGCGTAGATCAGCGTCACCTGCCCGCTGCCCTCGGCGAGCGCGGACTTGCAGATCGACATGATCGGCGTGATCCCGCTGCCCGCGGCCATCAGCAGGAAGTCGTCGCCCAGCGTCTTGGGGACGAAGTTGCCCGACGGGGCCAGCACGTGGATCCGCATACCCTTGTGCGCGTGGTCGCACAGCCAGTTGGACGCGTAACCGTCCGCGGTGCGTTTGACGGTGACCGTCAGCGCGTCGTCGGTGAACGGCGAGCTGCACAGCGAGTAGCAGCGGGCCACCGAGCCGGTGCGCTCGCTGGGCACGCGCAGCGTCAGGAACTGGCCCGGCGCGTACCGTAACCGCTCGGGTGGGATGTCGGGGTCGCCCGCGTCGTCGGGTACCGCGAACACCAGCGACCGCGCATCGTCGGTCTCGGCGATGACCTCGGCGACCTGCAGTTCGAGGACGTGGTCACCGAGAGGCTCGTCGGGAATCGCCTCGGTCAAGGCCCGTCCCTTCCTTTCGTTGCAACTAGAACATGTTACAGAAAAGCGGATTCGTATCGCTACCAGCCGCAGGAATACCCTGCTCGACACAAATCGGAACGTGTTCTAGTCTCTGGTGTAAGTCCGCTGAGTAAGTCTGGCGCAGGAGGCAAACGTAAGTGACGTCCATTCAACAGCGTGATGCGCAGTCGGTTTTGGCTGGCATCGATGATCTGCTCCCGCAGATTCGCGAACGCGCTCAGGCGACGGAGGATCTGCGGCGGCTGCCCGACGAGACCGTTCAGGACCTGCAGGATGTGGGCTTCTTCACCCTGTTGCAGCCCGAGCAGTGGGGCGGCCTGCAGTGCGATCCGACGCTGTTCTACGAGGCGGTGCGGCGGCTGGCCAGCGCGTGTGGTTCCACCGGCTGGGTGAGCTCGATCATCGGCGTGCACAACTGGCACTTGGCGCTGTTCGACCAGCAGGCGCAGGAGGAGGTCTGGGGCGAGGACCCCAAGACCCGGGTCTCGTCGTCGTATGCCCCGATGGGTGCCGGCGTGGTGACCGACGGCGGCTACCTGGTCAACGGTTCGTGGAACTGGTCGTCGGGATGTGACCACGCCACGTGGGCGTTCCTCGGCGGTCCCGTGATCAAGGACGGGCGCCCGGTCGACTTCGGCAGCTTCCTGATCCCGCGCAGCGAGTACCGCATCGACGACGTGTGGCATGTCGTCGGTTTGCGCGGCACCGGCAGCAACACCGTCGTCGTCAAGGACGTCTTCGTGCCGCGGCACCGGTTCCTGTCCTACAAGGCGATGAACGACGGCACCGCGGGCGGATACGAGAACAACACCGCCGCGGTCTACAAGATGCCTTGGGGCACAATGCACCCCACCACGATCTCGGCGCCGATCGTCGGCATGGCCTACGGCGCGTACGATGCGCACGTCGAGCACCAGGGCAAGCGGGTGCGCGCCGCGTTCGCCGGGGAGAAGGCCAAGGACGACCCGTTCGCCAAGGTCCGCATCGCCGAAGCGGCCAGCGACATCGACGCGGCGTGGCGCCAGCTGAGCGGCAACGTCGCCGACGAGTACGCGCTGCTGTCGGCCGGCAAGGAGATCCCGTTCGACCTGCGTGCCCGCGCTCGCCGCGACCAGGTGCGCGCCACCGGCCGCGCGATCGCCTCCATCGACCGGCTGTTCGAGGCTTCGGGCGCCACGGCCCTGGGCAATGACCAACCGGTACAACGGTTCTGGCGCGACGCGCACGCCGGCCGGGTGCACGCGGCGAACGACCCCGAGCGGGCCTACCAGATCTTCGGAAACAACGAGTTCGGGTTGCCGCCCGGCGACACCATGGTCTGATCCATGACTGCGACCGAGGAATTGACCTTCGAGTCCACCTCGCGCTTCGCAGAGGTGGACGTGGATGGGCCGCTGAAGCTGCACTACCACGAGGCCGGCGTGGGCAACGACCAGACGGTGGTGCTGCTGCACGGCGGCGGCCCGGGCGCGGCGAGTTGGACTAACTTCTCGCGCAACATCCCGGTGCTGGCGCAGCAGTTCCACGTGCTGGCCGTCGACCAGCCCGGCTACGGCCACTCCGACAAGCGCGCCGAGCACGGCCAGTTCAACCACTACGCGGCGCGGGCGCTGGCCGGTCTTTTCGACCAGCTCGGTCTGGGACGCGTTCCGCTGGTTGGGAATTCGCTCGGCGGCGGTACGGCGGTGCGGTTCGCGCTCGACTACCCGGACCGGGCCGGCAAGCTGGTCCTGATGGGGCCGGGCGGGGTGAGCGTGAATTTGTTCGCGCCCGACCCGACCGAGGGCGTCAAGCGGCTGGGCAAGTTCTCCGCCGAGCCCACCCGAGAAAACCTCGAGGCTTTCCTTCGGGTGATGGTCTACGACCAGAAACTGATCACCGACGAATTGATCGACCAGCGTTTCGAGTTGGCCAGCACGCCCGAATCGCTGACGGCGACCCGAGCGATGGGAATGTCGTTCGCCGGAGCGGATTTCGAGCTCGGCATGATGTGGCGCGAGGTGCATCGGCTGCGTCAGCCGGTGCTGCTCATCTGGGGACGCGAGGACCGGGTCAACCCGCTGGACGGGGCGCTGGTCGCGCTGAAAACCATTCCGCGGGCCCAGCTCCACGTCTTCGGGCAATGTGGGCACTGGGCGCAGGTGGAGAAGTTCGACGAGTTCAACAAGCTCACCATCGATTTCCTGGGAGGTGCGCGATGAGCATCCGCTCTCTGGGTTACCTGCGTATCGAGGCCACCGACATGGCGGCCTGGCGCGAGTACGGGCTTAAGGTCCTCGGCATGGTCGAGGGCAGGGGCGCGACCGAGGGTGCGCTGTATCTGCGGATGGACGATTTCCCGGCCCGGCTGGTGATCGTGCCCGGCGAGCAGGACCGGCTCATCGAAGCGGGCTGGGAGTGCGCGAACGCGGCTGGCCTGCAAGAGATCCGGAACCGGCTGGACGTCGAGGGCACACCTTACAAGGAGGCCACCGCCGCCGAGCTGGCCGATCGCCGGGTCGACGAGATGATCCGGTTCTCCGACCCGTCCGGCAACTGCCTGGAGGTCTTCCACGGCGCCGCCCTCGAGCACCGCCGCGTGGTCAGCCCGTACGGCCACAAGTTCGTCACCGCCGAGCAGGGCCTGGGGCACGTGGTGCTGACCACCCGCGACGACGAAGAGACACTGCACTTCTACCGGGATGTGCTGGACTTCAAGCTGCGCGACTCGATGCGGCTGCCGCCCCAGGTGGTCGGCCGGCCCGCGGATGGCCCGCCGGCCTGGCTGCGGTTCCTGGGCTGCAACCCTCGCCACCACAGCCTCGCGTTCATGCCCGGCCAGACCCCCAGCGGCATCGTGCACCTGATGGTCGAGGTCGAAGAGGCCGACGACGTCGGGCTGTGCCTGGATCGGGCGCTGCGTAAGAAGGTGCCGATGTCGGCGACCCTGGGCCGCCACGTCAACGATCTGATGCTGTCCTTCTACATGAAGACGCCCAGCGGGTTCGATATCGAATTCGGCTGCGAGGGAAGGCAAGTCACCGACGACGATTGGATCGCCCGGGAGAGCACCGCGATCAGCCTGTGGGGCCACGACTTCAGCGTCGGCTTCAAGGGGTAATTTCGAGGTCATGACTGCCGCGCCGATCGACCCGCGCACGTTCCGTAGCGTGCTCGGCCAGTTCTGCACCGGGATCACCATCATCACCACCGTGCACGACGACGCCCCGGTCGGCTTCGCCTGCCAGTCCTTCGCGGCGCTGTCTCTGGACCCGCCGCTGGTGCTGTTCTGCCCCACCAAGGTGTCCCGGTCGTGGAAGGCGATCGAGGCGAGCGGCCGGTTCTGCGTGAACATGCTGACCGAGCAGCAGAAGCACGTCTCGGCACGATTCGGCTCCAAGGAGCCCGACAAGTTCGCCGGCATCGACTGGCATCCCTCCGAACTCGGCTCGCCCATCATCGACGGGTCGCTGGCCTACATCGACTGCACGGTGGCTTCCGCACACGACGGGGGCGATCACTTCGTGGTTTTCGGTGCGGTGCAGTCGCTTTCGGAGGCACCGAAGATCAAGCCCCGGCCGCTGTTGTTCTATCGCGGCGAATACACCGGGATCGAGCCGGACAAGACGACGCCCGCGCAGTGGCGCGACGATCTGGAAGCGTTCCTCACCACCACCACGCAGGACACCTGGCTCTGAGCTGCCCCCGCCATCCCCGTGTCTGACCACCGGTAAGGCGGGGTATGTAATACGACGAGGTCGGTAAGTCACCTAAGCCCGGGAAGGCGGGTCGTCGTTGATTCGTTTCGGATGCGTGGCTTTGCTGGTTGTCGTCTCGGCGGCATTGGCATGGCTGGCGATCGTGGGATCGTGGGGCTGGTGGATTGCCGCGACGACGGTTGCGGCCGTCGCCGCCGTAGGCGTCTACGACCTCATCCAGCGCGAGCACTCCGTGCTGCGGAACTACCCGGTGCTCGGGCATCTGCGGTTTCTGCTGGAAGCGCTCCGTCCGGAAATCCAGCAGTATTTCATCGAGCGCAACTTCGACGGCCGGCCGTTCGACCGCGACGTCCGCTCGTTGATCTACCAGCGCGCCAAAGGCACAGCCGCCGAGCAGTCATATGGCACCGAGCGCGACATCGACTGGGACGGCTACGAATACCTGGTCCATTCGACGGCCCCGGTCGATCCTCCGCCGGAACCCTATCGTGTTCGAATCGGTGGCCCCGATTGCAAGCAGCCCTACGACATCGCGCTGATGAACGTCTCCGCGATGAGTTTCGGTTCGCTGTCCGGCAATGCGCTACGGGCCCTGAACAACGGCGCGCGCAAGGGTCACTTTGCGCACGACACGGGCGAAGGTGGGCTGACGCCTTACCATCTCGGCGGTGCGGACGTGGTCTGGGAAATCGGATCCGGTTACTTCGGGACCCGGACCAGAGACGGTGCGTTCGATCCAATTCAGTTCGCGGACAAGGCCGCCCACCATTTTGTCAAGTGTGTCTCGATCAAGCTCAGTCAAGGCGCAAAGCCTGGTATCGGCGGCGTCCTTCCGGCCGCGAAAGTAAGCAAAGAGATTGCCGAGTACCGGGGTGTGCCGGTCGGCGAGAAGTGCATCAGCCCGGCGGCACACTCGGAGTTCGCCACTCCGCGCGAACTGATCGGTTTTGTCGCGCGGCTGCGTGAGTTGGCCAAGGGCAAGCCGGTGGGATTCAAATTGTGTGTCGGTTCGCGGATCGACCTGCTGGCCATCTGCAAGGCGATGCTCGCGGAAGGGGTCACACCCGACTTCATCATTGTCGACGGCGCCGAAGGCGGTACCGCCGCGGCGCCGCTGGAATACGAAGATCACGTTGGCCTTCCCCTCACCGACGGGTTGATGACCGTGCACAACGCGCTGGTAGGGACGGGCCTGCGCGACCGGATTCGGATCGGCGCGAGCGGCAAGGTGGCGACCGCGAACGACATCGTCAAGCGTCTGATCCAGGGCGCGGACTACACCAACTCGGCCCGGTCGATGATGATGGCCACGGGATGCATCCAATCGCAGCGTTGCCATACCAACCGCTGCCCGGTCGGGGTCGCGACGCAAGATCCGGCCCGGGCGCGCGCACTGGACGTCGAGGACAAAAGCGAGCGCGTATACCGCTACCAGCGGGCGACGGTCGCCCAGGCGATGCTCATCATGGGGTCGATGGGTGTCTCCGACCCGTCCATGCTGAACCCCCACATGCTGCGCAAGCGTGTCTCGGCCTTCGAGCAGCGGTCGTACGCCGAGCTTTACGAGTGGCTGCAAGTCGGTGTGCTGCTGGATCATGCTCCTGCCACCTGGCGGTCGGATTGGGACGCAGCCGATCCCGACTCATTCGCTCCGGCCGGTACTTCGCGGCCGTCGATTTTCTAGAAACGCCTGGCTCTGACTCCGATGTTTCGCACGCGTTCGGGCGGGAATGCGTGACGCATGCACGCGACCGCGCCGTCACAGGTCCGCAAGGCCCGGGGTTCCCGGATGCTGGTCGACTATCTCAATACGCAGATCGATCGGACAGAGGCGGGCGACATCGCTCTGCGCCACGGTGAGGGCGACGACACCATTCACGACACCCGGGTGGCGATCCGGCGGTTGCGCAGCACCCTGCGGGTGTTCGGCAAAGCGCTGGACGCATCGGAAATCAAGGGGATGGAAACCGAGCTCAAGTGGTTTGCCGGATTGCTCGGCGATGTTCGCGATTGCCAAGTCCAAAGCGCCCGGTTCAACCAGGTGCTCGACGGCATGCCCGACGAACTGATCCTGGGTCCGGTCAAGTCGCGGATCGGCAGTCATTTTGCGTCCATCGAGCTTCCGGCACGCGAAAACGTCAGTGAGACGATGGAATCCGCGCGCTACCGGAGCATGATGGCCGCGCTACGACGCTGGCGCGCCGAGCCTCCCATCGCGGGAGCCGTGGCGACCGGAACGCTGCAACAGCGGGCGCGCCGTGCACAGCGCAAAGCGGACCGGCGGTTGGCGGCCGCGCTCGAATCGGAAGACGCCGCGATGCTGCACCGCGCGCGCAAAGCGGCCAAGCGTGCCCGGTACGCCGCCGAACTCTGCGATTCTTTGGGCAAGCGCAATCGCGCCAAACGAACCATCAAGCGTTACAAGCGGATACAAGGCACGCTGGGCGATCATCAGGACTCCGTGGTCGCCGCCGAAGCGCTCCGCAGGATGGGATTGGCGGCGGGAACCACGGTCGGAGAGAACGGCTTTACCTTCGGCATGATGTATGCGCGCGAAAAGCAGATCGCCCGCCAATGCCGTCACGATGCCCGGCGGCTCTGACGGGCAAGCGGCGTCCTACGCCGACGAGGAGCGATGGCCACCGGCGTCGCGGTGTTCACCGGACAGGTTCACCGTGGGCGAGTTGTCCGGAATCGGCTGCTCCTGGCTCCACGCGGCGTCGCGGTCGGTGCCGGCCTCGCCGGCAGTCGCGTCCTTTTCAGCTTTCACCCTCGGGTCGAGGCTGTCGGCACGCTGCCACTGCTCGTCCAACTGTTCGCGCGAGGACGCAACTTCGGTCTGATGCGCCGAAGCCCGATCCTGCAGCCGGGCAGCCTCTGCCGCCTTGGCCTCGGCTTCAGCCTGTGCGGCACGCGCTTTCGCGGCTGTTTCGGCGGCCAGCGCCTCGCGGCGCTCGACCTTGGCGGTTTCGAGCTTGGCCTCTTCGCGAATCTTCTCGGCCTCCCGCTGGCGGCGGCGCCTGGTTGCTGTGCGGGCGGCGACGGCAAGCGCGGCGATCACGAGGACGACCACAACTGCGGCGATGACGATCCAGACGGTGTTCATGATGTGCTCCGTTGTCGGTATGAAGAGCGCAAAGGCTCAATCGGCGGGTTGCCCTATTCGACGGGAATGAAACAAGCGATGCAGCCCGCTGCCTCGGGCCCGCACCGCAAGCCAGAATGGTGTCATGACGGTGGACCTGGACGGATACTTCGATCGCATCAACTACCGCGGGGCCGCCGAGCCGACCCTCGAGGTGCTGCAGGAGCTGATGACCGCGCACACGGGGTCGATCCCGTTCGAGAACCTCGACCCGCTGATGGGCGTGCCGGTCGACGACCTGAGCCCGGAAGCCCTGACCGACAAGCTGGTCCGCCGCCGCCGCGGCGGTTACTGCTATGAGCAGAACGGCCTGATGGGGTACGTGCTGACCGAGATCGGGTTCCGGGTACGGCGGTTGGCCGGCCGGGTGGTCTGGATGCTGCCGCACGACACGCCCCTGGGCGCCCAGACGCATACGGTGCTGGCGGTGACGTTCCCGGGATCGCAGGGTTCGTTCCTGGTCGACGTCGGGTTCGGTGGCCAGACCCTGACCTCACCCATTCGCTTGCAGACCGGTAACGCGCAGCAGACCACGCACGAGCCGTACCGGCTCAACGACCGCGGCGACGGCCTGGTCCTGCAAGCCCTGGTCCGGGACGAGTGGCAACCGCTCTACGTGTTCGGCACGCAGACCGTGCCGCAGGTCGATCTGCGGGTGGGCAGCTGGTACGTGTCCACGCACCCGTCGTCGATCTTCGTCACCGGTCTGATGATCGCGCGGACCACCGCCGACGCGCGCTACAACCTGGCCGGGCGGAACCTGACCATCCACCGCGCCGACGGCAGCGAGAAGGTCCGTCTGGACGACGCGGCGGCGGTCGTCGAGGTGCTCGCTGAGCGGTTCGGCATCGACGTGGCGGCCATCGACGACCCCGGTGCGCTCGAGGCGCGCATCGCCCAGGTGCTCGACGCGTAGGCGGCCGGACGTCTTCCGCTAGCGGGCCCCGAGCCAGGGACCGAGCCGCCGCACCGCTTCCTCGATGTCCTTCGTCGGCCCCGCGAAGGACAGCCGCACGTACGAATTCCCGCGCGCCGTGTCGAAGTCGATGCCCGGCGCGATCGCAACGCCGGTGTCTACCAACAACTTCGAACAGAACTCCATCGAGTTGTCGGTGAATTCCGAGACGTCGGCGTACACGTAGAAGGCGCCGTCGGTCGGGGCCAGGCGTTCGATGCCGATGCTGCGCAGCCCGTCGAGCACCAGCGAGCGATTGGTCGCGTAGTGATGCAGGTGGCCGTCGGCTTCGGCGGTGGCCTCCGGGGTGAAGGCCGCCACCGCGGCGAGTTGGGACAGCACGGGCGGGCAGATGGTGAAGTTTCCGGTGAGGCAATCCGCCGCGCGGCGCAGCTCGGGCGGCACCAGCAGCCAGCCCAGCCGCCAGCCCGTCATCGCGTAGTACTTGGAAAAACTGTTGACCACCACAGCATTTCGCGATGTCTGCCACGCGCAGCTGGTCTGCGGTGCCCCTTCGTAGACCAGGCCGTGGTAGACCTCATCGCTGATCAGCCGCGCTCCGGTGGCGTCGCACCAGGACGCGATGGCGGCCAGCTCCGCCGGCTCGATGACCGTGCCCGTCGGATTGGCCGGGCTCGCCACGATGACCCCCCGCACCGGCGGGTCGAGCTCGGCGAGCATCTGCGCGGTCGGCTGGAAACGCGTCTGGGGGCCGCAGGGGATCTCCACCACCTCGCAGCCCAACGCGGACAGAATGTTTCGGTAGCACGGGTAGCCGGGGCTGGCCAGCGCAACCCGGTCACCGACGTCGAAGCACGCCAGGAAGGTGAGCAGGAAGCCGCCCGAGGAGCCCGTGGTGATCACCACCGCGTCCGGTTCGACGTCGAGCCCGTGCTGGCGCTGATAATCCGCGGCGATCGCGGCGCGCAGCTCGGGGGTGCCCAACGACACCGAGTAACCGAGCTCGTTGGAATGCACGGCGGCCGCCGCGGCCGCGCGCACCGGCTCGGGCGCTCCCACGCTGGGCTGGCCCGCCGACAGGTTGACCAGGTCGCCGTGGCTGCGCTGGCGTTCCGCGGCCGCCAGCCAGACATCCATCACATAAAACGGAGGGATGCCGGCGCGCAACGAGACACGGTCGGTCACGGCGTCTTGAGTACCTCGGATTCCAGTCGCCTAAGCAATTCCTGCGACGAATCCAGCAGGTGCGCGCTGCCGTGGGCACGCTTGAAGTACAGGTGCATGTCGTGCTCCCAGGTGATCGCGATGCCGCCGTGCAGCTGGATGCCCTCGGCGGCCACCGTGTTCAGCGCCTCGGTGGCGGCCAGGCGGGCGGCGGCGGCGTTGGTGGGAGTGGGGTCATCGCACGCGTCGGCGACGACGGCCTTCGCGGCGGCGACGGTGACGTACAGGTCGGCCATCCGATGCTTGAGGGCCTGGAAGCTGCCGATCGGCCGGCCGAATTGCACTCGGTCCTTGGCGTATTCGACGGTCAGTTCCAAACAGCGCTCGGCGGCGCCGACCTGCTCGGCGGCCACCAGGACGGCCGCCTGGTCCGCCAGCCCCGGGTCGGTGCCGATCGACTCGGTCTCCTCGGCTGTCAGTCGCGCCAGGCGCCGGGTGGGGTCCATGGTGGTGACGGGCTCCGCACCGAATCGCGTCCACCTGCTCACCGTGCCGTCCTCGACGGCGACCACGACGTCCGCGACATCGCCGTTCACCACGTAGTCGGCATCGAGCACCAGGGCACCGATCGAGGTGCCCTCGGCGAGGGCTTCCAGCGTCGCGGCGTCCGGCTCGGTCGCGCTCAACAGCGCCAGCTCCGCCAGCGTGGTGCCCAGCAGCGGCGAGGGCACCAGGGCGCGGCCGAGCTCCTGCAGAACGGCTGCGGCGTCGGCCAATTCGCCGCCCGCACCGCCCAACTCCTCGGGTATCACCAGCGCCGCGGCGCCGACCTGCTCGCACAGCAGCTGCCACAGTGATTCGTCGTAGCCGCGGTCGGAGTCCATGGCCGCGCGCACGGCCGCCGGGCCGGCGTGCTTGGCCACCAGGGCGGCGACGGTCTCCCGGAGCAGCTCGCGTTCTTCACTCATAGCGCCTCCAACACTCGCCGCCGATGTCCCTCTGGCGTCCCCCAGGACGACCGCAACGCCTGCACGCGCAGCAGCAACAGCGACAGGTCGTGTTCCTGGGTGAAACCGATTGCGCCGTGGGTCTGCAACGCCGACCGCGCCGCCAACAGCCCCGCCTCGGACGCGGCCGCTTTGGCCGCGCTGACATCGCGCGGGTCCATCGTCAGCGCCGCGCCGTAGACCAGCGGCTGGGCCAGTTCGATCGCGATGTGCACGTCGGCGAGCTTGTGCTTGATCGCCTGATACGAGCCGATCACCCGGCCGAACTGGGTGCGTTGCTTCGCGTAGTCGACCGCGCCGTCACGCAGCGCCTCGGCCGCACCGACCAGCTGGGCCGCGGTGGCCAGTGCACCGAATTCGTAGGCGCGCTTGACGTCTGCCTGCCACGCCGCGCCGGTCGCGGTCACGTCGGAGAGCCTCCGGCTGGGGTCGACGGACTCGTGGACCTCACCCGGCGTGGCCTCGGTGACGCCGTCCTCGCCGGCCAGCAGCACCAGGCCGGCGACGTCGGCGTCGACGGCGCGTGGCGTCTGCGGCGGCAGAGCGACGGTGGCGATCAGCTCACCGGATGCCAATCCGGCGCAGCGCTCGGCGTGATCGTCAGAGGCGAGCAATACCGGTGCCACGGCGATGGATTCGGCCACCGGTCCCGGCACGCACCAACGGCCGAGGCGCTCGATGGCGACGACGAGGTCGACCGGATCGGCCTCGATGCCGTCGAATTTCTCCGGCACGGCCAGGGCGGTGACGCCGAGGTTGGCCAGCTGCTCCCACACCTTGCGGCCCGGTGCGGTATCCCCCGCGGACCACGCGCGCACCGCGCCGGGCAGATCCGCCGCGCCGAGCGCGGCGTCGATGCTGGCCGCGAAGTCGCGCTGCTGTTCGTCTAGCGCAAATTTCACTTCTTGCCCCCGGACTTCTCGCGCGGCAGGCCCAGCAACCGCTCGGAGATGATGTTGCGCTGAATCTCGTTGGTGCCGGCGTAGATCGGGCCGCCCAACGCGAACAGCAGGCCCTCGGTCCACCGGCTGGTGAGCTCGCCGTCGGCGGCGAGCAGGTCGAGCGCGGTCTGGTGCAGTTCGACGTCGAGGTCAGACCAGAACACCTTGGTCACCGACGATTCGGCGCCCAGCTCGCCGCCGAGGGCCAGCCGGGTCACCGTGCCGAAGGTCTGCAGCCGGTAGGCCTGCGCCTTGATCCAGCCGTCGGCGACCCGGTCGGCGAACGCGTCGGGTGAGCCAATCTCCTTCCACAGCTGCACCAGCCGCTCGGCGGTGGCCAGGAAGCGGGCCGGGCTGCGCAGGGACATGCCGCGCTCGTTGCTTGAGGTGCTCATGGCCGCGCGCCAGCCCTCGTGCGGGGTGCCGATCACGTCCTCGTCGGGCACGAACACGTCGTCGAGGAAGATCTCGCCGAACCCGGTGTCGCCGCCCAGCTGGACGATGGGCCGCACCGTGACGCCCTCGGCCTTCAGGTCGAACATGAAGTAGGTCAGCCCGTTGTGCCGCTCGGCGCCGGGGTCGGAGCGGAACAGCCCAAAACCGCGCTCGGCGAACGGTGCCCGCGAGCTCCAGATCTTCTGCCCGTTGAGCAGCCAGCCGCCGTCGGTCTGGGTGGCGGTGGACCGCAACGACGCCAGGTCGCTGCCGGACTCGGGTTCCGACCACGCCTGGGCCCAAATCTCCTCGCCGCTCGCCATTTTCGGCAGAATGCGCATCCGCTGTTCCTCGGTGCCGTGCGCGAACAGCGTCGGCGCCAGCATCGAGGTGCCGTTGGCGCTGGCCCGGCCCGGCGCGCCGGCCCGGAAGTACTCCTCCTCGAACACCACCCAGTGCAGCAGCGGCGCGTCACGGCCCCCGTACTTCTTCGGCCAGTTGATCACCGAGAGCCCGGCGTCGAACAGCACGCGGTCCCAATGCCGGTGCTGGTCGAAGCCTTCGGCGTTGTCGTATGACTTCGTCGGGATCGAATCGGCGTTGGCCGACAAGAATTCCCGCACCTCCGCCTGAAAGGCCACGGTGTCTTCATCGAGTTCCAGATCCATTAGTCCTGCTCTCGCAGTTGTGGTTTGACCACCTTGCCGCCCGCATTGCGCGGCAACGCGTCGACGAACCGCACCGACCGCGGTGCCTTGAAGTTCGCCAGATGTTCACGGGTGTAAGCGATCACGGATTGTTCGTCGAGTTGGGCGCCGGGCCGGGTCACCAGGTACGCCCGGCCCACTTCGCCGAGCCGCTCATCGGGAACCCCGATCACGGCGGCGTCGGCCACACCGTCCATGCGCGCCAGCACCTGCTCGACCTCGGCGGGGTACACATTGAATCCACCGCAGATGTACATGTCTTTCAGCCGGTCGGTGATCCGCAGATTGCCGGCGGCGTCGACGGCGCCGATGTCACCGGTGTGCAGCCACCCGTCGGCGTCGATGGCGGCCGCGGTGGCCTCCGGGTCTTCGAGGTAGCCCAGCATCACGTTCGGCCCGCGCAGCAACACCTCGCCCGATGCCCCGGGTGAGTTGGCGTCGATGCGCAGTTCGAAGTCGGCGAAGGGCCGTCCGCAGGTGGTGGCCACGGTGACGGCGTCGTCGTCGGCGCGGCACATGGTGCCCATGCCGTTGGCCTCGGTCAGCCCGTAGGCGGTCAGCACGATGTCGATGTCGAGTTCGGATTGCATGCGCTCGACGAGCACAACCGGCACGGTCGCGGCGCCGGTCACCGCGAACCGCAGTGAGCTCAGGTCGTAGTCGCCGCGCGCCGGGTGGTCCAGCAGCGTCTGGTAGATGGTGGGCGGCCCCGGCAGCACCGTGATGCGGTGTTGCTCAATGGCTTGCAATGCGCGCAGCGGATCGAAGGTCAGATGCGGGATCAGCGTCGCGCCGGTCTGCAGGCAGGCCAGGATGCCGGCCTTGTAACCGAAGTTGTGAAAGAACGGGTTGATGCACAGGTAGCGGTCGTCGCTGGTGATCTTGCCGTTGGCCGCCCAGGCCGCCGAGGCCGACAGCGACTGCCGGTGCGCGCACAGCACGCCTTTGCTGCGGCCGGTGGTACCGGACGTGAAGAGGATGTCACTGACGTCGTCGGGTACGACGGCGGACGCGCGAGCGGCAACCGCGTCGAGGTCGCTGCCGCGCGCGACGAATTCGTCCCAGGTTCCGTCGTCTGCGTCGATCGGTATCCGCACGACGTGCCGCAGCGCGGGCAGCGCCGCGCGGTCCAGGTCGGCGATGCGATCGTTGCCCAGGAATCGGCCCATCCCGAACAGCACGGGCGCGCCGGTGCGGGCCAGGATGTCGCTGGCCTCGGCGGCGGTGTAGCGGGTGTTCAGTGGCACCATGGCCGCCCCGGCGTGGTGGATCGCCAGGCAGGCCACCACCCAATGCCAAGTGTTCGGCGACCAGACCGCCACCCGGTCGCCCGCCCGCACGCCGAGGTCGATCAGGGCGGCGGCGGCCCGGTGCACTTCGTCGCGCAGCGTGGCCGCGGTGAAGGACCGTTCGTCGGTGATCAACGCGTCGTGATCGGCGAGCTGGCCCGCGAAACGATCCAGCGCCGCGGGCACCGTGCGCGGATCGTTGGTCATCGAATGCTCCTACAAAGTTCCGTCCGCGAAGCGCAGTCGCCGACGGCCTAACAAAGCAAGTGCTTGGTAGGTTAGCCTACAGGGCATGCAGGACGTCGAGGAGTTCCGGGCCGAGGTCCGTCAGTGGCTCGCCGACAATCTGGTCGGCGAATTCGCAGCTCTCAAGGGCCTCGGTGGGCCCGGACGCGAGCACGAGGCGTTTGAGGAGCGCCGGGCGTGGAACCAGCATCTGGCCGAAGCCGGGCTGACTTGCCTGGGCTGGCCGGTCGAGCACGGCGGTCGCGGCCTGTCCACCGCGCACCGGGTGGCGTTCTACGAGGAGTACGCCAAGGCTGACGCCCCGGACAAGGTCAACCACTTCGGCGAGGAGCTGCTCGGCCCCACGCTGATCGCCTTCGGGACACCCGAGCAGCAGCAGCGCTTCCTGCCGCGCATCCTCGACGTCACCGAGCTGTGGTGCCAGGGCTATTCGGAGCCCGGCGCCGGCAGTGACCTGGCCAACGTGGCGACCACCGCCGAACTCGACGGCGACGAGTGGGTGATCAACGGCCAGAAGGTGTGGACGTCGCTGGCGCACTGGGCGCAGTGGTGCTTCGTGGTCGCGCGCACCGAGAAGGGCTCCAAGCGCCACGCCGGGCTGTCGTATCTGCTGGTGCCGCTGGATCAGCCGGGCGTGGAAGTCCGCCCGATCATCCAGCTGACCGGCGACTCGGAATTCAACGAGGTGTTCTTCGACGACGCCCGCACCGAGGCTCACCTGGTGGTCGGCGAGCCCGGCGACGGCTGGCGGGTCGCGATGGGGACGTTGACTTTCGAGCGCGGCGTGTCGACGCTGGGACAGCAGATCCAGTACGCCCGTGAGCTTTCCAACCTGGCCGAGCTTGCCCGGCGCACCGGTGCCGCCGACGACCCGTTCATCCGCGAGCGGCTGACCCGGGCCTGGACCGGGTTGCGGGCGATGCGCAGCTACGCGCTTGCCACCATGGACGTCGAGCAGCCCGGCCAGGACAACGTGTCGAAGTTGTTGTGGGCCAACTGGCATCGCGATCTGGGCGAGCTGGCCATGGACGTCATCGGCAAGCCGGGACTCACGCTCACAGACGGCGAGTTCGACGAATGGCAGCGGCTGTTCCTGTTCACCCGCGCCGACACCATCTATGGCGGATCCAATGAGATCCAGCGCAACATCATCGCCGAGCGGGTGCTCGGCCTACCCCGAGAGGTCAAAGGATGAGTCTGTCCGAAGCTCCGAAAGAGATTGCCGGACACGGGCTTCTGCAGGGCAAGGTGGTGGTCGTGACCGCGGCCGCGGGCACCGGCATCGGCGCGTCGACGGCGCGACGGGCGCTGGCCGAGGGCGCCGACGTGGTGATCTCGGATCACCACGAACGCCGGCTGGGGGAGACCGCCGACGAGCTCACGGCACTTGGACAGGGCAGGGTGGAAAGCGTGTTGTGCGACGTGACGTCGACCGCGCAGATCGATGCGCTGTTCGCCTCGGCCACCGCGCGGATGGGACGCATCGACGTCCTGGTGAACAACGCCGGGTTGGGCGGGCAGACCCCGGTGGTCGACATGACCGACGAGGAATGGGACCGCGTGCTGGACGTCACCCTCACGTCGGTGTTTCGCGCCACCCGCGCGGCGCTGCGCTACTTCCGCGATGCACCGCACGGCGGGGTGATCGTCAACAACGCCAGTGTCCTCGGCTGGCGCGCGCAGCACTCGCAGTCGCACTACGCCGCGGCCAAGGCCGGGGTGATGGCGCTGACCCGTTGCAGCGCAATCGAAGCCGCCGAATACGACGTGCGGATCAATGCGGTGTCGCCGAGCATCGCGCGGCACAAGTTCCTGGAGAAGACGTCGTCGTCGGAGTTGCTCGACCGGCTGTCGGCCGGCGAGGCCTTCGGGCGGGCCGCCGAGCCATGGGAGGTGGCGGCCACCATCGCGTTCCTCGCCAGCGACTACTCCAGCTACCTCACCGGCGAGGTCATCTCGGTGTCCAGCCAGCACCCGTGAGCTGCGGTCTCGCTGACTAGCGCGACGCCGCGACGTGTTTACAATTGTCGACCAACGCGGTTGATGCAGGTGGGAGGGCGCTGTGAGCGAAGGACCGGGTCACCGGCCGTGGGGTGAGAACCCGACTCCCGCAAGCACACCCGGCCAGCCGCCCGGCGCCCCCTGGCAATCGGGCGCGGGCTGGCCGGAGCAGTGGGGCCAAGGCGGCCCGGCGACGCCTTTCGAACAGCCCGCATACGGGCCGTGGTCGTCGCCGCCGCCGGTCACCGTCGCCCACTTCAACGGCCCGCACGGTGGGCCCGGTCAACGCAACCGCAAGCCGTTGATCATCGGGCTGAGCGTGGCCGCCGCCGTGCTTGTCGTGATCGTCATCGCCGTGATCGCCGTCAGCAGTGGCGGCGGATCGGGCAGCGCCGGGGATGCCGCGAAGGGCTACCTGGAAGCGCTCGCCCGCGGGGACGCGCAGGCCGCGCTCACGTACAGCACCGACCAGCCGGCGTCCAAAGAATTCCTGACCGACGACGTCCTCAAACGGCAGATCGCGCGGTGGCCGATCACCGACATCAAGATCCTCGACGACAATTCCGCGCGCGGCTTCGGTTTCGGGCAGGTGCACGTGTCGGCGAAATTCGGCGACAACACCTCGGACGTGACCATGTCGATCAAGAAGGCCGGCAACGACTGGAAGCTCGACCACGCCGCGATCAAGGTGGACACGCTCAACGCGGGCATCGAACAGGCCGCCGTGAAAACCGCGACGTTCTTCGGCAAGCCCGTCGGCACCGCACCGGTCTACGTCTTTCCGGGTTGGCTGGACGTCGCCAGCAGCAACCCGAATCTGGCCGTCAACCCGAAAAAGCCTTTCCTGCTTGACAATCTGACGACGGCGGGCGCGTACTTCAACGATCTGGAGTTCAAGCTGAGCGACCAGGGGGTGGCGGCGACCAGTTCCGCGATCTCGGCGGCGCTGGGGAATTGCGCGAACTCCACCCAGCTGCGGCCGACTGACTGTCCCCAGCACGCCTTCGACTACGACCTGGTGGACGGGACCGCGGCGTGGGGCAAGCCGGACATCAGTGGCCTCAAGATCAATCTGTTCGACCCGTTCCGGCTCGAGGCGTCCTTCTCCGGGTCGGTCAACTTCCCGCTGACCGCCCAGACCCGATCGGGCGGCACCAAGACGAGCGTGGTGAACGCGTTCGTGTCCGGCAACGCCGACGAGTCGCAGAGCCCGCCGGTGGTCTCGTTGCGCTGACGCTTGCGGCGGCCCCCGGGGGCGGGAAACCACACCTCGGTAGCCAAGCAAGCGCTTGGTTGATACTCTGATCGGGTGGACCGAGTGCCCGGTCAGGCCAACAGCCGGCGAGACGAGCTACTGGAGCTTGCCGCGACCATGTTCGCCGAGCGTGGATTGCGTGCCACCACCGTGCGCGACATCGCCGACAGCGCCGGCATCCTGTCCGGCAGCCTGTATCACCACTTCTCCTCGAAGGAGGAGATGGTCGACGAGCTCCTGCGCAGTTTCCTGGATTGGTTGTTCGCGCGCTACCGCGAGATCGTGGACAGCGAGGCCAATCCGCTGGAGCGGCTCAAGGGATTGTTCATGGTGTCGTTCGAGGCGATCGAGCACCGGCACGCGCAGGTCGTCATCTACCAGGATGAGGCCCAGCGGCTGCTGTCCCAGCCCCGGTTCTCCTACATCGAGGACATGAACCGGCAGCAACGCAAAATGTGGCTCGAGTTGCTCAATCAGGGCGTGGAGGAGGGCTGTTTCCGGCCCGACCTCGACGTCGACCTGATCTACCGCTTCATCCGGGACACCACGTGGGTGTCGGTGCGCTGGTATCAACCGGGCGGGCCGCTCTCCGCGGAGCAGGTCGGCCGGCAATACCTCGCCATCGTTCTTGGCGGAATCACTGCGGAATCGAAGAAGATCGAAGAAGGAGTCTGAAATGCCACGTGTCGGCGACGATGCACAGCGAAGCGATGAGGAGGAGCGACACAATGACTGAGGCGTACGTCATCGACGCTGTGCGTACCGCGGTCGGCAAGCGCGGCGGATCGCTGGCCGGGGTTCACCCGGTGGATCTGGGTGCCCTGGGCTGGCGCGGACTGCTTGACCGGGTCGACGTCGATCCCGCCGCCGTTGACGACGTGATCGCCGGCTGTGTCGATGCCATCGGCGCGCAGGCCGGCAACATCGCCCGGCTCTCGTGGCTGGCCGCCGGTTATCCCGAAGAGGTTCCCGGCGTCACCGTCGACCGGCAGTGCGGTTCCAGTCAGCAGGCCATTTCCTTTGGGGCGCAGGCGGTTCTGTCTGGCACGGCCGACCTGATCGTCGCCGGCGGCGTGCAGAACATGAGCCAGATCCCGATCTCGTCGGCCATGACGGTGGGCGAGCAGTTCGGATTCACCTCGCCCACCAACGAGTCCAAGCAGTGGCTGCATCGCTACGGCGACCAGGAGATCTCGCAGTTCCGCGGTTCGGAGCTGATCGCCGAGAAGTGGAACCTGTCTCGCGAGGAGATGGAGCGCTACGCGCTCACCAGTCACGAGCGCGCGTTCGCGGCCATCCGCGGCGGCCACTTCGACAACGAGATCATCACCGTCGAAACGGAATCCGGGCCGTTCCGGGTCGACGAGGGTCCGCGTGAGTCGTCGCTGGAGAAGATGGCCGGCCTCAAGCCGCTGGTCGAAGGGGGCCGGCTGACGGCGGCCATGGCCAGTCAGATCTCCGACGGTGCCAGTGCGGTGCTGCTGGCGTCCGAAAAGGCCGTCAAGGAGCACAATTTGACGCCGCGGGCGCGTATCCACCACATCAGCGCGCGCGCCGCCGACCCGGTCTTCATGCTGACCGGACCCATCCCGGCGACCCGTTATGCGCTGGACAAGGCCGGGCTGTCCATCGACGACATCGACACCGTGGAGATCAACGAGGCCTTCGCGCCGGTGGTCTTGGCCTGGCTCAAGGAAATCAAGGCCGACCCGGAGAAGGTCAATCCCAACGGCGGCGCGATCGCGCTCGGTCACCCGCTGGGCGCCACTGGCGCCAAGCTGTTCACCACCATGCTCAACGAGCTGGAGCGCATCGGCGGGCGCTACGGCCTGCAGACGATGTGCGAGGGCGGCGGCACGGCCAACGTCACGATCATCGAGCGCCTGTAACTCGTTGCGCCGCTAGGGGGTTGCCACCACCAGCCCGATGCTGCCCAGGGCGAGCAGCCAGCTCGTGAAGCTGCCGACCAGGAAGTACTCGGTCACCTCGTCGATGCCGACGCCGCCGTTACGGTTGGTTTGAGCGTTCAATTCGGGAAACCGGATGATGCCCTTGGCGGCGACCACGGCGCTGGCCGCGGCCACCTGTCCGCCGACACCGAGGCTCAGGATCAGCAGGCGCTCCATCGGTCCCAACAGCCTGCCGCCCTTGAGCCGGTCCGACGGTTGCGGCTCACCGGCCGGGCGCACCGCGCCCACCGAGCCAAGTACCAAGCGCACCAACTGATTTGCGGTGGCGAACTGGACCAGGACCACTCCGATGAGCATCAGCAGCCGGGTGGGCGCGACGTGGTCGAGCGGCAGGTGAACCCAGGCCGACCACCGCGCGACGGCGCCGTCGGCCGGCGAGGACCAGCCGGACGACACGGCCAGCAGCGCCAGCGCGGAGCCGAAGACGGCCAACGGTGCGCCTTGCCCGGTGCCGCTGCGCTCGCTTCGCCCGCACAGCCATTCCCAGGCGATGACCGCCGCGGCGGCCAACACCAGCAATGCGATGTCGCCGGCATGCCACAGAGCCCCCAGCGCCGCACACGCCGCCAATACCACCGGCCCGATCAACAGCGGCGGCCAGACCGCGCGGGTCGCCCGCCGGCAGAGGTCGGCGACTCCCAGTGCGATGAGAAAGACCGCGATGGCGCTCACGGCAGGCTCCGAAGATATTGGCTGGCAAGGACAACCAGATCCAAGCCGTCGCGACTGGCGCGCTGGGACACCGCCGACGGGCTGATGGCCTCGTCGGCGGCGAGCTCCTTTTTGGTCCGGCCTGTCATCAACCCCGTCACAATCCGCAACGACCTCTCATCGAGCGATCCAAGCAGATGGTCCCGACAAATCAGGGCCGCGTTGACCGCGGCGACGTCATCGCGTGTGTCACCGTCCGCCCGGAAGGTCGTGCGCACCAGCTGGAAGCCCGGCTGCCGCTGAGCCGCCGCAGTCTGCTGGATGGCCTCTCGCGCGCTCCACCAGCCCGGCCCGTCCTGGATTCCCGCGTCGGCATCCAGGACGGTGACCGCGCCCCAGCCGATGCCGAACCGGACGTCGACGTCGGGGCCGACGGCCAGCCGCAGCGACAGCGCGGCATCGATCGCCGCACCCACGGTCGGGTAGCTGCCCTGAAACTCGTCACCGACGGTGAACGCCGGCGGGTCGATGGCGCCGACGGCGATATGCCGCAAGGCGTTCGCCAGGGCCCGGTGCAGCTTCGAGCGGTCGGTGGCGCGGCGGGAGCCGACGACGTCGCCGATGAGGGTCGCGCGCGGTGAAGAATATTGCTTCATCCGGACCATATGAAGACTATAGCTTAATAGCGCATAACTTTAGCTATAGGCTTCAATCGCTGCGCGCCGGCCGGTTACGGACCCTCCACCAGCCCGGATGCCGCCTGCAGGTGTTTGACCGCGTCGCACACGATCGATTCGATCAGTTCGGCGCACGACGGCAGGTCCTCGAGAATCCCGGCCACCTGTCCGGAAGCCAGCACGCCGGCCTCGGTGTTCCCGTCCACCAAACCGGCTTTCAACAGCATCGGGGTGTTGGCCGCCATCACCACCTGCGACCAGGTCAGCTCCTTGCCGTGGCGCATCGCCAGGCCGTCGCTGATCATCGACCGCCACGTCATCTGCGACATGTGCTTGAACTTGGCGGCGTTGCGCACCGCGGCGGTCAGACCCCTGATCGGCGTGCCGTTTTCCAGCTTCTCGACCAGGCCGGTGCGCAGCACCCGGTGCGGCATGCCGTCAACGCGCGTCGTCACGACCGTGCCGTCCAGCGCCGACTCCAGGTAACGGCGCTTCACCGCATCGGGCACGGTCGAATCCGAGGTCAGCAGGAAGCGGGTGCCCATCGCGACGCCGGCGGCGCCGTAGCTCAGCGCGGCCGCGAGGCCGCGCCCGTCGAAGAATCCACCGGCCGCGATCACCGGAATCCCGCTGCCCTGCACGGCATCCAGCACCGAGGGCAGCAGCAAGGTGGTGGCGACCGGCCCGGTGTGGCCGCCGCCCTCGCCACCCTGCACGATCATCGCGTCGGCGCCCCAGCTCGCCACCTTGCGGGCGTGCTTGGCCGCGCCGATCGACGGAATCACCACGGCACCGGCATCTTTCAGCCGGGCGATGAGTTCCTGCTTGGGCGCCAGGGCGAACGACGCCACCTTGACGCCCTCGCGGACCATCAAATCGACGCGGTCGCCGGCGTCGGCGGCGTCGGCGCGGATGTTCACGCCGAACGGCTTGTCGGTGGCCGCCTTGACCTTCGCGATGGCGGTGGCCAATTCGTCGAGCGTCATGGTGGCCGAGGCCAGGATGCCCAGCCCGCCGGCGTTGGCAGTTGCGGACACCAGCCGGGCACCGGCCACCCAGCCCATCCCGGTCTGGACCACCGGGTGCTCGACACCGACCAGCTCGGTCAGCGGCGTGCGCAGCTTCATCAACGGATCTCTCTGTCGCGCAGCGCCTTCGGATCGATGACCTCGCGGATCAGGCGCAGCTCGTCGTCGGTCGGCAGCCTGGTCTCCGCGGCGCCGTCCAGGCTGTGCACCTCGAACGAGGTGTTCTCGGCGACCTCGGCGGCCGTGACGCCGGGATGCAGGGACACCGCCCGCATGGTTCGATCCGGCCCGCCGAAGTCGAAGACACCGAGGTTGGACACCACCCGATACGTGTTCGCGAAGCGGAACGCCGGGTTGTCGGCGTCGACGTTGTCCCAACCGATTCCGCAGACGATGTCGACCTTCTCGCAGAACACCCGCTTGGAGTGGTTGCCCACCCAGTAGCTGGTCGCGTGGTTGATGGCATTGCCGGGCGCACCCCGGACACCGAACATCTGGCGCTTGGGCTGCTGCAGCGGGCCGAACGCCGAGATGTTCTGATTGCCAAAGCGGTCGACCTGATTGGCGCCCATCACCACGTGCCGTCGGCCCCAGGCCAGGGTTTCGAACACCCGGCCGAACGGCATCCAGCCCTCGACGGGAGCGGACGCGCCCAGGGCCGGGGTCTCGGCCAGCAGCTGCGCCTCGCCGTCGGTCAGCAGGATGTCCGGTGAAAAGGTCAACCGGGCCAGCCGGGCTCCGACCGAGGCCATGTTGGTCATCGGGCTGACCATGATCTCGCCGGCATCCCGGAACAATTCGGCGCAGGCCACCGCGCAGATCTCGGGACGAGTGATCACAACGCCGCTCATGACGAGGCCTCCTCTTTGAAAGCGCGCACGGCCGCCTGATAGTCCTCTTCGCTGCCCGACAGGAAGGTCTGCACGAACTGCCGCCAGCCCTCGTCCGTCGAGGCCGCCTCGGCGTAGTGCCGCTGGAACTTCTCGTCGCGGCCGTAATCCGGTGCGGCGGTGGTGAAGTGGGCGCCGCCCGGCGCCTCGACCACGCCGTCGACCATCATGCGGTTCACCAGCAGCGCCTGCGGGGGTACCGCCTTGACCAATTCCTGGGTGGACACGACGCGTTCCACCGACAGGAAACGCTTCTCGGCGGCCATCAGGAACAGGTCGTCGAAGTACGGGTCGATCCCGGTGTAGGCCGCATTGCCCTGCGCGTCACCGAGATTGAGGTGCGCGAACGCGGCATCCAGGCGCAGCGCCGGCATCGCGATCAGGGTCTCGTGCCCACCGCCGGGTGCCGGATACGGGCTGGTCACCGTCTGCAGCTCGCCCTCCCAGAAGTCCGGCACCGAGCTGCCCAGCCCGGCGCGGATCGGCAGGAACGGCAGGCGCTGCGCGGCGGCCTGCAGTCCGCAGCGCAGCATGCCCTCGTCCATCTCCCGGGCCTCGATCGCGCCGTTGGCGCGGGCCTTGGCGAACCAGGGGTCGTAGAAGGGCGGGGAGTCCAGCGAGACGAATCCGTAGTAGACGCGCTTGACCTTGCCGGCCGAGCACAGCAGGCCCAGGTCCGGCCCGCCATAGGTCACCACCGTCAGGTCGGTGATGTCGGTGCGCAGCAGCGCGCGCACGAACGCCATCGGCTTGCGCCGCGATCCCCAGCCGCCGATACCGATGGTCATGCCGCTGCGCAATTGCGCGACGGCCTCGTCGAGTGTGGTTCTCTTGTCGCCCACTACTTCTTGCCCTTCTCGGTACCGGCGAACGCGTCACGGTGCTCGTCGGAAACCCCGGCGAGGTTGAGCTCGAACGTAAAGCCTTGCTCCATGCGGTAACTCGAGTTGACTCGTTGCACGTCGATCAGGTTCAGCGCTTCCTTGGCCGCACGGATGACGCGGGTGTCCTTGGCGGCGATGTCGCGCGCCACCCGCAGGGCGGCCTCGTCGAGTTCGCCGCGCGGCACCACCTCGTGCACCGAACCGAAGTGGTGCAGGGTGGCGGCGTCGACGGTGGCCGCGGTGAAGAACAGCCGCCGCATCATGTGCTGCGGAACCAGTCGCGACAGGTGGGTCGCCGCGCCGAGCGCGCCGCGTTCCACCTCCGGCAGCCCGAAGGTGGCGTCGTCGGAGGCCACGATGACGTCGGAGTTGCCGACCAGCCCGATGCCGCCGCCGACGCAGAACCCGTTGACGGCGGCGACGACGGGCACCGCGCACTCGTAGACCGCGCGGAACGCGGCGAAGCAGCCGCGGTTGGCGTCGATCAGCGCGGTGAATCCCTCGGTGCGCTGCATCTCCTTGATGTCGACCCCGGCGTTGAAGCCGCGGCCCTCGGCGCGCAGGATCACCACGTGGGTGTTGAGATCTCGGCCGGCCGCGGTGATGGTGTCGGCAAGCTCGAACCAGCCGCGCGATGGGATGGCGTTGACGGGCGGGAAGTCGACGGTGACCGCGACGATGCCCGGCTCGGTGGTTGTGGATGTGATGGGCAAGGTGCCACTTCCTTGTGGGGGTAACTACCTAAGCAAGCACTTGCTTGGTACGCTAGCACAGTGACTCGCGCCGAAGCATGCCCCCCATTTGAAGCCATCAACTTGGGGCTGGCCGGGCGGGTGGTTCTCGTCACCGGCGGAGTCCGCGGGGTGGGTGCCGGCATCAGCTCCGTTTTCGCCAAGCAGGGCGCCACCGTCGTCACCTGCGCGCGACGGGCGGTCGAGGGATTGCCCTACGAATTCCATTCGTGCGACGTTCGCGACGACGACGCCGTCAAGGGATTGATCGACACCATCGTGGACCGGCACGGGCGGCTCGACGTCGTTGTCAACAACGCCGGGGGATCCCCCTACGTGATGACCGCGGAGGCCAGCGCCAAGTTCAACCGCAAGATCATCGAACTCAATTTGATTGGTGCGCTGTCGGTTTCGCAGCACGCGAACGACCATATGCAAACCCAGCAGCAGGGCGGGTCGATCATCAACATCTGCAGCCTCAGCGGCCGCCGCCCGTCCCCGGGGACGGGCGCCTACGGCGCCGCCAAGGCCGGCCTGGAAAGCCTGACGCAGACCCTGGCGGTGGAGTGGGGCCCGAAGGTCCGGGTGAACGCCTGCGTCGTGGGCATGGTGGAGACCGAGCAATCCGAACTGTTCTACGGCGATGCCGACTCCATCGCCGCGATCTCGAAGAATGTGCCACTCGGCCGGCTGGCCGAGCCCGCCGATATCGGTTGGGCCGCAGCGTTTCTGGCCTCCGACGTAGCGTCCTACATCAGCGGGGCCTCGTTGGAGGTGCACGGTGGCGGCGAGCCGCCGCACTATCTGGCCACCACGAACGCGAGCGCGATCAAGTAGAGGAGAGAAGGACTATGGGAGTGGTTGACGGCCGCGTCGTCATCGTCACCGGAGCGGGCGGCGGTATCGGTCGCGCGCATGCGCTGGCCTTCGCCGAAGAAGGTGCGCGTGTGGTGGTCAACGACATCGGAGTGGGCCTGGACGGTTCGCCGGCCGGCGGTGGCAGCGCCGCCCAGAGCGTCGTCGACGAAATCGTCGCCGCCGGTGGTGAAGCCATCGCCGACGGGTCCAACATCGCGGATTGGGACCAGGCGGCGAGCCTGATCCAAACCGCCGTCGAAAACTTCGGCGGCCTGGACGTTTTGGTGAACAACGCCGGCATCGTGCGCGACCGGATGATGGCCAACACCAGCGAAGAGGAATTCGACGCCGTCATCGCCGTGCACCTCAAGGGACACTTCGCCACGATGCGCCACGCCGCGTCATACTGGCGGGGCCTGTCCAAGGAGGGCAAAACCGTTGACGCCCGGATCATCAACACCAGTTCCGGTGCCGGGCTGCAGGGCAGCGTCGGACAGGGCAACTACAGCGCCGCCAAGGCCGGCATCGCGGCCATGACGTTGGTCGCCGCCGCCGAAATGGGGCGCTACGGCGTCACCGTCAACGCGATCGCACCGTCGGCCCGCACCCGCATGACCGAAACCGTGTTCGCCGAGATGATGGCGACGCAGGACCAGGACTTCGACGCCATGGCTCCGGAAAACATTTCACCGCTGGTGGTTTGGCTGGGCAGCGCCGAGGCGCGCGATGTCACCGGAAAGGTGTTCGAGGTCGAGGGCGGCAAGATCCGGGTCGCCGAGGGCTGGGCGCACGGGCCGGAGATCGACAAGGGCGCGAAGTGGGACCCCGCGGAACTGGGGCGCGTGGTCGCCGACCTGCTCGCCAAGGCGCGCCGGCCGGTGCCGGTGTACGGCGCCTAACGAGGCTCGCACACCACCAGCGGGATGACCCGGTCGGCCGCCTCGCGGTACTTGCGGTAGGGCGGGTAAATCCGCATCAGTCGCGGCCAATACCGTTCCCGCTCAGCGTCGGTGGCGTCGCGGGCGACCAGGTCCAGCCGCCGGGCGCGGATCTGCACCTGCACGTCGGGATTCTCTTTGAGGTTGAGATACCACAGCGGATCCTCGTCGCGCCCACCGAAGGACGCGGGCAGGATCACCCGCTCCCCGTCGCGCAGGTAGAGCGTCGCGGTGGTCCGCGGCTCGTCCGACTTGCGTCCGGTGGTGGTCAGCAAGGCCGCCGGGAACCACAGCAGCTTGGCGCCGACCCTCCCGTTGGTTCGTCGGTACACCCAGATATGGGCGCGCGCGAAATACTTGAGCAGCAGCGCAATCGGCCGCGAGTTGCGAATCCAGCGGCGGTCGGACATGGTGCCGAGGTGATTCCCCGGCTGGGCGAAATGGAAACTCAGGGGTCGCAGATGATGACCGGGATGACCCGATCGGTCCAGGCCCGGTAGTCGTCGAACGACGGATACATGGCGTCCAGCTTCGGCCAGTATTCGGCGCGTTCCGCCTCGGTGGCATCGCGCGCCTGCAGCTGCAGGACCTCGTCCTTGATCTGCACGGACACTTTGGGATTCGCCTTGAGGTTGAGGTACCACTGCGGGTGTTTGTCGCTGCCGCCCTTGGAAGCGACCAGGATCACCCGGTTTCCCTCGCGTAGGTAGAGCAGCGGGCTGACCCGCGGTTCACCGCTCTTGCGGCCGGTGGTAGTGAGCAGCGCGACCGGAGCCTTCTGGAAGGTGTTGCCGAGCCTTCCGTTGCTGCGCTTGTAGATCCAGGTGTTGCCCTTGGCCATCCACTTGATGATCAAGCCGACCCAGGGCGCATTGAGTGAACGTGGCTTCGGTTTCGGCATTTAAGCTCCTTGACGTCCCTGACGCTGGACAAAGGGTTGGAAGCGAACCTTGATGTGATGGATTTCGGCTTTCCCGCTTGCGCTTTCGGCCGGAATCACGAAGGTTTCGTCGACGTGCGCGGCGAGCCGCCTACCGCCGAACGCGGCTTTGGTCAGCACCTGGTACGACGCGTGCACCCGGTCGCCCTCGATGCGGTAGTCCGGCGGCGTCGTGTCCGCGAGCAACCGATATTGAAGCCCGCGATTGAGGCTGCGCCGCAGATGATTTCCGGAGAAGCCGTTCTTGATTCCCTGCTCGATGCGGGTGCACCCGCGCGCGAACGGAACCGCGTCACCGTCATGGTTGACCAATGCGTCGATGTAGGCCTGCGCCGCGGCGATGCGGCTATCGTCGGAGACGCTCACCAGATAATGAAACGACCGAGCGCTAGATGCGCTCGATGATGGTGCCGGTCGACAGGGCGCCGCCCGCACACATGGTGATCAGCGCGGTGGTCTGGTCGCTGCGTTCCAGCTCGTGCAGCGCGGTGGTGATCAGCCGGCTTCCGGTGCTGCCGACCGGGTGGCCCAGCGCGATGGCCCCGCCGTTGACGTTGACCTTGGCCATGTCCGGGTCGTGCACCCGTGCCCACGACAGCACCACGGAAGCGAATGCCTCGTTGATCTCGGTGATGTCGATGTCGCCCATCTTCATCCCGGCCTTCTCCAGCACCTTCGCCGTCGACTGCACCGGGCCGTCCAGGTGGTAGTACGGCTCGGCCCCGACCAGCGCCTGGCTGACGATGCGGGCCCGCGGCCGCAGGCCCAGCGCCTTGGCCTTGTCCTCGTCCATCCACAGCACGGCCGCCGCGCCGTCGGAGATCTGCGACGACGTTCCCGCCGTGTGGATTCCGCCCTCGAGCACCGGCTTCAGCGAGCTCAGGCCCGACAGCGTGGTGTCGCGCAGGCCCTGGTCGCGGCTGATGGTGACGCGCTCGGACGTCGGTTGCTTGTTCTCGTCGAGCGCCGGGGCCTCGATCGGGGAGATCTCGCGGTCGAAGCGGCCTTCCTCCCACGCCTGCTTGGCCTTGGTCTGGGACGCCAGGCCGAACTCGTCGATGTCCTCACGGGTGATGCCGCGCCGCTTGGCGATCCGCTCGGCCGCGGTGAATTGGTCGGGCAGGTCGATGTCCCACGATGCGGGCCGCAGAATGCTGCGGTCCGGACCGGCGTTCGCGCCGAGTCCGACCCGGCTCATGGCCTCGATGCCGCACGCGATGCCGATGTCGATCGCGCCCGCCGCGATCAGGCCGGCGACCAGGCCGTTGGCCTGCTGGCCGCTGCCGCACTGGCAGTCCACGGTCATGGCGCCGACGTGCTCCGGCAGCCCGGCCACCAGCCAGCTGACCCGGGTGATGTTGTTGGACTGCTCGCCGTACTGTGTCACGCAGCCGCCGATGACCTGTTCGACGTCGCCGGCGTCGATGCCGGCCTTCTCGACCAGCGCCTTCTGGACCGCACCCAACAGCTCGGTGGCGTGCAAACCGGACAGCCATCCGTTCCGCTTGCCGATGGGGCTACGAGTGGCTTCAACGATGACAGGGTTACCCATTCCGTCAGGCTAGAACACGTTTCATTACTCTGACAAGCGAGGATGGTGACCTGCCTTTTATCTGCGCAGGAGGCGTGTTTTACTGGCACTAGAACACGTTGCAATTGAGGAGCGCATACGCATGGCACCCCCCAACATTCCCGCCGACTTCGACTTTCTTGACCCCGACGTCAACCTCGCCGGGTTGCCCGTCGAGGAACTTGCCCAGCTGCGTAAGGCAGAGCCGATCCACTGGGTTGACATCCCGAACGGCGCGGGCGGGTTCGAGGACCACGGATATTGGATCGTCACCAAGCATGCCGACGTCAAGGAGGTGTCGAAGCGCAGCGACATCTTCTCCAGCTGGATGAACGGCGCCATCCCCACCTGGCCACCGGAGATGAAGCGCGAGCAGGTCGAGCTGCAGCGCAGCGTCATGCTCAACATGGACGCGCCGCACCACACCCGGCTGCGCAAGATCATCTCCCGCGGGTTCACGCCGCGGGCCATCGGACGGCTGGAGGCCGAGCTGGCCCAGCGCGCTCAGAACATCGCCGAGACCGCCGCGAAAGAAGGCAGCGGTGACTTCGTCGAACAGGTGTCGTGCGAGCTGCCCCTGCAGGCCATCGCGGGCCTGCTGGGCGTTCCGCAGGAGGATCGCGACAAGCTCTTCCGCTGGTCCAACGAGATGACCGGTGGCACCGACCCCGAGTACGCCACCGTCGACCCGGCGCAGTCGTCGATGGAACTGATCATGTACGCGATGGCGATGGCTGCGGAGCGCAACCAGAACCCCACCGACGACATCGTCACCACGCTCATCCAGGCCGACATCGACGGCGAGAAGCTGTCCGACGACGAATTCGGCTTCTTCGTGGTGATGCTGGCCGTGGCGGGCAACGAGACGACGCGAAACTCGATCACCCACGGCATGATCGCGATGGCGAACAACCCCGATCAATGGGAGCTCTTCAAGAAGGAGCGCCCGGCGACTGCGGCCGACGAGATCATCCGTTGGGCCACACCGGTTTCGGCCTTCCAGCGCACCGCCAACGAGGACACCGAGTTGGGCGGCGTGCAGATCAAGAAGGGCCAGCGGGTGGTGATGTCGTACCGGTCGGCCAACTTCGACGAAGAGGTCTTCGAGGACCCGCACAGCTTCAACATCCTGCGCGACCCGAACCCGCACGTCGGATTCGGCGGCACCGGAGCCCACTACTGCATCGGTGCCAACCTGGCCCGCATGACGATCAACCTGATCTTCAACGCGGTCGCCGATCACATGCCCGATCTCAAGCCGATCGGCGAGCCCGAGCGGTTGCGGTCGGGCTGGCTCAACGGCATCAAGCATTGGCAGGTCGACTACGCCGGCAAGGCCGCGGTGACGTCCTGATGGACTTCGATCTCACCGCGACGCAACAGGCCGTCGCCGATGTGGTGACGTCGGTGTCCGAGCGCGAATTGAGCTGGGACGCTTTGGTCAGCGGGGGCGTGACGGCGCTTCCGGTGCCCGAGCGTCTCGGTGGCGACGGCGTGGGTCTGCCCGAGGTCGCCACCGTGCTTACCGAGATCGGCCGCCACGGCGCCATCACGCCGGCGCTGGCCACCCTGGGTTTCGGCGTGCTGCCGCTGCTCGATCTGGCCTCCGACGAACAGCAGGACCGGTTTTTGGCCAGCGTCGCCAAGGGCGCGGTCCTGACCGCCGCCCTCAACGAGCCGGGTAACGCGCTGCCGGACCGGCCCTCGACCACGTTCGCAGGCGGACGGTTGTCGGGCACCAAGGTCGGCGTCGGCTATGCCGGACAAGCGGATTGGATCCTCGTCACCGCCGACAGCGCGGTGGTCGTGGTGTCGGCGAAGGCCAACGGGGTCGAGGTGGTTCAAACCCCGGCCTCGAACGACTCCGAGGAGTACACGGTCACGTTCGCCGACGTCGCGGTCGACGACTCCGACGTTCTGGCGGGCGCGACGGCTTCCCGGGTCAATCAGTTGGTGCTGGCGGCGATCGGCGCCTACGCCGACGGACTGGTGGCCGGCGCGCTGCGCCTGACCGCCGATTACGTGGCCAACCGCAAGCAGTTCGGCAAGCCGCTGTCGACGTTCCAAACCGTGGCCGCCCAGCTCGCCGAGGTCTACATCGCCTCGCGGACCATCGATTTGGTGGCGAAGTCCGTTGCCTGGCGGCTGTCGGAGGGCCGGGACGCCGACGACGACCTGGATGTCCTCGGCTACTGGATCACCTCTCAGGCACCGCCGGTCATGCAGATCTGCCATCACCTGCACGGCGGGATGGGAATGGACATCACCTATCCGATGCACCGGTACTACTCCACGATCAAGGACCTGTCCCGGTTGCTGGGCGGTCCTTCTCATCGTCTCGATCTGGTGGGAGCGCAATGTTCATAGACCTGACTCCGGAGCAGCGCCAGCTGCAAGCGGAACTGCGGGAATACTTTTCGAACCTGATCTCGTCCGACGAGATGAAGGCGATGGAGCAGGACCGCCACAACGAGGCCTACCGCGCGGTGATCCGGCGGATGGGTCGCGATGGCAAACTCGGCGTCGGATGGCCAAAGGAGTTCGGCGGCTTGGGCTTCGGTCCGATCGAGCAGTCGATCTTCGTCAACGAGGCGCATCGGGCCGACGTGCCGCTGCCGGCGGTGACGCTACAGACGGTCGGCCCGGTTCTGCAGCAGTTCGGCAGCGATGAGCAGAAGAAGAAGTTCCTGCCGGCCATCCTGGCGGGCGAGGTTCACTTCGCGATCGGCTACACCGAGCCCGAGGCGGGCACCGACCTGGCCTCCCTGCGGACCACCGCCGTGCGCCAGGGCGACGAGTACATCGTCAACGGGCAGAAGATCTTCACCACCGGCGCCCACGACGCGGATTACATCTGGCTGGCCTGCCGCACCGACCCGGGAGCCGTGAAGCACAAGGGCATTTCGATCCTGATCGTCGACACCAAGGATCCCGGTTACTCCTGGACGCCGATCATCCTGTCCGACGGCGCCCACCACACCAACGCCACCTACTACAACGACGTACGGGTGCCCGCGGACATGTTGGTCGGCGAGGAGAACGGCGGATGGCGGCTGATCACCACCCAGCTCAACAACGAGCGGGTCATGCTGGGCCCCGCGGGCCGCACCGCCGGCATCTACGACCGGGTGCACGCCTGGGCGTCCAAGCCGGGCAGCGACGGCGTCACGCCGATCGACCACCAGGATGTCAAGCGGGCGCTCGGCGAGATCCACGCGATGTGGCGGATCAACGAGCTGCTCAACTGGCAGGTGGCCGCGGCGGGCGAGGACATCAACGTGGCCGACGCAGCGTCGACGAAAGTCTTTGGCACCGAGCGCATCCAGTACATCGGCCGGCTCGCCGAGGAAATCGTCGGCAAGTACGGCAACCCCGCCGATTCGGACACCGCCGACCTGCTCAACTGGCTGGACTCCCAGACCAAGCGCAACCTGGTCATCACCTTCGGCGGGGGCGTGAACGAAGTGATGCGCGAGATGATCGCCGCGTCCGGCCTCAAAGTGCCGAGGGTGCCTCGATGACCGATATCAAAGAAGCGGTAGCGGAAATCACCGCCACCGTCGTCGCTAAACCGCGCGACGCCCGGGATCCGGTGAACCAGCCGACGATCAACAACTGGGTCGAGGCGCTCGGCGATGCCAACCCGATCTACGTCGACGAGGCCGCCGCCAAGGCCGCCGGTCATCCCGGAATCGTCGCACCGCCGGCCATGATTCAGGTGTGGACCATGTTCGGACTGGGTGGCGAACGCCCGACCGACGACCCCATGGGCCCGATCATGCAGCTGTTCGACGACGCCGGCTACATCGGTGTGGTCGCGACCAACTGCGAGCAGACCTATCACCGGTATCTGCGTCCGGGTGAGCAGGTCACCGTCCACTCCGAGATGCGCGACGTGGTCGGCCCCAAGCAGACCGGCCTCGGCGAGGGTTGGTTCATCAATCAGCACATCACCTGGCGGGTCGGCGACGAGGATGTCGCCGAAATGGCCTGGCGCATACTGAAGTTCAGACCACGCGAGGATTCCGGCGCCACCGGATCCGTCCCACAGGACCTGGACGCCGACGCCATGATGCGTCCCGCGGTGTCGCGCGACACCGCCTTCTTCTGGGAGGGCGTCAAAGCGCACGAACTGCGCATCCAGCGCCTCGCCGACGGCACGCTGCAGCACCCACCGGTGCCGGCGGTGTGGCAGGACAAGGCCGAGCCCATCGACTACGCGGTGGCCAGCGGCCGCGGCACGGTCTTCAGCTTCGTGGTGCACCACGCGCCGAAGGTGCCCGGTCGCACCCTGCCGTTCGTGATCGCACTGATCGAACTGGAAGAGGGCGTTCGGATGCTCGGCGAACTACGCAACGTCGACCACGCCGAGATCAAGATCGGAATGCCGGTCCGCGCAACCTATATCGACTTCCCGGCCGGTGAGTCCGGCCCGGAATGGAGCCTCTACGCCTGGGAGCCCTTGGGAGATCAAGCATGAGCGCACCCGTTACCGAAGTGGGCACCACGCTGCCCGAACTCAAGCTGCACGGTACGCCGACATTCATCATCTCAACGGCCCTGGCCACCAGGGACTTTCAGGATGTGCACCATGACCGGGACCTGGCCCAGGCCAAGGGCTCCAAGGATATCTTCGTCAACATCCTCGCCGACACCGGCCTGGTGCAGCGCTACGTCACCGACTGGGCGGGTCCGACGGCGCGGATCAAATCGATCGGGCTGCGGCTCGGCGTGCCATGGTACGCCTACGACACCGTCACCTTCTCCGGTGAGGTGACCGCCATCGACGACGGTCTGATCACGCTGAAGGTGTTCGGCCGCAACAGCCTTGGCGATCACGTCATCGCGAACGTGACGCTCACGATCGGGGGTTCGTAGATGTTGTCGGGTAAGGCTGCGATCGTCGGCATCGGCGCCACCGACTTCTCCAAGGACTCCGGCCGCAGCGAGCTGCGGCTGGCGGCCGAGGCGGTCCTGGATGCGCTGGACGACGCGGGGTTGAGCCCCTCGGACGTCGACGGGCTGACCACGTTCACGATGGACACCAACAACGAGACCGCGGTGGCGCGTGCGGCCGGTATCGGTGACCTGAAGTTCTTCTCGCAGATCGGGTATGGCGGCGGCGCCGCGTGCGCGACCGTCCAGCAGGCGGCGATCGCCGTGGCCACCGGGGTGGCCGACGTCGTCGTCGCGTACCGGGCTTTCAACGAGCGCTCGGGCATGCGGTTCGGTCAGGTGCAGACCCGGCTGGTGGGAAACGCCGGTGTGCAGGCGGATTCGACGGCGGCGGACAACTCTTTCTCCTACCCGCACGGGCTCTCGACGCCGGCCGCGCAGGTCGCCATGATCGCGCAGCGCTACATGCATCTGTCCGGCGCGACCAGTCGGGACTTCGGTGCGATTTCGGTGGCCGATCGTAAGCATGCGGCCAAGAACCCGAAGGCGTACTTCTACGAAAAGCCGATAACCATTGAGGACCACCAAAATTCACGGTGGATCGCCGAGCCGCTGCGACTGCTGGATTGCTGCCAGGAGACCGACGGCGCGGTGGCGATCGTCGTGACGTCGCCGGAGCGCGCGAAGGATCTCAAGCAGCGACCGGCCATCATCGAGGCGGCGGCCCAGGGTTCCAGCCCCGACCAGTACACGATGGTCAGCTACTACCGGCCCGAGCTCGGCCTGCCCGAGATGGGTGTGGTGGGCCAGCAGCTCTGGGGGCAGTCGGGGTTGAAGCCGACCGACATCCAGACCGCGATCCTGTACGACCACTTCACGCCGTTCACCCTGATTCAGTTGGAAGAGTTGGGATTCTGCGGCAAGGGCGAGGCCAAGGACTTCATCGCCGACGGCGCCATCGAGATCGGTGGGCGGCTGCCGATCAACACCCACGGTGGCCAGCTCGGCGAGGCCTACATCCACGGCATGAACGGCATCGCCGAGGGCGTGCGGCAACTGCGGGGCACTTCGGTCAACCCCGTTCCCGACGTCGAGCACGTCCTCGTCACCGCGGGAACCGGTGTGCCCACCTCCGGCCTGATCCTGGGCTAAGCCCCGGCTGCCCCTCTCGGTTGGGCCGAGTGCCCGGCCAGCGGGGCACTCGCGCCTCAACGCCCGGCTAGCTGGGCGCTCGTCGGCTGAAGTGACGCCGATGATATGGCATGCGACGCTGCGGCGATGGGCGAGCCATTTGTCGGGAGCGAAGCCATTGCACGCGGTCTGCTGACCAAAAGTCAGCTGGAAACGCGCTATATCCGGCTGTTTCGAGGCGTCTACATTGATCGAGACGCTGAGCTGACGGCCGCGGTGCGCGCCAAAGCCGGGTGGTTGTGGACCGGCTGCCAGGGAATTGTGGCGGGTTCTCGGCCGCCGCGCTGCACGGAAGCAAATGGGTTGACAAGGCAAGAGCCGTAGAGCTGATCCACGACAACCACCATTGCGCGCCGGGAATACAGCTGCATCGAGACCTCGTCGAGGCAGACGAAATCGAAATGATCCGTGGCATAGCGACTACATCGCCGGCCAGGACGGCCCTCGACCTCGGCTGCTGGTACCCGACGATGACTGCGGTGGCGGCCATCGATGCGCTGGCCGCAGCGACGGAAATCAAGCCGGCCGACGTTGAGCTGCTGGGCCGCAGGTACGCGGGGCGCCGAGGCATCGCGCGAGCACGCGTTGCGATGGGGCTGTTCGACGCGGGTGCTCAGTCTCCGAAGGAGACATGGCTGCGGCTCGTCTTGGTCCAGGCGGGCTTGCCTCGGCCCCAGACCCAGATTCCAGTGGTCGACGAATTCGGTAGCGCCTTCGCTTATCTCGACATGGGGTGGGGGGACGTCAAAGTCGCTGTCGAATACGATGGCGAGCAGCATCGAAGCAGTCGGCGTCAATACACCTGGGACATACGACGCTCAGAGATGCTTGAGCGGTTGGGGTGGACCGTCATTCGGGTGGTCACTGGTGACCGGCCCGGCGACATCGTTCGCAGGGTTCGCGCCGCGCGCGATGGAC
Source organism: Mycobacterium colombiense (assembly GCF_001672755.1). GTDB lineage: Bacteria > Actinomycetota > Actinomycetes > Mycobacteriales > Mycobacteriaceae > Mycobacterium > Mycobacterium colombiense_C. Next base: position 161,894 of record NZ_LZKI01000073.1, on the reverse strand, counting down.
GAAACCCCGGCTAGACGGGCGCTCGGACGCTTGGGCCCGGCTAGCCGGGCGCTCGGCGAAAAAGGAAGCGCCGAAACTCCTATGCGGGCACCAGTTCGACGCCCGACAGCACGACGGCGTTGTCGCGCGAGGGCGCGACAACGCTGGCCAGGAAGCGGCCGTTGTCCTTCCAGATGCCGACCTTGAGCGTTTCGCCGGGGAAAGCCACCCCGGCGAAACGGGCACCGTAGGCCGCCACCGCTCCGGCATCGCCGTCGAGCAGTGCATCGGTGATCGCCTTGCAGGTCATGCCGTAGGTGCACAGCCCGTGCAGGATGGGCTGGGAAAAGCCTGCGGCAGCGGCGAATTCGGGATCGGAGTGCAGCGGGTTGCGGTCGCCGCACAACCGGTAGAGCAGCGCCTGCTGCGGCAGAATCGGCATGTCGACCTCGAGATCGGGGGCACGGTCGGGCGCGCCGTCCGACGTCGACGGCCCGCGCTCGCCGCCGAATCCGCCTTCGCCGCGGGCGAAGATGGAGCGTCGCTGCGTCCACAGCAGCGTGCCGTCCGGCGCGGTCACCGTCGTCTCGCTCCAGATCACCGCGGCCTTGCCCTTGTCCCAGATGTCCGTGAACCGGGTGACGGCCGTGGCCGACCCCGACGGGGGCAGCGGAGCGGGCGCCTCGACGCGCTCGCTGGCGTGCAGCACCTTGCTCAACTCGATGTCGATGCCGGGGAACTTGACGGTCGGCGGCTTCGTGACATGGAAGGTGGCGGCGACGTTGCCGAACGTCGGCAGCACCTGCGGGGTGTCATCGATCAGGTAGCGGAGCTCGCGCGGATCCATCGGATCGGCGCCGGCACCCAGCCCCAGGTGGTAGAGCTGCACATCGCTGCTGGCCCAAGAGAATTCGATGGGATCCAGCTCGGCATTCAGCGCGACGTCTACGTCGATGGGCATCGCGGTTACCTTTCCCCGGCTTCGCCGGCTATGTGCAACGCCGCCAGGTAGCCGAACGTCATGGCCGGGCCGATGGTGCCACCCGGACCGGGGTACGTGTGGCCCATCACCGGAGCACTGACGTTGCCCGCGGCGTAGAGGCCTTCGATGATACTGCCGTCATCGCGCAGCGCCCGGCCGTGGATGTCGGTGCGGATGCCGCCCTTGGTGCCCAGGTCGCCGGGCACCATCTTGGCCGCGTAGTACGGCGCGTGACTGATCTCGCCGAGGTTGGGGTTCGGTTTGTTGGTCGGGTCGCCGTAGTACTTGTCGTAGGCGCTCTCGCCGCGCTGGAAGTCTGCGTCGATGCCGGAGCGGGCGAAGCCGTTGAAACGTTCCACGGTCGCCGTGAATTCACTCACCGGGAGGCCGGCCTTCTGCGCCAGCTCCGCCAGAGTGTCGGCGGTGATGATGACGCCGGACTCCAGCCACTTGCGCGGAATACGTTGTCCAGGCTGCAATCCCGCGAAGATGTAGCGGTCCCGGTACTGCTGGTCGAACACCAGCCACGCGGGGATGTTCTCGCCCGGGCCCGGTCCCTGACCGTATTCGCCGCCGTACATGTGATGGCAGGCTTCGACGTAGGGCATCGACTCGTTCATGAACCGCTTGCCCGACATGTTGACGATGATCGACCCCGGCGAATTGCGCTCGGACAACGCGAACCACGGTGCACCCACCAGCGGGACGGTCGGCCCCCACCAGGCGTCCTCCATGATGTCCAGTGCGGCGCCGAGCTTTTCGCCCGCCAATATCCCGTCGCCGGTATTGGCGACCGCGCCGACGGTCCACTCGGTGGTGATCGGTGCGCGCTGGTATTTCACCCGCATCTGTTCGTTGTGCTCGAACCCACCCGACGCCAGGATCACGCCGCGCCGGGCCCGGATCAGCTGGGGCTCACCCGATTCGGCATCGCCGGCGCCGCGCACGTAGACACCGCGCACCACACCGTCTTCGACGTAGAGGTCGGTGAGCGCGGTGTTGAGCACTACCGGAACCCCGGCCCGCTGCAACCCGATTCGCAACGGCCCGATCAATGCCCGGCCCATGCCGACGAGGTTCTTGCCTGTCCCCTTGGCCCACATGGTGCGCGCCCCGACCTTGAGACTGCGCAGCACGCCACGCGGGTGACGCTTCAGTTGGTTCAGCCGCACGTAATCCTGTTGCATCACCACGACGTTGAGCGGGACCTTGCCGTAGGCCGGTTCCAGGCCGGCTTCGTCGGCGCCGAGCTTGCGGGCGTTGAACGGCTTCGGCTCGATCGATCGCCCCTCCGCGCGCCCGCCCGGGGACTCGGGGTAGTAGTCGGAGTACTTGGGCACCCAGCACATCTTCAGCGGGGTGTGCTTCAGCACGAACGACAGCATCTCGGGGCCGCGCTCGAGGTAGGTATCGATGCGTTCCGGCTCGACGACGTTGCCGACGATCCCGTGCAGATAGGTGCGGGCGGCCTCGGCGGTATCGCGGACCCCGTCACGCTTGAGGACTTCGTTATTTGGGATCCAAACGCCGCCGCCTGAGCGTGCGGTCGAACCGCCGAAGTGTGGGGCCTTCTCGATGACTATGGTGGAAAGACCCCGGTGAGCGGCGGTAAGGGCCGCGACCATGCCGGCCCCGCCGCTCCCGACCACGACGACGTCGTACTCCTGCGCTGACATGTAGAACACGTTATAGAATTGCCCCGGGCGACCGCTACTGACCCGGTCGACCGTACGAGGAGACGTGAAAAATGCTCAGTGTTGCCACGCGCGACGAGCTGGCTGCCGACTTGGCGCAAGCCGAGCGGAGCGGCGAGCCGATCGCCCCGCTTACCGCCGCCTATCCGGACATCGACGTCGTCGACGCCTACGAGATTCAGCTGATCAACATCCGCCAGAGAGTCGCGGAGGGGGCCCGGGTGCTGGGCCACAAGGTGGGGCTGTCGTCGTTGGCCATCCAGCAAATGATGGGTGTCGACGAGCCGGACTACGGACATCTGCTCGACGAGATGCAGCTGTTCGAAGACACCCCGGTCAAGGCGAACCGCTACCTGTACCCCCGGGTGGAGGTCGAAGTCGGGTTCGTCCTGAACGCGGACCTGCCTGGAGCCGGCTGCACCGAGGACGACGTGCTGGCCGCCACCGAGGCACTGGTGCCCTCCATCGAGCTGATCGACACCCGGATCACCGACTGGAAGATCGAACTGTGCGACACCATCGCCGACAACGCGTCGTCGGCGGGTTTCGTGCTCGGTGAGGCGCGCGTTTCCCCTAATGACATCGACGTCAAGGGGATCGACGCCGTGTTGCGCTGCAACGACGAGGTGGTCGCGGAAGGCCGTACCGACGCGGTGCTGGGCAATCCGGTCACCGCGGTGGCCTGGCTGGCCCGCAAGGTGGACGGCTTCGGTGTCCGCCTGCGCAAAGGCGACGTCGTGCTGCCCGGATCGTGCACGCGGGCGATCGACGCGCACCCCGGCGACAACTTCGTCGCCGACTTCGCGGGCCTCGGTTCCGTGCGTTTATCGTTCGAATAAGCTCGAATTAAATCGTCTAACTTAAATCTCAAACGCTTCGAAAAGGGGCATCATGCCGACTAAGGCGACTGTGGCCATTGTCGGGTCGGGGAACATCAGCACTGACCTGCTCTACAAGCTGCTGCGATCGGAGTGGCTGGAACCGCGCTGGATGGTGGGCATCGATCCGGAGAGCGAGGGCTTGGCCCGGGCCCGCAAGCTGGGTCTGGAGACCACCCACGAGGGGGTGGACTGGCTGTTGGCCCAGTCGGAGAAGCCCGACCTGGTGTTCGAGGCGACCAGCGCCTACGTGCACCGCGATGCGGCCCCCAAGTACGAGGCCGCCGGGATCCGGGCCATCGACCTGACGCCGGCCGCGGTGGGCCCCGCGGTGATCCCGCCGGCCAACCTGCGCCAGCACCTGGACGCGCCGAACGTCAACATGATCACCTGCGGCGGGCAGGCGACCATCCCGATTGTCTACGCGGTGTCACGCGCCGTCGCCGACCTCGGCGGCGTGCCGTATGCCGAGATCGTCGCCTCGGTCGCCTCGCTGTCGGCCGGCCCCGGCACCCGCGCCAACATCGACGAGTTCACCAAGACCACCAGCCGGGGTGTGGAGACCATCGGCGGCGCCAAACGCGGCAAGGCGATCATCATCTTGAATCCGGCGGACCCGCCGATGATCATGCGCGACACCATCTTCTGCGCCATCCCGGAGGACGCCGACCGGGACGCGATCGCCAAGTCCATCCACGACGTGGTGGCCGAGGTGCAGACCTATGTGCCGGGTTACCGGCTGCTCAACGAGCCCCAGTTCGACGACCCGTCGATCAACTCCGGCGGCCAGGCGCTGGTCACCACGTTCGTTGAGGTCGAGGGCGCCGGCGATTACCTGCCGCCTTATGCGGGCAACCTGGACATCATGACCGCCGCGGCGACCAAGGTCGGCGAGGAGATCGCCAAGGAGTCCTTGAGCGCGACGGCCGGAGGAGCGCAATCATGACCACCGATATCTTCTTCAACCCGATCTGGGACGTCCGGATGACCGACACGTCGTTGCGGGACGGCTCCCACCACAAGCGCCACCAGTTCACCACGGACGAGGTCGGCGCCATCGTGGCCGCCCTGGACGCTGCGGGGGTGCCCGTCATCGAGGTCACCCACGGCGACGGCCTGGGCGGCTCGAGCTTCAATTACGGGTTCTCCAAGACCCCTGAGCAGGAGCTGATCAAGCTGGCCGCCGACACGGCCAAAGAAGCCAAGATCGCCTTCTTGATGCTGCCCGGCGTCGGCACCAAGGAGGACATCAAAGAGGCCCAGAACAACGGCGGCTCGATCTGCCGGATCGCCACGCACTGCACCGAGGCCGACGTGTCGATCCAGCACTTCGGCCTGGCCCGCGAACTCGGCCTGGAAACCGTCGGGTTCCTGATGATGAGCCACACCATCTCGCCCGAGAAGCTGGCCGCGCAGGCCCGCATCATGGCCGACGCGGGCTGCCAATGCGTCTACGTGGTCGATTCGGCCGGGGCCCTGGTCCTCGAGGGCGTGCGTGACCGGGTCGCCGCTCTGGTCGCCGAGCTCGGCGACGACGCCCAGGTCGGCTTTCACGGCCACGAGAACCTCGGGCTCGGCGTCGCCAACAGCGTCGAGGCCGTGCGGGCGGGCGCCAAGCAGATCGACGGCTCCTGCCGCCGGTTCGGCGCCGGCGCAGGCAACGCCCCCGTCGAAGCGCTGATCGGGGTGTTCGACAAGATCGGCGTGAAGACCGGGATCGACTTCTTCGACATCGCCGACGCCGCCGAAGAGGTGGTCGCCCCCGCCATGCCCGCCGAGTGTCTGCTCGACCGCAACGCGCTGATCATGGGGTACTCGGGCGTGTATTCGAGCTTCCTGAAGCACGCAATCCGCCAGTCCGAGCGCTACGGTGTGCCGGCCCACCAACTGCTGCACCGCGCGGGCCAGCGCAAACTTATCGGCGGCCAGGAAGACCAACTCATCGACATCGCGCTGGAGATCAAGCGCGAGCAGGAGAGCGGCGCCGCCCCCGCGCGCTGACCCGCCCTTTTGGGTGACGGCGCACACAGGCTGCGCAAAGGTGCCGCGGGTATCCTGGCGCGTATGAGCACATCCAAGACAGTCGGCGCACGTCGCCGTGGGCTGTACGGCCTGCTCGCCGGGGGGTTAATGACCGCTACCGCCGCAACGGTGATCGCGCTACCCGTGGCGGGCATAGCCAGTGCGGACCCGCAGTGCAATCAGGACGTCGGTTCATCCATCGACTCGTACCTGCAGCGGCATCCCGACCTTCACCAGCAACTGCAGGCCAAGTCGCAGGCTGAGGGCGGCAACGGCAACGTCATCGACTACCTCAACCGGCATCCCGACGTCCGCCAGCATCTGATCGACCTTTCCCACGCCTGCCCACCCTAGTGAGTCGGCGTCGTCTTTGAACGCTGCGGCCGACGCGCGGGAACGTTCGCCATTGACGAAAAAGTAGAACACGTTCTAGCGTCTAGGCGTGTTCTCTGATTCCCTCACCGCTGCGATCGCAGAGGCCGAGCAGTTGGTGGCCGATGCACCGTTCATCGAGACCGAAGCCGACCTGCTTGAAGGGTTGCAGTATCTAGCCGGCTGTATCTCGGGCTGCATCCATCTGGCCGTGGACTACGACCGCGACCATCCCTTCCTGCAGTCGGGCACCGGGCCGTTCACCAAGATGGGCCTGGACAATCCCGACACCCTCTACTTCGGTACGCGGGTGCACGCGAACCACGACTACGTGGTCACCGGCCGGCGCGGGACCACCACCGACCTGAGTTTTCAGCTACTCGGCGGCGAGTACACGGACGACTTCGTGCCCGTCAGTCAGGCCGCGTTCGACGACCGCGAGCTCGAGATCGCGCCCGACGGCAGCTTCGAGTGGCGGGTGCGGCCGACGAGTCCCGGGCAACTGGTGATCCGCGAGGTGTACGGCGACTGGGCGGCGCAGCGCGGCACGCTGGCCATCTCCCGCCTTGACACGGCGGGCACCGCACCGCCGCCGTTGACCCGCGAGCTTATCGAAAAGCGTTATGCCACAGCGGGAAAGCAGCTTGTCCAGCGGGTGAAGACCTGGCTGCAATTCCCGCAATGGTTTTATCTCGACCTGCCGGTGAACACCATGGTGCCGCCGCGGCTGACGCCGGGCGGGCTGGCCACGCAGTACTCGTCGGTCGGCCATTTCGACCTGCGACCCGATCAGGCGATGGTCATCACCATCCCGGCCTCCGACGCGCCCTACCTCGGCTTCCAGCTGGGCAGCCTCTGGTACATCTCGCTGGACTACATCAACCACCAGACCTCGCTGAACAACACTCAGGCGCAGGTTGATCCGGACGGCAAGGTCCGCATCGTCGTCGCCGAGCAGAACCCGGGAGTGACGAACTGGGCCGAGACGGTCGGCCACGGGCGTGGCTTCCTGCAGTTCCGCTGGCAGCGGGTGTCGCGTGAACTCACCGACGCCGACGGTCCGACCGTCGAGGTGGTCGACATCGACAAGGTTCCGGCCGCGTTGCCGTACTTCGACCACAACAAGATTTCAGAGGACGACTGGCGCGCCCGAATTACGCTGCGCCATCAACAGATTCAGGCGAGGATGTTGGGATGACGAAGTTGCTGGACGGCAAGGTAGTGGTGATCAGCGGCGTGGGCCCGGGTCTGGGCACGACGCTGGCGCACCGGTGCACGCGCGAAGGCGCCGACCTGGTGCTGGCGGCCCGCACGCCGGAACGCCTGGACGACGTCGCCAAACAGATCGCCGACCTCGGCGGCCGTGCGACAACGGTGCGCACCGACATCACCGAGGACGACCAGGTGAGCAACCTGGTCGACGCCACGTTGGAGGCCTATGGCAAGGTCGACGTGCTGATCAACAACGCGTTCCGGGTGCCGTCGCTGAAGCCATTCTCGGGCACCAGCTTTCAGCATATCCGTGACGCGATCGAACTCAGCGCGCTCGGCGCACTGCGCCTCATCCAAGGGTTCACGCCGGCGCTGGCCGAGTCGAAGGGCTCGATCGTCAACGTCAACTCTATGGTGCTGCGGCACTCGCAGGCGAAGTACGGCGCCTACAAGATGGCCAAGTCCGCGCTGCTGTCCATGTCGCATTCGCTGGCCACCGAGCTGGGCGAGCAGGGGATCCGGGTCAATTCTGTTGCACCCGGCTATATCTGGGGCGAGACACTGCAGGGCTACTTCAACCACCAGGCCGGCAAGTACGGCACCACGGCCGAGCAGATCTACCAGGCCACCGCGGCCGACTCCGACCTGAAGCGGCTGCCGACCGAGGACGAGGTGGCCTCGGCGATCCTATTCATGGCCAGCGACCTGTCCAGCGGCATCACCGGGCAGACCCTGGACGTCAATTGCGGGGAGTATCACACCTGATGCCGACGCCGACGATGCAGAGCGAAGCGATGAGGAGGTGGCGTAATAGTGCCTGAGCGCACCGATGTCGGCACCGTTGACGACCTGAAAGCGTCGGCCAGCAAGATGATCGGGCTGGACGATTTCGGTAGCAACGACGACAACTACCTCGAAGCGCTGGAAGTGCTGCTGGACTCCTACCGGCGCGACGCCGACTTGACGCCGTTGGGCAGCAAGATGAATCGGTTCTTCCTGCGCGGTGCGCTGGTGGCGCGGTTGCTGTCCGAGGCCGCCTGGAAGCAATACCCGCAGCACGCGGACGTCGCCATCGAGCGGCCGATTTTCGTCACCGGGCTGGTGCGCACCGGCACCACCGCGTTGCATCGGCTGCTCGGGGCCGATCCCGCGCACCAGGGCCTGCATCTGTGGTTGGCCGAATTTCCGCAACCGCGCCCGCCCCGCGAAACCTGGGAATCCAACCCGTTTTACAGCCAACTGAACGCACAGTTCGAGAAGCATCATGCCGAAAACCCGGACTACACGGGCCTGCATTTCATGGCCGCGTACGAGCTGGAGGAGTGCTGGCAGCTGCTGCGGCAGTCGCTGCACTCGGCGTCCTACGAGACGCTGGCGCACCTGCCCACCTACTCGCGGTGGCTGTCCCAGCAGGACTGGACCCCGTCGTATCAGCGGCACCGCCGCAACCTTCAGCTGATCGGCCTCAACGAGGCCGACAAGCGGTGGGTGCTGAAGAATCCCAGCCACCTGTTCGCGTTGGACGCGTTGATGGCGACCTATCCCGACGCGTTGGTGATCCAGACCCATCGTCCGGTCGAAACCATCATGGCCTCGATGTGCTCGCTGGCGCAGCACACCGCCGAGGGGTGGTCGACGTCGTTCACCGGCGCCCAAATCGGCTCTGACGCAATGGAAACCTGGTCCCGCGGGCTGGAGCGGTTCAACACCGCGCGGGCCAAATACAGCCCGTCGCAGTTCTACGACGTGAACTACAAGGAGTTGATCGCCGACCCGATGGGCACGGTGGCCGACATCTACCGGCACTTCGATTTGACGTTGACCGAAGAGGCCAGGGCAGCCATGGAGAAGACCCACGCCGACAGCCAGTCCGGCGCGCGGGCGCCCAAGCACACCTACTCGCTGGCCGACTACGGCCTCAGCACCGAGACGGTCAAGGAGCGGTTCGCGCACCTCTGAGTCACGAGCGCCACAAGGGTTTCTGAGTCGGAGGGTGTACCTTTTGCCCCCTCTGAGCGACAAGATTCACGAATCGCTGGGGCGCCCCGAGTTGTCGCTCGAACACGGGCGACGTTCGCTCAGTCGTCGTCCGGCTCGTCGTCGAGATAACCCTCGGCGACCGCATGTTCAATGCTGTCACCGAGTTTCGGGCACGACCTCGTGCGCGCGGTGTCGCCCCCGGACTCGCGCACCTCGGTGAAGTGCGCGCAGCGTTGCCACGCTTCGGTGTTCCACTGCACCGCGGTGTGTCCCGGCCCGAGCCTGCGGACGGTGACCCGCACGTGGCAGAACCGGCAGTCCACCGGCAGCAGACCCGAGTTCAGGTATCGCTCGCGGTCGGCGCGACTGGCTTCGGAAACCGCCGCCGCGCGTTGTGGATCGTTGGCGAAATCCCGTGACTTCGACCAGGTTCCGCCCTTGCGCTCGGGGGCTGCCGGATGCTCGTCGTGGTCGTGATGATCGCCGTGCAGCAACAACATCGACCGCGCAAGCTGATCGACGTCAGGTACCGCCGGCTGATCGTCGCCCATGATTCCTAGTGTTGTTCGGCCGGCACGTCGTCGGTGACCGCCTCGTCGGCCTCGGAGTCCTTGGCCTTGAGGTTCTGCTCGACCTCGGCATTCCAGTACTCGTTGGCGCGGGTGGTGTCCACCTCGATCTCGAAGCGCTCCACCATTTCCGGTTCGATGTCGGCGACGTCGACGTAGAACTGCTGGTACCACCGGCGCAGCTGGTAAACCGCACCATCCTCCTCGACCAACAGCGGATTGTCGATGCGGGTCTTGTGCCTCCAGATCTCGACGTCTTGCAGGAAGCCCTTGCTGACGCCCTCGGTGAACACCTTCGACAGCTTGTCGGTCATCTTTTCGTCCATGCCCTTGGGCTTTTCGACGATGACGCCCCACTGCAGCACGAACGAGTTCTGGGTCACCGGGTAGTGGCAGTTGATCAGGATCGACTCGGCTTTGTAGCCGCCGTAGCTGTTGTGCAGCCAGTTGATCATGAACGACGGCCCGAAGTAGGACGCCTCCGAATCCAGGTGCGCCTCACCGTACGACGTGCCGAGGTCGTTGACGTCGGGCCGGCCCACGTTGTGCAGGTACTGCGACGCGATGTGGCCCTCGAAGACGTTCTTGAAGTACGTCGGCAACCCGAAATGGATGTAGAAGAAGTGCGCCATGTCGGTGACGTTGTCGATGATGTCGCGGCAGTTGGATCCCTCGATGAGGATGCTGTTCCAGCGCCACTCGGTCCACTCGTCGCTGTGGGATTCCGGGATGTCCGGAATGCGGACGGCGGGGTCCGGCGGGTTGTTCTCGTGGTCGTGCCACACGAACAGCAGGCCACCGCGCACGTCGGTCGTCCACGACCGGGTCCGCGCCGTCTTGGGTGTGCGCTTGGCATAGGGGACCAGCTTGCACCGGCCGTCGCCGCCCCAGCGCCAGTCGTGGAACGGGCAGGCGACCTCGTCGCCCTTGATGGTGCCCTCCGAGAGGTCCCCGCCCATGTGGCGGCAGTACCCGTCGAGGACCTTGATGTCCCCGTGCGAGTCGGCGAACACCACCAGCTTGGTGCCGAACGCCTCAATCGAGTGCGGCTTACCGTCCTGGAAGTCCTTCGCAACACCCAGGCAGTGCCAGCCGCGGGCGTATCTGGTCGGCAAGTCGCCGGGATCGATTTCCCGGATGCCGACCGCCTTGGTGTCGGTACTCACCTGTCACCTCCAAGTCACTGGGCCTCTAACTAGAACACGTTACAGTTTTGCGGCGGGGCCGCGCAACGACGGCGAGCCTGGCCACTACATATGCGCGCTGGGGTATATCTAAACGATGCCGATGTTTGCGTTCGAGGGCCGCGCGCCACGGGTCGATCCCACCGCTTTCGTGGCCCCGACGGCCACGCTGATCGGCGACGTCGTGGTGGAGGCGGGGGCCTCGGTTTGGTTCAACGCCGTATTGCGCGGCGACTACGGGCCCATCGTGGTGCGCGAGGGTGCCAACGTCCAAGACGGGTCGGTTCTGCACGCGCCTCCCGGTATCCCGGTCGACATCGGTCCCGGCGCGACAATCGCGCATCTGTGCGTCATTCACGGGGTTCACGTCGGGCAGGAGGCACTGATCGCCAACCACGCCACCGTTCTGGACGGTGCGGTGATCGGCGCACGCAGCCTGATCGCCGCGCACTCACTGGTGACGGCAGGCACCCAAATCCCGCCCGGGATGCTGGCCGTCGGCGCACCGGCGCAGATCAGGGGACCGGTCGCCGGGACGGGCGCCGAAATGTGGGTGAAGGTGAACCCGCAGGCCTACCGCGACCTCGCCCTGCGGCATCTGGCCGGGCTGGAACCGCTCTAGAGCGGATCACCGGTCAGGCGGATGTTTTGCGCGATCCAATCATCGATGTAGTGCATGGTGACGGGTAATGCCGCACCATTGAAAACCATGTGATCCGAACCGGGAATTTCGGCATAACTCGCGTTTGTAAACCGGGCAGCGGTCCGGCGCGCGAGCCGCGGGGGCACAATACGGTCTTGCCCGCCCGCGATCACGAGCACTGGTCCCGGAACGGCGTTGCGGTCCACTTTCGCGGCCTCGGCCCGGTCCAGCCGCGGCATAGCCAGTTCGAAGAACAGCACCCGTCCGGATTCGCAGACCAGATCGTCGAACGCTGTACGCGCGACCTCCTCGGTCTGCCTGCCCGCGACTCCTCGCCGAAACCGTTGCCAGGTCGGTGGATAAACCGGCTTGGCCCATGCTTTCGCCTTGAAAGCATGCGGCAGAGCGATCCCAAGAGTCGTCGGGTTGAGCCCCGACGGGCCCACTGACGACGGACATGCGGCGATCAAGCCGACGTGCGCCGTGCGGGCGGCGACCAGTTGGACCAACAGACCGCCCAACGAATGTCCGACCAGGAGCGGCGGGGAGTCCAGCGCGGCGACCAGGGCGACGAGATCGTCCGCGTAATCACGGATACTCAACGACGCAATTTTGGCCGCGCCTTCGCGCAGAGGCAGTTCGTGATGCCGCAGAGTCGGGGTGTGCACGGTGAAGCCGCGTTCCTCAAAAGCGGCCCGGGCGGGAACCCACTGCTGCCCGCGGCTCCACGAGCCGTGAACGAGCACGACGTGCTTGTCGGACATGGGCATCAGCCTGACACCGATGTCCCGCCGAATGTGAAATCTGCGATGTTCAACCGGCGTGTCGCGCCGTGGGTTTCACGGCGGGCTGGAACCGCTCTAGACCTTGCGCGTGTTGGCCGCCGCGCGCTCCATCTCCCAGTAGGCGCGCAGGGCCACCATCTTGCCCTCGGCGTTCACTCGGTAGGTGAAGACACCCTCGGCGGTTGTCTGGTACTCACCCGTCGTGATGAGGATGTGCCCCACGTTGGCTTCCTCGTTGCCGCACTGATACGTGTCGCGGAAGAAGAACTCGATCTTCGTGGTGGGGGCGATGGCCTTGTCCCAGAACGCCGAGATCGCGTCGCGGCCGCGGTGCCCCAGGCCTTCGGGGTCGAAGACCGAAGGTCCGATCGGATCCTCGACGATGGCGTCGTCGGCGAACACCGCCAGCCAGGCGCCCTTGTCCCGGGCCGCCACCGCCTCTCGGGAGCGGCGGCCGGCCTCATGCGCGAGATGCTCGCTCACGCATCGACCTTTTGGGCCGCGGGCTTGTCGGCGCCCACCACCCACATCGAGTAGTACTGCGAGCCACCGCCATAGGCGTGTCCCAAAGCCTTTCGCGCGTTGGGCACCTGGTGGTCGCCACCCTTGCCCATCACCTGAATGGCCGCTTCGGCGAAGCGAATCAGGCCGGAAGCGCCGATCGGGTTCGACGACAGCACGCCGCCCGACGGGTTCACCGGCAGCCGGCCGCCGATCTTGGTTTCGCCGGCTTCGGTGAGTTTCCAGCCTTCGCCCTCGGCGGCAAACCCGAGGTTTTCCAACCACATCGGCTCGAACCAAGAGAACGGCACGTAGATCTCCGCAGCGTCGATCTCGTCGATCGGGCTCTCGATGCCGGCGGCCGCCCACAGCGCCGCGGCAGCGTCACGGCCGGCCTGCGGGCTGACCTGGTCGCGCCCGGAGAACTGCAGCGGCTCGGTGCGCAGCGCGGTGGCGTGGATCCACGCCACCGGATGTCCTTGCGCCAGACGGGCTTCGGCGGCCTCCTCGTTGCCGATCACGACGGCGGCGGCACCGTCGGACGACGGGCAGGTTTCGTCGTAGCGGATCGGGTCCCACAGCATCGGCGACGACATCACCTTCTCGACGGTGATGTCGGGCTGGTGCAGGTGCGCCAGCGGGTTCTTGCTGCCATTGAGCCGATCCTTGACCGCGACAATGGCACCGATGTTCGTCGGCGCGCCGGACCGGCGGATGTATGAGCGCACGTGCGGGGCGAAGTACCCGCCCGCGCCGGCACCCACCGGCTTGATGAACGGGATCGGAATCGACAACGCCCACATGGCATTCGATTCCGACTGCTTCTCCCACGCCATCGCGAGCACGCGCCGGTACTTGCCGGACTGCACCAGGCTGGCGGCCACCACCCCGGTGGACCCGCCGACCGATCCCGCGGTGTGCACCCGGATCAGCGGCTTGCCCGTGGCGCCCATGGCGTCGGCCATGAACAGCTCGGGCATCATGACGCCCTCGAAGAAGTCCGGCGCCTTGCCGACCACGACGGCGTCGATGTCGTCGAAGGTGCTGCCGGAGTCGGCCAGCGCCCGGTCGATCGCCTCGCGCACCAGGCCGTTCATCGAAACGTCTTGGCGTTTGGCGACGTACTTCGTTTGTCCGGTACCTAGTACCGCAGCAACGTTTGGCCCTGCACCGGCCATCAGTTCTTTCCTTCCATCACCGCGACCAGGTTCTGTTGTAGCGCGGGCCCGCTGGTGGCGTGCGCCAGCACCCGCTCAGCCGATCCGTCCCAGATGTGTTGTGCCGCAAAGCCGATACGCTCGAGACCGGCGACGAACATGGGATTGGCCGCCAGCGCGCCGCCGGACGGATTGACCTTGGTCGGTCCCGGTATCCGGATGGCTTCCGCGATGATCAGGTGCTGGTGGGTGAAGGGCGCGCAGATCTCGGCCACATCGAGGTTGTCGGTCCGCCCGCCGGTGGCCACGTGCGCCGCGGCCTTGGTCGACGGGGATTCGGTGAGATCCCGTGCGCCCAGCGACGGGGTCTCGATGCGGTGCTCGATTCCGGTGATCCACGCCGGGTTTTCGCGCAACTCGCGCGCCCGGTCGCCGGCCGCGAGCACGATGGCCGCGGCGCCGTCGGTGACCGGAGCGATGTCGTGCCGGCGCAGCGGGTCGGCGAAGAACGGCCGCTCGAGCAATTCGGCCACGCTGATGGATCCCTCCACATTGTCGACCCGGCGCGCGTTGCCGAAGGAGTCGAAGGCCACGCGGGCCATCTGCTCCTGGGTCCACTTGCCGGTATCGAGCCCGATGCGCGCCTGCAGCCCGGCCATCGAGATCGAATCGGGCCACAACGGCGCGACGGTGTAGGGGTCGGTCTGCCGCGACAGGATCTGACGCAGGATGCCGGCCGACGACTTACCGAAGCCGTACACCAGCGCGGTGTCGACCTCGCCGGTCAGGATCTTGATGTAGGCCTCGTAAAGTGCCCAGGCTGCGTCCATTTCGACGTGTGACTCGTTGATCGGCGGGACGGCACCGATCGAGTCGATCGCCGAGATGAACGAAAATGCCCGTCCGGCAAGGTAATCGGATGATCCGGAACACCAGAAGCCGATGTCGGTCCTGCTGATGCCCAGCTCCTCGTACAGCTGGGCGAAGCACGGGATCAACATCTCGACACCGTTGGTGGTGCCGTCGGTGCGGCGGACGTGTGGGGCGTGGGCAAAGCCGACGACCGCAACGTTGCGAGCGCTCATGTGCAGGTAGGCCCTTTACAGGTGGTGCTTGTAGGTGTCGTAGTCGGCGTCGGGTTCCCCGGTCGGCCGGAAGTACTCGATGTTGTCGATGCCGAATCCCCACTCCTCGCGGGGTTTCCATACCGCCTCGACGCGCATGCCCATCCGGACCTCGTGGGCGTCGATGTCGGCGACCAAATGCAGGAACGGGATGTCGGACCCGTCGAGCAGGACGTAGGCCGCGACGTAGGGCGGCTTGATGCGCTGGCCCTGGAACGGGATGTTGATGATCGCGAACGTCGTGACGGTGCCCTTGTCCGGCAGCTCCACGAACTCGGTCGTCGGTTGACCGGTGGCCGGGTCGGCGCCATGCGGCGGGAAATAGACCTTGCCGTTCTCGCCCGTCTTCGCGCCGAGCAGCTTGCCCTGCGCGATGGCCCGCAGGTAGGCGCTCTCCTCGTGCGAGGCGCTGTGCTGGATGGTCAGCGACACGGGCGTGACGATCATGGTCACCGGGTCTTTGTCGCCGTCCGACTGCTCGGTCACCGTTTCGGCTTCGTCGCCGAGCGCGAAATAGGCGATGTCGGTGATGGCGCCTACCGGCTCGTCCACCCAGTGCACGTGCACCCGGGTGCCGGTCTTGATGGCGTTCGGCTCGCCCGCGTCCACCGCGTGGATCAGCGGGGTGTCAGCGCCGTCGAGCTTGACCAGCGCCCAGGCAAACGGTCGGTCCAGCGGCTGGCCCTCGATCGGCTCGGGCTGCCAGGTCCACGAGACCACGGTGCCGACACTGGACACCGGTACCATCTCGCCCAGCGGCTCATAGGTGACCGGGTCATATTCCGCCGGCGGCACGTGCACCCGGCCATCCGATCCGCGCACACCCAGGACGTGGCGGTCACGCAGCGCGGTGAAGAACTTGCTCAGCGTGGGGCCGACCGAACGGGTGTAGTCGAAGGACAACGTCAGTGGCGCGGCGAGCGGTGGCTCAGGGTGATCCATCAGGGGCGGGCTACTCGAGCTGGCTGTCACGCCATCGAGTAGAACAGGTTCTAAGAACGGATTCAACATCGGGTCCGCGAAGGAAGGGCGAAGACGATGAAGCTGGGATTGCAGCTGGGATATTGGGGCGCTCAGCCGCCGCAAAACCATGGCGAGCTCGTCGCCGCGGCCGAGGATGCCGGATACGACGCCGTTTTCACCGCCGAGGCCTGGGGTTCGGACGCCTACACACCGCTGGCCTGGCTGGGTTCGTCGACGTCGCGGGTGCGGCTGGGCACCTCGGTGGTCCAGCTGTCCGCCCGCACCCCGACGGCCTGCGCCATGGCGGCCCTGACGCTCGACCACCTGTCCGGCGGGCGGCACGTCCTCGGCCTCGGCGTCTCCGGCCCGCAAGTGGTCGAGGGCTGGTACGGCCAGTCGTTCCCCAAGCCGCTGGCCCGCACCCGTGAATACATCGACATCATCCGGCAGGTGTGGGCGCGCGAGGCCCCGGTGGCCAGCGCCGGGCCGCACTACCCGCTGCCGCTGACCGGCGAGCGCGCAACGGGTCTGGGCAAGCCGCTCAAGCCCATCACCCATCCGCTGCGGGCCGACATCCCCATCATGCTGGGCGCCGAGGGACCGAAGAACGTCGCGCTGGCCGCCGAGATCTGCGACGGCTGGCTGCCGATCTTCTACACGCCACGCATGGCCGACACCTACAACGAATGGCTGGACGAGGGATTCGCCCGCCCGGGCGCGCGCCGCAGCCGCGAGAACTTCGAGATCTGCGCGACGGCCAACATCGTCATCACCGAGGACCGCAGCGCGGCCTTCGCGGCCATGAAGCCCTACATCGCGCTCTACATGGGTGGGATGGGTGCGGAGGACACCAACTTCCACGCCGACGTCTACCGCCGGATGGGCTACTCCGAAGTGGTCGACGACGTGACGAAACTGTTCCGCAGCAACCAGAAGGACAAGGCGGCGGAAATCATCCCCGACGAGGTGATCGACGACGCCGCGATCGTCGGCGACCTCGACTACGTGCGTAAGCAGATCAAGGCCTGGGAGGCCGCCGGCGTCACCATGATGGTGGTATCCGGCCGTAGTACAGAGCAGGTCCGCGAGCTGGCGACCCTGATCTGACCCTTGCCCACGACAAACTAGAACACGTTCTAATTTTCTTGCCAGGGACTTAGAACGCGTTCTAGATTGTCCGGATGGCACGCCCGACGACGATGCAGAGCGCGC
Source organism: Mycobacterium colombiense (assembly GCF_001672755.1). Taxonomy (GTDB): domain Bacteria; phylum Actinomycetota; class Actinomycetes; order Mycobacteriales; family Mycobacteriaceae; genus Mycobacterium; species Mycobacterium colombiense_C. The sequence continues at coordinate 144,637 of NZ_LZKI01000073.1, read as the reverse complement.
AGCGCGATGCGGAGGAGCCGGGCAATCGACTCCGGCCCGGCCGGTCAGCCGAGCGGGTGGGCGTCGCCGAATGTCATCTCGACGTGGCCGACAGATCCAGAGACCATCGCCCGCTTTGGCAGGCCCAGCGACGCCAGCTCCTCGGCGTAGGCGTGATCGCCCAGTCGCAACTTCGCCCCGCCGAGCCGACCGCGCAGCCCGCGCACCCGCATCTCCCAGGGCACTTCCCGGGTGGTGCCGTCGGCGTAGGTGTAGGTCTTGAGCACCTGCGGGCGCGACGTGAACCTCGAGGGCACCGGCACTCCGCGGGCGAAGTCGATGCCGGCGATGTGGGCGCCGTCGGCGCTGACGTCGAATCCGAACCGGCCGTGCTCGCGAACGGTGAAGTCCGCCATGATCTTCGGGAATCCCCAGATCGAGCGTCCGGCCTCCAGGGTGAAGCTCTGGTCGACGGGCAGATGGTGGATGAACGCGGCCGCATCACCCAGGGCCCGCCAGCCGCGCGCCGTCGAGCCGGGCGGGTTGACCATGACGCACGTACCGAATTCGTGGTACTGCCCCAAATCGCCGTCGATGTAGCGCGCCAGCATCAGGTTCACCACCGCCCGGCCAGGGCGGGGCTGGCAGACCTGCAGACCGCTGTAGTCGATAAGGCGTTGTGCCGCTTGCGCATCCACCGAGAACATGGCGGTGTGTACGTCCGCTTTTCGTATCCGCACCGGCATGGTGAGGACTGTCCCCGCAACTACGTGTTGTGACTCAGGCATGCCGGTTACTGTAATCCGCTCGTCAATATTTGGAGGCTATGAATGACTTCGACCATCCCCGAAGCGATCTCGAACATCGACCTGACCGACGGCAACTTCTACTCCGGCCGTCGCACATCACGCGAGGCCTATCGCTGGATGCGGGCCAACCAGCCGGTGTTTCGTGATCGCAACGGACTGGCCGGTGCTACCACGTATCAAGCCATCCTCGACGCCGAGCGCAACCCGGAACTGTTCTCCAGTACGGGCGGCATCCGTCCCGATCAGCCCGGCATGCCCTACATGATCGACATGGACGATCCGGCACACCTGGTGCGGCGCAAGCTGGTCAACGCCGGCTTCACCCGTAAGCGGGTGAAGGAGAAGGAGCCGTCCATCGCCAAGCTGTGCGACACCCTGATCGACGCGGTGTGTGAGCGCGGCGAGTGTGACTTCGTCCGCGACATCGCCGCCCCGCTGCCGATGGCGGTGATCGGCGACATGCTGGGCGTGCTGCCCACCGAACGCAGCATGCTGCTGAAGTGGTCCGACGACCTGGTGTGCGGGCTGAGCTCGCACATCGACCCGGAATCGAAGGTGGCCCAGAGCGTGATGAACGCTTTCGCCGCCTATACCGCGTTCACCATGGACATCATCACCAAGCGGCGAGCCGAGCCCACCGACGACCTGTTCTCCATTTTGGTGAACGCCGAGGTGGAGGGGCAGCGGATGTCCGACGACGAGATCGTCATGGAGACGCTGCTCATCCTCATCGGCGGCGACGAGACCACCCGCCACACGCTGAGCGGGGGCACCGAGCAGCTGGTGCGCCACCGCGACCAGTGGGATGCCCTGGTGCGCGACCCGTCGCTGCTGCCCGGGGCCATCGAGGAGATGCTGCGCTGGACGTCGCCGGTGAAGAACATGTGCCGGATCCTGACCGCCGACACCGAATTCCACGGCACCTCACTGCGTGAGGGCGAGAAGATCATGCTGCTGTTCGAGTCGGGCAACTTCGACGAGTCGGTGTTCGAGGAGCCGGACAATTTCGACATCCGGCGTAACCCCAACAGTCACATGGCTTTCGGCTTCGGTACTCACTTCTGCCTGGGGAATCAGCTGGCCCGCCTGGAACTTTCGATGATGACCGAGCGGGTGCTCAAGCGGCTGCCGGATCTCCGGCTGGCCGACGAGGATTCGAGCCTGCCGCTGCGGCCGGCGAACTTCGTCAGCGGTCTGGAAGCGATGCCGGTGGTGTTCACCCCGAGCGCGCCGCTGCTGAGCTGATCTTGACTTGCGCCGTGGTCTCAGACGCCCCCTGCCGTGTCGTCCGCGGTAACTCGTATGTTGGTCCAACCCATCTGCGCGAGTGATTCCGCACGTCGAATGTCTTTGTTGAATTGTCGTCGGTCAGAACGGTGGTGATCCCCGTCGTACTCGACGGCTAATTTGACGTTCTCCCAGCCCATATCGAGCATGGCGACCAGCTCTCCGTAATCGCCGTAAACAGGAATCTGCATGCTCGGGCGCGGGTAACCGGCATCGATGAGCAGCAGGCGCAGCCATGTTGCGCGGGGAGATTCGGCCCCCGCATCGACGAGTCGTAGTGCGCGGCGCGCGCGGCGAACGTTGCGATGGCCCTTGTAGCGCTCAGCGAGCGACTCGACTTCGGCGATGTCGAGTTTCGTTGCCCGAGCGAGCGCGTCGAGGGCCGCGACCGCCTTGTCGATGGGGTTGCGGCAGGCAATGTCAAAAGCTGTCCGCGCCGCGGATGTCGTGGGTATGCCGCCGATCACTCGGCCTTCGTTGCGCGCCAGTGAATCCGACCATGTGTTGATCCCGGTCGGCGGACGGCGGTGTTGGTAGAACAATTGCGCCGGCGCCCGGTGGTCGACCCATTTGGCTCCGTGCAGCGCCGAGGCGGAGCGGCCGGCGACGATGCCCCGGCGCCGCGACCACAGCCACGCCGCGCACGCACGTGATGTGGCCGTCGGTTCCGTGCCGGGGGTGACGTAGACGCCGGGGTGCAGAGCGACGAATCGACTCCGCAGCTGATGCCGGGTTAGGGCGCCGGCCGCGAGCGCCTCGCTGCCGATGAAGGGTTCGTGCACGCGAGCAGTGTGGCGCGAAGGACTGACAAGACGCCGAGTGTGAACTCCGGGTGAAAAATCGGCCGAAAAGCCGCCCTGAGTTCACGCTCGGCGGAAAGCAGAGGGCGGCTGAGATCGGCGACGAGGGCAGGCGCTCGAGAGCGGAGGTTACTTGTTTTTGAAGTTGGGCTTGCGCTTCTCGGCGAAGGCCCGCGGGCCTTCCTTGGAGTCCTCGGAGAGGAACACCGGGATGCCGTTGGCGGTGTCGGGCTTGAAGGCCTCTTCCTCGTGCATGCCCTCGGTCTCACGGATCGTCTTGAGGATCGCCTGCACGGCCAGGGGCCCGTTGTTCTCGATGACCTCGGCGATCTCGAGCGCCTTGGTCAGCGCCTGCCCGTCGGGAACGACGTGCCCGATCAGGCCCATCTCCTTGGCTTCGGTGGCGGTGATGTGCCGTCCGGTCAGCAGCAGGTCGCAGGCCACGGTGTAGGGGATCTGGCGCACCAGGCGGACCGCCGAGCCGCCCATCGGGTACAGGCTCCACTTGGCCTCCGAGATGCCGAATTTGGCGCTCTCGCCGGCGACCCGGATGTCAGTGCCCTGCAGGATCTCGGTGCCCCCGGCGATGGCCGGGCCCTCGACGGCGGCGATCAGTGGCTTTTTCAGCCGACGACCTTTGAGCAACGCGTCGATTCGCGACGGGTCGTAGCTGCCGTCCTTGAACGACTCACCCGGCGGCTTCTGGGTTGCCGCCTTGAGGTCCATGCCAGCGCAGAAGTAGCCACCGGCGCCCGTCAGGATGCAGCAGCGGATGTCGTCGTCGTTGTCGACGCGGTCCCAGGCCTGGACCATGATTTCCATCATTTCCGTGCTCAAGGCGTTGCGGCGGTGTGGCCGATTCATGGTCACGATGAGGGTGTGACCACGCTGTTCGACCAGCGCGTCGGGTCCGGTCTCCCCGTTTTCTGTGTTTGCTGGGGTTCCGGCATTCTCCACGGACACGGCTACCGCCTTTCCCTCGACAATGGGCACGAGCTTGCCTCGAAATGTAACACGTTCTAATTTGGTGGCCGTGGCCTTGAATATTGCCGACCTTGCAGAGCACGCCATTGACGCTGTGCCCGACCGTGTCGCCCTGATCTGCGGCGACGAGAAGTTGACCTATGCCCAGCTAGAGGAGAAGGCCAACCGCCTGGCTCACTACCTGTTGGAGCAGGGGGTGAAAAAGGACGACAAGGTCGGACTGTACTGCCGCAACCGCATCGAGATCGTCATCGCGATGCTCGGCATCGTGAAGGCCGGAGCGATCCTGGTGAACATCAACTACCGCTATGTCGAGGGCGAGCTGCGCTACCTGTTCGAGAACTCCGACATGGTCGCGCTGGTCCACGAGCGCCAGTACTCCGACCGGGTGGCCAACGTGCTGCCCGAGACCCCCGACGTCAAGACGATCCTGGTCGTCGAGGACGGCAGCGACAACGACTTCAGCAGCTACGGCGGTGTCGAGTTCTACTCCGCGATCGCGGGGAGCTCGCCCGAGCGCGACTTCGGTGAGCGCAGCGCCGACGACATCTACCTGCTCTACACCGGCGGCACCACCGGCTTCCCGAAGGGCGTGATGTGGCGCCACGAGGACATCTATCGGGTGCTGTTCGGTGGAACCGACTTCGCCACAGGGGAATTCGTCAAGGACGAGTACGACTTGGCCAAGGCCGCCGCGGAGAACCCGCCGATGGTCCGCCACCCGATTCCGCCGATGATCCACGGCGCCACCCAGTCGGCCACCTGGATGTCGATCTTCTCGGGCCAAACCACCGTGCTGGCACCGGAATTCAACGCCGACGAGGTCTGGCGCACCATCCACGACCACAAGGTGAACCTGCTGTTCTTCACCGGCGACGCGATGGCGCGGCCGCTGCTGGATGCACTGCTGGCCCACCAGGACAAGGGCAACGAATACGACCTGTCCTCGCTGTTCCTGCTCGCCTCCACCGCGGCGCTGTTCTCGCCGAGCATCAAGGAGAAGTTCCTCGAGCTGCTGCCCAACCGGGTGATCACCGACTCCATCGGATCGTCGGAGACCGGATTCGGTGGCACCAGCATCGTCGCCAAGGACGCGCCGCACGCCGGTGGCCCACGCGTGACGATCGACCACCGCACCGTCGTCCTCGACGAAGAGGGCAACGAGGTCAAGCCCGGCTCCGGTGTGCGCGGCTTCATCGCGAAGAAGGGCAACATCCCGGTCGGCTACTACAAGGACGAGAAGAAGACCGCCGAGACGTTCAAGACCTTCAACGGCGTGCGCTACGCCATCCCCGGTGACTTCGCCGAGGTCGAGGCCGACGGCACCGTCACGATGCTGGGCCGCGGCTCGGTGTCGATCAACAGCGGCGGCGAGAAGATCTACCCCGAGGAGGTCGAGGCCGCGCTCAAGGGCCACCCCGACGTCTTCGACGCCCTGGTGGTCGGCGTGCCCGACCCGCGGTACGGGCAGCACGTCGCCGCCGTCGTGCAGCCCCGGCCCGGCGCCCGACCGGCGCTGTCGGAGCTGGACAGCTTCGTGCGCTCCGAGATCGCGGGCTACAAGGTGCCGCGCAGCCTCTGGCTGGTCGACGAGGTCAAGCGCTCGCCCGCGGGTAAACCCGACTACCGCTGGGCCAAGGAGCAGACCGAGGCCCGCCCCGCCGACGACGTGCACGCCGCTCACGCCACTGCGTGACCGACTTCGTCAAACGTAATCCGGCCGCACCGGTCGATTTCTTCGCGGCCGAAGCCGCAGGGCTGCAATGGCTTTCGGCCGTCGAAGGCGGCGCTCCGTGCGCGCAGGTGGTCGCCGTGGACGACACGAGCCTGACCCTGCGGCGACTGGAATCGGTGGGTCCGACCCCCGAGGCCGCACGCGCGTTCGGCGGCCGGCTGGCCGTCACGCACGACGCCGGCGCCCGCGCGTTCGGGGCCGGCCCGGAAGGCTGGGACGGCCCGGGCTTCTTCGGCCCGCTGTCGCAGCCCCTGCCGATGTCGCTGCGCCCGCACCGCCACTGGGGCGAGTTCTACGCCGAGGGACGGCTGGCCCCGATGGCCGAACTCGCGGCCCCCCGGCTCGACGCCGGCATCCGCGACGCCGTCGACTCCGTGGCGGCGCGTTGCCGTGCGGGCGATTTCGACGACGACGAGCGGCCGGCCCGGCTGCACGGCGATCTGTGGAGCGGGAACGTGATGTGGACGCCCGACGGTGTGGTGCTCATCGACCCCGCCGCGCACGCCGGCCACCGCGAGACCGACCTGGCGATGCTCGCGCTGTTCGGCTGTCCGCACTACGACGCGGTGATCGCCGGCTACCAGGCGGTGCGACCGCTACGGCCCGGCTGGCGCGACCGCATCGGGCTGCACCAACTCTTCCCGCTGCTGGCGCACGTCGTGCTGTTCGGCGGCGGGTACGCGCAGCAGACGCACGCCTGCGCCCGCGCGGCGCTGACCATCTGACCTCGGTCCGCGGCGCCCCCCGGTCTAGAGTCGAATCGCATGACGATCGATGTCTGGATGCAGCATCCGACTGCGCGGTTCCTGCGCAGCGACATGCTGGCATCCCTGCGGCGGTGGACGGGCGGGACGATCCCCGACACCGACATCCCGATCGAGGCGACCCTGGCCGCGATGGACGCCGCCGGCGTCGAATTGGGTCTGCTCAGCGCGTGGCGCGGGCCGGGCGGAGCGGACCTCGTCTCCAACGACGAGGTGGCGCAATGGATTGCCGCGCACCCGGACCGGCTCGCCGGCCTGGCCACCGTCGACCTGGACCGCCCGATGGACGCCGTCCGGGAGTTGCGGCACCGGATAGCCGACGGGGGATTCGTGGGGCTGCGGGTGGTGCCGTGGTTGTGGAACGCCCCACCCACCGATCGTCGCTACTACCCGCTGTTCGCCCAGTGCGTGGAATCCGGCGTGCCGTTCTGCACCCAGGTCGGCCACACCGGCCCACTGCGCCCGTCGGAGACCGGCCGGCCGATTCCCTACATCGACCAGGTGGCTCTGGACTTCCCGGAGCTGGTGATCGTCTGCGGCCACGTCGGCTACCCGTGGACCGAGGAGATGGTCGCGGTGGCGCGCAAGCACGAAAACGTCTACATCGACACCTCGGCGTACACGATCAAGCGGTTGCCGGACGAACTCGTCCGGTTCATGAAGACCGGAACCGGGCAGCGAAAAGTGTTGTTCGGCACCAATTATCCGATGATCACCCACGAGCACGCGCTGGCGGGACTGGACGAACTCGGGCTGACGGACGAGGCCCGCCGAGACTTCCTGCGCGGCAACGCCGAACGAGTTTTCCGACTGGAGGCAATGAAGTGAACGGTGCCCAGGCCCTGATCAACACCCTGGTCGACGGTGGCGTCGACGTGTGTTTCGCCAACCCGGGCACGTCGGAGATGCACTTCGTCGCCGCCCTGGACGCCGTGCCGCGGATGCGCGGCGTGCTGACGTTGTTCGAGGGGGTCGCCACCGGCGCGGCCGACGGTTATGCCCGCATCGCCGATCGCCCGGCCGCGGTCCTGCTGCACTTGGGCCCCGGACTCGGCAACGGCCTGGCCAACCTGCACAACGCCCGTCGCGCGCGGGTGCCGATGGTGGTGGTGGTCGGCGACCACGCCACGTATCACAAAAAGTACGACGCCCCACTGGAATCCGACATCGACGCCCTTGCCGGCAGCGTCTCGGGATGGGTGCGCCGAACCGGTGACGCCTCCCAGGTCTCGGCCGACGCCGTCGAGGGCATCGCGGCCAGCCGGTGGGGTTCGCAGATCTCGACGCTGATCCTGCCCGCCGACGTGTCCTGGTCCGACGGCGCCCAGCTGTTCTCCAACATGGAGGCGCAACCGACGGGCGCCGACCCGCTGCTGGCGCCCGAGGTGCTCGAGGTGCTTCGCTCCGGGGAGCCCACGGTGATCATGGTGGGCGGCGACGCCACCCGCCACGCCGGCCTGGCGGCGGCCACCCGCATCGCGGCGGCCACGGGCGCCCGCGTGCTGTGCGAGACCTTCCCGACCCGGCTGGAGCGCGGCGCCGGCGTCCCCGCGGTCGACCGGCTGGCGTATTTCGCCGAGGCCGCGACGGCCCAGCTGGACGGCGCCAAGCATCTGGTGCTGGCCGGCGCCAAGTCGCCGGTGTCGTTCTTCGCCTACCCGGGCATGCCCAGCGATCTGGTACCGGCCGGCTGCGAGGTGCATGTGCTCGCCGAATACAGCGGCGCGGCAGACGCTTTGATCGCCCTGGCCGATCAGCTGGCGCCGGGCACCGAAGCGCCGGTGGCGCCCGCATCGCGTCCTCAGCTGCCGACGGGTCCGCTGACCTCCGCGTCGGCCGCCGACGTGATCGGGGCGCTGTTGCCCGAAGGCGCGATCGTGGTCGACGAGTCGAACACCTCAGGTGTATTGCTCGCTGGGGCGACCGCCGGCGCGCCGGCGCACGATTGGCTGACCCTGACCGGCGGGGCGATCGGCTATGGCATCCCGGCCGCGGTGGGCGCCGCGGTGGCCGCCCCGCACCGTCCGGTGCTGTGTCTGGAATCCGATGGCTCTGCGATGTACACGATTTCGGGATTGTGGACCCAGGCCCGCGAGAACCTCAACGTGACCACCGTGCTGTACAACAACAGCGCCTACGACATCCTCCGGATTGAGCTGCAACGCGTCGGCGCCGGGTCCGCGCCCGGGCCCGAAGCGCTCGCGTTGCTCGATTTATCAGACCCCACAATGGATTTCGTGAAGATTAGCGAGGGCATGGGTGTGCCCGCGCGCCGCGCCACCACCGCCGAGGAATTGGCCGATGCGCTGCGCGCCGCCTTCGCCGAACCCGGGCCGCACCTGATCGACGCCGTGGTGCCGTCAATAACGGGCTAGGGTCGGCAGCCGGCTCAGCAGCCAGTCCGTCATCGTATTGACCACGTCGATGCCCGTTTCGAACGCGCCGTCGTCCGCGTCCGCAGCCAGCGCCACACCCCATTGGCCGGACGGCGTCGGAACGATGCCGAACTGGCGGACCAGGTATCCGCCATGCACGCCCGGTCCCCAACCACCCTTCGCGGCATGACCTTTGGCGGCCAGCCCCCACTGGTCGCCGGCGACCAGCCGCTGCATCAGGTCGATCACTTCCACCGCATCGGGGATGGTAGACAGCTCCGCGGCGAATCGCGCTTGGCGCTGCAGGCTCCACTGGGTTTGGCCGAAAGCGGTGAAGCCGCGGCGAAGTCGCCGCGATTCGACCACCGTCGCGGTGTCACCGCCTTCGGCCACCACGCCCTGGACCCGCCGCGCCGCGTCCATCGGCTCGCCCAGTTGCGACCACAACTGTTCGGAGGCGCGATTGTCGGATTCGGTGATGGCCTTCACGACCAGCTCGCGCGAGCCCAGCCAATCGTTGCGCAGCGCCGCGATCGCCAAGGGCACCTTGATGGTTGACCATGCCACGCCCGACCACCAGCTGCCCAGGGAAAACGTTCTGTCCGGCCGGGCGATCGCGACGCCGACGTTCGCGGGTGCCGCGGCGGAGAGCTGTTCGAAGCTGGCTTCCAGTGCGAGTTCGAGAGGCCGTGCGGTCATGCGCTGATTTCCCTATCCGCGTCCGCGACGTTGACGCCGAGGTGGGCGACCTGCGCATCCACCATCGCGTCTCCTTATCGTTGCGGCATTCTGATTTGCGGCCCCGCGGTCTGCGGCGGGTGCGGGGCCAGGTCGTCAGCCCGCCGGTGGCGGGAGCGGCGGCAGCGGCGGCCCTTGTTCCGGCGGGGGAGGAGCTTGCCACTGTTCGGGGTCCGGCGTCGGCGGTGACCACACCAGCGGCGGCGGGGGCGGCAGCGGAGGCGGCGGGGGCGGCTCCGCCGCGACGAAACCGGCACCCAGTCCGAGCGCGGCAACGCCCAGCGACCCGACCAGGATCGAGCCGGCGATCACTTCGCGGATTTTCATCAACCACTGAGTTTACTGCCAGGGCCACGCATCAGGCGGCAACGGCCGCCGTCGGGCGGCTAACGGGGGATCTTCCACACCGGATCGCCGCAGTCGACGCCCTGGGCGGCCAGCTGTCGCTTCAGCACCTTGAACGTCACCGTCCGCGGGAGTTCGGCGCTGATTCGCACGTACGACGGCCACTGTTTGGGTCCCAGGTCCGGCTGCTCGGCCAGGAAGGCGCGGAACTTCCCGTCGTCGAACTCGGTGCCCGGCGCCATCACCACGGCGGCCATCACCTGGTCGCCGACTATCGCGTCCGGCACCGGGTACACCGCGACCTCGGTGATGTCGGGGTGGCGCAGCAACACCCGTTCGATCGGGGCCGCACCGAGGTTTTCGCCGTCGACCCGCATCCAATCGCCCAGCCGCCCAGCGAAGTACGCGTACCCGGCGTCGTCGCGGTAGGCGAGGTCACCGCTGTGGTACACCCCGCCGGCCATCCGCTCGGCCTCGGCGGCCTCGTCGTTGTAGTAACCCTCGAAACGGCCCGGCCCCGCGCTGTTGACCAGCTCGCCGACCACGCCCGGCGGGCATGACGTGCCGGTGTCGGGGTCGATGATGTCGATGCCGTCGGGAAGCGGGCCCAGTGAACCCGCCGGCGTGTCCGGCGTGCGCGCGATCGCAACGCCGCCTTCGGTGGAACCGAATCCGTCCTGCACGACGCACCCGAACCTGCGCCCGAAGCGCTCGATGTCATCGGGCACGCCCTCGTTGCCGTAGACGGCGCGCAGCGGGTTATCGGCGTCGTCGGGGCGCTCGGGCGTGGCGAGCACATACGACAGCGGCTTGCCGACGTAATTGGCGTAGGTGGCGCCGTAGCGACGCACATCGACGATGAAGTTCGAGGCGGAGAACTTGCGCCGCAATGCCATCGAGCCCGCGCAGGCCGCCGCCACCGCCCAGCCGACGAGCACCGCGTTGGAATGAAACAGCGGCATCGACACATAGCAGACGTCGTCGCGGCCGAGGGCAAAGCGCTGCGACATCGTCACGCCCGCGATCGCGACCTTGCCGTGGCTGCACTTGACCGCCTTGGGCTCGCCGCTGGTGCCCGACGTGAAGATCAGCATGAAAAGATCGGCCGGCGAGGCGTTCTGAAAAGAGATCGCCGCGCCGCGGTGCGCGGCGATCTCGTCGGCCCACTCGGGCGAGTCGGCGTTCAGATGCTCGATGTCGCCCAGCGTCTCAGCCGACGTCGAGTCGGCCAGCACCAGTTGGCAGTCGGCCCTTGCGATGTCGCGCTGCAGCGCCTCGCCGCGGCGCACCGGGTTGAGCCCCACCGGCACGATCCCCGACATTCCCGCCGCCGCCAGCATCGCCGAGAAGAACGGGGTGTTCTCCAGCAGCACGCCGACATGAGGCGGTCGGCCGGGGTCGAGCCGCGCCCGCAACGTCGCGGCGATGGCGGCACCGTGCTGCAGGTGATCGCGCCAGCTGGTGAACGAGTCCTCGAAGTAGATACCCCGGTCGTCGATCTCGGTCAGCGGCGCCAGCAGCTTGGTGACCGTCAGGTCATCGGTGAGATCCATTGCGCCTAAGCGGGTGTCTCGGCCAGCTCCCGGCCGATCCGGCGCAGCTGCCCGGTGGCACCGCCCAGGGCGAACTCGGTCTCCTTGGCGGCCAGGAAGTAGCGGTGCGCGGGGTGATCGGTGTCGACGCCGACGCCGCCGTGCACGTGCACGATGGTGTGCGCCACCCGATGACCGGCATCCGCCGCCCAGAACGCGGCGCTGGCGACATCGATTTCGGCCGGAATGTCCTCCGAGACGCGCCATGCAGCCTGGGTGAGCGTGAGTCGTAGCCCCTTGACGTCGATGTAGCCGTCGGCCAGTCGCTGCGACACCGCCTGGAAGCTGCCGATCGGGCGGTCGAACTGCTCACGCTCGCGCGCGTATTCGGCTGTCATCTGCAGGCCCCGCTCGAGCACGCCGAGCTGGAAAGCGCTGCGGCCCAAGCTGCCCAGCGTTCCGAGCCACGTCACCACCTCGGCGCCGCCGACCTTGCGGCCCTCGTCCACCTCGGTCCCATCCAGGGCCAGGTGCCCGACGCTGCCCAGGCCGGTGGTTTCCAGTGCGGTCACCGTGACACCGGGGTCGTCGGCGGCGACCAGGAAAACCGCCGTGCCGGAGTCCGTTTCGGCGGGCACCAGGAACCCGTCGGCCACCGGGCCGAAGCCGACCTGGGTGCGGGTTCCGGTCAGCCGGTACCCGCCGCCGGCGCCGACCGCCTGCACGGGGCCGTCGCCCATCTCGCCGTCGAGGGCGACGGCCAGCGTCTTCTCACCATTGACCGCGGGCACGCCCCAACTCTGTCGCAGCTCATCGGAGCCGAACCGGGCCAGCGCTCCGGCGCCCAACACCACCGACTCCAGGTAGGGCACCGCAGCCAGCTGGTGTCCCAGCGCGACCAGGATCGCGATCTGCTCGAGCGCGCCGAAACCGTCGCCGCCCAGCGATGAAGCCGAGGCGCTGGACAGGATGCCGGCGTCGATCAGCTTGCGCCACAGGTCGCGGTCGAACCGCTGGTCGAGCCCGTCGAGCTCACGCTGGTGCTCGGGGGTGCATACCGAATCCACGATGGTGTCGACCAGGTTTCCGAGGTCGTTGGCCGCTTCGGTGGTGGTGAAATCCATGAACGTCCGTCCTTCTATTCCGTAGCGGCTCAGCGGTTCCGGGGCAGGCCGAGGGCGACCATGCCAATGATGTCGCGCTGCACTTCGTTGGTGCCGCCGCCGAACGTCAGGATCAGGCAGGCCCGGTGCATCCGTTCGACCCGGCCGCGCAGCAACGAGCCCGGCGAATTCTGGCGCACCGTCGCGGCGGTACCCAGCACCTCCATCAGCAGCCGGTAGGCCTCGGTGGCCAGCTCGGTGCCGTACACCTTGGCCGCCGACGCGTCGGCGGGTGACAGCGCTTCGTCTGCCGCCGAGGCAAGTTCCCAGTTGATCAGCTTGAGCACTTCGGCCTTGGCGTGCACGCGGGCCAGGTTGATCTGCACCCATTCCGAGTCGATCAGCCGGGCGCCGCCGGCGTCCTTGGTGTTCTGCGCCCATTCGCGAACCTCGCGCAGGGCCAGGAAGATCGGTTGCGGCGAGACCAGCGCGACCCGCTCGTGGTTGAGCTGGTTGGTCACCAGTTTCCAGCCGCCGTTCTCCTCGCCGACCAGGTTGGTCACCGGGACGCGCACATCGGAGTAGTAGGTGGCGCTGGTGTCCACGCCGGCCATGGTGTGCACCGGCGTCCAGGAGAAACCCTCGGCGGTCGTCGGCACGGTCAGCATGGAAATGCCGCGGTGCTTCTTGGCCTCGGGGTTGGTGCGCACCGCCAGCCACACCCAGTCCGCATAGGCGATCAGGCTGGTCCACATCTTCTGACCGTTGATGACGTAGTCGTCACCGTCGCGCACCGCCGTGGTGCGCAGGTTGGCCAGGTCGGTGCCGGCGCCGGGCTCGGAGTAGCCGATGGAGAAGTGCAGTTCGCCGGCCGCGATCTTGGGCAGGAAGAACTTCTTCTGTTCCTCGGTGCCGAAAGCCATGATGGTCGGCGCCACGCTGTTGATGGTCAGGAACGGCACCGGCACGCCGGCTATGGCGGCCTCGTCGGTGAAGATCAGCGAGTCCATCGGGGAGCGGTCCTGGCCGCCGTACTCCTTGGGCCAGTTCAGGGTGAGCCACCCGTCCTTGCCCATCTGCGCGACGGTGTCGCGGTAGGCGGTGCCGGTGCCGACCTCGCCACCCCCTGACGAGGTCAGCGCCTCCCGCCGCTCGGGGGTCATCAGCTCGGTGAAGTACGACCGCAGCTCGCGACGCAGCTCCTCTTGTTCCGGGGTGTAACTGATACGCATTTCGGCCGTCCTTGAGGTTAACGACGTTCGGAGTAACAAGCCTCGTCACAGGCTGCAGCTCGACCAACGGCTACCCGTTCGCCTCCCCGGTTGTAACACGTTCTAGTCTGGGAATCCAGCGACCGTTTCGCCAGAGGTGTCGGGGCCCTATGGTGGACCTACGGACTGACGAGGCGAGTCCTGCGGTGGAGGCCAGGTTCAAGGAGGGTGTTGTGCGGGTGATTGTGGACCGTGACCGGTGCGAAGGTAACGCGGTGTGCTTGGGAATTGCGCCAGATATCTTCGACCTGGACGACGAGGACTACGCCGTGGTGAAGCTCGACCCGGTTCCCGCGGATCAGGAGCAACTGGCCGAGCAGGCGATCGCCGAATGCCCGCGCGCGGCACTTCTGCGCGGCGATTAATCCGAGCCCAGAGCGCGTAACCCGAAACTAGAGGTATTCATAAATTGACTAGCAGCACGAACGCGACCGATCTCTCCGGAAAGGTCGCGGTGGTGACCGGTGCGGCCGCGGGCCTGGGACGCGCCGAGGCGCTCGGCTTGGCGCGCCAGGGCGCGACCGTCGTCGTCAACGACATCGCCGCGGCGTTGGACGCCTCCGATGTCATCGACGAAATCAATTCCGCCGGTTCGAAGGCCGTCGCGGTGGCCGGCGACATCAGCGAACGCTCCACCGCCGACGAACTGGTTGCCCAGGCCGATTCGCTGGGTGGCCTCGACATCGTGGTCAACAACGCCGGGATCACTCGCGATCGGATGCTGTTCAACATGTCCGACGAGGAGTGGGACCTTGTCATCGCCGTGCATCTGCGTGGGCACTTCCTGCTGACCCGCAACGCGGCGACCTATTGGCGCTCCAAGGCCAAGGACGCCGGCGGCCAGACGTTCGGGCGCATCGTCAACACCGCCTCGGAGGCCGGGCTGGTCGGTCCGGTCGGGCAGGCGAACTACGGCGCCGCCAAGGCGGGCATCATCTCGCTCACCCTCACGGCCGCACGGGCGCTGGGCCGCTACGGGGTGTGCGCCAACGCCATCTGCCCCCGCGCGCGCACCGCGATGACCGCCGACGTGTTCGGCGACGCACCCGACGTGGAAGCGGGCGGTGTCGACCCGTTGTCGCCCGAGCATGTGGTCAGTCTGGTGAAGTTTCTGTCGTCCCCGGCGGCTGCCGAGGTGAACGGTCAGGTGTTCATCGTCTACGGTCCACAGGTGACATTGGTCGCCGCGCCGACCGTGGAGCGGAAATTCAGCGCCGACGGCGTCGCTTGGAACCCCGCACAGCTGAGTTCGACGCTGCAGGATTACTTTGCTGGCCGTGATCCTGAGCACAATTTCTCGGCTGGCGCGCTGATGGAGCAATAGCCGTAAATGGCTGGTTGACCGGGGGGAATCGCCAGGTAGAACGTGTGTCAGTTTGACACGTGATAAGTGCGTCTGACCTGGCAAATTAACGGTTTGGATAAGGAAGCGCTGTTCATTGACATGGTGAAGTTGTTCTGAGTTAATATGATCCGGCTCACACCGAGCCACGTGCGACCGTAGACGACGCAAAGGCCACACATAGACTTCGCCGAGACCAAACCGAGGGGGGAACCGCGTTGAGGGAACAACTTGCGGTTCCCGCCCGCGCCGTCGGCGGATTTTTCGAAATGATGCTGGATACCGGCCGGGCAGCTTTTCGCCGGCCGTTTCAATTCGGTGAGTTCCTCGACCAGACGTGGATGATCGCGCGCGTGTCGCTGGTCCCCACGCTGCTGGTGTCCATCCCGTTCACGGTCCTGGTGGCCTTCACCCTCAACATCCTGCTGCGCGAGATCGGCGCCGCCGACCTGTCCGGCGCCGGGACGGCATTCGGCACCATCACCCAGCTGGGGCCGGTGGTGACCGTGCTCGTCGTGGCCGGCGCCGGTGCTACCGCGATCTGCGCCGACCTCGGCGCTCGCACCATCCGCGAAGAGATCGACGCGATGCGGGTGCTCGGCATCGACCCGATTCAGCGGCTGGTCGTGCCCCGCGTGCTGGCCTCCACGGTGGTGGCCCTGCTGCTCAACGGCTTGGTGTGCGCCATCGGTCTCTCCGGCGGCTACGTGTTCTCCGTCTTCCTGCAGGGCGTCAACCCCGGCGCGTTCATCAACGGCCTGACAGTGCTGACCGGCCTGCGCGAGCTGGTGCTGGCCGAAGTCAAGGCGCTGCTGTTCGGCGTGATGGCCGGCATGGTGGGCTGCTACCGCGGCCTCACCGTCAAGGGTGGGCCCAAGGGCGTCGGCAACGCGGTCAACGAAACCGTGGTCTACGCCTTCATCTGTCTGTTCGTGATCAACGTGGTGATGACCGCCATCGGCGTGCGGATCTCGGCGAAGTGATGGGACGGGTGCGCACGCCATGAGTTACGACGCAACACTGCGGTTCCGCCGCATCTTCACCCGGCTGCAAGAGCCGGTCGACGACTTCGGCGAGCAGGCGTTGTTCTACGGGCAGACCATGCGGTATGTCCCCAATGCGCTCACCCGCTACCGCAAGGAGACCGTCCGGCTGATCGCCGAGATGACGATGGGCGCGGGAGCGCTCGTCATGATCGGTGGCACGGTCGGTGTGGCCGCCTTCCTGACCCTGGCCTCCGGCGGTGTCATTGCCGTGCAGGGGTATTCGTCGCTGGGCAACATCGGCATCGAGGCGCTGACGGGATTCCTGTCGGCATTCCTGAACGTCCGGGTCGTCGCGCCGGTGATCGCCGGTATCGCGCTGGCCGCCACCATCGGCGCCGGCGCCACCGCACAGTTGGGCGCCATGCGGGTGTCCGAGGAGATCGACGCCGTCGAATGCATGGCGGTGCACTCGGTGTCCTACCTGGTATCGACCCGCCTGATCGCCGGCCTCATCGCGATCATCCCGCTGTATTCGCTGTCGGTGCTGGCCGCGTTCTTCGCCGCCCGCTTCACCACTGTGTACATCAACGGGCAGTCAAAGGGCCTCTACGACCACTACTTCAATACCTTCCTTATTCCGTCGGACCTGCTGTGGTCGTTCCTGCAGGCGATCGTGATGTCGATCGCGGTGATGCTCGTACATACCTATTACGGCTATAACGCCCACGGCGGTCCGGTCGGAGTCGGGATCGCGGTCGGCCAGGCCGTGCGGACCTCGCTGATCGTCGTGGTCGTCATTACATTGTTCATCTCGCTCGCTGTGTATGGGGCGTCCGGTAACTTCAACCTCTCCGGATAAGAGGACCGCTTAAAAGGGACATGGCAGAAACAGACGCGCGCCGCACAACCGTCCGGCTGGCAGCAGCAGTGCTGGCCAGCCTGATAGTGGCTTTCGCTGTGCTGACTTACCTTTCCTACACGGCGGCCTTCGCGTCGATCGACACCGTCACGGTGTCGGCACCCCGGGCCGGGCTGGTGATGGAGAAGGGCGCCAAGGTCAAATACCGGGGTATCCAGATCGGCAAGGTCGAAGCCATCGACTATTCCGGTGACCAGGCGCGGCTGACGCTGGGGATCACCAGCGACGACATGCATTTCATTCCGTCCAACGCGACGGTGCACATCGCCGGTAACACCATTTTCGGCGCCAAGGCGGTGGAATTCATTCCGCCGCAGGCTCCTTCGCCGACTTCGCTGCGTCCGGACGCGCACGTGGCCGCCTCTTCGGTGCAGCTGGAAGTCAACACCTTGTTCCAGTCGTTGATGGACCTGCTGCACAAGATCGACCCCGTCGAACTCAACGGCACGCTGAGCGCGTTCGCGGAAGGCCTGCGCGGCCACGGCGACGACCTGGGCGGCATCCTGACCGGCCTGAATACGCTGACGCGCCAGGCGAACCCGAAGCTGCCCGCGCTGCAGGAGGACTTCCGCAAGGCCGCGGTGGTGGCCAATGTCTACGCCGACGCCGCGCCGGACCTGACCACCGTGATCGACAACCTGCCGACGATCAACAAGACGGTCGTGGACCAGCAGAAGAACCTGGACAGCACGCTGTTGGCCACCATCGGCCTGTCGAACAACGCGTACGAAACGTTGGCGCCGGCCGAAGAGGATTTCATCGCCGCCATCAACCGGCTGCGCGCCCCGCTCAAGGTGGCCGCCGACTACTCGCCGGAACTCGGCTGCCTGTTCGCCGGCGTCGAGCGCGGTATCAAGGAATTCGCCCCGCTGCTCGGTGTCCGCAAGGCGGGCCTGTTCACGTCGTCGAGCTTCGTGCTGGGTGCCCCTGCCTACACCTACCCCGAATCGCTGCCGATCGTGAACGCCTCCGGCGGCCCGAATTGCCGTGGGCTGCCTGACATTCCGACCAAGCAGACCGGCGGATCGTTCTTCCGTTCCCCGTTCCTGGTGACCGACAACGCGAACATCCCGTACGAGCCGTTCACCGAGCTGCAGTTCGACGCGCCCTCCACGCTGCAGTTCTTGTTCCACGGCGCCTTCGCGGAACGGGACGACTTCTGATGGCCGGCTCCTCAGGAATGCCGTCGCACCGCGAGATGATCACCAAGGTCAGCATCTTCGCGGTGGCGATGCTGCTGGTGTCCGCGGGACTGGTGGTGGTCTTCGGCGACTTCCGCTTCGGCCCCGAAAGCACCTACCACGCAACGTTTACCGACGTGTCACGGCTGAAGTCCGGTCAGAAGGTGCGCATCGCCGGGGTGCCGGTCGGCGCGGTGTCGGGCATCAAGCTCAACCCCGACAACACCATCGACGTGAAGTTCGGGGTCGACAAGCGCTACACGCTCTATTCGTCCACGCGCGCGGTGATCCGCTACGAAAACCTGGTCGGCGACCGGTTTTTGGAAATCACGTCGGGCCCCGGGGAGCTGCGGAAGCTGCCGGCCGGCGCGACGATCAACAGCCAACACACCCAGCCCGCACTGGATCTCGACGCACTGCTGGGCGGGCTGCGACCGGTGCTCAAAGGCCTTGACGCCGACAAGGTCAACACCATCAGCAGCGCGGTCATCCAGTTGCTGCAGGGCCAGGGTGGCGCGTTGTCCAATGTGCTGGCCGACACCAGCGCGTTCTCCTCGGCCCTGGGCCAGCGCGACCAGCTCATCGGCGACGTGATCAACAACCTCAACACGGTGCTGACGACCGTGGACCAACGCAGCGCACAATTCTCGACCAGCGTCGATCAGCTGCAACAACTGATCACCGGGCTGGCCCAGCACAAGGACGATATCGCCGGTGCCATTCCACCACTGGCTTCGACGACGACGGATCTGACTGAGCTGCTGAAGAATTCGCGGCGTCCGCTGCAGGGCATCCTGGAGAACACCCGCCCGCTGGCGACCGAACTGGACAACCGCAAGGCCGAGGTGAACAACGACGTCGAGCAGCTGGGCGAGGACTATCTGCGGCTGTCCGCCCTCGGCGCCTACGGTTCGTTCTTCAACATCTACTTCTGCTCCGTGACGATCAAGATCAACGGCCCGGCCGGCAGCGACATCCTGCTGCCGCTCGGGGGCCAGGTGGATCCCAGCAAGGGCAGGTGCGCTTTTGTCAAGTAACGCAGGGCGTGAGCGCGATCCACTGCGCACCGGCATCTTCGGCGTGGTGCTGGTGGTGTGTGTCGTGCTCATTGCGTTCGGCTACTCCGGGTTACCGTTCTGGCCCCAGGGCAAGATCTACGACGCCTATTTCACCGACGCCGGCGGCATCAATCCCGGCAACGCCGTTTATGTTTCGGGCTTCAAGGTCGGCAAGGTGACCTCGGTGGGTCTGGCCGGCGACAGCGCCAAGATCAGCTTCAGCGTCGATCGCCACGTCGGGGTCGGCGACCAGTCGCTGGCCGCGATCCGCACCGACACCATCCTCGGTGAGCGCTCCATCTCGGTGACCCCGGCCGGCGGTGGCAAGGCGACCACCATCCCGCTCAGCCGCACGACGACGCCGTACACGCTCGCCGGCGCGCTCGAGGATCTGGGTCAGAACGCCAACAACCTGGACAAGCCGCAGTTCGAGAAGGCGCTGAACGTCCTGACCGACACGTTGCACGACGCCAACCCGCAGTTGCGCGGCGCGCTGGACGGCGTGACGTCGCTGTCGCGCACGCTGGACCGCCGCGACGAGGCGCTGCAAAGCCTGCTGGCACATGCGAAGTCGGTTACCGGCGTGTTGTCGCAGCGCGCCGACCAGGTCAACAAACTGGTCGATGACGGTAACGAGTTGTTCGCCGCCCTCGACGAACGGCGCAGCGCCCTGAGTCAGTTGATCTCGGGGATCCAGGACCTTTCCACGCAGATCTCCGGCTTTGTCGCCGATAACCGCAAGGAATTCGGTCCTGCGCTGAACAAGCTCAACGACGTGCTGTCCAACCTCAACGAGCGTCGCGACTACATCACCGAGGCTCTCAAGCGGCTGCCCACCTACGCCACCGAGCTGGGTGAGGTCGTCGGTTCGGGTCCCGGATTCAACGTCAACGTCTACGGCGTGATCCCGGCGCCGCTGATTGCGACCATGTTCGACTTCTTCTATCAGCCCGGCAAGATGCCTGCCAGCCTCGCCGACTACCTGCGTGGTCTGATTCAGGAACGCTGGGTGATCAGGCCGAAGTCGCCATGACGCAGCGGATCCTCGGCAGCAGGGGGCTGCGCTACGCCACCATCATCGCGCTCGTCGCGGTGCTGGTGGGTGGCGTGTACGTGCTTTCGTCGCAAGCGAACAACCGCAAGATCGTCGGCTACTTCGCCTCCGCGGTCGGCCTGTACCCCGGTGACCAGGTGCGCGTCCTGGGTGTGCCGGTCGGCACCATCGACACGATCGACCCGCGGCCTTCCGACGTCAAGATCACCATGTCGGTGAGCAAGGACGTGAAGATACCGAAGGATGCCAAGGCGATCATCATGTCGCCAAACCTGGTGGCGGCCCGGTTCATTCAGCTGACACCGGCGTACACCAGCGGTCCGGAGATGTCCGACGGCGCCAGCATCGGCCTGGGCCGCACCGCGGTCCCGGTGGAATGGGACGAAGTCAAGGAGTCGCTGACCCAGCTGGCCGTGCAACTCGGACCCACGGCCGGATCGATGCAGGGCCCCCTGGGTGCCGCGATCAACCAGGCCGCCGACACTTTCGACGGCAAGGGCCAGTCCTTCCACAACGCGTTGCGTGAGCTCTCGCAAGCCGCTGGGCGGCTTGGGGATTCGCGCGGCGACATCTTCGGCACGGTGAAAAACCTGCAGGTACTGGTAAACGCGCTCTCGTCCAGCAACGAGCAGATTGTCCAGTTCGCCGGCAACGTCGCCTCGGTGTCGCAGGTGCTCGCCGACAGTTCGCGCCACCTCGACACCACGCTGGGCACCCTCAACAAGGCGTTGTCGGACATCCGGGGTTTCCTGCACGAGAACAACTCGACGATCGTCGATACGGTCAACAACCTCAACGATTTCGCGAAGACGCTCAGCGACCAGAGCGACAACATCGAGCAGGTGCTGCACGTCGCGGGCCCGGGTATCGCCAATTTCTACAACATCTACGACCCCGCGCAGGGCACGCTCAACGGTCTGTTGTCGATACCGGAATTCGCCAACCCCGTGCAGTTCATCTGCGGTGGATCCTTCGAAACCGCCGGGGGCCCAAGGGCGCCCGACTACTTCAAGCGGGCCGAGCTCTGCCGGGAGCGACTGGGACCGGTGCTACGCCGGCTCACCGTGAACTACCCGCCGCTGATGTTCCACCCGCTCAACACGATCACGGCGTACAAGGGCCAGATCATCTACGACACCCCGGAGACGCAGGCCAAGTCGGCGACCCCGGTACCACAGCTGACCTGGATCCCGGCCAAGGGCGCGCAGACGCCGCCCGCCGCCCAGAACCCGGCTGACCTGCAGGCCCTGCTGGTCCCGACGGCCCCGCAGGCCGCTCCCGGGCCGGGCCAACCGGCGCCGGCGGGCGCCGCTCCCGCGCCCGGCCCCGCTCCCGGAAGCGCGTTCGGTCCGTTGCCGGGTCCGGCTCCGGGCCAGGCCCCCGGTGGGCCTGCGGCCGGCCTGGGCGGTGGCGGATGAACCGAATGTGGTTGCGCGCCAGCGGATTGGCGACCGGCAGCATGCTGCTGGCCGGCTGCCAGTTCAGCGGGCTGAACTCGCTGGCGATGCCCGGCACCGCGGGGCACGGCAGCGGCGCCTACTCGATCACGGTCGAGCTGCCCGACGTGGCGACGCTGCCGCAGAACTCTCCGGTCATGGTCGACGACGTCACCGTCGGCAGCGTCGCCGGCATCTCGGCCGAACAGCGGGCCGACGGATCGTTCTATGCCGCAGTGAAATTGGCGCTCGACAAGAACGTGGTGCTGCCCGCCAACTCGACCGCGACGGTCGCCCAGACCTCGCTGCTCGGTTCGATGCACATCGACCTGGCCCGGCCGAAGGACAAGCCGGCCGTCGGCAAGCTGAAGGACGGGTCGAAGATCGCGGAGGCCAACACCGGCCGCTATCCCACCACCGAAGAGGTGCTTTCGGCGCTCGGCGTGGTGGTGAACAAGGGCAATGTCGGTGCCCTGGAAGAGATCACCGACGAGACCTACAAGGCGGTCGCCGGCCGCCAGGACCAGTTCGTCGACCTGATCCCCAGGCTCGCGGAGCTGACCTCCGGACTGAACCGTCAGGTCAATGACATCATCGACGCCGTCGACGGACTGAACCGATTCTCGGCGACCCTGGCGCACGACAAGGACAATCTGGGCCGGGCGCTGGACACGCTGCCCGAGGCGATTCGCGTGCTCAACAAGAGCCGCGGCCACATCGTCGAGGCCTTCGCCGCGCTGCACAAACTGGCGAACGTCACCTCGAACATCCTGGCAAAGACCAAGGTGGACTTCGCCGCCGACGTGAAAGATCTTTACTCGGCTGTTAAGGCTCTGAACGACAACCGCAAGAACTTCGTCACCTCTCTGCAGATTTTGTTGACATTCCCATTCCCCAACTTCGGCATCAAGCAGGCCGTGCGTGGCGACTACCTCAACGTGTTCACCACCTTCGACCTCACCCTGCGCCGCCTTGGTGAAACGTTCTTCACCACAGCGTATTTCGACCCGAACATGGCCCACATGAACGAGATCCTCAACCCGCCCGACTTCTTGACCGGCGAGATGGCCAACCTGTCCGGACAGGCGGCCGACCCGTTCAAGATCCCGCCCGGCACGGCTTCAGGACAGTAAGGGGGCGGGCGCAGATGCACGACAGACTGACCAAGATCCAGCTGTGGATCTTCGCGGTGATCACGGCCATCACCCTGACCGTGATGGCGATCTTCTACCTGCGGCTGCCCGCGACGTTCGGTATCGGAACCTACGGCGTGAGCGCCGATTTCGTCGCCGGCGGCGGCCTGTACAAGAACGCCAACGTCACCTACCGCGGCGTCGCCGTCGGCCGCGTCGAGTCGGTGGGCCTGAGCCCCAACGGCGTCATCGCCGATATGCGGCTGAACAGCGGCACCGCCATCCCGTCGAATGTCACCGCCACCGTCAAGAGCGTGTCGGCGGTCGGCGAGCAGTACATCGACCTGGTGCCCCCGAGCTCGCCGGCATCGACGAAGTTGACCAACGGTGCCCGCATCCAGCGGCAGAACACCCGGATCGGTCAGGACGTCGCCGACCTGTTGAAGCGCTCGGAGACCTTGGTCAACAGCCTCGGCGACACCCGGCTGCGCGAGCTGCTGCACGAGACCTTCATCGCGGCAAACGGTTCCGGCCCGGAGATGGCCCGGCTCTACGAGTCCGCCCGGCTGCTGGTGGACGAGGCCAACACCAACTATCCGCAAGTCTCCCAATTGATCGATCAGGCAGGCCCGTTCCTGCAGGCCCAGATGCGCGCCGGTGGCGACATCAAGTCGCTGTCCGACGGGCTGGCGCGGTTCACCTCCGAGGTGCGCCAGGCCGACCCGCAGCTTCGCGACACGCTGGCGACGGCACCGGGCGCCACCGACGAGGCCAGCACCGCGTTCTCCGGCATCCGCCCCTCGTTCCCGGCCCTGGCCGCCAGCCTGGCCAACCTCGGCCGGGTCGGCGTGATCTACCACAAGTCGATCGAGCAGCTGCTGGTCGTTCTGCCGGCGCTGTTCGCCGCCATCACCACCGCCGCGGGTGGTGGGCCGCAGGACGAGGGCGCCAAGCTGGACTTCAAGCTCGACCTCAACGATCCGCCGCCGTGCGCCGTCGGCTTCCTGCCGCCGCCGTTGATGCGCACCCCGGCCGACCAGACGGTGCGCGAGCTGCCGAAGGACATGTACTGCAAGACCGCGCAGAACGACCCGAGCACCGTGCGCGGCGCGCGCAACTACCCGTGCCAGGAGTTCCCCGGCAAGCGCGCCCCGACGATCCAGCTGTGTCGCGATCCGAAGGGTTACGTGCCTATCGGCCGCAACCCGTGGCGTGGGCCGCCCGTGCCGTATGACACCCCGGTGACCAACGGCTTGAACGTCTTGCCGCCCAACCACTTCCCGTACATCCCGCCGGGCGCCGAGCCGGATCCGGGCACACCCATAGTCGGGCCGCCGCCGCCGGGCGTGGTGCCGGGGCCCGGGCCGCTGCCGAACAAGCAGCCGGCCTTCGACCCGCCGCCGCCCAATGACAACGGGCCGCCACCGCCGTTCACCTCGTGGCAGCCGCCCGGCGTACCCCCGGTGCCGCCTCAGCTGCCGTATCCGAAGTGGCTGCCCCCGCCGGCACCGCCGGAGGGCATCAACCCGCCGCCGGCGGGCCCGGGGCCGGAGAAGCCGTGGGGTCCGCCGCCCGGAGGGCAGCCGCAGGCCGGCGGGCCCCCCGCATATGCGACCTACGACGAGAAGACCGGCGCGTTTGTCGATCCGGCCGGTGGCACTGGTATCTTCGCGGCCGGCGCTACCGGTACCTCCGGCGCCGAGAACTGGGTGGACCTGATGCTTGATCCAAGGCCGATGTAATGGACCCTGCTGTGGCAGACGAACCGAAGACCACGCCGCGGGTTCGTCGACGAGCGTCGCGTGCGGCGGGGCCGGCCAAGGGTGACCCGGCCCGGGACGTCACGGTCACGAGCGAGGTGCCGGCCGCGCCCAAGCCGCCGGCGAAACCCGTCAAGGCCTTCAAGTCCATCAAGCCGCCGCCACGACGGCAGCCGCACCGCGCCCTGGTCGCGTGGATTTCGTTCGCCGCGGCACTGTTGGCGGTCGGGGCGCTGGCCGGTTGTGTGGCGGCGCTGCTCATCCAGCAGCGTCACGCGACCGCGGCGCAGACGCGCGATCAGCGTTTCGTCGACACCGCCACGCAGACGGTGGTCAACATGTTCAGCTACAAGCAGGACAACATCGACGAGAGCGTGAACCGCTTCGTCAACGGCACCAGCGGCCCGCTGCGCGGCATGCTCGGCGCCAACAACAACGTCGAGAACCTCAAGGGCCTGTTCCGCTCCACCAATGCGACCTCGGAGGCCGTCATCAACGGCGCCGCGCTGGAAGGCGTTGACGCCGTGAGCGATAACGCCTCGGTGCTCGTCTCGGTGCGCGTCACCGTCGCCGACATCGACGGGGTGAACAAGCCGTCCATGCCCTATCGCTTGCGCGTCATCGTGCACGAAGACGAGGCCGGGAAGATGACCGGCTACGACCTCAAATATCCAGACGGGGGTAATTGATGCGATGGCGGCGTTGGCTGCTGGTCGTCGCGGGTTACCTCGTTGCCGTGGCGTTCGTCGCGTTGTCCGCGGTGGCCGGCTGGATGTACTGGGACCGGGTGCAGACCCGCGGCGAGCAGGCGGCGCGTGCGGTGCTGCCCGGGTTGGCGGCCAAGGAGGTCCCCGCGGTCTTCGCGTACGACTACCAAACCGTCGAGCGGAGCCTGTCGGCGGCGTATCCGTTGTTGACTCCCGACTATCGCGCCGAGTTCCAGAAGAGCGTCAACAACCAGATCATCCCCGAGGCCAAGAAACGCGAAGTGGTCGTGCAGGCCAATGTCGTTGGCGTGGGCGTGATGTCGGCCAAGCGGGAATCGGCGTCTGTGATGGTCTTCATGAACCGGACCGTGACGGACAAGTCACGCCAGCCGCTGTATGACGGCAGCCGGTTGCGGGTCGACTTCAAGAAGGTCGGCAAGCAGTGGCTGATCGCCTACATCACGCCGATCTGACCTCGTCGGTAGACGTTCAGTAGCACATCGCAATGCCGTTGCAGTACAACGGGTAACGGTTGATCGGGCTGGGTGGCGGACCGGTCATCGCCAGCGAGAACGGTTCCTTCTTCATCCCCGGCTGCATCCCGCACACCGCGCCGTGCAGCGTGGTGTGGGTGCCGCTCATGGTCTCGTCGCTGAACGCGAAGGTTTCGGTGGAAGGTGCGGTGCCGCCGCCCGGGCATGCCACACCGTCGGCCTTGTCGACCTTGAAGGTCCACAGCATGCTGGACATCCGGGCGCGGCCGCTGAAGTTCTGCAGCTTGTCCGCGGCGCTGATCTGCTCGGGCGTCGAACTCACGATGTTCAGCGCGCAGTTCATCGCGAACACGATCGGGTCGTTGTAGTCGTTCATGTTCCGGGTGCCCGAGGGCTGATCACAAAGTGCCGAGATGGTCCAGGTCACCCCGGACACGCCCGCCTCGTTGAAGTTGTAGGTGCCGTCGGCCGGTGGTCCGAGCGCCTTGGCCGGTTCACCGGACTGCAGCGCGATTCCCACCGCGACGGCCGTGCAGATGCCGGCGCCCGCGGCCATGCCGTGACGGAGCTTCATCTGATACCCCTCCCTCGCGTGCGACGCTGCACCTGAGTATCACAGCGTCCGGGCGTCAACACCATGGGGTCCTGCCCACGCGAGCTAATCGGTGTCACCGGGTCGGGATTCGGCGAGCGCGTCGAGGAACGACCTCGCCCAGCGATCGACGTCGTGCGCGAGGACCTGGCGGCGCAGTGACCGCATCCGGCGCCGTCCGTCTTCGGTGGATTGGTTCAGCGCGGCCTCGATGGTGTCTTTGACGCCTTCGAGGTCGTGCGGGTTGACCAGATACGCCTGCCGGAGTTCGGCGGCGGCGCCGGTGAATTCGGACAGGACCAGCGCGCCTCCGAGATCGCTGCGGCAGGCGACATACTCCTTGGCGACCAGGTTCATCCCGTCGCGCAGCGGGGTGACCAGCATGACGTCGGCGGCGACGAAGAACGCGATGAGTTCGTCGCGGGGGACCGGCCGGTGCAGGTAGTGCACCACCGGATGCCCGACTTCGCCGTACTCGCCGTTGATGTGGCCGACCTGGCGTTCAATGTCGTTGCGCAGCTGCTGATAACTGTCCACCCGTTCGCGGCTGGGTGTCGCCAGCTGAACCAGCACCGTGTCGTCGCGCTTGACCCGGCCCTCCGCGAGCAGCTCCGAAAAGGCTTTCAGCCGCACGTCGATGCCCTTGGTGTAGTCGAGCCGGTCGACGCCGAGCAGCACCTTGCGTGGGTTGCCCAGCTCCGCCCGGATCTCCCGGGCACGGCGCTTGATGTTGCGGTGCCGCGCCGCCTGGTCCAGCGAGCTGGAGTCGATGGAGATGGGGAAGGCGCCCACCCGAACCACACGGGACTCGAGCTCGACCTCGCCGTACCGCGACCGCACGCCCACCGCCCCGCGCGAGGTGTTGGCGCCGATCAGCCGTCGGGCGAGGAACAGGAAGTTCTGTGCGCCGCCGGCCAGATGGAAGCCGACCAGGTCGGCGCCGAGCAGACCCTCGACGATCTCGGTCCGCCACGGCATCTGCACGAACAGCTCGACCGGGGGGAAAGGGATGTGCAGGAAGAAGCCGATGGTCAGGTCGGGCCGCAGTTCGCGCAGCATCTTGGGCACCAGCTGCAGCTGGTAGTCCTGCACCCAGACCGTCGCGCCTTTCGCGGCGGCGCGGGAGGTGGCTTCGGCGAAGCGGCGGTTGACCGCGACGTAGCGGTCCCACCACTCACGGTGGTAGATCGGTTTGACGATGACGTCGTGATAGAGCGGCCACAGCGTGGCGTTCGAGAAACCCTCGTAGTACTCGGCGACGTCGTCGGCGCTCAGCTTGACCGGCCGGAGCTCCAGATCGTCCTGAACGATGGGCTCACCATCGTGGTCGGTGTTCTCGTCAACGATCCCGGGCCAGCCGACCCACGCCCCGCGCTGGCGACGCAGCAGCGGCTCGAGGGCCGTGACCAGCCCGCCCGGGCTGCGTTTCCACGCGGTGGTGCCGTCGGGGAGGCGCTCCTGATCGACCGGCAACCGGTTGGCAACCACGACGAAGTCGGAATTGCCGAATTCGGCTGTCTTCGAGCCCCGCCCTCCCCCGGGAGACATTTACGCGTCGAGTTTCGCCGGCCCGATACCCAGCATGGACAGAAAGACCCGGCATTCGTCAGCGTCGTTGGCGTACGCCGCGACGACCCGCCGGGCCTGGCTCGCAGTGTCGTCGGCCAGCGGCTCGACGTCGCCGATTTCGCCAGGATCAGATTTTGTAGGCATGACTTAACTGTAGGCGACGCCTGCGACCGGTCGCAGGCCGTCTCACCAGCTAACGGGCTCTAGCCGCATTTATGGCTGGTTTGCAGGGGTTCGCCGCGCCGCTCGCGAAGACACGATCGACCGTCGCCGCGGTGATGCAGGATAAGCAGGTGGCCGATCGGGACGCCGGTAACGACGTGGTGTTCGAGTTCGTCGATGTCGTCGTGGAACGGCAGGGAGTGCGTGCTCTGGACGGGCTGACCGCCGCCATTCCGGCTCACGGTGTGACGGCGGTGTTCGGGCCGTCGGGCTCGGGCAAATCGACCCTGCTCCGGCTGTGCAACCGGCTGGAGCTGCCGACGAGCGGACGGGCCTCCTTCTACGGGTCGGACATCGGCGGGCTCGACCCGCTGTGGCTGCGGCGCCGGGTGGGCATGTGCTTTCAGCGCCCGACGCCATTCCCGGGCACGGTCGCCGACAACCTGCGGGCCGCCGATCCCGACGCGTCCGACGCACGTATGCACGAAACGCTGGCCCGCGTGGCGCTGACCGGATCGTGGTTGGAGCGCGACGTGGCCGCCCTCTCGGGTGGCGAGGCGCAACGCGTGTGCCTGGCCCGCACCCTGATGGCCGAACCCCAGGTGCTGCTGCTGGACGAACCCACTTCCGCCGTCGACACCGAGGCGGCCGAAGTCATCGAGCGCGCGGTGCGCGAACTGGCCGCCGACGGCATTCCCGCCTTATGGGTCACCCATAACTCGGCGCAGGTGGAAAGGGCGGCCGACCGAGTCCTGCGCCTGGACTCCGGCCGCAGCCTGGGCCTGGGCCCGGTCGCGTCGAAGCCCGGCGACGGTTCGGTGGCTTGATGAACGGTCAAATCGGCTGGGTGGGCCTGGTGACATCGCTGATCCTGGTGGCGTTCGCGGCCGGGATCTCGCTGTGGCGGCGGCTGGGTCTGGAGCGGCAGCTGCTGTGGGCCGCGGCCCGCGCGCTGGTGCAGCTGCTGCTCGTGGGCGGGGCGCTGACGCTGCTGTTCGAGCCGGGCCGATCGCTGTGGTGGTCGTGGGCGTGGGTCGCCGGAATGGTGGCCTACGCGGGGGATGTCGCCCGGCGCAGGGCGCCGGAGGTGCCGCGGTTTGCGCCGCTGGCCGTGGCCGCGTTCGCCGGTGCGGCCGTGGTGACGCTGGGCGTGATCTTCGGCCTGCGGGTGTTCCCGCTGCAGGGGCGCACGCTGGTGCCGGTTGCCGGGATGATGATCGGCAACTCGATGACCGCCATGGTGCTGGTGGCTCGGCGGTTGGTCGACGAGCTGCGCGACAAACGCGACGAGGTCGAGGCCCGTCTCGCGCTGGGGCAACCGTCGCGGCAGGCCGCGGCGCCCTACCTGCGAATCGCCTTGCGCTCGGCGATATCTCCGCAGATCGAGACGACCAAGGCCACCGGCCTGGTGTTCCTGCCGGGCGCCATGACCGGCCTCATCCTCGCCGGGGTGCCGCCACTGCAGGCCGTGCTGGTGCAGGCCGTGGTGATGTTCTTGATCCTGGGGTCGGTCGCGGCCACCACCGTGGTCGTCGCGATGGGCATCGTCCGGCTGGTGTTCACCCGCGACCATCGGCTGCTGCCGCTGGGCCGGCGGCCAGAGACCGCCGGGTGAGAACGCATGGTCGGCGGGGCAGGGCAGCCCATCACCCCAGCGCGTGCGCGGTTACACACTGGCCGTAATCTGTAAACAAGGCCAATTCAACGATGAACGAGGTGGGCGGAATGACAGTCTCCGAGCAAGCCGACGCCGGGGCGGCCGAAGCCAACGCCCCGGAACTGGTGGCCTACGAAACCCTCGATGAGGGCCGCATCGCCCGGATCTGGCTGAACCGGCCCGAGGCCCACAACGCGCAGAGTCGCGGTCTGCTGGTACAGCTCGACGAGGCGTTCGGCCGGGCCGAGGCCGACGACACGGTTCGCGTGGTGATACTGGCGGCGCGCGGCAGGAACTTTTCCGCCGGTCACGACCTGGGTTCCGAGCAGGCGCTGGCCGAGCGCGCACCGGGGCCGGGGCAGCATCCCAGCTTCCGCTCGCGCGGGGCCACGCTCGAGCCGATCATGGAGAAGCTGTACCACCAGGAATGGCACTATTTCTTCGAAAACACTTGCCGCTGGCGGGATCTGCGCAAGATCACCATCGCCCAGGTGCAGGGCAACGCGATCTCGGCCGGCTTGATGCTGATCTGGGCGTGCGACCTGATCGTCGCGGCCGACAACGCGAAGTTCAGCGACGTCGTCGCGGTCCGGCTGGGCATGCCGGGTGTCGAATACTACGCTCACCCTTGGGAATTCGGGCCACGCAAGGCCAAAGAGCTGCTGCTGACCGGTGATTCGATTGACGCGGACGAGGCGCACCGGCTGGGCATGGTGTCCAAGGTTTTCCCGGTCGACGAATTAGAGGAAAAGACACTGGAATTCGCGCGACGCATCGCCGAGCGACCCACGATGGCGTCGCTGCTCATCAAAGATTCGGTCAACGCCGCCTCCGACGCGATGGGTTACACCGAGGCGCTGCGGCACGCGTTCCACGTGCACCTGCTGGGGCATGCCCACTGGGCGGCGTTCAACGAGAACCGGTGGCCGGTTGGCCAGCCCCCGCACGTCGAGGATTGGCGTGACGCGAAGCCGACGAAGGTGGCGCGCCGCGACACGCCGTAGCGCCGCGCAGCGGGGGCCTAACGAGACCGGGGGTAGCGATATTCACCCCGAGGGGACATGCTTCTATAGCTAGAACTTGTTCCAGTTTGAAAGGGCCTCGCGTGCAGCTTTCGTTCGAAGACCGGACCTATCTGATCACCGGCGGCGGCAGCGGGATCGGCAAGGGCGTGGCCGCCGGGCTGGTCGCCGCCGGCGCCTCCGTCATGATCGTCGGCCGTAACGCCGATCGGCTCGCGGACGCCGTCAAGGAGATCGAAGCCCTCCCCGGCGACGGCTCCATTCGTTACGAGCCCGCCGACATCACCAATGAAGAGGAGGCGGCGCGCGCCGTCGACGCCGTGACGGCCTGGCATGGCCGGCTGCACGGCGTGGTGCACTGCGCGGGCGGATCGGAGACCATCGGGCCGATCACCCAGATCGACTCGGAGTTGTGGCGACGGACCATCGACCTCAATGTCAACGGAACCATGTATGTGCTCAAGCACTCCGCGCGCGAGATGGTGCGCGGTGGCGGCGGATCGTTCGTCGGCATCTCGTCGATCGCGGCCAGCAACACCCACCGCTGGTTCGGCGCCTACGGCGTCGGTAAATCGGCGCTGGATCACTTGATGCAGTTGGCCGCCGACGAACTCGGAGCGTCATGGGTGCGGGTCAACAGCATTCGCCCCGGCCTGATCCGCACCGAGCTGGTGGCCCCCATCCTCGATTCGCCCGAGCTGAGCGCGGACTACCGCGCCATCACGCCGCTGCCTCGGCCGGGTGAGGTCGAGGACGTCGCGAACGTGGCGATGTTTCTGCTGAGCGATGCTTCCAGCTACGTGACCGGGCAGATCATCAACGTCGACGGCGGGGTGCTGTTGCGTCGCGGCCCGGATTTCTCGGCGATGCTGGAACCGGCCTTCGGCGCCGACGCGCTACGCGGAGTGGTCTAGCCGGGAGTATCAGATGAAAAGGCTTGAGGGCAAACGGATCCTGGTCACCGGTGCCGCGTCGGGGATCGGTCAGGCCACCGCATTGCGGCTGTTGAGCGAGGGCGCCGGCGTGGTGGCGGCCGACGTCTCGACGGACGGCCTGAGCGGCACGCAAGGCCATGCCGTGCAGGCCGGCACCGCCGACCGTCTCACCACGATGCCGATGGACGTCGGCAACGAGGATTCGGTGATCGACGGCGTGGGCTCGGCCGTAGAGAAGCTGGGCGGTCTGGATTCACTGGTGAATGCGGCGGGCATCCTGCGCGCCTGGCACACCCACGAGACCACCCTCGAGCAGTGGAATCGGATCATCGCCGTCAACCTGACCGGAACCTTCCTGGTAGTGCGGGAAGCGCTTCCGTCCCTGCTGGCAAATCCCAGCAGCGCGATCGTGAACTTCAGCTCCACCTCGGCGTCGTTCGCCCACCCGTACATGGCCGCCTACGCCGCGAGCAAGGGCGGCATTCAGGCTTTCACTCATTCACTGGCGCTGGAATACGCCAAGGACGGGCTGCGCGCGGCGTGCGTCGCCCCGGGCAGCATCAAGTCCGGCATCACCGATGCCACCGGCGGATACATCCCGAAGGACGCCGACTGGTCGCTGTTTCCCCGGCTGATGCCCATCCTGCCGACCACGACGGAATCCAGCGGCGCGGGCATGGCCGGACCAGAAGCGGTGGCCGGTGTGATCGCCATGCTGGTCTCGGATGACGGCGCCTGGATCACGGGCACCGAGATTCGGATGGACGGCGGCACGCACGCCTAGAGCGTGGCTAGTTGACGCAGGGCACGCCGCCGCCGTCGATCGGCTTTCCCTGATCGGGCGTCGGATACGTCGTGGTCGTGCCGTTGTAGTAGTAGCTCTTGGCCTTGGTCGACGTCGTGCTGGAGCTGGTGGTGCTCGTGGAGTCGTCCATCTGGGTCTCGTCGGGGGTGGGCATCGAGAAATTCGTGTCCACGGTGAGCCGGATGTGTCCGGCCGCGATGGTGGGACTGGGCTGCTTGGGCGCGTCCACGCCGACCAGGTTGGCCAGGTTCTGCGCGTCGGTCTGCGCACCGGCCCCGTACTCCACCGTGGTGGTGGTCGGGTCGCCGGATTCGCGGTCGCGAACCTGGCCGGGGGTGTAGCCCTTCTTTTTCAGCGCGCGTGACACCTCGCTGGCCAGGCCGCTCATGCTGCCGGAGTTGACCACGTCGACGACCGTCGACGGGTCGGGTTTCACGGCGGTGGTGGCCGGCGTCGTCGTCGTCGAGGTGTCGGTGCCGATCGCCTCGGCCACCTCGGACCTGATCGCCGCCGGGTCGACGATGTTGACGTCCTGGCCGTCGATGTTGTCGTAGCGCACCACGGGCAGCGTCCGGAACTCGACGTTGCCGCCGGCCAGCCCGCCGAGCCGTTGGATCATGTCGTCGTTCCAGCCGGCCGACAGCACCACGTCTTTGCGCGCCACCGCCATCAGGTTCTTGAGCTTGTCGATGTTGGTGAAGGTGCCCGAGGCCTGCAACTCCTGCATGACCGACGAGATGAACGCCTGTTGCCGGTGGGTGCGGTCCAGGTCGCCGTTGTCCAGGCCGTGCCGCTGCCGGACGAACGACAGCGCCTCGGACGCGTCCAGGCGTTGGCGGCCGGCTGGGAAGTCGGCGCCGGAGTACGAGTCGTAGACGGGGTGATTCAGGCAGACGTCGACGCCGCCGAGGGTCTGCGCGAGGTCGAAGAAGCCGGCCAGATTGACCTCGGCGAAGTAGTCGATGGGGACGCCGGTCAGGTTTCGCACCGCGCGCAGCGTCGCCGCCCGGCCGGCCTCGCGGCCCTTGGTTTCGAGTTCCTTCTGCGTGCTGTTGCCCTGGTTGGCCAGCTTTTGGGCGACATACTGCTTGGTCAGCCCGTATGCCTCTTTGATCTTGATGTGGTTGTATCCCGGGACCCCGGTGAACGGCACCCAGTCGTCGCGGGGGATCGAGAACGCCACGACCCTGTTGTCGGCGCTGACGTGCACCAGGATCATCGTGTTGGTGTTGTAGCCGCCGTCGTCGGAGTCTCCGGCGTGCAGGTGCTTGAGGATCGAGTTGGGCAGGTCGTTGCCGTCCTGGTCCTTACGGGAGTCCAGCCCGATCAGCAGGATGTTCATGTTGTCGCCGCTGGACCGCGGATCGTCGGGCTGCAGGGCGTTCGACACGGTGATGCCGCCCAGCGCGCCGTGCGCCACGTAGTACCCCGCCCCGGTGAGCCCGACGGCCGCCACGGAGACGAGCGCGCCCAGGGTGCGCGTCAGCCCCTTGCGTATACGGGAGGGTTGACGGACGGCTCGATGACGGCGATGGGCGCCGCCCGAGCGGGCCATCACAAACCTCTGCCCACGCCCAGCACATCACCAGGCACCGCAACGGTGCTTCGCGGCGATGTCGCTTCAAGCATGGTCACAAGTATGCGTTAGCTTGCTATGAAGCCCCCAATCGAGAGCACCCGTCACAGGGTGGGCGCGGGCGCGTTGGTGGGGCCGACCGGGCGTGATTCGCGCCCGTCGTACCCGCTCTACCTGCGTCTTCTGCCCGGCCGCGACCGCGATGGTCTCCGGGAGGTCTCGGGCCGGCCACCTCGGAGCCCGGATCGAGCCGAACTTGTTATCCAGCGGATACCGCCCGGTGGACCGATGCCCCGCCGACCGGGCCAGCAAACCGCCACCGTCGGCTAGCGGGCTTTGACCAGATCCTCACCGGAGCTGTAAAAGAGCGAGATGTTGGTGCCGGTGGCGATTTCGGCGAGATAGACCCCGACGGGTTCGACCTCGTAATAGAAGTGGATGTTGCCGTCGTTATCCATCGCCGACGCGCAGGAGAATCCCGGCGCACCGCATCGTTGCTTGATGGGTGCCGCGAGGACGGCAAGCAGCACGACGATGGCAACGCCGACGATCAGCGGGACCTTGTTCACCGTCGACCTCGGCTGGGCCGAATTAACCACGGATGGAGTGTAAGCGGCAGATCCGGCGGCTTCAGCGCGCGGCGCAGTAGGTTCTTCACCTGTGGCAATTGCGAACCCGCACGACGTGTCCCCGGCACACACCCGGGTCGAGGTACTCGGCAACATCGGACCGAACTGGTTCGCCTCGGTGATGGGCACCGGGATCGTCGCGACGGCCGGTGCCGCGCTGCCCGTCCACGTCGCGGGACTGCGGGCATTCGCGCTGGTGGTCTGGGTGATCGCGGCCGCGCTGCTGATGGCGCTGATCGCGGTGGTTGGTGGCCATTGGCTGCGCCATCCGACCGTGGCGCGCACCCACGCCCGCAATCCGCAGATGGCGCACTTCTACGGCGCGGCCCCCATGGCGCTGATGACGGTTGGCGCGGGAGCCGTGCTGGTCGGCAGGGACCTGCTCGGTGAGCGCATCGCCGTCGATCTGGACTGGGTGCTGTGGGCCGCCGGCACGCTGGGCGGGTTGTTCACCGCCGTCAGCATTCCGTTCCTGATGTTCACCCAGCACGACGTCGAGCCCGACGCGGCCTTCGGTGGCTGGTTGATGCCGGTCGTTCCGCCCATGGTGACCGCTGCGACGGGGGCACTGCTGCTCCCTCATATGGCGGCGGGCAGCGGGCGCACGACCATGCTGTACGGCTGCTATGCGATGTTCGGTTTGTCGTTGCTGGCCTCGCTGAACATCATCGCGATGATCTGGAGCCGCCTGACCCTGTACGGCACCTCGGGCTCCGCGCGGGTGCCGACGTTGTGGATCGTGTTGGGTCCACTCGGCCAATCCATCACGGCCGCAGGACTTTTGGGAGCCAACGCGGCATTGGGCGTCGACCCCGAGCTGGCCGAGGACCTCAATGCGTTCGCGATCCTCTACGGCGTACCGGTGTGGGGTTTCGCGGTGTTGTGGATCGCGCTCGCGACCGCGTTGACGGCGCGCACGCTGCGCCGTGGAATGCCGTTCGCGCTGACGTGGTGGAGCTTGACCTTCCCGGTCGGAACCTTCGTCACCGGGACCTCGCAGCTGGCCGGTCACACCCACCTGCCCGCGTTCAGGGTGGCGGCGGCCATCGCCTATGCGGGCCTGCTGTTCACCTGGCTGCTGGTGACGGTCCGCACCGCGCGGGGCAGCCTGCGCGGCAACCTGCTCAAGCTGCCGCCCAGCACCGCGCCGATCAAGGCGCACAAGGACTCCACGCGCCGCTAAGGATCGCCGTCGCGGAGGCTCTGGTGCCGGCGCGGGCGTTTGGCTGCCCGGGTACGACGGGTACGCGGCCATGGAGCCGAGCAGAGGACTGAGCATGATCGACACACGCCTCAGGCCGTTTTCGGCGGAGCGACCGGAGAATTCGGAGCCCACGCAACCGGGCTCTCCCGGCGAGACGCCGGAGCGGCTCACGCCGACGGAGCCGCCCGAGCGGCTCACGCCGGCAGAACCACCCGAGCGCCTGACACCCTCGGAACCGCCCGAGCACCAGGCGCCGGAACAACGATCACGATTGGAGAGCAGACATGCGCGCCGAAGAAGGCGACGAATCCGTCAAGGACTACGCGAACGAGGGACGGGAAACTCTTGGCCGCATCAAGGCTTCGCAGCACGCGGGCGGTCGCCTCGGTGACATCGCCCGGCGTTTCGCCAGCCTGTGGCGAGGGGGGCCGAGTGGGGGTGAAGGAACCGGGCCCGCCGAGTAAAGCCATTCAGCGACAGGCTAATTCGGCGTCACGGGAGCCGGATGGCGGCCGGCCCACGGGCGCGCCTCCTCGAGCTGCGCGGCCAGCCGCAGCAGATCGCCGTCTGCGCCTGGCTTCCCGACGAATTGCACACCCAGTGGAAGCCCGGCATCCGTCCAGTGCAGCGGCACGTTGATCGCCGGACGGCCGGTGAGGTTGGCGAGCTGCGTGTAAGGCACCCAGCCCAAACTCTCCTGGATGAGGTCATCGAGGATTCCGCTGAGTCCCATCAGTTTTCCGGCCCGAACCCTGCTGACCAGCCGGGCCACCCGCTGCAGCACGGTCGACGTTGTCGTGGCACCGACCGTGAGGGGAGGGGCGGCCAGCGTCGGCGTCAAGAAAAAGTCGTAGCTGCCGTGGAACGCGGCCAGGGATTGGATGTAGTCATTCCGGTTTTCCAGCGCGGACATGACGGGTAGCACGCCGCTGGACCGGCCGAGTTCGGCGATGGCCAGGGTATCGGCCTCAAAGTCGTTGTCGCGCGCGCCGGTTCGCTGTTTGATATCGGCGACTTGCTGGTGCAGCTGAGCGAACCAGATGGTCAGAAAATCGCGGCCCAGCGCGGCGTCGTCGTAGGGCGGCGCAACCTCATCGACCTGATGGCCCAATTCGCGAAG
Source organism: Mycobacterium colombiense (assembly GCF_001672755.1). Lineage (GTDB taxonomy): Bacteria > Actinomycetota > Actinomycetes > Mycobacteriales > Mycobacteriaceae > Mycobacterium > Mycobacterium colombiense_C. The sequence continues at coordinate 107,574 of NZ_LZKI01000073.1, read as the reverse complement.
GAGCGCCGCGGCCTTTTCGACCGCGGCGACGGCTTCGCGGTCCGGCCGCGCGTTGATGGCCGAGCGTGCCGAGTAGCCGATCCTCAGGGTGCCCGGGCTGTCTTTGATCTGTTCGACAAAGGGCTTGTCGGGCAGCGCAACCCGATAGGCGACACCAGGGTGGGGTCCGACGATCGCGTCGAGCAGCCCCGCACTGTCTCGCACGGTGCGCGACACCACGCCCTGGGTCGCCATGCCCAGCATCAGTTCACCGGTCTGTGGGCCGTAGGGCGCCAGACCCCGGCTGGGCTTGAGGCCGACCAGCCCGTTGCACGCGGCGGGGATGCGGATCGAGCCGCCACCGTCGTTGGCGCCGGCGGCGGGAACGATGCCCGCCGCGACGGCCGCCCCCGATCCGCCGGACGAGCCGCCGGGTGTGTGCCCGGTGTTCCACGGGTTGCGGGCCGGGCCCCAGTAGTCGGGTTCCGTCACACCCTTGGCCCCGAACTCCGGGGTGTTGGTCTTCCCGAAGATCACCAGCCCTGCGTCCAGGAACCGCTGGGTGACCAGCGCGTGCCGGTCGGCCACGTCGTGGGCCAGCGAGCGGGACCCGCACGACGTCGCAAAGCCGCGGTATTCCTGGCCGAGGTCCTTGAGCAGGAACGGCACACCGGCGAACGGCCCACTCAAATTCGGGTCGGCGGTCTGGCGGTCGGCGACGTCGTCCAGGCGGCAGACGATCGCGTTCAGCCGCGGATTCACCGCGTCCGCTCGTTGCCGCGCCAGGGCGAGCAGCTCGGCCGGGGTGACCTGCTTGCGCTCGACCAGCTCGGCCAGGGCGGTCGCATCCAGCGACATGTACTCGTCAAGATGCATGCGTTCTCCTTGGCTCCGGTCCGGGTGCGCCTGCCCGGCGTCCTCTTAATTGACGCCGCCGCATGCCGTTGACGTTAAGCCAACGCGAGCTTCTCGTGGGAGCGCCTTAGTATCACCTGATGCCGACGGCAGCCGAACCGTTCACGATCCAGGGCCCCGGTGGGGTGCAGATCGTCGCTGACCGCCTCGGGGACCCACGGGCGCGCGCCGTGGTGTTCTTGCACGGCGGCGGCCAGACCCGTCGGTCCTGGGGCAAGGCGGCGGCCGCGGTCGCCACCCGTGGCTGGCAGGCCGTCACCGTGGACCTGCGCGGGCACGGCGAATCGGACTGGTCGGACGACGGCGATTACCGCGTCGTCAGTTTCGCCGCCGACGTCCAAGAGGTGTTGCGCACGCTGCCCCCGCAACCGGTGCTGGTCGGTGCCTCGCTGGGTGGCTTCACGTCCATGCTGCTCGCCGGGGAGCTGTCCCCGGGCATCGCCAGTGCGGTCGTGTTGGTGGACATCGTGCCGAACATGGACCAGTCGGGGGCGAACCGGATCCATGCCTTCATGTCCGACCGGGTGGAGTCGGGTTTCGGCTCACTCGACGAGGTCGCCGACGCGATCGCCGAATACAACCCGCACCGGCCGCGACCGACCGACCTGGAAGGCCTGACCACCAACCTGCGTCGCCGCGGTGATCGCTGGTACTGGCATTGGGATCCGCAATTCATCAGCGGCACTGCGGCTTTCCCTCCTTTTGAGGTCACCGACCCCGACCGGATGCACGCCGCAGTCGAGGCGATCCTGCGCGGCGGTGTGCCCATCCTGCTGGTCCGCGGCCAAATGAGCGACCTGGTCAGCCAGGAGCGCGCCGAGGAATTCCTCGCGCGTTTCCCGCAGGTCGAATTCACCGATGTCCGGGGCGCCGGACACATGGTGGCCGGCGACCGCAATGACGTCTTCGCCGGCGCTGTGCTGGACTTCCTTTCCCGGCACGTCGACGCGGGGTGAACCACGTGCCCGGAACGGACTGGTCGCCACCTCATTTCAGGTCGGCAGCGCTGCTAGTATCTGCCGGGCGCAAGCGGAGGGGGACGGCGTGACCATATCGTGCTTGCGGGGGTTGGGGCTCTTGGGAGCGGTGATGGTGACCGCGACAGCCGTGGCGAAAACCGCTCTGGCAGCGCCGCCCCCGGCTCTGCCGTCGCCTCCGCCCTCGCCGGGCATCGGCGTCGACCACGAATCTGGCAGGTGCACAGCCGGTTTCGCGGCGCAGGGATCCGATGGCAGTTACTATCTGATGACCAGCGGGCATTGCGACTCGCACGACGGCACCGAATGGACGTACGGCAACGACGCCCCGCTGGGCAGGATCTCCGCCAGCGAGCACGACGGTGATAAGCACGACGCCGCGATCATCCGCCTGGAGCCCAGTGTCGGCATGCCGGTGGGTGACGTCGGCGGCAGGTATCAGGTTCGGGATGTGTTGAGCCGCCAGCAAATTCAGGTCGGCATGCCGTTCTGCAAGATCGGCGCCGTAACCGGTGAGACGTGTGGCGCGATCAAAGGCATCAACGGTGACGTCGTCGAAGCCAGCGTGTTCAGCCTGGACGGCGACAGCGGCAGTCCCGGCTTCGTGATGAACCCGGACGGCAGCGTCAGCGCGGTCGGCCTGTTGATGTCATCGCCCGACGGTGATGACTACACGACCTACTTCATGCTCATCAACCCGCTGCTGGGCAAGTGGGGGCTTCGGGTGCTCCCGTGAAAGGCGCGCACCAGCAGGTGATCAGCGACCAGGGACACGTAACGTAGCGTTTGCAATCCTCGGGTACCGGGTATCAAGTGGTCCGGCCGCAACGCGTCGGCCCGCACGGGCCAGGTAGTCCACCTGTGTTGACGCGGCCGATGTGAAGAGGCAGCGGAACCAGCGACACGAAGGGAAGCAGTAGTGAAGCGTGGGATCGTGGTCGGCGTAGCCGGAGTGGCCCTGGTGGTCGCGGCCAGCGCCGGATGTTCGAGCAACAAGTCCAGTACCGGGTCGTCGGGTTCGTCGTCAGCTGCGGCGGCCGCGGCGGGTCCGGTGCTCACCGTCGACGGGCAGAATCAAAACATCAGCGGGCAGGTCACCTGCACCACCGCGGGCAGCAACGTCACCATCGGCATCGGCGACCCGACCGCCGGCCTGGGCGCCGTGGTCAGCAACGGCAACCCGCCGCTGGTGCACTCCGTCGGGCTGGGCACCGTCAACGGGGTCGCACTCGGCTTCTCCGACGCCGCCCCCAACCAAAGCGGGAGCGCCGGCGCCGCGGTCAACGGCAAGGACTGGGCGATCAAGGGCACCGCTACCGGTACCGACATGAGCAACCCGCAGCAACCGCAGCAGGTAACCAAGCCATTCGAGTTGGATCTCACCTGCCCGTAGTGCAGGCGAGATAACTCCCAAGAGGGGACACAGCTATGTCTATGAAACGTGTCGTCAGCGCCGCCGCGTTGGCCGCTGGGCTGAGTATCTCCGCGGCGACGCTGAACGCCGGGTCGGCCTACTCCGCCCCGCTCGACCCACCGCCCCCGTGCCCGAACTGCCACGGTGGTGGCGGCGGCGGGGGCAACCCCGGCGGCCCGGGCGGGCAGCCGGGTGGTCAGCCGGGCGGTGGTAACACCCCGCCGGCGCAGGGCGGGCCGGCCAACCCGCCGCAGGGCGGGCACAACAGTCCGCCGGCGCAGGGTGGTCAGAACAGCCCGCCGCAGGGTGGTCAGAACAGCCCGCCGCAGGGTGGCCAGAACAACCCGCCGCAGGGTGGCCAGAACAACCCGCCGCAGGGTGGCGGCAACACCCCGCAGCCCAACCAGCACGGGCAGAACCCGGCCCAGACGGGGCAGAACAACCCGCCGAATGAGCACGGGCAGTACCCGCAGCAGACCGGGCAGAACAACCCGCCCAACGAGCACGGCCAAAACCCACCGGGGCAGGGCGGGCAGACCAATGCGCCGGCGAACCAGAACCCGCCGCCGAACAACCGGCAGCGGTACGAGGCGCTGAATCCGCCGGCCACGCAGCCGCCGCACCCGCCGTATATCCCGCGCCACGATGTGGTCACCGCTAGCGCGCAGATCGGTGGTCCCGCGGGTCCTGATGTCCAGTTCAGCATTGTGGGTCACGGGGCGCCGCCGCCGCCGCGCGAACACGGCTACGGCTGGAACGACGGCCCGGCTCCGGGCCACCCGCCGCCACACTGGGAGGGCCCGCCGCCTCCGGGGGGCTGGAATGGTCCGCCGCCTCCGGGGGGCTGGAACCGGCCGTGGGACGGTGCGCCGCGTGATGTGGCTGCCGCACGTGCCGACTTCGGACCCTTCAACTACAACACCTTTACCGTCCTCCCGGTCTTCAACTGGCAGTACGGGGGTTGGGGTTACTGGTTCTTCGGTGTGTGGGTGCCGCTCTACTGATCGTTGATCCAGTGTCAGCGGGCGCAGCCGTTCTTCGGCGCGCCCGCTGACGCGTCTCCGGGCGGTCTTCTCGACCCTGCGGCGGAGTCGCCGGCATGGCAGGCTCCGGGGATGGACGTGAGAGAGAACGTTCGCCGAGCCATCGACGTCATGACGGCTTGGTCGTCCGACGACGGCCCTGACTTCACCTGGAGCCGGCTGGTCGAGAACGTGCTCGACGAGCCCGACGGCGACCTGATGCTGCTGATGGGCTTCGTCAATCTCGCGGGCGAGCTCGTGATCAGACTCGAGAAGGCCACCGGTCAAGAGGTGCGATCGCACCTCCAGGACATCGCTCGCAAGTACGTCTGAGCGCCCACCCGCGCCTACTGCGGGTGGGCCGCGACGTACGCGGCGGCCGGGATCGGTGACGCCTCGTCGTAGCCGATGGGCAGCAGCACGTCGCCGGCCGTCGTCAGGCAATAGACGTCCCATCGGTAGAACGCGGCGAACGTCGCGGGATCGGCGGCAATCAGCGCCGCGTACTGATCGACCGCGCGCACGTATTCGCCGGCGTGGTTGTAGCCGTAGATGGCGTGATCACGGTCGTTCGCGAAGCCATTGGCGGCCAGGAAGCGGCCCGCCGCCAGGATGCTGTCGTGGGGTGAATGGATGTCGCCGCCCCGGCCGTAGCCGGCGAACGTCGAGGGCAGGAACTGCATGGGTCCCTGCGCGCCCGCGGTGCTCGCGCCGACGATGCTGCCGAAGCGGCTCTCGACGAAGTTGATCGCGGCCAGGTAGTTCCAGCTGACACCGGATTCCGCTTCCGCCTGGTGGTAGTAGTTCATCAGCTCGTCGGCCGGTGCCGGTGGCTCGATCCGCCACGCCGGCAGGGTTTCTCGCACCGGGGTCAACGCGGTGAGTTGGCGACGGGCGTCGACGTTGCGGTCGTAGACATCGACCAGTTCCGGCGGGATGCGCGGGCGCGTGGTGGCGTCCCATTCGGGGTGGCGCCCGATGGCGCGGTAGGCCGCCTGCTCGCGATGCGCCGCCGCCGTCAACGCGGGCTCGGCCGTTCCGGGATCGCGCAGCGCCCGTTCGTCGGCGACGAGGTCGTCGGCCAGCTGCGCGGGGTCCGACGCCAATCGCGGCTGCGCGCCACCGGGTGTTCCGGTGTCGGCCGGCACCATGCGTGTCGCCGGCGCCGGCGCCGGCGCCGCGGCAACTCGCGCGGACGTGGTCGGGCCGGTTGTCGCCGTCTGATGCGGCGCCGAACACCCGACGAGCGCGAACACGATTGCGCCGACGACGAGTGGCGCGGCGCGCCGGTCACGGCTCACGGTGATCACGTCCATCCATTGCCTCGAATCCCCGGCTGCGGTTGGTTGGCTCATCGCGAGTCTGTCCTATCGGACCGGGTGACTTCAATGTGGTGAGGGTCTTTTGTTCACCAGTAGTTGTGACAATCGCGCGGTGCTCTCAAACTGATTGATATGCGCGACCGCGAGAAGATCGACTCGGAGTTGCGGCTCATCGCGCTGCGGCGCCAAGCGATCCGCGAGCAGGGCGGTCGGCCGTCGTCCCTGGAGGCCGATGCGCTGCTCGACGAGATCTTGGCCTACAGCGCGGGGTCGTCCGGGCCGGGTGCGTTCGAGGACTGGGAGGCCGAGGTTCGGGCCGCCGCCGCGTCGCGCGGCGGGAAAACCGGTGTCCTCGCGTCCCGGCGCCGGAAGGTGGCCGCGCTGCGTCGGCTGGGGCTGTTCGCGGCGTTGCCGCTGTCTCTGGTGGCGGCGGTCTGCGCGGTGGTGGTGATGTTCGCGCTGCACCGTCAGGATTCGTCGGATTCGTCGGCAGAGCCGTCGGACTCCCCGCCATCGGCAGCGCCGTCCGCACCGGTCGCGCCGAAGGCCTCCGCTCCGCCGGTCAACGTCGCCGACTCGGTGTTTGTCGCCGCGTTGAAGCAGGAGGGCGTGCCGGTTCCGAGTCAGGAGTACGTGACGAACCAGGGGCACGCCGTCTGCGACTTCCTGGCGCACCAGCCCAACTTCGCCGATGCGGTCGGGTTCGTGCAGCGCAACTCGATCTGGGACGCCAATCAAAGCACCGCCGTCACGGCGGGCGCCATCGTCGCGTACTGCCCCCAATCGCGCCCTGTGGCCTCCAACCAGATCTCACAGGCCGATCAGAACGCGCTCTCCGATCTGCAGGCCATCGAGCGAAACCTGCAGGGCATCCAGGGGAATCTGCAAGACATCCAAGGCGGTCTGGACGCTATCCCCGGCCACCCGTAATGGGTTGCAACGCCGTTTGGGAGTCGGAGCCCCCTGTCAGGATTGAACTGTATTCACGGGTGCAGGTCCGGGGCACAAATGCTGTTCTAGCTGCGAAAACAGCTAACAACGAGTCGCTGCGGGTAACGCAGTGTGTGCTCACAACGTCCGCACGGCGTGCTCAATGCCATGGCCCAGCCGCTAGAGCATCTTTCAAGGCAAAGGCGGATTATCTATAGTCGGCTCGGCTAGGCCGTTGTTCGCAGCGATCTCTCGGCGGACCTGCAAAGTCGCTGCACGCGGTAGGAGCCGGAGCGGTCGCTCGGGATATCTCCCCCGCAGCCGTATTAGAGTCAGTGTCCCGGTCCAGTAGTTGCTGGATACGCCAAAAATAGCTCGTTAGGACATATTTGGCTGTAGCAAATTTGCTAGAAAATTTGTAAAGTTTAGCTCAGTAACGGGAAATCGCGGAACCGGGATCGATTGGCTAGGGCCTAAAACGATGGCTTCGCGAGGCCAGGGAGCGATGCCATGGTTTTGTGGCGGCCGGCGGATGCTGAGGAACTAGAACTGCACGCGGGCGCGAGCTTCGAGTTCCACCAGGACCTCAGCTTGCAACTCGGCGTATAGGGCCTCTGCGCGCTCGACCATGAGCGTTGCAGTAATTGCGTACGGCTGTGGTGGAGCATCTGGATCCAACCACTTGTTCAAACTGCGTACGACTATGAACCAATCGTCGTGGAATTTCTCCCGAGGTCGAGTTGACCAAATCGCCGAGCCGACTTGCAACGTGCCCTTGCTTCGTGCCGTCCGCGTTGGGCGGAGCTTGATCTCATACTCGCCAAGTTTGCCGCCTTCAGGGTCATCGATGCCGGCCGCGGCGATTTCGAACAAGTCGACGATATCGACGCCCCGTACGACGACAAATTCCATCTCATACGCCAGGTAGTCAAAACGGCGGTGTCGCACGGGCGGGTCAAATGCCAGAGCAACAGTGAGAGCCCGCGGGCCAGGGATGTGAGTGAAACATTGAGTCATTGGCAGCCGATAGATATGGAACGAATCTGGGCGGACACTATCTTCCGCGTAAAGCACGACCCGGCTAGACGTAGAGGTGCCCGCTCGCTCCCAGTTGGGCTCCCCGTACCCGCACAATGACTGCACGACCTTCTCTTGTTCATCGAAAGTCGCCAGATTGCCAAGCAGCGCCTCGTCATGAACAGCACTTTGAGCGATAAGCGCCCGCAGGGCATTCGCAGACAGGCCGGGATAGGTGGCCTGCAGACGGCCGGCAATGTGCGCGACCGCCGGCGCGGCCAGGCTAGTACCCACGGAGGTGCCGAAGAGGGCGCTTGGGAAACGGGCTGTGGTCGAGACAATTTCGACGGCGGGATCTGGTATGAGGTCACCGGTTGTTTGGTCATACACCCAGTTGCCACCCTGAGCTACGACTTCTGGCTTGATCGCATCTCGTACTCCAGGACCGCTACGGGTATAGGGAGCTGGCCCCGGCGCCCTGCCGACAGCCGCCCGGCCAAGTGTCGTCCCTTCCGCCGTCGGCGTGAGGCCATCCGTACCCACGATCGCGCCCACGGTTAAGGCAATTGCGCTCTGTGCTGGGTCGATAATCTGATTTCCAGCATCGGTCAGGTACCGCGGCCAAGTGGCTAGGACCGTCGCGGTGGGAATGAGTTGTTGAGGTTCGATATTGCCAGCGGAGACAACGAGCAGCAATCGATGGCGGCGGGCCAACGTATCTAGTTCTGCGGCGAGAGGCGTCGATTTTCCGCCCCTGTATGGAGAGTCACTGTCTCCGAAGGAGAGGTTGATGACTCGGCATTCCAGTTCTTCAGCCAGGTAAACGATCGCCTCGGCGATCGATGCGATCCAACTGCGATCGGAGGGCGGACGACCTTCGTCATCCAGCACGCGGACGCTAGCGAGCCAAAAGGGAGCCTGGATTTTGCCGGTGCTGATGGCGGTAAGCACATCGCCGAAGAGCAGTAGGCCGGCGATGGCTGTTCCGTGACCATGTGCGTCTTCGCCTTGGTCGCCGAAGGCTGGATCGAGAGCCGCCACGTCGACTATCGCCGGCCGAATCAGCGGATGGCCAGCCCTCACGCCCGTGTCGATCATGCCTACAACGGGCGCGTCATCGGGTGGGCTGGGGATGTCATCTGGCAACGTGCCGATGTCTTGAAGCGCAGCGAGTTCATCAGGTCTCAAGGCTGGAACCGGGATCGCGTCTACGAGGCTCACTTGATCGAGTTCAGCTATGCCCAGTGCAATATCCCGATTTCCACGTACACGAGCGAGTACGACTGCAGCGCGCACGCCAACGTACTCGTCTACCCACGTGCCCCCCAATACACGAACCCTCGACCTGGCTTCATCAAGCCAGTCTCCGCGGACCGCAGCATCAGAGTGGAACCAGAGTTCTACGTCGAACTCATTAATCGCGTCTGGTGCCTCGTTGAGCGCCTGCATAAGACGCTCGCTGACCCTATCCGCGGGTTCGAGTGGCCGAAACTCATCAATTGCATCGAAGAAGTCCTCGAACATTGAGGGGAGTTCTTCGTCTTGCCCTGGACCAGCAGGTTTGTCTGGTGGGCGCTCGCGAGGTCCCGCCGAGTACTGGTTGAGTCGATCTAGAAAGCGTTGGAGATCTTCTCGGGCAGCGAAGGCGACTGCGGCATATCTGTCGCTCGAGTCCAAAAGCGTGAGGCCAGCGGGAATCCACGCGTCATCAGCGATCCTGCGGTTCAGGTTAAAGCGCAACATCAACTTGGGGTCAAAGTCTGGCCGCTGAGTCTTGCGGGTACGCAGTGCCTCGATCGAGCGTTGTGCGTCCTCTTCCAATTTGGTCGCGTGCGCGGCCGCGGTGTAATTCGGGTTCCGAGGTACGTAGCGTTTGATCTTGCGGCGCGCTTGCGGGGGGCGCGGTAATCGCGCCATCTGGAGGTGATCAGGAACTGGCATGCGCGGCGGCGGCTCGGCTCACAGCAAGATCAGCGGCATCCAGCAGTTCCTTGGTAGTCAAGGGGTCATCCGGTTGAAATAACAGGTGGCGCCTATAAGCGCTGGTTACGATCCCGCTGACGTCGGAGTGCGTCAACCCGCGGCAAGCAGAGGCGACGGTGTCGATGTCTAGGCCTCTTTCACGGCGTATTGATCGAAGTTTCAGGCGAAGCAGCGCACGGATGTCATGGACATTTGGAAGTTCGTAGGCAATGACCTCGTCGAAGCGCCGCCAAGCTGCCACGTCTAGTAGCGCGGGGTGGTTCGTAGTGGCAACGAGGATGCTGGGACCGACGAACTCATCGATCTGCTGCAGAAACGTGGTCACGACGCGACGAAGCTCGCCATGATCTGAGCCTTCCGAACGTTCCTTTCCGATTGCGTCAAATTCGTCGAATAGCACGACCAAACTCTCTTGGGACGCTATCGCAAAGATCGTCGCGAGATTGCGAGCGGTGTCTCCCAAAAGTGACGAAACAAGACTGCTCAGTTGCACCGTAGCCAACGGGCGTCCAAGCTCGTCCGCTAAAGCCTCCGCCGTTGCCGACTTGCCGGTGCCGGGCGGACCTACTAAGAGGAACCGGCGTCGCGGGCTTATGCCGTGGTGCACGAGGAAATCTTCCTTGCGTATCTCTAGGTGCACCTCGCCGAACAGACGGCGAGTCGATTCGGGCAGCAAAAGATCGCCGAAACCAATCCGTGCATCTCTGATGCTCATGAGATCAGAGGCAGATTGATCCTGGGGCAAGGCACGTAAGCGGTGAGTCGAACGGGCGGTAGATGCGCGTCGGCGGACTGCTGGCGGCACAAGGGGTGAGTCGGCGTTTCCTGAACCTTCGGCGCTGAGTCCGCTGTACTCACGGAGAAGATCGCCCTGGCCCAACTTCACAGCCTCCAACCGTACTTCAACCAACGACAGATGCCGTGGAAATCAGAGCGGGGCCTAGTGTGCCTTGATTTGTCCGACTACGTCGGTGAATACCTCTACGCCGTCAATGCGGTGAGGGATACTAAGGTCTGACACGGGCAGCACAAGATTCACCTTTACTGCCCAGCCACCGTCGTGACGCATCAGCCCGATGCCATTTACTTCACTGACCGAGGCCAGCCGCTTCCCTAGTGCGTTCTTAACGGCACGTGCCTGCGATATCTCTGCTGCCACGGCACTCACCACAGTTCCTCGATTGACAACTCTCGAAACACAAAATCCAACGGGTTGACATACGTCACGCCAACCCCATCCGGTCCGCCTGTGTCACTACCGGCGAAGAGCAGGCCCAGCGCCGACGTAGAGTCAGCGTCGACGACCAGAGATCCGGAATCTCCACCCAGGCTGAACGGTCTACCGTCAGCACCGGAAACCTCGATTTGACCGTCAAAGCGCATTAGTCCTGCGTCGAACTTCACTACCACGTCGTCAACCTCGATTGCAGTGACGCGCCCCCGAGTAAGTCCGGTCGTCCGCCCCACCTTTACAACATGCTTAGCCTTGTCAACGTCGGCAAGTCCGCGGATAGTTCCGAGCTTCGGAAAGGTAGGGTCAAACGAGACGTCTTCGTCGATCAGCGCTACCGCGGCATCCACGACATTTGTCCGGTCCACGTGGAGGATGACGAAGTCTTCTAGCGCTGCGACACCGTGCTTTGAAGCGATTCCACCGTCGATAGATCCAGGCTGCAGTATGGAATCGCCCTTGACTCCCCGGTTCTCATCGGCCAAAACGTGATTGTTTGACAGGATCCTTGCTCGAGAGTCTGCTCGCATTCGAACGATCGCACCGAGAGTTCCTGCAGTGATGGCGTAATGCCCTGCCGAGATGCCTGGATGTATTGGCCGAGTACGGCGACGGTAACCCGTTGCCGCCCCAGAGGTTTGCTTGAAGAGTAACCCAACATACTGAACGTCAGCCTCGCCTTTGGCTGCATCGACGATCGCTGGCACTCGGCTTCCCGAGAGGAAGTCTTGATGCTGGATTCTTACCGCTAAGCGATAGTCGTCTGCTTTCTGACCTGGTGCCACACCTAGCGCTATTCCGGGTTGGACGCTTCCGATCTCGCTGATCCGCTCGGCGGGCAAACTAACTGTCGGCGCGGCCTGCGGAAGTAAACCGCCTGGTCGCGGGGTCGGGCCAACCAGTTCAGCCTTAAGTTCTCGGACGGACTCTAGTCGCACGGGCTGTCCTTTCTAGCGAAGGAAACCGCGGGAGTTATCACGGAAGGTTACCTCTACGCGCACCGTTTGAGCTTCCTATGCGCTCCAGTCCTGTACATCGCCAACGACGTCAGCGGTGAGCTAACCAGCCGACGCTCGAAGTGGGACTGATGCTTGCGCGTTGGCGAGGCTGGCAGTCGCCATGCCGCTTCCGTGAGTAAGTCAGCCATGGCATCGAAAGCTTCGGACAAGCAGTCGTTCGCAACCTACTTGGGAGATACCCACACCTTAGGTGTGGGTATCTCCCAAGTAGGTGCGATCTGGTGTCCAGACTGAAGCGTGACAATCGCCGAGCCTTGGAGCGCAGCTTTGTCGCGCCGACAGCTAGCACCGTCACGTTTCTCGGCCAAGTACTTCTCAACGTCGCTCAGACGGTACCGGACCTGGAAACGTGGCTTTCGCACTCTGCGGGACGCGAAGTCGTGGGCGAACAGTGTCGAAGTCAAGAAGATGACCGGCGACTACGTCGCGCCGTCGCTCGGCAAGATCACGGTAGGCGAGCTTGGTCCTGCGTGGTTAGAGCGGACAAGAGGTCACATGAAACCCAGCGGATATCGCTCCTACGACAGTGCTTGGCGTGTGCACGTGCAACCACGCTGGGCGTCAGTCACGATTGCGGATGTCCGCTACAGCGATGTCCAAGCGTGGATCGCCGAGCTGTCGGGGCAAGCGAGGTCCGGTGATCGTTCACACCGCCTACTCAGTGCTGGCCCGCATCCTGGATGACGCGGTGCGCGATCGGAGGCTGACCACTAACCCCGCCCGTGGAGTCAAGTGGCCGCGTCGGGCGCGGCGCCAAAACGTCTACCTCAGCGTGGAGCAATTGCACCGGCTGGCCGATGAGTCGGGCCGCTACCGCTCTTTGGTGCTGCTCCTTGGTGTCGGTGGGCTGCGGTGGGGTGAGGCAGCCGCGCTGAGCGTGGCCGATATTGATTTCTCGCGTCGCCGCGTAAAACTGCACCGCAACGCAGTCACAGTCGGGCGGCAAAGCTGGGTCGGCACGCTCAAGTCGGGCAAGAACCGGAGCGTGGCTCTGCCCACGTTTGTCATTGATGCACTGGCCACGACCGCGGAAGGAAAAAGCCGCGACGAACTGATGTGGCCATCCCAGGCTGGTGGGCACCTGGGCCCACCTTCGGCAACCTGCTCGTGGCTTTCTGGCAGCGGTAGCCCGCTGCCAGAAAGCGGATAAGTCTTTCCCTCGGGTGACTGCTCACGCATTGCGGCACACGGCGGCATCGCTGGCCATCTCGGCGGGTGCTAACCCAAAGGTGGTGCAGCGGATGCTCGGTCACGCCAGCGCTGCCATGACCCTCGATGTATATGCAGATCTGTTCGATTCTGACCTCGATGCGGTGGCCGACCGGCTCGAAAATGTGCTCAAAATGTGCTCGCCAGGCACTCGGTCGCACGCACATTCGGTGGAGGAATAGCTTCTAACAGCGCATATTCCGGTCAGAGGTCGGAGCCCCCTGTCAGGATTGAACTGACGACCGCTCGCTTACAAGGCGAGTGCTCTACCACTGAGCTAAGGAGGCGGGGTTGAACCGGACCCAGCCTAATCGGTCAGTCGTCGGTCTCGATCACGCGCGCTGAGCGCACCGCCCGCGACGACGGACGCCGGCGCCCCGGCAGCGGAATCCGGTCGGCGATGTTGCTCAGCGGGTTGACCACCATGGTGAGCGCGATGACGGCGTCCTGCAGCGTGGCGATGGCGGGTTCGAGCGCCTCCATCCCGGGCGTGAGCCGGGCCAGGGTGTCGGCGACGTCGGCGAGCTGATCCAGCGGCCCGTTCTTGGCCGTCAGCTTGTCGACGAGGCCGCCCTCGGCCAGCAGCCGGTCGGCCAGCCCGTCTTCGGCCAGCAGGCGCTCGATCAGACCCTCCTCCGCGACCAGCTGATCGGCCAGCCCGCCGGGCTGCAGCGTGCGGTGCAGAGCGCCGCCCTCGGCGGTCAACCGGTCCAGCAGGCCGCCTTCCGCCGTCAGCATGTCGACCACCCCGCCCGGGCGCAGTAGGCGGTCGATCGGACCGTCCGCCGCTATGGCCCGGCCCAGCGGCGCATCGTCGTCGAGCAGTCTGGCCAGCCGGTTGGCCCTGACGATCGCGTCGTCGATGCCCAGCATGGACGTCATGGCGTTGGTGCCGCCGGCACCGCCCTCACCCAGCGCCCGCTTGGCGACGCCGACGGCCGCGGTCGCGACGCCCAAACCCGCATCCGCGGCGGCCAGCCCCACCCGGGCGGGTGCGGTCGCAGCCGACACGATGTTTCTGGCGAGGTTCATCCCACGAGTCTATTCGCGACGCAGGCCGGTAAAGGGCTTTACGTCCCAAGGCAATGCGACGATTCCTGGCAGACTACTATCAGTCTGTTGGCACTGAGCTTTCAGGAAGTACACAACCTTTACATAGCGAACGTTCAAGCAAGGGACATGAGCATCTGATGACTTCTACAACCCCAAATGACACGAAACCGGAGGCCCGCGTCCTCGTCGTCGATGACGAAGCCAACATCGTCGAGCTGCTCTCGGTGAGTCTGAAATTCCAGGGGTTCGAGGTCTGTACGGCCACCAACGGCGCCCAGGCCCTGGATCGGGCGCGCGAGGCCCGGCCCGACGCGGTGATCCTCGACGTGATGATGCCGGGCATGGACGGATTCGGGGTGCTGCGACGGCTGCGCGCCGACGGCATCGATGCGCCCGCACTGTTCTTGACCGCGCGGGATTCCTTGCAGGACAAGATCGCCGGGCTGACGCTGGGCGGCGACGACTACGTGACGAAGCCGTTCAGCCTCGAAGAGGTCGTCGCCCGGTTGCGGGTCATCCTGCGCCGCGCGGGCAAAGGCGGCGCCGAACCGCGCAGCGCGCGGCTCACTTTCGCCGACATCGAGCTCGACGAGGAAACCCACGAAGTGTGGAAGGCAGGCCAGCCGGTATCGCTGTCGCCGACCGAATTCACGCTGCTGCGTTACTTTGTGATCAATGCCGGCACGGTGTTGAGCAAACCCAAGATCCTCGACCACGTGTGGCGCTACGACTTCGGAGGTGACGTCAATGTCGTCGAGTCCTATGTGTCGTACCTGCGCCGCAAGATCGACACCGGGGAAAAGCGGCTGCTGCACACCCTGCGCGGGGTGGGCTACGTACTGCGGGAACCGCGCTGAACCTGGCGGCGGCGAGAAGTAGATCAATGGAAACCAAGCCTCGACGTGGATTGCCCCTTCGGATAGGGCTCGTCGCCGCGACCCTGGCCCTGGTCGCCTGCGGCCTCGCCGTGTCCGGCATCGCGGTGACGTCGATCCTGCGGCACAGCCTGGTCAGCCGCATCGACTCCACGCTGCTCGACGCGTCCCGCGGCTGGGCGCAGGCCCCGCGGCGGCAGTCGCCGCCGCCCTACGAGGGGCCCGACCCGGGCCGGCCGCCGTCGAAGTTCTATGTGCGCGGCGTCAGCATCGACGGCACCCCGTTCACCGCCATCAACGATCGCAACGCCGAACCGGCGTTACCGGCCAACAACGACGTGGGCCCCAACCCGACGACGCTGCCCTCGGTGAACGGCACGGACATTCAGTGGCGGGCCGTCTCGGTGCGTGGTCCGCACGGGCTGACCACGGTCGCGATCGACCTCTCCGACGTCCAGCACACGGTCAGCTCGCTGGTCTGGCTGCAGATCGGCATCGGGGTGGCGGTGCTCGCCGTGGTCGGCATCGCCAGCTTCGCGGTGGTGCAGCGCAGCCTGCGGCCGCTGGTCGAGGTCGAGCAGACGGCCGCGGCGATCGCCTCCGGTCAGCTGGATCGCCGTGTGCCGGAACGAGATCCGCGGACCGAGGTTGGTCGGCTGTCCCAGGCGCTGAACGGGATGCTCGCGCAGATCCAGCAGGCGCTGGCGTCCTCGGAGTCCTCCGCGGAGAAGGCCCGCGGCTCGGAACACCGGATGCGCCGGTTCATCACCGACGCCAGCCACGAACTGCGCACCCCGCTGACCACCATCCGCGGCTTCGCCGAGCTGTACCGCCAGGGCGCGGCCCGCGACGTCGCGATGCTGTTGTCGCGGATCGAGAGCGA
This sequence comes from Mycobacterium colombiense, assembly GCF_001672755.1. Lineage (GTDB taxonomy): Bacteria > Actinomycetota > Actinomycetes > Mycobacteriales > Mycobacteriaceae > Mycobacterium > Mycobacterium colombiense_C. The sequence goes on along the minus strand of NZ_LZKI01000073.1, from coordinate 91,745 downwards.
GGCGTCCCGGATGGGCCTGCTGGTCGACGACCTGCTGCTGCTGGCCCGCCTCGACGTGCAACGCCCCCTCGAACACCATCGGGTGGACCTGCTGGCGCTGGCCAGCGATGCCGTGCACGACGGGCAGGCGATCGACCCCGGGCGCACCATCACCATGGAGGTCCTCGACGGACCCGGCACCCCGGAGGTGCTCGGTGATGAGGCGCGGATCCGCCAGGTGCTGAGCAACCTGGTCGCCAACGCCCTACAGCACACCCCGGAAAGCGCCGACGTCACCGTGCGGGTCGGCACCGACGGCGACGACGCCGTGCTCGAAGTGGCGGACCAGGGGCCCGGTATGAACCAGGAGGACGCGTCGCGCGTCTTCGAGCGGTTCTATCGCACCGATTGGTCGCGGGCACGGGCGAGCGGCGGTACCGGACTGGGGCTATCCATCGTCGAGTCGCTGGTGCGCGCGCACGGCGGCGCCGTCAGCGTGACCACCGCGCCCGGCGAGGGCTGCCGCTTCCGGGTGACGCTGCCGCGCATCAGCGACGTGCCCGCGTCCGAGCCGGTTCACGCCAACTGAGCCAGCGCGGCCTTGATCTTGGCCTGTGCCTCGTCCAGCGATTCCGCCGACGGGTTGCGGTCGACGTTGGCGAAGCCGAAGTCGCTGAGGCTGCGGGTGGGGAAGACGTGCACGTGCAGGTGCGGTACCTCCAGCCCGGCGATGATCAGGCCGGACCGCTCGGTCCTGAACGCCTTGCTCACCGCCTTGCCGATCAACTGGCTCACTTCCATGACCCGGGCGAAGGCCGCACCGTCGACGTCCTGCCAGTTGTCGATTTCGGCGCGCGGCACGACGAGCGTGTGCCCCTGCGTCATCGGCTCGATCGTCAGGAACGCGACGACGTCGTCGTCCTCGTAGACGAAGCGGCCGGGAAGTTCACGGTTGATGATCTTGGTGAAGATCGACGCCATGGGCCCCAGCATAGGTGCGGCGATCGGGAGACCCCGACTCAGTCCTCCTTGCCGAACTCCATCACGTCGAGGTTCCAGTACCCGCGCATGTTGGTGATCAGGCCGGCTTCGTTGACCTTGTAGGTGAACACACCGCGCACCTTGCTGGTGACGCCGCCTTCAAACCTGCTCTGCAGCACCAGAATATGAGCGATCTCGTCGGGCGAACTCGACGGGAACGTCTCCTCACACGTGATGGTCAGCTGGTTCTGCGCGATGTTGTTGTCGAAGAATTCGCCGACGGCCTCCTTGCCGCGCACCCCGGTGCCGTCGGGGTTGGTGACGGACTGGCCGATCGGGTCCTCGATGACGACGTCGTCGGTCATCAGCGCGAGCCAGCCCTCGCGGTCCTTGCCCTGTGCGCAACGCCAGGACGATTGCGACGCCGTCAGTGCGGGGGTTTGGGCGGTTTGGGTCATCGTGGTTTCTCCTGTCACTAAATAGCGCACGCGGCGCGCGCGCCTTCCTCGGTGGCTTTGCGGATCAGGCCGAGTCCGGTGCAGTCGCCGGCGGCGTGCACCTCGACGCCCGGCAGGGCGTCGACGATCGCGTCGAACAGGGCGGTGTCGGGCTCGACCGTGCCGGCCAGCACGACGCTGTCGGCGGCCAGTCGCCGGGTCGTTCCGCCCGCGGGGGTGAATTCCACCGCATCGGCGGTGATGTGTTCGATGGCCGCGCGGACGTGCACGGTGACGCCAAGCCGGTCGAGACGATCCATGTGTTCGGTCTTGCGCTTGTTTCCCACTTCGGGAGCGATGTCCTTGCCGGCTTCGAGTATGGCCACCAACCGGCCCCGGCTGGCAAGGAATTCGGCCAATTCGAGGGCGACCAGGTCGGCGCCGACGATGACGACGCGGCGTCCGATCGGCATCCACGCCCGGCTGGCTAACCGGATCGCGGCTGGCCGCAAGAGCCGCTGCGGCCAGCCGGACAACGCGGAGGCGCCGATGCGCTGCCAGGTCGGAGCACCGGATTGCGCACGGCCACTGAGTAATTCGCGCAGCCCGGGCCCGGTGTGCACGTGCGCGCGATCGGCGCCGGGAATGTGGGGTATGACGACGCGGCCGCCGGTGGCCACCACCACGGCGTCCGGTGCGGCCGCGACGACGTCGTGCACCGAGGCCGGGTGGCCAAGCCGCACCTCGGTGGTGCCTGCCTTGAGCTCGTCGCACAGATAGCGGAGAAACGGCTGGTTCTCCGGGTGCAGCACCGACGCCCAGCGCAACGCCCCGCCCAGCTGTGGGGCGCGCTCGAACAGCGTGACGTGGTGGCCGCGTTCGGCGGCGACGCGCGCGGCCTCCAGCCCTGCCGGTCCGCCGCCGATCACCACCACCCGTTTCGCGCGGTCGGTGCGGGACGCGGACAGCTGACGCTCCTTGCCGGTACGCGGATTGACCGCGCAGTCGACGGAGAAGCGTTGTTCCATTGCGTCGATGCAGTTTTCACACGAGATGCACTTGCGGACCCGGTGTGCCTCGCCGGATGCAATCTTGCGCGGCAGGTCGGGGTCGGCCAACAGTGGACGGCCCATGGCGATGAAGTCCGCGCGGCCGTCGGCCAGGATCCGCTCCGCGCCGGCCGGGTCGTGGATGCGGCCGACGGCTATGACCGGCACATCGACCACCTGCTTGACCGCGGCCGCGGCTCCGACGTTGAGTTCGTCGCCGTCGTCGGCGCCGTTGACCATGCCGGTGACCAGCCGATCGATCACCCCGCCGCTGACGTGGAAGGCGTCGACGCCGGCAGCGACGAGTTCGGGTGCCAGCCGGGCGGTTTCGTAGATAGCCCGGCCCCCGGCGACGCGTTCGTACCCGGAAATGCGCAGCGTGATCGGCAGGGCATCGCCGATCTCGGAGCGAATCGCGGCCAATGCCTCGAGCACCACCCGCACCCTGCCGCGCGCCGAGTCGCCGCGGTAGTCGTCGGTGCGCCGATTGCGTTGCGGCGCAAGGAAGGAACCCAGCAGCATGTAGCCGTGCGCGGCGTGCAGCTCGATACCGTCGTAGCCGGCCTCGACGGCACGCCGGGCCGCGGCCTTGAACAGATCGAACACCCCGGTCAGCTGCTGCGCGCTGATCTCGGCCGACGGGCGCCCGGTGAGGTAGGAGGGAATCACCGAGGGCCCCAACGATTCGACACCGAAGATCTCCGGCCCCAGGCCGTCGGGCCCGGCGTGCACGATCTGGGGCTGGATCTTGGCGCCGTGCTCGTGCACCACCTCCACCAGCGCCCGGTGCGCGCTCACGGCGTCGTCGGTGGCCAGGTGCAGGCCGCCAGGAGTCTCAGGGTGATGATGGTCAATCCCGGTGGCGCCCAACGTGATCAGTCCGACCCCGCCGCGGGCACGTGCCGCGAAGTAATCGCGGGTGCGCTCCGACGGAAGTCCGTCCGGCGTGCCGTACATCGTCTCCATCGGAGACATGACCAGGCGGTTGCGCACGCTCATGGCGCCGATTCGTCCCGGCGCCATCAGGTGGCCGAAGCCGGTCACTGAGCGGACGCGGCTGATAAGTGGTTACCGGTCGGCGTCGGTGAACCGGATGACGCCGCGAATGTTCTTGCCGTCCAGCATGTCCTGGTAGCCGTCGTTGATCTGCTCCAGCTTGTACTGGCGGGTGATCATGTCGTCCAGGTTCAGCTTGCCGGCCTTGTACATCGACAGCAGCTGCGGGATGTCGTACTGCGGGTTGCCGCCACCGAAGATGGTGCCCTGCAGGTTCTTCTGCATCAGGGTCAGCATCGCCAGGTTCAGGTTGACGTTGGTGTCCAGCAGGCTGCCGATGGCGGTCAGCACGCAGGTGCCGCCCTTCTGGGTGATGTTCAGGTAGTTGTCGACGTCGGCGCCCTGGAGCTCGCCCACGGTGACCACGACCTTGTGGGCCATCAGGCCGTAGGTGACCTCGGCCATGCCCGCCATCGCGGCCATGATGTCGGGGTAGACGTGGGTGGCGCCGAACTTGAGCGCCTGGTCGCGCTTCCACTCGATCGGGTCGATCGCGAAGATGTAGCGGGCGCCGGCGTTGACGGCTCCCTGCAGCGCTGCCATGCCGACCCCGCCGACGCCGACGATGGCGACGTCCTGGCCCGGGCGGATGTCAGCGGTGCGGACCGACGAACCGTAGCCGGTGGTGACGCCGCAGCCGACCAGCGCGGCGACCTCGAAGGGGACGGACGGGTCGATCTTCACCACCGAGCTGCGGTGCACGACCATGTACGGGGAGAACGTGCCCAGCAGCGTCATGGGGTAGACGTTCTGACCCTTGGCCTGGATGCGGAAGGTGCCGTCGGACACCGCGGCGCCGCCGAGCAGGCCGGCGCCCAGGTCGCACAGGTTGCGCATGCCGGCCTGACAGGTCGGACACTGCCCACACGACGGGATGAACGACAGCACGACGTGGTCACCCGGGGCGATGTCTTCCACACCCGGACCGACCTCGGTGACGATGCCCGCGCCCTCGTGGCCGCCCAGCACCGGGAATCCGGCCATCGGGATGCCCCCGGTGACCAGGTGATGGTCGGAGTGGCACATGCCCGCCGCTTCCATCTGGATCTTGACCTCATGCGCTTGCGGGTCGCCGATCTCGATTTCCTCGATAGACCAGGGCTGGTTGAACTCCCAGATCAGTGCGCCTTTTGTCTTCACGATGGTCCTGACCCCATTTCGCCTTTGAATGAATTGATCAGCGCTGACCGGCCCTTCATGCCGGCCAGCTAGGTGACGGGTGCCACAGGCACCCTTGTCGCGTCAGCATAGCGCGTGCAACGAATCAAATGCTTGGTTGGCTCCCGCTGTCACCAGATGGGGACGGGGGCCTCGCCAAGCGGGTAGTAACCGGGCAGCTTTTCGCCGGCGATGCTGCGTTCGATCCGCTTCTGCATGCCCTCGCTCAGGTCGCCGGACTCGATGAGTTTGCCGAACATGTACGCGACGTGACCGAAGTCGAAGAAGTCGCGCTGCCACTCGATCTGCCGGTCACCGTTGAGCCGGAACCAGCTGCCGCCGATGCCGTAGATCTCGTCCTGGGTGCCGTCGGTCTTGTTGACGATCTGCTTCCAGAAGCCGACCACCTCGCCCTGCTTCTCATCGATGAGCACCTTCTGGTACTCGTACACCCAGTTCTCCAGGCCCTCCATCTCCAGCCCCAGGGCGACGTCGCGGATTTCGTCGACGCCGACGCACATCACGTCTTCCTTGGGGCCGATGTTCCAGCCGTAGGTGGCATCTTGGGTGTAGAAGTCCGCCAACGGTCGCCAGTCACCGGCCTTCTCGCAGTCCTTGTTGGCCTGCAGCCAGCGGTCGACCCATGCCTCGAGATCTTCGCGCGAGTGTGACGCCATTGTCCTCAATCTTCTTTCTCTTTGATGAAAAGTGCTTGCGTTGGGCACATATCGACCGCGCGCTCAATTTCGTCGCGGGCGTCTTCGGGCGGTTCGGGGTCGACGATCTCGACCTTGCCCCGCCTGGGCACCCGGAAGTAGTCGGGCGCCTCCAGTTCGCACATGGCGTGGCCCTGACACAAATCCAGATCCGCTTCGATTCTGAATCCGCCCATCGGACTTACTCCTTACGCGCTGCGCTTGCGGTAACGGACCTTGGCCGGCCGGGCCAGCTGCACGACCATCTTGGAGTGGTCGTTGTGATAGCTGTCCGCGGGCTGCGCCATCTCGAACTCGTACTCGCGCAACAGGACCGAGAAGATCGCCTTGATCTGCATCTGGGCGAACGCGGCGCCGACGCAGCGGTGCCGGCCCGCGCCGAACGGAATCCAGGTCCACCGGTTGACGATGTCGGCCTGCTCGGGCTTGTTGTAGCGGTCCGGGTTAAACGCATCCGGGTCGGGAAAGTCCTCGGGAATCCGGTTCGAGATCGCCGGGGACGCCGCGACGTAATCGCCGTCGTGAATCGGAAAGCCCTCGACCTCGAACTCGCCCTGGGCGACCCGCATCAGGATGATCAGCGGCGGGTGCAGCCGCAGCGTCTCCTTGACAACGTTGTCCAGCTTCGGAATCGACCGCAGCGCATGGAAACTCACCTCCTGGCCGTCGGCGTAGAGCTCCTCGAGTTCGGCCAGCACCTCGGCGTACACGTCGGGATGCCGGATCAACTCGATCAGGGTCCACGCCGAGGTCCCGGAACTCGTGTGGTGCCCGGCGAACATCAGCGAGATGAACATCCCGGTGACCTCGTCGGCGGAGAACCGCGGGTTTCCGTCCTCGTCCTTGATCGACACGAGGACGTCGAGCATGTCGCGGTCGGCCTTGTCCTCCGGCGGGTTGGCCAGCCGCTGGTTCATGATTTCCTGCACCAGCGCAACGAGTTTGACGCGGGCCTCATCGCGACGCCGGAAACTCTCGATAGGCAGGTACGGGTCGACGTAGCACAGCGGGTCGGTGCCGCGTTCCAGCTCGTGGTAATACTCCGCGAACCGGTGGTCGAGCTGGTTGCGGAATTTCACGCCGATCAGGCAGGCCGTCGAGGTATAGATGGTCAACTCGGAGAAGAAGTCGAGCAGCTCGATCTCGCCCTCGTCACCCCAGTCGGCGATCATCCCCTTCACTTGAGCCTCAATGGTCGCGGCGTGGCCCTTCATCTGCTCGCCGCGCAGCGCCGAATTATGCAGCATCTCCTTGCGCCGCTCCGGGCTGGCGTCGAACACCACACCCTTGCCGAAGATCGGCGCCATGAACGGGTACGCCGCAGCCTGGTCGAGGTCTTCGTCGGCGGACCGGAAGAAGAACTCGTTGGCACCCGCGCCGGACAGCAGGATGACGTGCTTGTCCACCAGCTGGAACCAGCCGACGTCGCCACACTCGTCGCGGACGCGCTTCATCAAACCGATTGGGTCGGTGCGGAATTCCTCGAGGTGGCCGTGCTCTTCTTCGCCGCCGGAAACCCGGGGCACAGTGGCAGTGGAAGTCATGACGGCATCCCCTCTTCGCCGAGTGCGAGTTTCTGGCGATCTTTGTTGTCGGCCAACGGGGCTTCGGGCTGAAGCTCCATGTTCGCGATGAAGCCACCGCGCGGTGTCTCGGCGACGAACGTGATGGCGCGTCCCAAATCCGCCGCGCGCAGGAAGTAGTCGTGCCGGGCCTGGCCCCACTTGGCCCAGTCCTCCAGTGCGGGTCCGATCTTCTCGGCCGGCAGGCTCCAACCCATCGACGTCTTCGTCGGGCCGGGATGCACGATCGAGGCCCGCACGCCGGTGCCCTCGAGTTCCATCTGGAAGTTGGTGACCATCGCGACGAGGGCGGCCTTGGCCGCGCCGTAGGCGCCCATGTGTGGCCGCTGGCGCAGGGCCACATCGGAACCCACGAAGATCAGGTCGCCGCGTCGCCGGTCGAGCATGCCGGGCAGCACCGCGGCGGCCAGCCGGTTGGCGCCGACCAGGTGGATCTGCAACTGCGACTCGAACTCGTCGGTGGTGATCTCGGCGAGCTTGCCGAAGTAGGTGTCACCGGCGCCGGCCACCAGCACCTCGATATCACCGAGCGCCTCGGTCGACTGTGCGACAAACGATTTCACCGAGTTCGGATCGGTGACATCCAGGTGGAATCCGACCGCCTCGCCGCCGTTGGCGTTGATCTTGCCGACGATGTCGTCGAGCTTTTCGACCCGGCGGGCGCCGAGGGCGACGGGAAAGCCGTGCGCCGCGAGTTCGATGGCGGTTGCCTCTCCGATGCCGGAGGACGCACCTGCCACGATGGCGGGCCGGCGGTCGGGCAAGGGTTCAAACCGGGGCATTCAGCGGACCTCCACGCTCATTGGTAGGTGAGCGAATCCGCGGACATTGCTCGAGTGGACGCGGACGGCGTTGGCCTCGTCCACCTCGTAGCCGCGGATTCGCTTGAACAACTCGGTGAGCGCGACCCGGGCTTCCATCCGCGCCAGATGCGCGCCCAGGCAGAAGTGTGCGCCGCTACCGAAACTCAATAGTTTGGGCCCGATTTCGCGCCCGATCAGGTAGTCGTCGGGTTTGTCGAAGACCCGCTCATCGCGATGCCCGGACCCGGGCAGCAGCAACAGGACATCGCCCTCGGGAATGGTGGTGTCGTAGAGGGTGAGATCGCCGGCCACGGTGCGGGCCAGGATCTGGCTGGAGGTGTCGTAGCGCAGGGTCTCTTCGACCCACAGCGGCACCCGCGACAGGTCCTCGTAGACCGGCGCCAGCTGATCCGGGTTCTTGTGACCCCAAAACGCGGCATTGGCAAGCAGTTTGGTGGTGGTCTCGTTGCCCGCGATCACCATCAGGAACATGAAGCCGAGCACCTCGTCATCGGTGAGCCGGTCGCCGTCGATCTCGGCCTCCAGCAACGCCGAGGTCAGGTCGTCGGTCAGCTTGTCGCGCCGCTCGGCCACCATGCCCTGGTAGTAGACGATCAGGTTGAGGGAGGCCTCCACCGCCTCGGGCGGCACGTCGGTGACGCCCTCCTCGCGGTGCATCACCCCGTCGGCCCAGGCCCGCACCTGATCCCGATCCGGCTCGGGGACGCCCATCAACTCGGAGATGACGTCCATGGGCAGTTTGCCGGCGAACTCGTCGACGTAGTCGACCGCACCGTCCTTTGCCTTGGCCAGCATCGCGTCGAGATGCTGGGTCGCGATCTCGGTGACGCGGGGCTCGAGTTCGCGAATGCGGCGCGGGGTGAAGCCTTTTGAGACCAGCGTCCGCAGCCGCAGGTGGGCGGGATCGTCCATCGCCAGAAACGACATCGTCTTGCTGGCGTGCGGGCCTCGCGACGCCGGGTCCAGGGAGACGCCGAACTTGTTGGAAAGCGTTGTGCTGTTGCGGAATCCCTGCAGCACGTCCTGGTGCCGCGACAACGCCCAGAACTTCAGCTCGTCATTGCGATACAGCGGCGCATCGTCGCGCAGCCGCTTGTAGTAGGGGTACGGATCTTCGTGGAAGTCGTAGTCGTAGGGATCGAGGACCAGCTCGTGGTCGCCCACATGGACGGTCATTTAGGTTCTTGTCTCCTGGCTTGTGTTCCCGGGGCCGGGCAGGATCAGGTTCACTACATAGGCCAATTGGTCGGCGATCTGGTGATAGGTGAACTGGCCACTGGCGGCCTGTACCAATGCGCCGAAGAACATCATCTCGAGCGCGGCCACCGTGTTCGAGTCGGCGCCGGGCCCGATCGCCGTCGCGATGCGCCGGTGGATCTCCGCCCCGATGCGGTCGCGCACGGCGCCCACCGCCGGATCGGCGCCGCCGCCGAGCAATGCCGTCGTGCACGCGGCGCCCACCTCCGGCTCGTCGGCGACCACCAGCGCCAGGTGGCGCAACACCTTGTCCACTCGGACCGGCATCGGGTCGTTGACGTCGGTGAAGAACGGAACCTGCCGCACCAGGTCCAGATAGACCTCGGCGATCAGGTGGTTCTTCGACGAGAAGTAGGTGTACGCGGTGGCCGGAGCGACTTTGGCGCGGGCGGCGACCGCGCGCACGGTCAGGTCGGCGTACGACTTCTCCCGCAATGTCTCGATGCCGGCCACCAGCACCTTGCGGAAGGTCTCCTCCTGGCGACGGTTGCGGGCCGGCTGACCGGTCTGGCGGTCGCCGTCGGATGTGATCGTCACCAGTGCGTCGCTGGACACATGTCCAAGCTAGTGGATCGAAATGGCGTGAAGCAAGCCCGCGGCACAAATATGCTGTGTAATGGCCATTTATTCCAGCATTTCGGGCGACGTTCGAGATCGGCCCTTGCACCGCCGGGAACCTGGCGACTATGGTTCGATCGGACAATATCGGACAACTGTCCACCAGATTGGCGTGCCGGGTTGGCCGCGCGCAGACGGGAGCGGGAGATGGCCTTGTTGGCCGACGGCGTGAGTGAACTCTTCATCGACGGCAAGCTGTCGGCCGGCAGCGCCGGCAACTTCCCCACGGTGAACCCGGCTACCGAGGAGGTGCTCGGAGTCGCCGCCAACGCCGACGCCACCGACATGGACCGCGCCATCGACGCCGCGCGGCGCGCCTTCGACGAGACGGACTGGTCCCGCAACACCGAATTGCGGGTGCGCTGCATACGACAGCTGCGCGACGCGATGCGCGAGCACATCGAAGAACTGCGCGACATCACCATCGCCGAGGTCGGCGCCCCCCGGATGCTCACCTCGGCCGCCCAATTGGAGGGACCGGTCGGCGACCTGAGCTTCGCGGCCGACACCGCCGAGTCCTACGAGTGGAACTCCGACCTCGGCCAGGCATCGCCGATGGGCATCCCGACCCGGCGCACGATCGCGCGGGAAGCCGTCGGTGTCGTCGGCGCCATCACCCCGTGGAACTTCCCGCACCAGATCAACCTCGCCAAACTGGGACCAGCGCTGGCCGCCGGCAATACCGTGGTGCTCAAGCCCGCACCGGATACACCGTGGTGTGCAGCGGTGCTCGGTGAAATCATCGCCGAACACACCGACTTCCCGCCCGGCGTCGTCAACATCATCACGTCGAACGACCACCGGGTGGGCGCGCTGCTCTCGAAAGACCCTCGGGTGGACATGGTTTCGTTCACCGGGTCGACCGCGACCGGCCGCACCGTGATGGGCGATGCCGCCGCGACCATCAAGCGGGTGTTCCTGGAGCTGGGCGGCAAGTCGGCTTTCGTCGTTCTCGACGATGCCGACCTTGGCGGGGCGTGCTCGATGTCGGCGTTCACCGCGGCCATGCACGCCGGCCAGGGCTGCGCCATCACGACCCGGCTGGTGGTGCCGCGGGCCCGTTACGACGAGGCCGTCGCCATCGCTGCGGGCACCATGGGCTCGATCAAGCCCGGTGATCCCGACGACTCCGGAACCGTGTGCGGGCCGGTGATTTCCGCGCGGCAACGGGACCGTGTGCAGAGCTACCTCGATCTGGCGATCGCCGAGGGCGGGACGTTCGCCTGCGGCGGCGGCCGCCCGGCGGACAAAGACCGCGGCTTCTTCATCGAACCCACCGTCATCGCGGGCCTGACCAACGACGCGCGGCCCGCCCGGGAGGAGATCTTCGGGCCGGTGCTCACTGTGATCGCCTACGACGGCGAAGACGACGCGCTGCGCATCGCCAACGACTCGCCATATGGCTTGTCGGGCACCGTGTTCGGCGCCGACCCCGAGCGTGCGGCCAACTTCGCCGCGCGGATGCGGGTGGGCACCGTCAACGTCAACGGCGGCGTCTGGTACTCCGCCGACGCGCCGTTCGGCGGATACAAGCAATCCGGCAACGGACGCGAAATGGGCGTGGCCGGCTTCGAGGAGTACCTGGAAATCAAAACCATTGCCACAGCTGTGCAGTGACCGCGCCAAATAGGCGACCGAGAGGAAAACATGCGATTCGAGAATAAAGTCGGCATCGTCACCGGGTCCGGCGGCGGCATCGGGCAGGCGTACGCCGAGGCGCTGGCCCGCGAGGGCGCGGCGGTGGTGGTCGCCGACATCAACGCCGAGGCCGCCGACGCGGTCGCCAAGCAGATCGTCGCCGACGGCGGCACCGCCATCAGCATCCCGGTCGACGTGTCCGACCCCGCATCCGCCAAGGAGATGGCCGACCGCACGCTGGCCGAGTTCGGCGGCATCGACTACCTGGTCAACAACGCCGCGATCTTCGGCGGCATGAAGCTCGACTTCTTGCTCACCATCGACCCGGAGTACTACCGCAAGTTCATGAGCGTGAACCTGGACGGCGCGCTGTGGTGCACCCGTGCGGTGTACAAGAAGATGGCCAAGCGCGGCGGCGGAGCGATCGTCAACCAGTCGTCCACCGCCGCCTGGCTTTACGCGAACTACTACGCCCTGGCCAAGGTCGGGCTCAACGGCCTGACGCAACAACTCTCCCGCGAACTGGGTGGCCAGAATATCCGGATCAACGCGATCGCCCCCGGCCCCATCGACACCGAGGCCAACCGGACCACCACCCCCAAAGAGATGGTCGACGACATCGTCAAGGGTCTGCCGCTGTCGAGGATGGGAACGCCTGCGGATCTGGTCGGCATGTGCCTGTTCCTGCTCTCCGACGAGGCGTCGTGGATCACCGGACAGATCTTCAACGTTGACGGCGGGCAGATAATCCGATCATGACCGACAATCTCAAGCTGGGGTACATCGGGCTGGGCAACATGGGCGCGCCGATGGCCACGAAGATGATCGAATGGCCCGGCGGGGTAACGGTTTACGATATCCGCACCGAGGCGATGACCCCGCTGGTCGAAAAGGGTGCCAGCCTGGCTGACAGCGTCGCCGACATCGCCGCCGCCGACATCATCCACATCACCGTGCTCAACGACGCCCAGGTGCGTGAGGTGGTCGGCGAGCTGGCGGCCCACGCGAAACCCGGGACCGTCCTCGCGATCCACTCGACCATCAGCGACACCACGGCGGTCGAGCTCTCGGCCGAACACAAGCCGCGGGGCATCCACATCGTCGACGCGCCGGTCAGCGGCGGGGCCGCCGCGGCGGCGAAGGGCGAGCTCGCCACCATGGTGGGTGCCGAGCGCGAGGTCTACGAGAAGATCAAGCCGGCGTTCAAACACTGGGCGGCGATGGTCGTCCACGCCGGTGAGCCGGGCGCAGGAACCCGAATGAAGCTGGCGCGCAACATGTTGACGTTCACCTCGTACGCCGCGGCGTGCGAGGCCATGAAGCTGGCCGAGGCGGCCGGGCTGGACCTGCAGGCCCTGGGCCGGGTGGTCCGCCACACCGACGCGCTCACCAGCGGTCCGGGTGCGATCATGGTCCGCGACAACATGAAAGACATTGAGCCGGACAACTTTTTATACGAGCCCTTCGTGCACACCCGCGGCCTGGGGGAGAAGGACCTGAGCCTGGCACTTGCCCTCGGCGAGGCGGTGTCGGTCGACCTGCCGCTCGCCCAATTGGCCTACCAGCGGTTGGCCGCGAGCCTTGGGGTTCCGCACACAGAGAAAGAGGCGTGATGGACGAGCTGCGCAGCAAGGGTCTCGCAAAGATGAACGAGGTCTACGGCTGGGAGATGCCCAACGTCGAAGGCGACGCGTACTTCGACCTGACCGTGGACCACCTGTTCGGCAGCATCTGGACGCGACCGGGATTGTCGATGCGCGACAAGCGCATCATGACGCTGACGGCGGTCACCGCGATCGGCAACCGCGACCTGGCCGAAATCCAGATCAACGCAGCACTTCTCAACGGCGAGCTCACCGAGACCGAGCTGAAGGAGATGGCCGTCTTCCTCACCCATTACCTGGGCTTCCCGCTGGGTTCGGCGCTCAACGGCGCGGTTGACGCCGTGGTGGCCAAGCGCAAGAAGGCCGCGGCGAAGGGATCCGGTGAGGACAAGAAGGCCAACGTGGATGCCGCGTTGAAGATGCACTCGGGCGAGTGATCCACCAATCTCACTACGGCTGAACGCCTTCGGGCATCACGTATTCGGAGATCGGCCCGGCCACCCCGTTGATCGTCGTTCCGCCGTTGATGATGCCCGGCGCCATCTCCAGCATGTTATGCGGGAATCCGAACCGCGGCTTGGTCAGCGCGCCGAGCCGGGCGAGCTCGTCGGCGCTCAGGTTCACGTCGACGGCCCGGACGTTGTCCTCGAGCTGGGAGAGCCGGCGCGCCCCGATGATGACGGACGAGACGGCGCGCTGCCTGAAGCGGCTCGAGGCCGCGGGGTTCGTGCGCCGTGAGATCGACCCGTGCGATCTGCGTCGCCACCGGCTGCTGCTCACCCCGGCCGGACGCCAGGCCGCCAGGAAAGGCCTGACGCTGCTCTCCGCCGAGTTCGACAAGCGCCTCGGACGCCTCACCGTCGCGCAGCGCAACGACCTCAGGGCGCTGCTGGAGAAAATCGTCTGAATCCGGGGACGGTGGGCGTGGGCCGTTTGACCGGGCTAGTCTGACGTGTCGTGCGCGTCCTGGTGATTGGTTCCGGTGCCCGTGAACATGCGTTGCTGCTGGCGCTTCGCAAAGACCCCGAGGTCACGGGGCTGGCGATCGCTCCCGGCAACGCCGGAACCGCGCGGCTGGCCGACCAGCACGACGTCGATGTCACCTCGACCGACGACGTCGTCGCCCTGGCCCGCGAGGTACGCGCCGACCTGGTGGTCATCGGCCCCGAGGTGCCGCTGGTCCTCGGGGTGGCCGACGCCGTGCGGGCCGCCGGCATCGCCTGTTTCGGTCCCAGCAAGGACGCCGCCCGCATCGAAGGCTCCAAGGCGTTCGCCAAAGAGGTCATGGCCGCGGCCGGGGTGCGCACCGCGACCAGTGAAATCGTCGACAGCCCCGCACATTTAGACGCCGCCCTGGACCGGTTCGGGCCGCCGGCCGGGGATGCGGCCTGGGTGGTGAAGGACGACCGCCTGGCCGCCGGCAAGGGCGTCGTGGTGACCGCGGATCGCGGTGTCGCCCGCGCGCACGCCGCCGGGCTGCTCGAGGCGGGGCACCCGGTGCTGTTGGAGTCCTACCTGGACGGCCCGGAGGTGTCGCTGTTCTGCGTCGTCGACGGCGCAACCGTGGTGCCGTTGTTGCCGGCGCAGGACTTCAAGCGTGTCGGCGACGGCGACAGCGGGCCGAACACCGGCGGCATGGGCGCCTACGCGCCGGTCCCGTGGCTTCCCGACGAGGTGTATCGAGACATGGTCAGCAACATCGTCGAACCCGTTGCGGCCGAGATGGTTGCGCGGGACAGCTCGTTCAGCGGATTGCTCTATGCCGGCCTTGCGATCACCGCGAACGGACCCGCGGTGGTCGAATTCAATTGTCGCTTCGGCGATCCCGAGACACAGGCGGTGCTGGCGCTGCTGGAATCGCCGCTGGGCCAGCTGTTGTACGCGGCGGCCAGCGGCACCTTGGCGGACTTCGGCGAGCTGCGCTGGCACGACGGCGCGGCCGTGACGGTGGTGCTGGCGGCGGAGAGCTACCCCGGACGCCCCCGCGTGGGAGACGTCATCGTGGGCTCGGAGGCCGACGGGGTGCTGCACGCCGGAACGGCGCGGCGCGACGACGGCGAGATCGTCTCGTCGGGTGGCCGGGTGCTGTCGGTGGTGGGCACGGGCGCCGACCTGACGGCCGCCCGGGCCCACGCGTACCAGGTCGTGCGTTCGATTCGCCTGCCGGGCAGCCATTTCCGCAGCGACATCGCACAACTGGCGGCAGACGGAAAGATCCGTGTCTAGAAGGCGGCGGCCTGACCGTCCCGGCGCGGATCGCTGGCCGCGAAGTAGCCGCCCTCGAGGCGCCAGATCGCCTGGCAGCTTCCGAATTGATTGTAGTCGTCGACGGCAACGAGATCGTGTCCGCGGCGGCGTAATTCGTCCAGCGTCGAATCCGGGAAACCTCTTTCGCAGCTGACCTGCATACCCTCGACCCACCGGAACCGCGGGCCGTCACATGCCGCCTGCGGGTTCTGCCCGTGGTCGGCGATGCGCACCATTACCTGCACGTGACCCTGGGGCTGCATCATTCCGCCCATCACCCCGAAGCTCATGACCGGCGCGCCGTCTTTGGTCACGAATGCCGGGATGATGGTGTGGTAGGGACGCTTGTTCGGGGCGACGGTGTTCGGATGTCCAGGGGTGGCAACGAAATTCGCGCCCCGGTTTTGCAGGGAGATCCCGGTGCCCGCGACCACCACGCCCGAACCGAACCCCATGTAGTTCGACTGGATCATCGACACCATCATCCCCGCGGCGTCGGCCGCGGTGAGGTAGACGGTTCCGCCCGCGGGGGCCCCGGCGGATGCGGGCTTGGCCCGTCCGCGGTCGATCAGCCCCGCGCGCCGCTTCAGGTACTCGTTGTCCAACAGGAGTTCCGGCCCCAGCGGCATGTGCTCGATGTCGCCGACATAGGCCTGGGCGTCGGCGAACGCCAGTTTCACCGCTTCGATCTGTAGATGCACGCTGTCAGCGGAATCCGCTGGCAGCGATGCCATGTCGAAATGCTCCAGAATGCCCAGGGCGATCAGCGCGACGATGCCCTGACCGTTGGGGGGAATCTCGTGGACCGTGTATCCGCGGTAGCCGCCGTCTATCGTGCCCACCCAGTCGGCACGGTGGGCCGCCAGATCGCTGGCCCGCATGGCGCCGTCGTTGTCCAGCGCGTGCGCCTCGAGCCTGGCCGCCAGTTCCCCGCGGTAGAACGCTTCGCCGTTGGTCGCGGCGATCGTCTCCAGTGTCGCGGCATGATCCGGCAAGCTGAAACGCTCACCCGGTTTCGGCGCCCGCCCGCCGGGCAGAAACGCCGTGGCAAAACCTGGCTGGCTTTCAAAGAGCGGCACCTGCGCCGCCCATTGCTGCGCGACGGTCGGCGAGACCGGAAAGCCGTTGCGGCCGTAGGATATTGCGGGTTCGAAGAGCCGCTCGAACGGCAGCCTACCGAATTTGGCATGTAGTTCGGTCCACGCCGACACCGCGCCGGGCACGGTCACCGAATTCCAGCCCAGGACGGGAACGCCGTTGCCGCCGAAGTACTCCGGCGTCCACGCCGCGGGCGATCGGCCCGAGGCGTTCAGGCCGTGCAGTTGCTTGCCGTCCCACACGATGGCGAAGGCGTCCGAACCGATGCCATTGGACACGGGCTCCACGATCGTCAGGGTGATGGCCGTGGCGATGGCCGCGTCCACGGCGCTGCCGCCCTGCGCGAGCATCCGCAGGCCC
Organism: Mycobacterium colombiense; assembly: GCF_001672755.1. Taxonomy (GTDB): domain Bacteria; phylum Actinomycetota; class Actinomycetes; order Mycobacteriales; family Mycobacteriaceae; genus Mycobacterium; species Mycobacterium colombiense_C. Next base: position 75,140 of record NZ_LZKI01000073.1, on the reverse strand, counting down.
GCCTGCGCGGCGAGCGGTTGCGATGTGCACACAACGTTTTCCGCCAGGATGGGCTTGCGTGGCCAGGCGTAGGGGAGGGTCCAGTCGAAAGGTGCGGTCACCTCCGCGAGCGTAACGCTACGGCGGCTGTCGGCGTCATATCGTGCCGAGCGGTCAGGCCGTCAGCAGCGGTGCCATCCAGGTGAGCTCGGCGGGCAACTGCGAGCTCCAAAATGCCCCGTCGTGGCCACCGGGCGAGAAGCCACCGGCCGGCGGATTGGGCAGTTGCGCGATGAACTGCTTTGTCGCGGAATAGAACGGATCGCTGTCGCCGCAATCGATCCGGATGGGGATCGAGGCCAGGGCGGGCATGCCGAACACCGAGTTGGCCGCGAAGTCGTCCGGCCCGTCGAAGGCTCCTGGTGCGGCCGCACCCGAGGACATCCACAGCGCCGGGCTCACCGCGCAAATCGCCGCGGTGCGGGCCGGTCCCAGCCGTCCGCCCAGCAGCAATGCGCCGTAGCCGCCCATCGACCAGCCCAGGAACGCCACCCGTGAAGTGTCCAGATTCTGGTTGCCCAGCATCGGGATGAGCTCGTCGAGCACCATGGCGCCGCTGTCCTCGCCGGACGACCGTTTGTGCCAATAGCCGCCACCGCCGTCGACGGCGACCACCGCGAACGGTGGCAGTCCGGCATCGACGGCCTGCGCCAGACCGTGTTCGACGCCGCCCGCCATCACGGTGGACGCGTCACTGCCCTTGCCGTGCAGCGCGATCACTGGTCGCAGCGGCTTCGTCTGGCCCGGCGGGCGCGCGATGGCCCAATTCGTGTTCGCCCCGCCGCGCGCGGCGGAGACGAAGGAACCGGTCACCATCGTCGGCGCGGCCGCCGCCGGGGGAGCCGGGTCGCGAGGCGGACTGGGCGGCGGCGCCAACGGCATCTGGGTAGCAGCCGTCGATGCCGGCATCGCGTGAGATGTGCGGGGCTCTAACAGGATGTCGAGCGCATAGGCACCCACCGCTCCCACGGCCGCGCTGGCGCCGAGGCCGAGCAGGGCGCGTCGGCTCAAGTCGGGCATGCGGGCCATTATGCCCCGGCCGTTTGGCCGAAATGGCAATGCAGTACCACTTTGGCTGGCACGATGGCTACTCGTGACGGCAGCGGTTACTCCAAAAGGAGAACGTCGACGGTACGCGCTCGTCAGCGCCGCCGCCGAGCTGCTGTCCGAGGGCGGCTTCGAAGCCGTGCGGCACCGGGCGGTTGCCCGGCGGGCCGGATTGCCGCTGGCGTCCACCACTTACTACTTCTCCTCCCTCGACGATCTGATCGCGCGCGCCGTCGAACACACCGCGATGATCGAAGTGGCGCAGTTGCGGTCGCGGGTCAGCGGCTTGTCGCGTCGACGTCGGGGGCCGGAGACCATCGCCGAGGTGCTGGCCGATCTGCTCGTGGGCGACGTGTCCGGCCCGGACCGCACCGATCAGCTGATCTCGCGATACGAGCGGCACATCGCGTGCACCCGGCTGCCCGCACTGCGCGAGACCATGCGCCGCAGCCTGCGCCAGCGCGCCGAGGCGATCGCCGAGGCCATCGAGCGCTCGGGCCGTTCGGTGCACATCGAACTGGTGTGCACGTTGATCTGCGCGGTCGACGGTTCGGTGGTGTCGGCCCTGGTGGAGGGCCGGGATCCGCTAGCGGCGGCGCAAGGTGCGGTGGTCGACCTCATCGAGGTGCTCGCCCCCATCGATAAGCGGCCCGTGCAGATCTGACCGACCGCTACGCGCGGACCGGATCCGCCGGCAGCGACGGCGTCACGATGTACCCGGTGTCCAGGTCGCCGTAGATCGTCACGTTCCCGGGGCTGCGCTGCGCGTACAACGCCACATAGGCGCAGACCACGGCGTCGACCGGATCCTCCGCGCGGCGCAGCTCGCTTTTGCGCTGCGCGGCCGCGACGGCCCGGCGCAGCGCGACCCAGCCGGCATGCCCGGCCACCCGGAGCGGCACCGGGGCCTGCGCCAGCCGCTCGACGCCGTCCATCAGCAGCAACAGCTCGGATTTAAGCCCGTCCACCGTCCGACCGGGCTTCGCCTTGTATTTCAGGGTCCGCTCCAGGCGGAACAGAGCGACCGTCGCCGCATGCGGGTAGACCTCGATGGCGCGCCGGGCGGCCGGCGATCGCGGATCCAGATCCAGGCCCAGCGCCGCGGCCAGCCGGCCCGCGCGCGGACCGTTGGCGAACTCGGGCTTTCCGGTGTTGCAGGGGTGGGCACCGGCCTCGTACCTACGGAAATCGCGGTTGAGCGCGGTCTCGGCGGGACGCTGGCCGGTCGGGTTGGTCACCACCAGGGGCGCATCGAACGCGACCAGGCAATCGCCCCGCACATGGGGGCGTAACGCGGCGAGGATCTCGTCGTCGTCGCGGACCGCGCACACACTCAGCAGAGCGCCGCCCGAGTCGACGACGGCGACGCCGGTCGGGTTACGACCCACCCAGGCGAGGTCGACGCCGGCGAAGTACATCCGCATAGGCTATGACCGCGACCGTAAGCTGTGTGTTCGTGAGGACCAAGTGAGCATTCCGAATGTGCTGGCCACCCGGTACGCCAGTGCCGAGATGGTCGCGATCTGGTCGCCGGAGGCCAAGGTCGTCGCCGAGCGGCGGCTGTGGCTGGCGGTGCTGCGCGCGCAGGCGGAACTGGGTGTGTCGGTACCTTCCGCAGCCATCGCCGACTACGAGCGGGTGATCGAAGACGTCGACCTTGCGTCGATCGCGGACCGCGAACGGGTGCTGCGCCACGACGTGAAGGCGCGCATCGAGGAATTCAATGCGTTGGCCGGTCATGAGCACGTGCACAAAGGCATGACCAGTCGCGACCTGACCGAGAACGTGGAGCAACTGCAGATCCGGCGCTCGCTGGAACTGGTCTTCGGTCACGGCGTGGCGGTCGCGGCGCGGCTCGCCGAGCGGGCCGTGTCCTATCGCGACCTGGTGATGGCCGGCCGCAGCCACAACGTCGCCGCGCAGGCCACCACGTTGGGCAAGAGGTTCGCGTCGGCGGCCCAGGAGACGCTGATCGCGTTGACCAGGTTGCGGGAGCTGATCGACCGCTACCCGCTGCGCGGCATCAAGGGCCCGATGGGCACCTCGCAGGACATGCTCGACCTGCTGGACGGCGACGCGGCCAAGCTCGCCGAGCTCGAGCGGCGCGTCGCCGAATTCCTGGGATTCGCAACGGTATTGACCAGCGTCGGGCAGGTGTATCCGCGTTCGCTGGACCACGACGTACTCTCGGCGCTGGTGCAGCTGGGTGCCGGGCCGTCGTCGCTGGCCCACACCATCCGGCTGATGGCCGGGCATGAACTGGTCACGGAGGGATTCGCGCCAGGACAGGTCGGCTCCTCGGCCATGCCGCACAAGATGAACACGCGCAGCTGCGAGCGGGTCAACGGGTTGCAGGTTGTGCTGCGCGGTTACGCCTCGATGGCCGCCGAACTGGCGGGCGCGCAGTGGAACGAGGGCGACGTGTTCTGTTCGGTGGTGCGTCGAGTGGCGTTGCCGGACAGCTTCTTTGCCATCGACGGGCAGATCGAGACGTTCTTGACGGTGCTCGACGAGTTCGGCGCCTATCCGGCGGTGATCAGTCGCGAGCTGGATCGCTACCTGCCGTTCCTGGCCACCACCAAGGTGTTGATCGCCGCGGTGCGCGCCGGCGTCGGGCGCGAGGCCGCGCACCACGTAATCCGCGAACACGCGGTGGCCACCGCCCTCGCCATGCGCGAACACGGCGCCGAGCCCGACCTGCTGGAGCGGCTGGCGGCCGACGAGCGGTTGCCGCTGGACCGGGCGGCGCTGGACGCCGCGCTCGCCGACAAGAAAGCGTTCACCGGCGCCGCCGGTGACCAGGTCGACGAGGTGGCGGCGCAGGTGGACGCGCTGGTGAACCGCTACCCGGACGCGGCCAAGTACGCCCCGGGTGCGATCCTGTGACGCTGGCCGGCGCGCTCGCGGAGATCGACTTCACCGATCTGGACAACTTCGCCAACGGATTTCCGCACGATCTGTTCGCGATCCATCGTCGTGAGGCGCCCGTGTACTGGCATGCCCCGACCGACAACACCCCGGATGGCGAGGGGTTCTGGTCGGTGGCCACCTACTCGGAAACGCTTGAGGTGCTCAAGGATCCGGTGACGTATTCATCGGTCACCGGTGGCCCGCGGCCGTATGGCGGCACGCTGTTGCAGGACCTGGCGATCGCGGGTCAGGTGCTCAACATGATGGACGATCCGCGGCATTCGCAGATCCGGCGGCTGGTCAGCTCCGGGCTGACGCCGCGGATGATCCGGCTGGTGGAGGACGACCTGCGGACCCGGGCGCGCCGGCTGCTGGATGCGGTGGTGCCGGGCGAGCCGTTCGACTTCCTGGTCGACATCGCTGCCGAATTGCCGATGCAGATGATCTGCATCCTGCTGGGAGTGCCTGAATCCGAACGGCATTGGTTATTCGAGGCAATCGAGCCACAGTTCGACTTCGGCGGCTCGCGCAAGGCCGCACTGTCGCAGTTGTCGGTCTCCGAAAGAGACGCAGCGGCCGGGTCGCGGATGTATGAGTACGGTCAGCAGTTGATCGCGGCCAAGCGGGAGAACCCGACCGACGACATGCTGTCGGTCGTGGCGAACGCGATGCTCGACGACGCCGACGGCGGGTCCGCCCTGTCCGACCTCGAGTTGTACCTGTTCTTCAGCCTGTTGTTCAGCGCCGGGGCGGAGACCACCCGCAACGCCGTCGCGGGCGGCCTTCTGGCGCTGGCCGACCATCCGCACCAATTGCGGTCACTGCGCGGCGATCTCGACGCCCTGCCCACGGCCGTCGAGGAGATGGTGCGGTGGACGTCGCCGTCGCCCTCCAAACGCCGCACCGCCACCCGCGATGTCACGCTGGGCGGGCAGCCGGTCGAGGCCGGACAGAAGATACAGATCTGGGAAGGCTCGGCGAATCGCGACGCCGGCGTGTTCGAGAACGCCGACGAGTTCGATATCGCCCGAAAGCCCAACCCGCATCTGGGGTTCGGCCAGGGTGTGCACTATTGCCTGGGTGCCAACCTGGCCCGGCTCGAGCTGCGGGTCTTGTTCGAAGAGCTGCTGTCGCGGTTCGGCGGGGTCCACGTCGTCCGGCCGGTCGAATGGGCCCGCAGCAATCGGCACACCGGCATTCGGCACCTCGTCGTGGAGCTGCGCGAACAACCGTGACGATCCGGTTCGCCGATGTCGAGCCCTCACCCGATGTGTTCGCCGCGGTGATGGCGACGGGAATCTTGTCGATCGGCGCGCACGATCACGGGTACCGGTTGATCAGCGACACGATGGGTGTCATCGCTACCGTCGGACTGTTGGTTCTGGTCGCCCTGGTCGTCGCGAAGGTCGCCATCCCCGGCCAGCGGCTGCGGTGGGATCTGACCGATCCCGACGTCACCCTGCGCCTGATAACTTTCGTCGCCGCGTGCGCGGTGATCGACACCCGCCTGTCGTCCAACGTGTGGGTGGCGCGGGTGCTCGGCGCGGTCGGCCTGGCGTTTTGGCTGGTGCTGATCCTGTTCAGCGCGCGAAACATGTTGGCGCACCGGTGGACAGAGCTACGCGACCACGCCCACGGCCCCTGGCAGCTGGGCAGCGTGGGCACCTCCGGCTTGGCGATCGTGATCGCCCGGGCGGCACGACAGACCGGCCATCACTGGTGGCTGGCGGTGGCCGTGGCCGGGTGGGTGGCGGCGCTGTGCATCTACGGCCTGATGACGTGGCTGACCCTCTGGCGTGTCGTCAGCGAACGCCAGGACCGCGACGGCTTCGAACCCGACACCTGGATCCTGATGGGCGCCATGGCGATTGCGACGTTGGCCGGCGACAACATCCACGCCGTGGCGCCCGCCTGGCTGGCCGGTCCGGTCCGCACGCTCAGCATCGTCACCGGGGTGACGGCCACCCTGTGGATACCGCCGCTGATCTACTTTGCGCTGCACCGCATCAGGCGGCACCCCAACATGCTGCAATTCACCGGTGTGTGGTGGGCGTTCGTGTTCCCGCTGGGCATGTACTCCGCGGCCAGCTTCGCCATGGCGGTCGAGCTCGGCCGGCACCCGCTGCTCACCGTCTCGCTGGTGTTCTTCTGGGATGCGTTGGCCGCCTGGATCATTGTGGTCATCGCCGGGCTGCTACTGGTGGCGCGGGCGCTGCTGCTAGCTCCCGCGCAGCGCGATTCCGGCCGACCGTAGTTCGAGCGCGACCAGGGCCCCGATGGTGGCCGGATCATCACGGCGCCACCCGCCGACCGGATCCGTGCTGACGGCGATCAACTTCCGGGGCGGACGGTTCGTCAGCGCGCGCAGCGCAAGCAATTGCGCACCGGCCGGGGTCGCGGCCAGTGCGGTCACCGTCAACTTGCGCCGAAAGAATCGCAGTCGCAGAAAAAACCACGGCAGCGCCGCGATGAGGATCGGCACCGCAACGACGGCCATCGCGAGCAGCACCGCGAGCCAGCTTGCCGCGCTGTCCAGATCGTGGCCCGCGCCGGCGATGTCCAGCGCGGCGTGGCTGGCGGAGTTGAGCGGCTTGCTGACCGCGTCACCCACCACCGGGATGTGCTGGGCGCCGTGGCCGGCGGACTCGAGGTTGCCGGCGATTCCGTTCGCGCCGCTCTCCACCTGCCGGCCCGCGTCTGCGATGGTGGCGATGGCGTCGTAGACGGCCAGCCCGACGAGCAGCCAGAGCACTGTCCAGATGACGACGGCCAAGTCGCTGAACAGCTGGACGGCCAGCCGGCCGGGCCTGGTGGAGTAGGGCAGAAACCGCAGTGTCATAGCCCCGATCCCAGCACAAAGCGCGTTTGCAGGTGCCCGATAGGCTGACCGGATGCCTGCACTGTCCGACTACCAGCATCTGGCCAGCGGCAAGGTCCGCGAGCTGTATCGCGTCGACGGCGAACACCTGCTGCTCGTCGCCTCCGACCGCATCTCGGCGTACGACTTCGTCCTGGACAGCACCATCCCGGACAAGGGCCGCATCCTCACCGCGATGAGCGTCTTCTTCTTCGGTCTCGTCGACGCCCCCAACCATCTGGCCGGGCCGCCCGACGACCCACGCATCCCCGACGAGGTGCTTGGCCGCGCGCTGGTGGTGCGCCAGCTGGAGATGCTTCCGGTGGAATGCGTGGCGCGCGGTTACCTGACCGGCTCGGGATTGCTGGACTACCAGGCGACCGGGACGGTCTGCGGCATCGCGCTGCCGCCGGGACTGGTCGAAGCCAGCAGGTTCGCCGAACCGCTGTTCACCCCCGCGACGAAAGCCGCACTGGGCGACCACGACGAGAACATCCCCTTCGCCCGCGTCATCGAGATGGTCGGTGCCGTGCCCGCCAACCAACTGCGCGACCGCACCCTGCAGACCTATCTGCAGGCCGCGGATCACGCGCTCCGGAAGGGAATCATCATCGCGGACACCAAATTCGAGTTCGGCACCGACCGCGCCGGCAACCTGCTGCTCGCCGACGAAATCTTCACGCCGGATTCGTCGCGGTACTGGCCGGCCGACGAGTACCAGGTCGGCGTCGTCCAGAACAGCTTCGACAAGCAGTTCGTCCGCAACTGGCTGACCGGGCCCGAGTCCGGCTGGGACCGCCACGGCACAAAACCGCCGCCGCCACTGCCGGAGCACATCATCGACGCCACCCGAGACCGCTATATCGATGCCTACGAACGCATTTCCGGCCTGAGCTTCAACGACTGGATCGGACCCAGCGCATGACCGAAACGCATTCGGACGGCTCGGTGCCCCCGGTCGCCAAGCGGGTGGAGAGTCGGCGTGAGCACCACGGCGACGTCTTCGTCGATCCGTACGAGTGGCTGCGCGAAAAAACCAACCCCGAAGTCATCGCCTACCTCGAGGCGGAGAACGCCTACGTCGATCAGATGACCGCCCACCTCGAACCGCTGCGGCAGCAGATTTTCGACGAGATCAAGGCGCGCACCAAGGAGACGGATCTTTCGGTGCCCACCCGGCAGGGCGAGTGGTGGTACTACGCGCGCACCTACGAGGGCAAACAATATCGCGTCCAATGCCGTTGTCCGATCAGCGGGCCCGACGATTGGGACCCGCCGACGCTGGACGAGAACACCGCGATCCCGGGCGAACAGATCCTGCTCGATTCCAATGCCGAAGCCGAGGGACACGAATTCTTCTCCCTGGGGGCCGCGACGGTGAGCCTCGATGGCAACCTGCTGGCGTACTCCGTCGACACCCTCGGCGACGAGCGTTACACGTTGCGGTTCAAGGACTTACGTACCGGCGAGCTGTTCCCCGACGAGATCGCCGATATCGGCGCGGGTGCGACGTGGGCCGCCGACAACCGCACCGTGTACTACCTGACGCTGGACGACGCGCACCGACCCGACAAGGTGTGGCGGTATCGGGTGGGCTCCGGCGACGAGGCCGAGCTGGTCTATCACGAAGAAGACGAAAAGTATTGGCTCGGTGTGGGACTCACCCGCAGCGAGGCCTACGTATTCATCGCCTCGGGGTCCTCGATCACCTCCGAGTACCGCTACGCCGACGCCGCCGACCCGCAGGCGCAGTTCACCGTCGTGCTGCCGCGCCGCGAGGGCGTCGAGTACGCGGTCGAGCACGCGGTCATCGGCGGGCAGGACCGGTTCTTGATCCTGCACAACGACGGCGCGGTCAACTTCACCCTCACCGAGGCGCCGGTCAGCGATCCGGCGCAGCAGCGCACCCTGATCCCGCACCGCGACGACGTCCGACTCGACGCGGTCGACGCTTTCGCCGGCCTCCTGGTGGTCAGCTACCGACGCGAGGCGCTGCCCCGAATGCAGCTGTGGCCGATCAACGCCGACGGCACCTATGGGCAGCCCGAAGAGATTTCGTTCGACTCCGAGCTGATGACGGCCGGCCCGGCCGGCAACCCCAACTGGGAGGCACCCAAGCTGCGGATCAGGGCGGGATCGCTGGTGGTTCCGGCCCGGGTCTACGACATCGACCTCACCACCGGCGAACGCACCTTGCTGCGCGAGCAGCCTGTGCTCGGCGATTACCGGCCCGAGGACTACGTGGAACGGCGTGACTGGGCGGTCGCCGACGACGGCACCCGGATCCCGGTGTCCATCGTGCACCGCGCCGGGATCGAATTTCCGGCGCCCGCATTGCTTTACGGCTACGGCGCCTACGAGCTGTGCACCGACCCGAGCTTCTCCATCGCCCGATTGTCGCTGCTGGACCGAGGCATGGTGTTCGCCATCGCCCACGTGCGTGGCGGCGGCGAGATGGGCCGGCTGTGGTACGAGCATGGCAAGCTGTTGGAGAAAAGGAACACGTTCACCGACTTCGTCGCGGTGGCACGGCATTTGGTGGATTCCGGCGTGACCCGGCCGCGTCAGCTGGTGGCGCTGGGGGGCAGCGCCGGCGGACTGCTGATGGGAGCGGTGGCCAACCTGGCGCCGGAGCTCTTCGCCGGAATTCTCGCGCAGGTCCCGTTCGTCGACCCGCTGACCACTATCTTGGATCCCTCCTTGCCGCTGACTGTCACCGAGTGGGATGAATGGGGAAATCCCTTGGCGGACAAGGATGTCTACTCCTACATGAAGTCCTATTCGCCGTATGAGAATGTCGAGGCCAAGCGGTATCCGGCGATTTTGGCCATGACGTCGCTGAACGATACGAGGGTCTACTACGTGGAGCCGGCCAAATGGGTCGCGGCACTGCGCCACGCCAACGGCGACGGCAGTCCGGTTCTGTTGAAGACCCAGATGAACGCCGGACACGGTGGCGTCAGTGGCCGCTACAAGGGCTGGGAGGAAGCCGCCTTCCAATACGCGTGGCTGTTAGCGGCCGCCGAGGGCGACCGCAACGGCGGCCGCCAGGAAGACGATCTCGGCGCCGACCCGCAGAGGTAGCCGGGTCGTCATCGATTTCGGCGGATCGGGCATCCGGGACGCGTAGATGTTGGCCGGGAACATGGCCAGCATCAGCAACAGGGCGTCTCGCTGCGCGAATTGGCCCGGTCCGCGGGTGTCTCCCACGCCGCGCCGGCGCACCACTTCACCGATCGCCGGGGTCTGTTCACCGCGCTGGCCGCAGAGGGCTTCGCGCTGTTGGCACAGGCCCTGGCCGATGCCCGGGGCGACTTCGTCGACGCCGCACTCGCGTATGTGCGATTCGCCATCGACCACCCGGGCCACTACCGGGTCATGTTCGACAAGTCGCTGCTCGATGCGTCAGACGGGGACCTGGCGACCGCCGAGGCCGCGGCCGCCGCGGAGCTTGCTCGCGGGGTGGCGACGCTGCAGGATCCCGACGCCCGTGCCGACCCCGGCGGCGCCGAGTTGGCGGCTTGGTCGCTGGTGCACGGATTTGCGACGCTGTGGCTCAACGACGCCGTCGACGATCAGGTCAGGGCCACCGACCCGATGGAGACGGTGCGACGGATCGCGAGGATGCTGTTCGCCGGGTGATGGCGCTATTCGCCGGCGGGCTGGCTCGGCGGCTTCTTCGGCAAGAATGATGCCGGGATGATGGTGAACGCCACCAGCACGACGGCCAGCACGAACACGGCGGTATAGGCGTGTGCCAAGTGGTGCGACACGTGGCTGGCCAGATCGGGGGCAAGCGGCTGTCTCGGGACGGCGGACGGATCGGCCGGCAGGCCGTGCTTGCCGGCGCCCGGGCGCACCCCGCCCATCTCGTTCGCCGCCATCAGGGCCTCGTTGCGGTTGAACTGATTGGTCAGGATCACCGCCATGAGCGCGGCCCCAATCGAGCCGCCCACCTGCTGGTTGACACTGATCAGCGTCGTCCCGCGGGCAACCTGATGCGGGGCCAGCGCCTGCATGAGCGCCGCGGAGAGCGGCGTGGTGGTAAGGCCGATGCCCAGCCCCATGATCGCCAACCCGGTCACCAAGACCGGTGAATACGCGGCCTGCCTGGCGACGCCGTAGGTGAAGATCCCCAGCCCCACCGCCATCAGCGGCAGCCCGATCAGCACGATGTTGCCGGGCCCGCGCTTGTCCATGAAGGCTCCGCCGAGCGGCATGGTCAGCACCGCGCCGATCCCGATCGGCAGCATGTGCAGACCGGACTGCATCGGCGTCTCGTGGCCGACGATCTGGAAGAAACTCGGCACCAGCAGGCCGGTGCCGACCGAGGCGGCGCCGAACACCAGCAGGGTTACGTTGACCTGGGTGACCACCGGGTTCCGGAACAATCGCAGATCGATCAGGGGGTGATCGGTGCGATACCAGGCGTGCAGGATGAACGCGGCGATCAGGCCCAGGCCGAGGAGGGCCGGGGCCAGCACGTAGCGGTCGGCGATCGTGTGGCGCCCCGGGATGGAACACACCCCGCACAAAAAGATCGCCACGCCGGGCGACAGCAGCAGCGCTCCGGTGATGTCGAGCGCCTCCGACGGAGCCGAGCGATCCTTCGGGAACATGATCGCCGCGAGGGCGAAGGCGGTGAGCCCGATCGGCAGGTTGATCAGGAAGATCCATTTCCAGCCGTAGGCGCCGATCAGCCAGCCGCCCAGGATCGGCCCACCGATGGGGCCCAGCAGAATCGGGATTCCACCCACCGCCATCAGGCGGCCGACCCGCTTCGGTCCCGCCTCGCGCGTCAGGATCACGAAGCTCAGCGGCAACAACATGCCGCCGCCGATGCCCTGGACTATCCGAAACAGGATGAGCAGCAAGATGTTTGGCGCGATCGCGCACAGTAGCGACCCCAGCGTGAAGATCAGCACAGAACCCATGAAGAGGCGCTTGGTGCCGAACCGATCCGCCGCCCATCCGGTAATCGGGATCACGGTGGCGAACGCGAGCATGTAGCCGGCGATCGTCCACGAGACGATGGCCTGGGTGGACCCGAACTGCGCAATGAAGGTGCGCTGTGCGACGGCGACGACGGTGCTGTCCAGCACGGCCATGATGCAGGCCAGGCCGCACACCCCGGCGATCCTGAACAGCGCCGCGTCCAGCTTCTCGGGGTATTCGTCGGAGCGCAGCGACGATCCCGGGGCGGTAGGCAACGGGACGCTGAAAGCTGCGGAGCGGGTCTTCTGCATGGCGCCGCTGAGCATATCCACAGGGTTGCCCCGGCAGAAGGGTTTTTACTCGTATTCGCTTATTCGCACGCGTGTAATTCGCAACGCGGAGATTCCGCCTTCCGCGGGCGTTAAACAGACAAACAGCCTGGTCACGTGGTTACCGGGCGATAATGTTATTCGCCGGCCGTTTCGCTTGCCGGCTTTTTCGGCAAAAACCATGCCGGAATGAAGGTGCACACCACCAGCACGACGGCAATCACAAATACCGCGGTGTAGGCCTGCGAAAGATCGTGCACGACATTGCTCGCAAATCCGGGGGCGAACGACTGCCGCGGTATCGCCGACTGATCGACCGGCACTCCGTCGACGGCGGCCTTCTGGTGCAGGGCGGCGAGCTTGTTTGCTGCGACGATGTTCGGGCTGCGATTGAACTGGTTCGTCAGGATCATCGACATCAGCGCGGTTCCCATCGAGCCGCCCACCTGGTGGCTGACGCTCATCAACGTCGTTCCCCGGGCGATCTGATGGGGCGCCAGCGCCTGCACGGAGGCGACCGACAGGGGCATCATCGTGCAGCCCATGCCCAGCCCCATGATCGCCAGCCCGACCAGCAGGATGGGCAGGTAGTGGGCCTGGGTGGCCACCCCGAAGGCGAAGGCACTCAGGCCGGCGGTGATCAGCGCGATGCCGACCAGCACGATCTTGCCGGGACCCTGCCTGTCCACCAGCGGCCCGGTGAGCCGCATGGTCAGCATGGCGCCCAGCCCCTGAGGGATCATGTGCACGCCCGCCTGCATCGGCGTCTGGTGCAGCACCTGCTGGAAATAACTCGGGAGCAGCAGGCCGGCGCCGAAGAATGCGCCGGCGAACACCAGCATCGTCACGTTGGCGTGCGTGAGCACGGGGTTGCGGAACAGTCGCAGATCTATCAGCGGATGATCGGCGTGACGCCACGCGTGCGCGACGAAGCCCGCGATCAATGCCAGACCGATCGCCGCCGGTATCAACACGTGGCGGTCGGCCACGGTGCCGCGGCCCGGGATGGAGGACACCGCGAACAGGAACATCGCCAGGCCCGGCGAGAGCAGCAGCACGCCGACGGCGTCGAAGGTCTCCGAGCGGGCCGGGTGATCCCGCGGGAAGATGATCGCGGCCAGTGCGATGGTGAGAAACCCGATCGGCACATTGATCAGGAAGATCCACCGCCAGCTCGAGGTGTCGATCAGCCAGCCGCCCAGGATCGGCCCGCCGATCGGGGCGAGCAGCATCGGGATGCTCAGGATCGACATCAGGCGCCCGAGCCGTCCCGGTCCCGCTTCGCGGGTCAAGATCATGAATCCCAACGGCAGCAGCATGCCACCGCCGATTCCCTGCATCACCCGAAAGACGATGAGCTGCAGGATGTTTGCGGCGATCGCACACAGCAGCGAGCCCAATATGAACGCCACCACGGAACCCATGAAGAGCCGTTTGGTGCCGAACCGGTCGGCCGCCCACCCGGTTATCGGGATCACGGTCGCCAAGGCGAGTGTGTAGCCGGTCATCGTCCAGGCCACGACGGCCTGTGAGGACGCGAATTGGTCGATGAAGGTGCGTTGCGCGACGCTGACGACAGTGACGTCCAGGATCGCCATCACGGTGGCCAAGATGCACACACCGGAGATCCGCAGCAGCGCGGCATCGAGCTTGTCGGGATATTCCCGTTCCTCGACACCCGGCTGCCCGGTGGGGGCGTGGGGCAGCGGGGTTCTGGCCGCTGCGTACGAGGCCTCATCCATGGCGTTGCTTAGCATATCGAACTGATCACCCCGGCTGACGCTCGCGGCGGTTGTTGTGAGGGCAGGTCTGACAGCCGCCGAAATCAGTTATCGCGCTGGGGCGAGTGCATATACGCCTGCTGTCTGCGTGTCCTTCACCATTCCGACACTTGGGATCGGCAAACTGCTGGTGTGTCTGGAAAATTGATCGTCTCGGTCTCGGGGATCGGTGAGCGCACCCTTCCCGACGTCGAGGCGTTCTGCGCGAAAATGGATGCCCGTAAGGTACCGGTGTCGTTGTTGGTGGCTCCGCGCCTGACCGGTGACTACCGGCTCGACCACGACCCACAAACCGTCGAATGGCTGACCACCCGTCGCGCCGGCGGCGACGCCATCGTGTTGCACGGCTACGACGACGCCGCGACCAAGAAGCGCCGCGGTGAATTCGCGATCCTGCGGGCGCACGAGGCCAACCTGCGATTGATGGCCGCCGACCGGGTGCTCGAGCACCTCGGGCTGCGCACCCGCTTGTTCGCGGCACCCGGCTGGGTGGTGTCACCCGGGGTTGTCAAGGCTTTGCCGGACAACGGATTCCGCTTGCTGGCCGATCTGCATGGGATCACCGACCTGGTCCGCCACAACACCGTCCGCGCCCGCGTCCTCGGCATCGGCGAAGGCTTCCTCACCGAGCCGTGGTGGTGCCGGATGGTGGTGCTGTCCGCCGAGCGGATCGCCCGTCGCGGCGGCGTCGTCCGGGTTGCGGTCGCGGCTCGCCACCTGCGCAAGCCCGGGCCGCTGCAGGCCATGGTGGACGCGGTCGACCTGGCCTTGATGCATGCCTGCACACCCACCGTGTATCGCTGGGAGGCGGCCAAAGCGGTGCTCGACGCCGCCTGACGAAGCGACTGTCTGACCTGCTCGTCGGGGCACTACCCTGGTCCGACATGAGCGATTCTTCGGTTGCGGGGTTCGATGCTGATGCCATCGTCGTCGGGGCGGGCCTGGCCGGCCTGGTCGCGGCCTGCGAACTGGTGGATCGCGGCCTGCGGGTGCTCCTCGTCGATCAGGAGAACAGCGCCAACCTGGGCGGGCAGGCCTTCTGGTCCTTCGGCGGCCTGTTCTTCGTGGACAGCCCCGAGCAGCGCCGGTTGGGTATCCGCGACACCCATGAACTCGCGTTGCAGGACTGGCTCGGCACGGCGGCCTTCGACCGTCCCGAGGACTACTGGCCACGCCAATGGGCGCACGCCTACGTCGATTTCGCCGCCGGGGAGAAACGCAGCTGGCTGCGGTCGCGGGGACTGAAGCTCTTCCCGCTGGTGGGCTGGGCCGAGCGTGGCGGCTATGACGCACAGGGACACGGCAATTCGGTTCCCCGCTTCCACATCACCTGGGGCACCGGGCCCGCGCTGGTCGACATCTTCGCCCGTCAACTGCGCGACCGCACGTCGGTGCGGTTCGCGCACCGCCACCAGGTCGACGAGCTGATCGTCGAGGGCGAGGCGGTGACCGGCGTCCGAGGGACGGTGCTGGAGCCGTCCACCACGCCCAGAGGAGTCGCGTCATCGCGAAAATCGGTAGGCCAGTTTGAATTTCGCGCGGATGCGGTGATCGTGACGAGCGGCGGCATCGGCGCCAATCATGAACTGGTGCGCAAGAATTGGCCGAAACGCATGGGCCGCGTTCCCGAGCAACTGCTGAGCGGGGTGCCGGCTCACGTCGACGGCAGGATGATCGCCATCTCGCAGCGGGCCGGCGCGCGGGTGATCAACCCCGACCGGATGTGGCACTACACCGAGGGCATCACCAACTACGACCCGATCTGGCCGCTGCACGGGATCCGGATCATTCCGGGCCCGTCGTCGCTGTGGCTGGACGCGAGCGGCAGGCGGTTGCCGGTCCCGCTCTACCCCGGTTTCGACACGCTGGGCACCTTGGAGTACATCACCAAATCCGGGTTCGACTACACCTGGTTTGTGTTGAACGCCAAAATCATTGAGAAGGAATTCGCGCTGTCCGGGCAGGAGCAGAACCCCGACCTGACCGGGCAGAGCGTCCGCGAGCTGCTGCGTAACCGGGCGCGTTCCGGGCCGCCGGGGCCGGTGCAGGCGTTCGTCGACCGGGGTGTGGACTTCGTCAGCGCGAACTCGTTGCGCGACCTGGTGACGGCGATGAACAAGCTGCCCGATGTGCAGCCGCTGGATTACGCGACGGTGGAGGCCGAGGTCACCGCCCGGGATCGGGAGGTGGCCAACAAGTTCAGCAAGGACGGCCAGATCACGGCGATTCACGGCGCGCGCAACTATCTGGGCGACCGGCTGGGCCGGGTGGTGGCGCCGCACCGGCTGACCGACCCGAAGGCGGGGCCGATGATCGCGGTGAAGCTGCACATCCTGACCAGAAAAACGTTGGGCGGCATCGAAACCGACCTCGCCTCACGGGTGTTGAAGGCCGACGGCACGCCGCTGAGCGGTCTGTACGCCGCCGGCGAGGTGGCCGGGTTCGGCGGTGGCGGCGTGCACGGCTATCGCGCGCTGGAGGGCACCTTTCTGGGCGGCTGCATCTTCTCCGGCCGCGCCGCAGGACGCGGCGCCGCCGACGACATCACCTAGCCGCGGGCGCGCCAACCGGCCGGCCGCTAGAACGTGACGGCGTCTTCCTCGGGCAGCACCTGGAAGTCGGTGCTGGTCATCTCAGTCAGGCGTCCGTAGTAGATGCCCCGCGCATCCGGGGCGATGATCCCCTGGTGAATGGGAACCGCGCGCTCCGGAGCCACGGCGCGCAGGTAATCGACCGCTTCGGACACCTTCATCCACGGCGCGGCCGCCGGGGTGGCCAACACGTCCACCGGCTCGTCGGGCACGAAGAGCGCGTCACCGGGGTGCATCAGCCGAGCGCGATGGCCGCCATCGCCCACCAGAAACGAAATGTTCTCTATCACAGGGATTTCCGGGTGAATGACCGCGTGCTTGCCGCCGACCGCGCGAACCGTCAGTTCACCGATGTGCAGCTCGTCGCCGACGTGCACCTCGCGGCAGGGTGCGCCAAGTAGCGCGGTGGTCTGCGGATCGGCGTAAAGCGCCGCATCCGGGTTACCCTCAAGCAATGCCGGCAGCCGTTTGGCGTCGACATGGTCGGGATGCTGATGGGTGATCAAGATGGCGGTCAGGCCGGTGATTCCCTCGAATCCGTGCGCGAAGGTACCGGGGTCAAAGAGCACGCGGGTGTGGTCGAACTCGGCAAGTAGGCACGAATGGCCGAAATGCGTCAGTTGCATATCTACGATTGTGCCTTGATGGACAAGCTGCCGATGCGCGTGATCCTGGCCACGATGCTGGTCGCCGGCAGTTTCGCAGTTGCCCTGATCGTCGTCGTCCCTGCGCAGGCTGAGCCGGAGACTTGCCCGGGGCTGTGCGACCGGATCCCGAACACCGCGTGGATCGATCAGCACGCCGTCCCGCTGGACGCCGTGTATCACTGGCCCGCCCTGGCCGGCCAGGCCCTGCAGACGACCGGTTCGGCGCCCGGCCCGCGGTTCCGGTTCGAGGAGCTGTGCGCCGCGCCGGCGCTACCCCAGGATCCCCGGGACTCGGCCGTGGCGGCCCGTGTGACGGTGCAGCATCCCGACGGGCAATGGCAACTGCAGGCCCAGGTCCTGCACTGGCGCGGTGACACCGCCCACGGTGGGGCGATCGCGACCACGGCGTTCAGCAATGCCGTCGCCGCGCTGCGGGCCTGCCAGCAGCGTGCACCGCAGGAGTCACCGTCGTTGACCACCGACGAATCGAATCGGATGGCCGGCGTGATCAGCGGCCCGGTGGTGATGCGCACCTATCTGTTCGCCCACCCGGCCAGCAGCACGATCAGCGAGGTCACGCTCTGGTCGACGGCCCCGGCGCAGACGGCCTGGCCGGCGATGGCGGACGATCCGGTGCTCAATGCCATGAGCGCACCCCTGTGTGAGGCCTACATTGGCTCGTGCCCGTAACCCCGAGCTGCGCGTTCGCCGGTAGAGTTGGCGCCGAAAACGCCAACTGAGGAGGAGCGCCGGTGGCCCGGGTGATCGTGAGCGTGATGCCCAAAGCGGAGATTCTCGACCCGCAAGGTCAAGCGATTGTGGGCGCGCTGGGTCGCCTCGGACATCCCGGAATCTCAGAAGTTCGGCAAGGCAAGCGCTTTGAGCTCGAAGTGGACGACAGTGTCGATGATTCGGCGCTCGCCGAGATCGCGGAATCGCTGCTGGCGAACACCGTGATAGAAGACTGGACGATCAGCCGGGAAGCGCAGTGACAGCACGCATCGGGATCATCACCTTCCCCGGCACACTCGACGACGTGGACGCCGCGCGCGCCGCGCGGCGGGTCGGCGCCGAGGCGGTCAACCTGTGGCATGCCGACGCCGATCTGCGGAGTGTGGACGCCGTGGTGGTGCCCGGCGGCTTCTCCTACGGCGATTATCTGCGAGCCGGTGCGATCGCCAGGTTCGCCCCGGTGATGACCGAGGTGGTGGAGGCCGCCCGGCGCGGCATGCCAGTGTTGGGCATCTGCAACGGTTTTCAGGTGCTCTGCGAGGCCGGCCTGCTGCCCGGGGCGCTGACCCGCAACGTGGGCCTGCACTTCATCTGCCGCGACGTGTGGCTGCGAGTGGCCTCGACCTCGACGGCGTGGACGTCGCGATTCGAGCCCGACGCCGATCTGCTGGTCCCGCTGAAGTCCGGCGAGGGACGCTACGTGGCGCCGGCCGAGGTGATCGAGGAGCTCGAGGGCGACGGGCGGGTGGTGTTCCGGTACCACGAGAACGCCAACGGGTCGCTGCACGACATCGCCGGGGTCAGTTCCGCCAACGGCCGCGTGGTGGGCCTGATGCCGCATCCCGAGCACGCCATCGAGGCACTGACCGGGCCTTCCGACGACGGCCTGGGCCTGTTCTATTCCGTGCTGGACGGCGTGCTCGCCGGCTGAGCGGAAACGCCTGCGGCATCGCGTAATTCGGCGAATGACGCGGCGATGGCATCCGTCGCCTCGTGCGGGTCGTTGAACGTCCGGTCGTCGGTGAGCACCGCGACGCCGAGTCGGTCCACGTAACTCCACACGGTGATGTTGACCGGGGCGCCGGGCGACAGCACGCCGGTGGAATAGATCTCGCTGACGGCCGCGCCGCCGAAGTGGCCGCGCTCGCGCGGCCCCACCACGCTGGACACCGCTACGTTCATCAGCTTGTTCGGCGCGTCGCGCAGGCCCAGCCATCGAAATGCCGCGGGCGCGAACGCGGTCGGAAGGTAGGCCATCATTTTCCCGTACAGCTCCGGGCCGAGGACCTCGTGGTCTTCCTTAGCGATCTTGGTGGCCAGGGCGACCAGCCGGGCCCGCTCATTGGGGTCGGCGACATGGACCGGCAGCGAGATCATCAGCCCGCTGATCTCATTGCCGGTGATCCGGTCCGACTTGTCGGTGGCCGTCGGCACCGAGGCGATGAGCGGGCGCTCGGCCGCGCCGTCATACGCCAGCAACAACGTCCGCAGCCCGCCGGTCGCCATCGCCAGCACCACATCGTTCACCGTGATACCCAACGCCTTTGCCGTCGCTTTGACCTCCGGCAGCGACAACGACGTGCTGGCGAACCAACGTTGCGGCGAGACGAGATGGTTGAGGAACGTCGGCGGTGCGTCGAACGCCTCGGCCAGGTCGGGGTGCGCCCCGCGCTCCTTGGACCGGCGGCGTACCCGCATCATCCCGACAGCCGCGTCCTTGACCAGCCGGGGCAGTTCACCGATCTGCCGGACGTGGTCGCGCGCCGCCGCACGCAACAGGTCGGCATTGGATGTGGTGACGCCGGCCTCGTCGTTGTCGCGCTCGTCGGTGTGCCCGTCGCGCAGATCCATCGCGCGGGCCAGCAGGTTGACCGATGCGACACCGTCAGCCAGCGCGTGGTGGACTTTGCCGATCAAGGCGAATCGACCGCCGGCCAGCCCCTCGGCGAAATGGAACTCCCACAACGGGCGGCTGCGATCCAGGGGAGTGGACGCCACGTCGCCGATCACCCGATCGAGCTCGCGCCGGCCACCCGGCGCGGGCACCTGTACCCGCCGCAGGTGATAGTCCAGGTCGACGTCGCAGTTCTCCTGCCACATGGGGTGATGTAGATGCCAGGGAATGTCAACGAGCTTGTAGCGCAACGGTTCTAGTAGATGGAGCCGACGACGCACGTGGTGACGGAACGCGTCGAAACCGAATTCGCCGTTGACGTCGGCGGGGTCGATGATGGCCACCTTCAGCGTGTGCGTGTGCAGGTTGGGCGTCTCGCTGTAGAGCAGCATCGCGTCCATGCCGTTGAGTCTTTTCACACGCCACCTCCAGCGGCCTGCCCCGGGCGCCGTCAGCCCAGGATCGGGAACCGGCGCTGGCCGGCGAGCCGCTGCAGCGCGGCTTCCATGACGGCGCGTACGTGGGCGTCGACCTCGTCGACGTCGGGATCCTTACCGAATTGGGCGGTGACGTCGATCGGCTCGAGAACCTCGGTGACGATCTTTGCCGGCAGGGGCACGTTCGGCGGGAAGATGACGCTCAGCCCGAAGGGGAAGCCGACGCTGATCGGCAGGATGTCCATTCGTGCCTTGGTTAGCCCGAGCTTGCGGGCCAGCCAGTTGCCCCGGGTCAGGAACAGCTGGGTCTCCTGAGCGCCGATGGACACGGCCGGCACGATCGGCACCCCGGCTTCGATCGCGGTCCGCACGTAGCCGGTGCGGCCGTTGAAGTCGATGGTGTTGGCGGTGAAGGTCGGCCGGTAGGAGTCGTAGTCGCCGCCGGGGAACACCAGCACCACCGCGCCGGAATGCAGGGCGGTGGCGGCGTTTTCACGGCTGGCCTCGATGACCCCGAGGCGGCGCAGCCAGCCGTCCAACGGCCCCAGGAACAGGCCGTAATGGCCCAGCGTGTAGACCGGTCGGTCGTAGCCGAACCTGTTGTAGAAGGCGGGGGAGAAGATCAGTACGTCCGGGGTCAGCATGCCGCCCGAGTGGTTGGAGACCACCAGGGCTCCGCCCGACGCCGGGACGTTGTCGATGTTTCGCACCTCGGCCCGGTAGTACCGCCTGATGGCCGGTCCGAGCACCTTCGCCACCTGTTCGGTGAAGGCCGGATCCCATTTGGCGGTTTCGTGGTTGTCCGCCGCGTCCACACCGTTGCCCTTCATGGCTCCCCGCCGTCCGTTCTTCGCTCTTTGCTATTTGTTGCCGGTGTGACGCCGGTCTCAAACCTCAGTCCACGGTCGACATATGCTACTCTTCATTTAAGAGAATGTCATATCCGTTTGCTGGACGGCGAACGCGTGGTGGGGAGTATGTCCGAAAAGGTTCTGGTTACTGGGGGTTTCGGACTCGTCGGCTCCCAAACGGTGCGCCGGCTCGTTGCCGACGGCCATCGCGTTGTCGCGACCGACCTGGGCACCGCCGCCCAGCGCAAAGCCGCGGCGGCGCTGCCGGCCGGAACCGAGGCGCACTGGGCGGATCTGACCGACCCGGGTCAGGTTGATCGGCTGCTCGCCGAGACGTCGCCCACCGCCATCGTCCACCTGGCCGCGGTGATCCCGCCGCTGATCTATCGCCAGCCCGCGCTGGGCCGCCGCGTCAACGTCGACGCGACCGTCACGTTGTTGCGCGCGGCGCAGTCGAGGCCGCATCCGGTGCGGTTCATCCAGGCGTCGAGCAACGCCGTGTACGGCGCGCGCAACCCGCACCGGCATCGCGAGCTGTTGCGCCCGGACAGTCCGATGAAGCCGGCCGACCTCTACGGTGCGCACAAGGCCGAAGCGGAACAGCACCTGCGGGCGTCCGATCTCGAGTGGGTCATCCTGCGCCTGGCCGGGGTGATCAGCGTCGAACCGGACGCCATGCCGTTCAGCGTCGATGCGTTGTTCTTCGAGAGCGCGCTGCCGGCCGACGGCCGCATTCACACGGTCGATGTCCGCGATGTCGCGCGCGCGTTCGCCGCATCGGTCACCGCCGATATCGCCGGTGAGACGCTGCTGATCGCGGGCGACGAATCGCACCTGCTTCGGCAGGGGGAGGTCGGCAAGGCGCTGGCCGCCGCACGCGGTCTGGTCGATGTCCTGCCCGGCGGCCGGCCGGGTGATCCGGACAGCGACGACGACTGGTTCGTCACGGACTGGATGGATACCGTTCGGTCCCAGCAGCTCCTGCAATTCCAGCGCCATTCCTGGCCGGACATGCTCGCCGAGATGCGGGCTGCCGCCGGGTGGCGGCGCTACCCGATGCGCGTGATCTCGCCACTGGCCCGACGCTTCCTCAAAAGCCGTGCGGCCTATCGGGATACGCCCGGACGGTACGCCGATCCGTGGGGCGCGATCCGGGCCGGGTTGGGTGAGCCGCGCCCGGATGCCCCGTCGAATTAGGTAGCCGGTCCGGGCGTCAGCCGGCGTCGCGCAGCAACGGCCGTTCGGTGGACGGCAATTCGACGGTCGGGTTCAGCTCATCGAAGAGCTCGGTGGCGTCTGCCACGGTCCGGTCGACGAACGACGCGAAATCGTTGAAGGAGACGTCGTTTCGGATCCATTGCGACTTGCGGGCCGTCACGCCGATGCGCTGCGGATCCGACGAACCGTGCACGATCGCGGTGACCTCGCGGTCGAGGCGATTCCACCGATCGCAGAAGTACGTCAGCCACGGGCGATCGGCCGCCGGGAAATAGCATCCGGGGGTGACGCGGATGATCAACACGTCATCGTGCGCGGGCGAGACCTCGAAGTGAACGTGCAGGCGCCGCGGAGCGTTGGTGACGAAGAAGTATTCGCCGTCGTGGTGGCCGCGAAAATATCGCCGCCCGCGGGTGCGCAGGTAACGTTCGACCAGGTTCGCGCACAGCTGCTCATTCGTCATGAGTTCGATGGTGCGGCCTGTGGCTTTGGGAATGCTTGGAGCCGAGCGAAGTGGCATCGAAGAATCTGTTGAGAATTGGCTGAGTGAGCGCCGGTTCCCAGGAGTTTTGGCCCGGGCTCAGCTGGGCTCACGCCGTTCCACAATGCCGGCGCCGGGGCTGGGCACCGTGCGCGGCAGCGTGACCGAAAACCTGTACCTCTCGGGTCGGTAGTGGAATTCCACGACCTCCAGGGGCTTGTCGTCGCGGCTGTAGCTGGTGCGCTCGAGCACCAGCACGGGAGACCCCAGCGGCAGGTTCAGGGCGCCGGCCACCTCCAGCGACGCACCGGCCGCGTGAATCTCGTAGTTGGCCCGGGAGATGGGGACTTCCAGCCTGCGCTCCCACATCGTGTAGGTGCTTTCCATCGCCTGCGCGGTCTGCTCGTCGGTCGCGCTCTTCAGCAGTGGTTCCACGGCCGTGCCCAATCCGGGCGGCAGGTAGGCGATCATCAGGGCGAGCGGCTGGTCGCCGTCGCGAAAACGCCGGTGCACACACAGGACCTTGGGCAGGCCCAGTATTTCGGCAATCCGTTGTGGGGCGTCATCGACACGATGCGACAGGACGTCGACGTTCGGCGTGATCCCGGAGCCGGCCAGTACCTCGGTGATGGTGCGCACGCCGGGCCCGAGCTCTTGTTTGACCGGGTTGGCCACGAACGTGCCCAGGCCCTGCTTTCGGACCAGCCATCCCTGGCGCTCGAGCTGCCCGACCGCCGCGCGCACGGTCACCCGGCTCACGCGGGTGCGATCGATGAGCTCCCGCTCGGTCGGCAATCGCGCGCCGCGGGGCAGGCGCTGCTTGACGATGGCCGCCTTGAGGGCTTCGGCGAGTTGGGTGCTGGCCGGCACGCTGCCACGGGATATCCGGAGATCGGCCACGCCGAGGTCCAGCTGATCGGGAGCCACGAGATGTATTAAAACGTTCTATGTGCGGGGCGTAAAGTGACGCCTCCCGGCGCGGGTGGGCCCGACGGACGGATTACTCTGGTAGCGAATGCTTTTCGCGTGTTTGCGGCCCGGCGAACAGTCGGGTGAAGATTTGCGCGGGTCAGGAGGACCGAAGGTGGCGTTCGCCGTGGAACGGTTCGACCACATTGTCCTGAATTGCCACGACGTCGAGGCCACCGCCGCGTGGTACGAGCGGGTGCTGGGCATGCGGCGCGAGACGTTCGGGCCGTCGCGGCGAACGGCGCTGCGCTTCGGGGATCAGAAGATCAACCTGCGACCGGTTGGCGCGTTGGCCGACGATCCCGTCTGGTTCACCGGGGCGGTCGAGGCCGCCGGCTCCGAAGACCTGTGCTTCATCACCCGCGCCAGCCCGGATGACGTCCGCGCCCACCTCGCCGCGTGTGGCGTCGACGTGATCTCCGGACCGGTTACCAAGACAGGGGCACTGGGCGAGATGACCTCGCACTACTGCCGTGACATCGACGGCAACCTGATCGAGATCGCCGTCTACTGAGGGTCGGCCAGCGGATACAGGGCCGGAAGATTGATCACGATGGCCTCCTGGCTGCTGCGAGCGATCACCACCTCGGCGGTCGTGTCGGGGTCGGGGTTTTCCTCGCGGTGCGGCAGGTACGGCGGGATGAAGACGTAATCGCCGGGCGCGGCCGCGATGCGGACCTCTCCGGTGCCGTCATGGAACACGAATTCCGGATTGCCGCTTCGCACATAGATGGCGGTCTCCGAATCGCCGTGATGGTGGTTGTCCGAAGCCGATTGCGGCGACGCGTGTGTCTCGCCCATCCAGAGCTTCTCCGCGCCGACCGAGCTGCCGGACAGGGCGGCGAAACGCCGTAACCCCTCCGATTGTGCTGTGTCGGAGCTGATTTCCGCTGCCCTGATGTGGCGTACTCGGTTGCGCGCGGGGGGTGCTGCCGTGTCGTCGAAGTCTGGATGGAATCCGTCTGCGGTGGCCATGAGTCAATTATCGTCCGAGGCGTCCCGATACGCCTCGAGCAGCCTGAGCCACAGCTCGCTGATCGTCGGGAAGCACGGTACGGCATGCCACAGCCGGTCGATGGGCACCTGGCCGGCGACCGCGATGGTGGCCGAGTGCAGCAGCTCGGTCACCCCCGGGCCGACCATAGTGACGCCGAGCAGCTGGCCGCGGTCCACGTCGACCACCATCCGCGCGCGGCCCGTGTAGCCGTCCGCATAAAGCTCGGCCCCCTTCACCACATCGCCGATTTCGATATCGACTGTGCGGAACCGATGTCCGGCCTGTTCGGCTTGCCGGGCCGTCAGTCCGACGGCCGCGGCTTCAGGGTCGGTGAAGAAGGCCTGCGGCACCGCATGATGATCGGCGGTCGTCGCATGCGCGCCCCACGGTTTGGTGTCCAACGGCTTTCCCGCTGCACGGGCGCCGATGGCCGCACCGGCGATGCGGCCCTGATACTTGCCCTGGTGGGTGAGCAGGGCCCGGTGATTGACGTCGCCCGCCGCATAAAGCCAGCCGTCCTCGAAGGTGCCACGCACCAGGCAGGTGTCGTCCACCTCGAGCCAGCTGCCCGGCCTCAATCCCACGGTCTCCAAACCGATGTCGTCGGTCAGGGGTGCGCGACCGGTGGCGAAGAGCACCTCGTTGACCTGCAACTCGGTGCCGTCGTCCAAGCCGAGGACAACGTGCGAATCGTCCGGTCGTCGCAGCGCGCGAACCGAAACCCCCATCCGCACGTCGACGCCGCCTTCGGTGAGGCCGCGCTCGATCAGCTCACCCACGAAGGGCTCCATCCGCGGCAGCAGTCCCGACCCTCGCACCAGCATCGTCACCTGGGAGCCCAAACCCTGCCACGCCGTTGCCATTTCGACGCCCACGCCGCCCGCGCCCACGACGGCGAGCCGCTCCGGGACCGCGCTGCTGTCGGTGGCCTGCCGGTTGGTCCATGGCCTCGCCTCGGCGATGCCGGGCAGGTCGGGCAATGCTGTGCGACTTCCGGTGCAGATGACCACCGCATACCGTCCGGTCACCGCCACCTGGTCGCCGGCGGCGTCGGTGACGACGACGCGGCGCGGGCCGTGCAATCGACCGTGCCCCCGTATCAGGGTCGCACCGATACCGCTCACCCAGTCGGCCTGGCCGCTGTCGTCCCAGTCGGTGACGTAGCGGTTACGGCGGCCGAACGCACCGTTGGCGCTGATCGAGCCGGTGACCGCCTCCCGCGCACCGTCGACCCTGCGGGTGTCGGAAAGCGCAATGACGGGCCGCAGCAACGCTTTACTGGGCACGCACGCCCAATACGAGCACTCCCCGCCGACGAGTTCGCGCTCGACCAGAGCAACACGCAGTCCTGCGGCCCGGGCGCGTTCGGCGGCGTTTTGGCCGATCGGGCCTGCGCCGAGCACCACGACGTCGAAGGCTCCTCCGTCAGTTGCTCCCATGGTCGACGACCCTTCCGCTTGGTGGCCACGGCGCCGAGGCCGTGCTCTGCGTATTCATCGGAATTCGTTGAGTTGCTTGGCGAGCTGACGCAGATCCCTGGCGACGATGTCGGGCTGCGGCAGTCCGTCGACCGGCAGCGCTGCGTTGCCGCGACGGGTGATGAGTGCCCCGCGGAATCCGGCATTCTGTGCGCCGATGGTGTCCCACGCGTGCGCGGCTACCATCATGCAGTCGCCCGCGGGCACCTCGAGTGTTTCGCATACGTAGCGATACACGGCGGGCGCGGGCTTGAAGACCGTACGTGCATCGACGCTCAATTGGTGTTCGAAAAAGTCTGCCAGTCCGGACCTTTGCAGTGCCGTCGGGCCATCCGGATTGGGTGGGGAGTTGGTCAGAGTGACCAATCGAAAACCGTTGTCTCGCAAGGCGGCGAGGCCGTCGGCCGCATCGGGATGTGCCGGCATGGTGAGCAGCGCGGTCCTCAGGCGATCCAGTTCGTGGTCGGTGACGTCCACCCGGTAGATGTCGCCCAGCATGCGCAGCACGCCCTGGGCGAGCACGGGAAACGTCACGTAGTTGCCGGCGAGCGTGATGGTCATCGAGTACATGACCAGCTGGGCGAACCATTCGCGAAGCATCCGCTCGTCACCGAACAGCTCGCCGAAAAGCGGTGCGATGGACTCGATGTCGAGCAACGTCTCGTTGACGTCGAAGACGAGGACGGACGGTGTTGCCATGGCTAGTGCTCGTCATTCTTTCGTTGGGGGATATCCGGTCGTAGATACCCCACAAGGCACAACACAATCAACACCATCGCGGCCACCGGCCACCACAAGGCGACCAGCGCCGCCGTCACGAACACCCCGAGCGTGATGAACGACCTCATCTGCAGCAGCTTGCGCATCCGTGCGGAAGCATCTTGGTGCGAGGGCCTATCGACCGCTTCCCAACACAGCGCCAGGTAGGTGATGTTGACCAGGACGAAGACCGCGGCGTAGAGCGACACCGGTGCCGCGGCCAGCCTGCTGTCGGCGATCCACTCGGTGGTGAACGGGATCAGCGACACCGAGAACAGGTGCGCGAAGTTCGACCACACCAACCGGGGCGTGGCGACCTGGGCGTAGTTGAACAGGTGATGGTGGTTGACCCAGACGATCGCGATGAACAGGTAGCTGACCACGTAACTCAGCCCGGTGGGCCACAGCGGCAGCAGGGCGCGAAACCCGTGGGCGCTCGGCGGCCTGAGCTCCAGCACCAGGATCGTGATGAGCACGGCGAACACGCCGTCCGAGAATCCCCGCACCCGCTCGGGACTGGTGTCGCGTGCCGCCACGCTAGCTCCTTCCCAGCACCTCATCGGTGTCGAGTCCGCGGTCTACCCCGTGCGGGATGACGGTCTGGCCGGGTTCCAGCTGAAGTTGGTTGCCGTCGAGGTGCACTTCGATCTTGTCCGGTTCGAAGGACACCAGGTTGCGGACCCGCGCGACCTCCGTCCAGGCGTCGACGTAGGACCATGCAGCGCGTTGGTGGCTGCCGATGTCGTAGTAGGAGCATATTCCCTTGTATGGGCAAAACGTCTGGATATCAAAGTGTTTGAGGGCCGACTGGTCGATATCCTCGCGCGGCACGTACCACCTGGGTGCAAAGCCGGACTCATACAGCGCCAGCGGGCGATGGGTATCGGCGATCACCCGGTCGCCATCCCGGACGACGAGATGCCGTGCAGTGGAACGGATATCGATGCGGTGATAGGCGTCGGCGGCGTGCCCGACGATCCGCTCCTCTTCTTCGTAGAAGGCATCCATGGCGCGCCACGCGAACGCCACCCGGCCGTCGAGCACCATCGCGTGCGCGGGCAGTCCGTTGTGCTCCCAGGCGCCGTGATTGCTTTCGTGTTCCGCGGCCTTGACCGTGAACCATTGGGTGCCGCCGAGGTCGCGGTGCTGCGTCAGCCGATCCTCGGCGACCAACGTTCCCTCTTCGATGTCACCGCGGGGGAAGTAGGCGACCGGGTAGCGGCCCGGCTCGTGCAAGAGAATCACGTCCTCACTGTCCGCGATCCACCGACCAGCGAAGCGCACCCGCATCCGGCGACGCAACGGCTCGGCGAAGAGCAGCCGCGACGGCATCGGCTGTTCGGTGAGGAAATGCCCGAGCGATGCGGTCGCCAGCGGGCCTTGCTGCCACGCCAAACCCATACCGTGTTCCTCCGTTTCGGCCGGCCAATCGCGGGGCGGGTGGTTCGCGGACGCGCATCACTCCATGACGACGACGAGCTTTCCTGGTATCGCTGGACGAAGCCGAACCTGGCAACGAGCTCGGTGCAGCCGAATATTTTTGGGCTGTACGACCCATTATTATGGGCCCGCCTACCCACTATGTCCAGCGGAACTCGGCGATCAGGCTTTGCGTCGATTGCGAGGCGGGGCGGATCGTCCCTTGCGGGGTGGCGGTTGAGTTCCGAAGGAGCGCACGTAGTCGACGGCGGCATTGACGGCCGCCCGCAACGGTTGCGGATCGCCGGTGACGTGGGTGAGCATCGCGCCGCCCTGATGGGCGGCGACCAGCGACACGGCAAGATGCCGCGGGTCGGCGTCGGGGCGCAGGTCGCCGCGATCGCGCATCGACTCGAGGCCGGCCCGAAACAGCGCAATCCATTGGTCGTATCCCGCGGCGAGGTCGTCGTGTATCTCGCGGTCGGCCTCGATCAGTTCGCCTGCCAAAGACCCGTACACACAACCCCCGACCCGGTACACGGTGTCGATGTCGGACACGCAGGCGTCGGCCCAAGCCTGCAGCGCGCCGAAGCTGTCGAGTCCGGCGAATTGCGGCCGAGTGTGGAAGGCCCGCACGTCATTACGGCGCGCCTCGACGACGTGCCGGGTCAGATCGCGCTTGTCGGTGAAGTAGTGCGAGATCTGGGATCCGCCCACCCCCGCGGTGCGCCTTACCTGGTCGACGCTCGTGTTGGCCACGCCCCGCTCGAACATCAGCCGCGCGGCGGCCTCGATGATCCGCGCGCGCGTTGCCAGTCCCTTGCGGGTGAACCCCGGTGCGGGCCGTTCGGTCACGTCGTCACCCCTGACAGCCTCAGCCAGCCCGTCGCGCCGGGCTGCGCCCCCGCGACCGGCGCGGTGGGCGGGGCGCTCGTTCGGCGCTGTCGGTGGCGAACGAGCGCAGGTAGTTCACCGCGAAGCGGATCGCATCGGCGTGCGGCCACTCCTCCTGATAGGTGAACGTCAGCACGCCACCGCCCTGGTGCGCGGCGACGATCACCAGGGCGAGCCGGCGCGGATCGGCATCCCGAACCAGCAGCCCGTCGCCCTTCATTCGCTGAATTGCCTGCTCCAACAACTCGATCCACTGGCGGTAACCGGCGGCCAACGCCTCGCGCGTGGTGTCGTCGGTCTTCGCCAGTTGGGCGGTGAGTGCGTGATAAGTGGGGGTGCCGAAGTAGCCGATGCGGCGCAGGTAGCGCATGTTGAGGTCGATCCACCGCTCGAAGTCGTCGAACGAGCCCAGGTCTCCAAGCGTGGGCTGGCGGTGAAACTCCAAGACCACGCCGATCTGGCGCCGGATCACCGCGCGTATCAGCGCCGCCTTATCGGCGAAATAGTGGGCAAGCTGCGAGCCGCTGACCGACGCCGCGCGGCGCACGTTGTCCATGTTCGACGCGGACAGACCCTCGGTGACGATCAGCTGGGCAGCCGCCTGCACAATCCGGTCGCGGGTGGCGCGCCCCTTGGCGGTCAACCGTTGTTCGTCGTGAACATCCGGATGGGCCATCGCGCCAGGCTAACCCGGGAGCGCCCCCATTTTTGGGATCTCCAGCCCATACATCAGGTCAGGCCGCGACCCGTTTGGCGAGGAAGCCCCGAATCAGCCGGGCGACGTCGTCGCACGCGGACTCCAAGAGGAAGTGGCCGCCGTCGAGCAGGTGGATCTCGGCGTCGGGGAGATCGTCGGCGAACGCCTCGGCGCCGGCCGGCCCGAAGATCTCGTCGCCGCGGCCCCACACCGCGAGCAGCGGCACCCGGCTGGCGCGGAAGTATTCGTGCAACTGCGGATACAGGGGGGCGTTGGTGGCGTAATCGCGAAACAGTTTCAGCTGCACCAGATCGTTGCCGGGCCGCGAGAGCAACGCGTAGTCGTGGTGCCAGGATTCGGGATCGACCAGCGTCTCGTCGGCCACGCCGGTGACGTATTGCCAGCGGGTGGCGTCGAGGGTGAGGAACTGCCGCACCGGCGCCTCGGTGGCCGGCGTCTGCTCCTGTTGGTACGCCTGCACGACCTTCCAGAAGCTCTCGACGAATCCCGCGTCGTAGCCATTGCCGTTCTGGCTGATGATCGCGGTAATGGCGGTCGGGTCGCGCAGGGCGAGTCGCCAGCCGATCGGTGCGCCGTAGTCCTGGACGTACATGGCGTACCTGTCGACGCCCAGGGTTGCGAGCAGGCCCGCCGTGAGGTCGGTCAGCGCATCGAAGGTGTAGTCGAACTCGTCGACGGGTGGGGCGTCGGACAGCCCGAAGCCGAGGTGATCCGGCGCGATGAGGTGGTATTCGTCGGCGAGGGCCGGGATCAGGTGGCGGAACATGTACGAGCTGGTGGGAAACCCGTGCAGCAGAAGCACCGCGGGAGCGGCCGGGTCGCCGGCCTCCCGGTAGAAGATCCGATGGCCGTCGACGGTGGTGTATCGATGATGAACAGCAGGCATGGGATTCCTCCTGACTCAATGCATTTGCGCATCGTGCACCGCGGCGGCGTCGGATGGAGGTGCGCGGATCCCGGAGTCCAGATTTATGGGTTGTACGACCCAGTATGCACCAAACGAGCATCGCGCAACAGTCCGCGAAACGGATATGTTGCCGAGCGCACCCGGCTGCCATATTCTGGGCCAACCCTCCCAGTTGGCGGCTCGCTCGATGCGGGCCAATTCGAGGTGACACAGTGAGCACACTCGTTTCGGTGAACGTGGGCTCGCCCAAAAACGTGCGATGGCGTGATAAGACCATCTACACCGGGATCTGGAAGACCCCCGTCGAGGGACCGGTCATGGTGCGTCGGCTGAACCTCGACGGCGACGGCCAGGGCGATCTCGCCGGTCATGGTGGGGAGCAACGCGCCGTCATGGTGTACCAGAGCGAGTCCTACGACTTCTGGAGGGCCTACCTGGGCCGCGACGACCTGCAACCCGGACACTTCGGCGAGAACTTCACCGTCACCGGGCTCGCCGACGATGACGTGTGCATCGGGGATCGCTATCGGATCGGGGACGCCGAGTTCGAGGTGACCCAGCCGCGTGTCACCTGCTTCCGGGTCGGCATCCGCCTCGACGAGCCCGACATGCCCAATCTGCTTGTCTCTCAACATCGCCCGGGCTTTTACTTCCGGGTGATCACCGAGGGGCACGTTCGGGCCGGCGACGACATCGTGCGCACCCGCCGTGGCCGTCACGAACTCAGCGTCACCGACGTCGACGCCCTGCTCTATCTGCCCGACCGCGACGTCGAAACGCTTCGCAAGGCCGTCGACGTTCCGGCGCTCAGCCCGGGCTGGCAACAGTCATTCCACGACCTGCTGGCCGCACGCGATGGCACCGCGCCGGCGGCGGCACCACCCGTCGAACCCGGGTGGAAGGGATTTCGCGGCTTACGCGTCACCCAAACCCGCCGGGAGAGTGCGCAAGTGCTCTCGATCAGGCTCGAGGCCGACGACCGGAGTTCGCTTCCGCCGGCCCTTCCGGGCCAGTACCTGACGGTCAAGGTCACCGGTGCCGGCGAGCCCGCGCCGTTGCGCAGCTACTCCCTGTCCGATGACTCCTCGGCCGGCACCTACCGGATCAGTGTCAAGCGCGAGGATCACGGTGTGGTGAGCCGCTGGCTGCACGCCCACATCCAGCCGGGGTCGGTGATAGCGGCGGCAGCCCCGCGCGGCGACTTCTACCTCATCGATGACGGCGACCCGGTTGTTCTGTTCTCCGCCGGCATCGGCGCGACGCCCGTCCTGGCGATGCTGCACGCGCTGTCCGCGGCCGGGAGTCGGCGCGACATCTGGTGGCTGCACACCACGCGCAATCGCGAATCCCAGTCCTTCGCAGACGAAGTCACGGCACTCATCGCGACGTTGCCACACGCCAGGCAACGAATCTTCTACACCGAAACGCAGGGCCGCCTGCGGCAAGAGTCCATCGCGGCATTGGGCCTGCCCGCGAATGCAGCCGTGTACCTTTGCGGTCCAACGCAATTCATGGCGGATATGCGTGACGGCCTGATCAGCATGGGGTTCGATCCCGCCCGCATCCACAGCGAGCTGTTCGGCGCGCTGCCGGCGATCAACCCGGGCATCGTCGAGGGCGGGGAGCGCAAGCCGCCGCACCGCCCGGCCGGCCCACCGGGCACGGGGCCCGCGATCACGTTCGCGCGCAGCGGATTAACCGTCGACTGGTCCTCCCGATTTCGGAGCATCCTGGACTTGGCCGAGGCCTGCGACGTGCCCACCCGCTTTTCCTGCCGAAGCGGGGTGTGTCACGTGTGCGTCACCGGAGTTGTCGCGGGTTCGACCACTTACCTTCAGCAGCCGTTGGAGCCGCCGGGTGACGGGTCGGTCCTCATCTGCTCGGCGGCACCGGAAACCGATGTGGTGCTTGACCTCTAGGCCTTCACGCGGCGATTGCCCGCTGGCCTCCGGTCGCGTGCAGAATGGCGCCGTTGACGTAGCTGGCGTCCGGCGACGCGAGAAAGACGACGGCGCTTGCGATTTCGCTTGCATCGGCCGTTCGTTGCAGCGTGGTGATGGCCGCGATCGTGTCGAGTACACCCGGGAGTGCGTTGGCCCCGGGCGTGTCGGTCGGCCCCGCGGCCACCGCATTCACCCGCACGCCCGAGGCGCCGAATTCATCGGCCCAGACACGGGTCAGCTGATCCACGCCGGCTTTGGTGGCCCCGTAGATGCCCGCCCCGCGGGTCGCTACCGATGCGGCCAGAGTGCTCACGTTGACCACGGCACCGCTGCCCCGGGCGGCCATGGCCGGCACCAACTGCTGGACCAGGATGTACGGCGCGCGCAGGTTGACGTTGACGTGTTCGTCGAAGGTCGCGTCGTCGGTGTCCGCCGTAGGGCCGAACTCGTAGATTCCGGCATTGTTGATCAGGATGTCCACCGGTCCCGCCTCGGCGGCCAACCGCCGGACATCGTCGGCGACGTTGAGGTCGGCGGCGACGAAACGCGCCGTGCCACCGGCGTTTTCGATGTCACGGACGGTCTTGGCCCCGCGCTCGGCATTGCGGCCCTGCACCACGACCTGGGCGCCGCGAGCCGCGAGCTGCAGTGCTATTTCCCGGCCGATCCCCGATGTCGCGCCGGTCACCAATGCGGTCGAGCCGGCCAATGTTGTTGCCATCGAAACCCTGCCTCCAAGAGAGAAGTTCGTTTGTCTCTCGGTAAGCAGTGGCTCGCCGGTAATTATTCCTACGGGCTGAGCGGGACGGACGCCTCCGCGGTGTAGCACAGGAAGGTCAGCGTCTCCTGGAGATACAGCTGCACGGTGTCCGCGTCGTGGCTGGTGTACCCGATCGACACGTCGTGCCCGAGCTGCAGGTCGAAGTCACCGCCGCGGGTGGTCAGTACGAAAGCGCCGTCGATGGCCGGCGCCCAGATGATGTCTCCTGGGACCAGCCGGTCGATGTGTTCGAGGATCGGATAGCCGTGTTCGGTCGTCTCGCTGACCCGCGTGTAGACGTCGGCGGACAGCAGCACCGAGTAGGGGCCGTCGACACCGGCCAGCCGGAGTTCGGAGATCGCCTGGGTGATGACGTCCGGGATCTCGCGCGGATCTGCCGGCAGGGTCAGCGACTTGTTGGAGCTGGCCGAGCGGATGCCCTCGATGGATGCCGCGGCGTAGCCCTCGAAGATGGCCCGGTCTTCCACGAACGCCAGCTTCTTGGCGGCATCCTTGACCGGGTCCCAGTCGGAGTCGTTGGCGCCGCGCTCGACGTTGTCGATCTCGTAACGCGAGAGGGTGAACGGAACCCGCAGTCGGACAAGGGGTTTGCTTTCCCGCAGGTGGGCCTCCACGCCGTCGGTGGGGGACGCCACGTCGGCGAGGCGACCGGTGCTTACCGCGGCGGTGGCCGGCCCGCCGGGCTCGCTGACGTCGACCACCCGGCGCCCGGCGATGTGGCGTTTGAAGGTGCGGGTCGCCTCCAATTCGATTTCTTCCCAAGCGGCTTCGGTGACCGGTGCCAGGTCGCGGTAGAGGTTGTTCATGAAGTGGTTCCTTTCAGGCTGCCAATCGAAAGTGAGCCGTTCTGTGCAACAGGCGTTTCCGCCACCGGCGCTGCGGGCAGCGGCGGTGGGTCGTCGAGAAAGTCGAGGGTGGGGGAGAAGAACAATCCGCCG
The DNA here is from genome assembly GCF_001672755.1 of Mycobacterium colombiense. GTDB lineage: Bacteria > Actinomycetota > Actinomycetes > Mycobacteriales > Mycobacteriaceae > Mycobacterium > Mycobacterium colombiense_C. The sequence continues at coordinate 40,588 of NZ_LZKI01000073.1, read as the reverse complement.
GTGACGGCCGTGGAGAAGTCCAGGATGCGGTCGGTGTTGCCGGGCGGGTCGCCGAGGAACATGTTGCGCAGCATTCGTTCGGTGACTTGTGGCGTACGCGAATAGCCGATGAAGTACGTGCCGTATTCGCTCTTGCCGAGCTCGCCGAACGGCATGTTGTGCCGCACGATCTTCAGTTCGGTGCCGTCGTCGTCGGTGATCACGTTGAGGGCGATGTGGGCGTTGCCCGGCTTGACGTCGTCGTCGAGCTCGATGTCGTCCAGCTTGGTGCGACCGATCACCAGCTCCTGCTCGGTGACCGGGATCGAATTCCATGACGACATGTCGTGCACGTACTTCTGCACGTGCACATAGCAAGAGCCAGCGAAGTCGGGGTCCTCGTCGCCGACCGCGGTGGCGCTGGTGGCCAGCGCGCCGTCCGGGTTCTCGGTCCCGTCAACGAATCCGAGCAAGTCGCGGTTGTCGAAGTAGCGGAAACCGTGCACCTCGTCGACCACGGTGACCGCACCGGCCATCGATTTGAGGATCCGGTCGGCCAGCTCGAAGCAGACGTCCAGGCTCTCTGCCCTGATGTGGAACAACAGATCTCCAGGCGTGGCGGGAGCGGTGTGTCGCGGTCCGGTGAGCTCTGGAAACCGGTGCAGTTCGGCGGGCCGCGGACCGGAGAACAGCCGATCCCAGGCGTCGGAGCCGATCGAGGCGATCGCCGACAATCGTTTCTGCGGTTCGCGGAAACCGATCGCGCGCACCAACCCGGGAATGTCGGGCAGCGCGTCGTGCACCGCCTCCTCGCCGCCGTCGTCGATGGTCACCACCAGGAAGATCGCCGCGGGGGTCAGCGGCGCGAGGATGGGCTGCGGCTGGACGGGGGGCACTCTGAGGACCCTAGCGTGGCGACGGCGAGCGCCGGAAGCGGCGCGAGTAAGGAGCGCGCCATCGAACCCAGCGTGGCGACGGCGAGCGCCGGAAGCGGCGCGAGTAAGGAGCGCGCCATCGAACCCAGCGTGAACCGTTCGGTGGCGGACAGCCATGATGTTCAACATGTCCGGCGGGCCTCGAAACCAGGCGAAGTCCTCAGCGAGTGCGCAAGGACTGTGCGATTTCATCGACGCCTCTCCGTCGCCATTTCACGTGTGCGCCACGGTGGCCGCTCGGCTGATCGCTGCCGGATACACCGAACTGAGCGAGGCTAAACACTGGCCGTCCGAGCCGGGGCGTTACTTCACCGTGCGGGCGGGCTCGCTGGTCGCGTGGAATTCCGACGGCGCCGACGGGCCGTTCCGAATCGTGGGAGCGCACACCGACAGCCCCAACCTCAGGGTGAAACAGCATCCCGACCGGGTGGTCGCCGGTTGGCGGGTGGTGGCGCTGGAACCGTATGGGGGCGCGTGGCTCAACTCGTGGCTGGACCGCGATCTGGGCATCAGCGGGCGCCTGTCGGTGCGGGCGGACGACGAGGACGGCGGGATCGCGCACCGGCTGGTGCGCATCGACGAGCCGATCCTTCGGGTGCCGCAGCTGGCCATCCATCTGGCCGAGGACCGCAAGTCGCTGACGCTGGACCCGCAGCGACACCTCAACGCGGTCTGGGGTGTCGGGGAGACGCCGCGGTCATTCGTCGATTTCGTCGCGGAGCGCGCCGGTTTGCCGGCGTCCGACGTGCTGGCCGCCGATCTGATGACCCACGACCTGACCCCCGCCACCGTGATCGGCGCCGACGCCAGCCTGCTGAGCGCGCCCCGGCTGGACAACCAGGCCAGTTGCTACGCGGGGCTGGAGGCGCTGCTGGCCGTGGAACCGGCCGGGGCCCAGCTGCCCGTGTTGGTGATTTTCGATCACGAGGAGGTCGGATCGTCGTCGGATCACGGCGCGCAATCCGACCTGCTGGGCACCGTGCTGGAGCGAATCGTGCTGGCGGCCGGCGGTAGCCGCGAGGACTACCTGCGCCGGCTGCCGGCCTCGCTGTTGGCCTCGGCGGACATGGCACACGCCACCCACCCCAATTACCCGGAGCGGCACGAGCCCGGCCACCGGATCGCGGTCAACGCCGGGCCGGTGCTCAAGGTGCACCCGAATCTGCGGTACGCCACCGATGGCCGCACCGCCGCGGCGTTCGCGCTGGCCTGCCGGCAGGCCGGAGTGGAGCTGCAGCGCTACGAACACCGGGCCGACCTGCCGTGCGGGTCGACGATCGGGCCGCTGACCTCCGCGCGCACTGGCATCCCCACCGTCGACGTCGGCGCCGCTCAACTGGCGATGCACTCCGCGCGCGAGTTGATGGGCGCGCACGACGTGGCTGCCTATTCGGCCGCGATGCAGGCGTTTCTCTCCGCGGACTAGCGGCATAGGGTCTGCCGGTATGGCGCTCAACGTGGAGATGTTGACCTTCGATTGCGACAACCCCGCGAAGCTGGCCGGCTGGTGGGCCGAGCAGTTCGGCGGGACGACGCACGAGGTGCTCGCCGACGAGTTCACCGCGGTGACCTTCGGCGAAGGGCTGCGGCTCGGGTTCCAGAAGGTGCCCGATCCCGCGCCCGGAAAGAACCGCGTGCACCTCGACTTGAGTGCGGCAGACGTCGACGCCGAGGTGTCGCGGCTGACGGCGGGCGGAGCGACCGAGGTCGGCCGACACCAGTTCGGCGAAAGCTTCCGCTGGGTGGTGCTGGCCGACCCCGAGGGCAACGTGTTCTGCGTCGTGCGTCAGTAGCTCGCGGACTTTGGGTGTGCGCCCTGGGCGTTGGGTGTGCCTGCAGGGCGGAAAATCGCGGGATTTCCGCCACCAGTGCACGCGCAAGTACGCGGCGCACCCGCCGCTCAGCCCCGGCGCACAAGACCGGGTCGTAGCGGATGACGTCTCCACGACGAGGCCGTTGCGGGTGCGAACCCGGTCGAGGCGTCGGATCTGGCAAGGTCCGTCCGGGCCGGTGCCGCGACCCACATAATGCAAGAACACCAGCTCCCAGCCGCAAACGTTCGCCACGGGCGTCAGGGCGGGGAGCGCGCCCGGGGGCCGCCCAGCCCTAGACTGTCTGGCGTGACTGTCTCCGGGACGAGTGCGCGCACCCAGGCCATCGACACCGTCGAGCACGCCGCCACCACTCCCGACGAACCGCAGCCCTTCGCCGAGCTGGGCCTCAAAGACGACGAATATCAGCGCATCCGCGAGATCCTCGGCCGTCGCCCCACCGACACCGAGCTGGCGATGTACTCGGTGATGTGGAGCGAGCACTGCTCCTACAAGTCGTCCAAGGTGCACCTGCGCTACTTCGGCGAGACCACCACCGACGAGATGCGCGCCGGCATGCTGGCCGGCATCGGCGAGAACGCCGGCGTCGTCGACATCGGCGACGGCTGGGCGGTCACATTCAAAGTCGAGTCGCACAACCACCCGTCCTACGTCGAGCCCTATCAGGGTGCGGCCACCGGGGTCGGCGGGATCGTCCGCGACATCATGGCGATGGGCGCGCGGCCGGTCGCGGTGATGGACCAACTCCGGTTCGGCGCCGCGGATGCGCCGGATACCCGTCGCGTGGTCGACGGCGTGGTCCGCGGCATCGGCGGCTACGGCAACTCGTTGGGCCTGCCCAACATCGGCGGCGAGACCGTCTTCGATGCGTGCTACGCCGGCAACCCGTTGGTGAACGCCATGTGCGTCGGTGTGCTGCGCCAGGAGGACCTGCATCTGGCCTTCGCCTCCGGCACCGGCAACAAGATCATCCTCTTCGGTGCCCGCACCGGACTCGACGGCATCGGCGGAGTGTCGGTGCTGGCGTCGGACACGTTCGATATCGAAGACGGCGGGGGACCGGCCCGCAAGAAGCTGCCCTCGGTTCAGGTCGGCGACCCGTTCATGGAGAAGGTGCTCATCGAGTGCTGCCTCGAGCTGTACGCCGGTCACCTGGTGGTCGGCATCCAGGACCTGGGCGGTGCCGGATTGTCATGCGCCACTTCGGAATTGGCGTCAGCTGGCGACGGCGGGATGGCGATCCAGCTGGAGACCGTGCCGCTGCGGACCAGCCAGATGACGCCCGCGGAGATCCTGTGCAGCGAGTCGCAGGAGCGGATGTGCGCCGTCGTCACACCGGAAAACGTCGACGCCTTCATGGCGGTCTGCCGCAAGTGGGACGTGCTGGCCACGGTGATCGGCGAGGTCACCGACGGCGACCGGTTGCGGATCACCTGGCAGGGCCAGACGGTCGTCGACGTGCCGCCGCGCACCGTCGCCCACGAAGGCCCGGTCTACCAGCGTCCGGTCGCCCGCCCCGACACGCAGGACGCCCTGAACGATGACAGCTCGACGCGGCTGCCGCGCCCGGCCACCGGTGGTGAACTGCGCGCGACTTTGCTTGCGCTGCTGGGCAGTCCGCACCTGTGCAGCCGCGCATTCATCACCGAGCAGTACGACCGGTACGTGCGCGGCAACACCGTGCTGGCCGAGCACGCCGACGGCGGCGTGCTGCGCGTCGACGAATCCACCGGCCGCGGCATCGCCTTGTCGACCGACGCGTCGGGCCGCTACACGAAGCTGGATCCCTACGCCGGCGCCCAGCTCGCCCTCGCCGAGGCCTACCGCAACGTCGCCGTCACCGGGGCGGCCCCGGTCGCGGTGACCAACTGCCTGAATTTCGGTTCGCCCGAAGACCCCGGGGTGATGTGGCAGTTTTCGCAGGCGGTGCGCGGCCTGGCCGACGGCTGTGTGGCCCTGGGCATTCCGGTGACGGGCGGCAACGTCAGCTTCTACAACCAGACGGGGTCGACGGCGATCCTGCCCACCCCGGTGGTCGGGGTGCTCGGCGTCATCGACGACGTCGGCCGGCGCATCCCCACCGGTCTGGGCACCGAGCCCGGGGAAACCCTGATGCTGCTTGGAGATACGCGCGACGAGTTCGACGGTTCGGTCTGGGCGCAGGTGACCGCCGACCATCTCGGCGGGCTCCCGCCCAAGGTGGACCTGGCCCGCGAGAAGCTGCTCGGCGAGGTGCTGCGTTCGGCGTCGCGCGACGGCCTGGTGTCCGCGGCGCACGACCTGTCCGAAGGCGGTCTCGCGCAGGCCATCGTCGAAGCCGCCCTGGCCGGCGAAACCGGTTGTCGCATCGTGCTTCCCGAGGATGCCGACCCGTTCGTGACGTTGTTCTCCGAGTCGGCGGGCCGCGTGTTGGTGGCGGTGCCGCGCACCGAGGAGAGCCGGTTCCGTTCGATGTGCGAGGCGCGGGGGCTGCCGGCGGTGCGCATCGGCGTGGTCGACCAGGCGTCCGACGCGGTGGAGGTCCAGGGACTGTTCACGGTCTCGCTGGCCGAACTGCGCGAGACCTCCGAGGCGGTGCTGCCGCGGCTCTTCGGCTGAGTGCCCACAGCGACACCTGATGTCTGACAAGCATTTTCGTCGGGCTGGTGCATTGTTGTTGGCCGCCGCACTGGTCGGCTGGAGCTTCGTCAGTCCCCGGTTGCCGGCCTGGTGGCGAGCGGTGCTGCAGGCCGGCGCGGGCGGCCTGCTGGTGTCGATTACGCGTGCGCCCCTCGGCCTGGGCCCGCCCCGGCTACGGGCCGGCCTGCGGCTGGGGTCGCTGGCCGCGTTGCCGACGGCTTGCGCGGTCGCGGCGACCACCCTGCTGCCGCCGGTGCGCCGATCGATGGCCGGCCGCGAGCCGCCGGCGACGGCGCCGGATTGGCTGCTGCTGCGGATACCGGTGGCCACCGTGTGGTCGGAGGAGTCCGCCTTTCGCGGGGCGCTGGCCGCCGCCGGCTCCGCCGCATTCGGACAACGCGGCGGACGGTTGTTGCAGGCCGGCGCTTTTGGCCTGTCGCACATCGCCGATGCGCGCGCGACCGGTGAGCCGGTGGCCGGCACCGTGCTGGTCACCGGCATCGCGGGCTGGCTCTTCGGTTGGCTGGCCGACCGGTCGGGCAGCCTGGCCGCACCCATGCTCGCGCACCTGGCCATCAACGAAGCAGGGGCGATCGCCGTGCTGGCCGTGCAGGCCTCGAAGCGCTGACCGGTCGTCCGGGGATGAGGCGCAGCCCTCGAGCGGCGGGCCCCACGATTTTGAGACGCTGGGGTATGGCCCCGCGCGACAAAGCCGATCCGGCGACGACCCGGCAGGCCGTGCTGGCCGTCGCGGACTGGCTGCGCGACGAATCTCGCCCGGCGCCCGACCGGCAGGAATTGGCGACGGCCGTGCGGCTGACCGCCCGCACCCTGGCCGCCGTGGCGCCCGGTCGCAGCGTCGAGCTGCGCATCCCGCCGTTCGTCGCCGTGCAGTGCATCGCCGGGCCCACCCACACCCGGGGCACGCCACCCAATGTGGTGGAGACCGACCCGCGGACCTGGCTGCTGCTGGCCACCGGAAAGTCGTCGTTCGCCGAAGCCCAGAGCACCGGTGCGCTGCGGCTTTCCGGCTCGCGTGCCGGTGAGATTGGCCACTGCCTGCCCTTGTTCGATGTGGGCTGAACATAACCCTGAACTGCAGGTTTAGGGATTTCCACCGGCAATTCCTCGCTCAACACGCCCGGGGGATTCGTCGGCGCGGCTCCGGTGCCCGTAGACTCCGTTACGTCACCAACCGTTCCCCGGGGAGCTGCCTAATCGTGACCGTCCAAGAGCCCGAAGAGGATTTCAGCGCACCCCGTGAAGAATGCGGTGTATTCGGGGTCTGGGCCCCGGGCGAGGACGTCGCCAAACTCACTTATTACGGCTTGTACGCGCTGCAGCATCGCGGCCAGGAAGCGGCCGGCATCGCCGTCGCCGATGGATCCCAGGTGCTGGTCTTCAAAGACCTCGGCCTGGTCAGCCAGGTGTTCGACGAGCAGACGCTGGGCGCCATGCAGGGCCACGTCGCCATCGGCCACTGTCGCTACTCGACCACTGGCGACACGACTTGGGAAAACGCGCAGCCGGTGTTCCGCAACACCGCGGCGGGCACCGGGGTTGCGTTGGGACACAACGGGAACCTGGTCAACACCGCCGAGCTCGCGGCCCGCGCCCGCGACGAGGGGCTGATCGCCAAGCGCGCCCCGGCGCCGGCCACCACGGACTCGGACATCCTGGGCGCGCTGCTGGCCCACGGCGCGGCGGACGCCACCCTGGAGCAGGCGGCGCTGGACCTGCTGCCGACCGTGCGCGGCGCGTTCTGCCTCACCTTCATGGACGAGAACACCCTGTACGCGTGCCGCGATCCGCATGGGGTGCGGCCACTTTCGCTCGGACGGCTGGACCGCGGCTGGGTGGTGGCCTCCGAGACGGCGGCGCTCGACATCGTCGGCGCGTCGTTCGTGCGCGACATCGAACCGGGCGAATTGCTGGCGATCGACGCCGACGGCGTCCGTTCCACGCGTTTCGCCAACCCCACCCCCAAGGGCTGCGTCTTCGAGTACGTCTACCTGGCCCGACCGGACAGCACGATCGCCGGCCGGTCCGTCCACGCGACGCGGGTGGAGATCGGTCGGCGGCTGGCCCGGGAGCGTCCCGTCGAGGCCGACCTGGTGATCGGCGTGCCCGAGTCGGGCACGCCCGCCGCGGTCGGATACGCGCAGGAGTCGGGCATCCCCTACGGCCAGGGTCTGATGAAGAACGCCTACGTCGGCCGCACCTTCATCCAGCCGTCGCAGACCATTCGCCAACTCGGTATCCGGCTGAAGCTCAATCCGCTTCGCGAGGTGATCCGCGGCAAGCGACTCATCGTCGTCGACGACTCGATCGTGCGCGGCAACACCCAGCGCGCCCTGCTGCGGATGCTGCGCGAGGCCGGGGCGGTCGAAGTGCACGTCCGGATCGCCTCGCCCCCGGTCAAATGGCCCTGCTTCTACGGCATCGACTTCCCGTCGCCGGCCGAACTGATCGCCAACGCGGTCGAAGACAAGAAGGAGATGCTCGAGGCGGTGCGGCATGCCATCGGCGCCGACTCGCTGGGCTACATCTCGCTACGCGGGCTGGTCGCGGCCTCCGAACAGCCGGCGTCGCGGCTGTGCACCGCGTGCTTCGACGGCCAGTATCCGATCGAACTGCCCGGGGAAACCGCGTTGGGCAAGAACGTCATCGAGCACATGCTCGCGAACGCCGCTCGCGGCGCCGGCCTCGACGATCTCGCGGCCGACGAAGTGCCCGTGGTGCGCTGAGGGAACTCGGTTGTACACCTTCGCCGACGTTTGATACCGGCCGTCAGCGGCGCCCGGTAGCCTTTATCGCGATGACGGATCCCGGAAAGAGCCCCGGACGCCAGCACGGCAGTCAGGGCATCACCTACGCGTCGGCCGGGGTGGACATTGAAGCCGGCGATCGCGCCGTCGAATTGTTCAAGCCGCTGGCCACAAAAGCCACGCGACCCGAGGTTCGGGGCGGCCTGGGCGGATTCGCCGGCCTGTTCGCGCTACGCGGCGACTACCGCGAACCGCTGCTCGCGGCCTCCACCGATGGCGTCGGCACCAAGCTGGCGGTCGCCCAGGCGATGGACAAGCACGACACCGTCGGGCTGGACCTGGTCGCGATGGTGGTCGACGACCTGGTGGTGTGCGGCGCCGAACCGCTGTTCCTGCAGGACTACATCGCGGTGGGCCGCACGGTCCCGGAACGGTTGAGCGCCATCGTCAGTGGCATCGCCGAGGGATGTGTGCGGGCCGGCTGCGCGCTACTGGGCGGCGAGACGGCCGAACACCCCGGCCTGATGGAACCGGACCACTACGACATCTCGGCCACCGGCATCGGTGTCGTCGAGGCCGACGACGTGCTGGGGCCCGACCGTGTCAAGCCCGGCGACGTCATCATCGCGATGGGCTCGTCCGGCCTGCACTCCAACGGATATTCGCTGGCGCGCACCGTGCTGCTCGAAATCGACCGGATGAACCTCGAGGGCTATGTGGAGGAGTTCGGCCGCACCCTGGGCGAAGAGCTGCTCGAACCCACCCTCATCTACGCCAAGGACTGCCTGGCGCTCACGGCCGAAACCCACGTCCGCACCTTCTGCCACGTCACCGGCGGCGGGCTGGCCGGCAATCTGCAACGTGTCATCCCGCACGGGCTGGTCGCCGAGATGGACCGCGGCACGTGGACGCCCGCGCCGGTGTTCGCCATGATCGCCCAGCGTGGCCGGGTGACGCGCGAGGAGATGGAGAAGACGTTCAACATGGGTGTCGGCATGATCGCCATCGTGGCTCCCGAAGACACCGACCGCGCCCTGGCCATCCTGACCGCCCGGCACCTGGACTGCTGGGTACTGGGCACCGTCGGCAAAGGCGGGAAAGAGGGCCCGCGGGCCAAGATGGTCGGTCAGCACCCGCGATTCTAGGGAGCTCGGACTCCGATACAACTAATGCGGCGCCGGTGCACTACGCATCGGCGCCGGGGCGTTGGCTCTACCGCCGCCAGCTGTCCTGGTCGTCCCAGGATTCGTCGGATCCGTCGCTGTCCAGTTCGCTGGACTCGTCCGAACCCGTTCCGGACAGCTCTTGCTGAAGCCGCTGGAAGTCGGTCTGCGGAGAACTGTATTTGAGTTCTCGAGCAACCTTGGTCTGCTTTGCCTTAGCCCGGCCGCGGCCCATGGGGGAACCCCCTCGCGCAATAACGGAGCGGCCTAACGAGTAGGCGGCTCCGATCTCCTGGTGTCGTATTGTCCTGCCAACAGTTTACCGTGCCCCGCCACCGGGCGTTGGCGCCCCCTGCTTGCTGTGGCGGACGTTACCGTTCATTATCCCGCACCGCCCCGCAACCGTTCAACAGCTAACCGTCCGGCGCCGATCTGTTCGGTTGCAGGCAGGGAATCGGCATCGATCACCGCAGCCACCGAGGCCTCCGCTCCGGTCGCCAATTCCGTGTCTGCGGGCAGCCCGCGCTTCAGCAGTGCCAGTGCTATGGGGCCGAGATCCACGTGGTCGACGACGGTGCCGAGGCGGCCGACCGTGCGGCCGCCGGCCAGCACCGGATCCGCGGTCGACGGCCGGTCCACCGATCCGTCGAGGTGCAGCAGCACCAGCATGCGAGGCGGCCTGCCCAAATTGTGCACCCGCGCGACGGTCTCCTGCCCGCGGTAACAGCCCTTGTCCAGGTGGACGGCCCCGGCGTCGGGGCCCCCGATCCATCCCACCTCGTGCGGAATCGTGCGCTCATCGGTGTCGACGCCGAGACGGGGCCGCACCGCCGCGACGCGGTGGGCTTCGTAGGCCCACACCCCGCTGGGCCGCACCCCGGCCTGCGCCAGGCGTTTTCGCCAGTCGCCGACCGCCGCGCGCGGAACCAGCAGGTCCAGCTCGATCTGGCCGCCCGGGGTGCCCGGCATCCGCCGCACGAAGCCGTCGCCGATGGCAACCGCGGTCAGCTCGGCGGGCAGCGCATCCACCCCGAGCGCGTCGAGAACCGTCTGATCAGCCAGCTTCGGGCCGAGCAACGACAGCACGGCCAGATCGGCGGCGGCCGGGGTGACCTCCGACCAGAACACCATCTTGTGCAGGTATTGCAGCAGCGGCTCGGCCCGCCATGGCTCGGTGTCGAGGTAGGTGGCGCCGGCCAGCTCGGTCTGGATCCAGTGATCCTCGACGCGGCCCTGGCCGTCGAGGCTGAGGTTCTGCGTGCTGGCGCCATCGGGGAGGTCGCTGACGAACTGCGTCGAAATGCTGTGCAACCAGGTCTGCCGGTCGTTTCCGGTCAGGGTGAGCACGCCGCGGTGCGAGCGGTCGACCAGTATCGCCTCGTTGTCGGCCGCACGCTGCTCGCCGAGCGGGTCGCCGTAATGCCAGACGGCACCGGCGTCGGGTCCGGTCTCAGGGGCGGGAACAGCGCGGGTCACGAGTCAACTCTACGGACCGGCCGGCCCGGGCGAGCCCGGCGTCGCCGCGATTGCGGTCGCGGGCTGGGGGCATTGGATAGGCTTCTCCACCATGGCCGGCCCAACGGGTGTGATCGTCACGCTGGACGGCGAAATACATTCGCCCGACGCGCCCCTGCTGCACGCCGACGACCTGGCAGCGGTCCGCGGCGACGGTGTCTTCGAGACGCTGTTGGTTCGCGACGGCAGGGCCTGTCTGATCGAGTCGCATCTGCAGCGGCTCACCCAGTCGGCCGCACTGACCGATCTGCCCGAGCCGGATCTGCCGCGGTGGCGACGCGCGATCGAGGTAGCCACCCGTCAGTGGTGCGCGGGCAGCGCCGACGAGGGCGCGATGCGGTTGATCTACAGCCGCGGGCGCGAGGGCGGTTCGGTGCCGACGGCCTTCGTCATGGTCAACGCCGTTCCCGAACGGGTGACGGCGGTCCGCAGTGGCGGGCTGGCGGCGATCACGCTCGACCGCGGGCTGCCCGCCAGCGGTGTCGATGCAATGCCCTGGCTGCTGGCCGGCGCCAAGACCCTGTCCTACGCGGTCAATATGGCGGCCCTGCGCCATGCCGCCCATCAGGATGCCGGTGACGTGATCTTCGTCAGCACGGACGGCTACATTCTGGAAGGCCCACGCTCGACGGTGGTGATCGCCACCGCCTCCGAGACGCCGTGCCTGCTGACGCCGCCGCCGTGGTATCCGATCCTGCGCGGCACCACCCAGCAGGCCTTGTTCGAGGTGGCCAGGGACAAGGGCTATGACTGCGACTACCGGGCGCTGCGCGTCGCGGATCTGCATGCCGCCCAAGGCGTTTGGCTGATCTCCAGCATGACCTTGGCCGCCCGCGTGCACACCCTCGATGGGCGTCCGCTGCAGCCGTCACCGATGGCGACGGACTTCGCCGAACTGATCGACGCCGCCATCGTCAGCGATCGCTGAGCGCTGAATTCTGTTGTCGGCTGGCCGATCCGCCGGTACGGTCGGTCGTACACAAGGAAGGAGGTGGTCCGCGAAATTGATAGCTTCATGGACATGTGAGGTGGCTGCGCGCTAGCAGCACTGCTCGGAAGAGCTGGCGTCACAAGTGCGCTAGCGAATTCCCCGCAGTCACCCGGCCCCCGAGCTTCCGGTTTTTGTCCAACCAGGAACACGGCTCGGGGGCCGCTCCATGTCTGGACGCGGTAGCGGCGCGGGCCGGTCGCTAACCGGCGAAGCGGGACAGCCGAGCCGAAAGATGCGGCACCAGACCGCCGTCGGCGTCCACCCGCTCCTCGACGTAGGCGAGGTCGCCGCCCTCGACGATGCCGTAGAGGCGTTTGGCGCCGCCGACCAGCACGCCCGACCTGCTGCGGGCCAGCGCGTCGGTGACCAACTCCCACGACGACTGGGTCAGCGGGCGGCCGTAGAACAGCTCGACGTAGCCCGCCGAATGGGCCAGCAGCAGTTCGATCGCGTGAGATTCGCCGGGGTCGTCGGGATCGGGGACAAAGCGCCAGAAACCGGTCTCGCGCAGGCCGCGTTCTTCGTAGTCGCCCGTCTCGCTGAGCCGCCAGGACCGGGCTTCCCAGTTCAGGTAGTCGCCGCCGTCGTGCGAGACCACGATCTGCTGGCCGAAGCGGTAATCGCCGTCGTGCCCACGGCCTTCGCCTTCGCCGCGCCAGACACCCACCAGCGGCAACAGCGCCAACAGGTCATCGCTCAGGTTGGCGCCTTCGCGGAGGTTCGCGGTGTCGGCGGGCAGGGGCAGGTCATCGTAGGACGGGATGTTGCGCCCGGCGGTCAGCTTGGCGCGCTCAGCGGCGGCGGCCACGGCCCGGTCGCCGGAACCGGCGGAACTCAGCGGTTCGTCGGAACTCACGACTCGTCAGTGATGAGCCGATAGAGGGTGTACAGGGCGAACCATGAAATCACCACGACCGCCACAACCAGCATGATCTCGAAGAACAGCACCACGGGGCCAAGTCTATTCGTCCCGCGGCGTCCCCGTCGGGGGCGGCCGGCGGGTCAGGCGATCTTGACGTCGACCTCGTGGATGCCCGCACCGGACGGCGCCACCACGGCGTCGCCGTTGCCGGCCTTCGACAGGGCACGCAGGGTCCAGGATCCCGGTGCGGCGAAGAACCGGAAGTCACCGGTGGCCGACGCCACCACCTCGGCGGTGAACTCGTCCGAGGAGTCCAGCAAGCGGACGAACGCGCCCCCCACTGCCTGGCCCTCGCCGTCCACGACGCGACCGGTGATCACCGTTTCCTTCTCCAGGTCGACGCTGGCGGGCAATGTCAGTCCTTGTTTCGGTGCAGAGCACATATCAGCTTCCCAACTCGATCGGGGCACCCACCAGGGAGCCGTATTCCGTCCAACTGCCGTCGTAGTTCTTCACATTCCGATGCCCGAGCAATTCATAGAGAACGAACCACGTGTGCGACGACCGCTCGCCGATGCGGCAGTAGGCGATCGTTTCCTTGTCCCCGTCGAGGCCGGCGCCGGCGTAGAGCTTGGCCAGCTCCTCGTCGGACTTGAAGGTGCCGTCCTCGTTCGCGGCCTTGCTCCACGGCACGTTGATGGCGCCGGGGATGTGGCCGGGCCGCTGGCTTTGCTCCTGCGGCAGGTGCGCGGGCGCCAGGATCTTGCCGGAGAACTCGTCGGGGGAGCGCACGTCGACCAGGTTCTTGACGTTGATGGCGGCGATGACGTCGTCGCGGAACGCCCGGATGGTGTTGTCCGGTGCGGCGGCGGTGTACGACGTCGCCGGCCGGTTGACGGGCTCGCTGGACAGCGCGCGGCCGTCGAGCTCCCATTTCTTGCGGCCGCCGTCGAGCAGCTTGACCTTGTCGTGGCCGTACAGCTTGAAGTACCAGTAGGCGTAGGCGGCGAACCAGTTGTTGTTGCCGCCGTACAGGATCACGGTGTCGTCGTTCGAGATGCCCCGCTCGCTGAGCAGTTTGGAGAACTGCTGAGCGTCGACGAAGTCGCGTTTGACCGGGTCCTGCAAGTCGGAGCGCCAGTCCAGCTTGATCGCGCCGGGGATGTGGCCGGCGTCGTAAGCGCTGGTGTCTTCGTCGACTTCGACGAAGACGACGCCTGAGGCGTCGAGATTGCTCTCAGCCCAGTCGGTGGAGACCAGGACGTCGGAGCGTGCCATGGAGTGGATCCTTTCAATCGCTTTTGTTACAGCAGGTCAGGTGGGACGCGCAGGGCGCCGGAAACGGGCCACCAGCGGATAGAGCTGGCAGCCGAGGCAGACACCGAAGGCCGCGTTGAGGAACGCGGCCGCAAGGGCGGCCGCGGTGGCGATGACGCCGAACAGGACGGCGCCGGTGGCGAATCCGGCGATTCCGAGCGCCGCGAAGATCAAGCCGACCAGTTGGGCGAACTTCAGCGGTGGGGTCGGCTCGCGATCCTGCACCGGGCCCAGCCGCGGTGCGACGACGGCGGCGAAGATCCGGCCGTAGGGGTGCTTGCGCGGCCCACCGGCCGCGCCGATGGCGAAGATGACGGCCTGGACGGTCAGGATCACCGCCGCGGCCGGCGGACTTGCCGCGGACACGACGAGCGCGAGCAGCAAGACTGCGGTGGTGACCCAAGCTGCGAATCGTGGTCCACGCACGTCGACCAGGTCGGGCTGCTGCGTGGTGGTGTTGTTGCTTGGCAAGGTACTACTCCTCGATACCTCTGTTGCTGACGGAACGACGAATGGAGACGTGCCACGGTCTGGAACCCGGGCCGCTCCGAGTGCTACGCGGAAGCGCGGCTACTCAGCAGCAACAGCAACAACAACAGCCCGCAGTGCGGCACAGTTCAACTGCGCGACGCTGGGTGAGCATGGGCTCGAGGCGGGCTGACACGTCGGTCAGCTTACCCAATGACACGGTGGTCAAGCCAACAGCGGTTTCAGGGCGGACCGCAGGTCGGCGCTGCTGGGCACTCCGGACGTGCGGTATCGCTGCCGGCCGTCGACGTCGAAGATCAACGTGGTGGGCAATGACAAGACCGAATACCGGCGTGCGGTGTCCGGATTGGCGTCCAGGTCGACCTCGACGTGCGCCACATCGCCCAGGTCGTCGCAGACCTGCTCGACGACCCGGCGGACCCGATCACACGGCCCGCACCACGGGGCGCTGAAATGCACCACGGTCGGCCCGCTGCGGGACAGCCCCAGCGCCGCGATGTCGGCGTCGGTGTCCCGATCCGGCTTGGTGTCGACTTCGCGGATGCGTCCGGAGCGCCGGGTCAGCAACCACCCGGCCAGGGTTGCCGCGGCGAGCACCGCGACGGTCACGACTATGACGGTCATGACTGCTTAAACCCGTCGAGGGTCACGGTTACTCCATGGGTGATGCCCTCGATGATGACGTCGGATCCCCGAGCGCCCTCGGTGGTCGGCGCGACACCGAACGGCAGGCGCTGATTGGGCAGCCTGCCGCTGAAGGCGTGCAGCACGGCGCCCTGTTTGTCCGCCGGCACGGTCTGGTTGGCGGTGTCCGATCCGGTGAGCACGCCGGTCGGGGTGAACACCAGCGTCGCCGGGTCGTCGGGGGCGATGGACAGGTCGACCGAGACGCTGACCCGGCGATCGAAGCCCGCCGATTTGGGTGTGCCGGTGAACACCAGCCCGTGGCTGTCCGAGATGCCCGACGCGGTCACGCCGCCAGTGGAGGTGTTGGTTTCCTTAGGCGGCGCCTCGACCATCAGGTCGCTGATGCCCATGAACCGGCCCAGGTGCGTCGAGTCGACGATGATGCGGCTCTCCAGCTTGCCCACCGCGAGCTTCGCGTCGGGGCCGATCAGCCACGACGCCCGGGCGAGGTCCACCGAGTACATCGTGGCCTCCAGGGTGGCCCGGCCGGTCATCGCGTGGTCGACGGCGTTGGCCTTGATCTCCACCTGGCTGTAGTTGCCGCGCATCGCCTGCGGAATGAACGGAAACGCCACGATGGCCACGAACGGGTCGGTGCCCAGCCTGGCCGCTTTACGGACGCTGGACGACAGCCGGTATTCGGCATAGATGCTGGTCCCGTAGTCGAAACCGATCGCGCCAAGGGCGACCACCGCAACCAGGATCGCCATCACGGTCACAGCAATCAGCACCTTGCGCACCCGGACATTGTGGCGCAACACCGGAGCGCCGGTCGCCGCCGGATCGGTCGTGGCGGCGCTCACACCGGCTTGTCTGCCACGCGAAAAAGCCAGGTGACACGTTATCGTTAGATGACCTGGTAACTAACGCTTAACGACGTTGTGAAATTGGGAGATGCCGTTCCCCCGAGCTGGAGGGGCTAGTTGGAGCTACTACTGCTGACCTCGGAGCTTCATCCCGACCCGGTCTTGCCGTCGCTGTCCCTGCTTCCACATGCCGTCCGGACGGCGCCGCCAGAACCCTCTTCGTTGCTCGAGGCCGGGACTGCGGATGCGGTGCTCGTCGACGCCCGCACCGATCTGTCCTCGGCGCGCGGGCTGTGCCGCCTGTTGAGCACCGCCGGCCGGTCGGTCCCGGTGCTGGCCGTGGTGAGTGAGGGCGGGCTGGTGGCCGTCAGCTCGGACTGGGGCCTGGACGAGATCCTGCTGCCCACCACCGGGCCCGCCGAGGTCGATGCGCGGCTACGGCTGGTGATCGGCCGTCGCGGCGTGCTCGCGGACCAAGAGAGCGCCGGCAAGGTCAGCCTGGGCGAGTTGGTGATCGACGAAGGCACCTACACCGCCCGGCTGCGGGGCCGTCCGCTGGATCTCACGTACAAAGAATTCGAGCTGCTCAAGTACCTGGCTCAACACGCCGGGCGGGTGTTCACCCGTGCGCAGCTGCTGCACGAGGTGTGGGGATACGACTTCTTCGGCGGCACCCGCACCGTGGATGTGCACGTGCGCCGGCTGCGGGCCAAACTCGGTCCCGAGTACGAGGCGCTGATCGGCACCGTCCGCAACGTCGGCTACAAGGCGGTACGCCCGGCGCGGGGCCGCACGCCGGTCGCCGAGCCCGACGAGGCCGACGAAGTCGACGCCGAATCCGAATCGCAGGGCGTCCAAGATCCGTTGGTCGATCCGTTACACACGCAGTGACGCCGCCCGACTGGCGCCGGGCGCTGACGGTCGAAGAGCAGCGGGGCGTACGCGAACTTGTCAGTGCGGCAACCGAATCCGATGGCGTCTCGCCGGTTGGCGAGCAGGTGCTGCGCGAGCTCGGACATGACCGCACCGAGCATCTGCTGATCACGAATCCCGAGGCCGGCGATGCGATCGTCGGCTACCTCAACCTGAGTCCGCCACGCGAGGGGGAGACCGGGATGGCCGAACTCGTGGTGCACCCGCAGGCGCGTCGCCGCGGTATCGGGTCCACACTGGCACGCGCGGCGCTGGCCAAAACCGGTGCGGGAAACCGGTTCTGGGCGCACGGCACGCTCGAGCCGGCCCGCGCGACCGCGGCGGCGCTGGGCCTGGCGCCCGTGCGGGAACTGATGCAGATGCGACGCTCGCTGCGCGACCTGCCCGAAACCGTGCCGTCGGTGCCCGGGGTCAAGATCCGCACCTATGCGGGCACCGCCGACGACGCCGAACTGCTGCGGGTCAACAATGCCGCGTTTGCCTACCATCCCGAACAGGGCGGCTGGACCGATGTCGAGCTGGCGGAGCGCCGCAACGAACCGTGGTTCGACCCGGCGGGCCTGTTCCTTGCGTTCGCCGACTCGGGCAGTGAGGCCGGCACGTTGCTGGGTTTCCACTGGACGAAGGTGCATCTCGATCGACCCGGGCTGGGCGAGGTGTACGTGGTGGGCGTCGACCCGTCGGCGCAGGGCCGCGGCCTGGGGCAGGTGTTGACCGCCGTCGGCATCGACTGGTTGGGCCGACGCCTCGCTGACGCTCCGGAGCCCACCGTGCTGCTCTACGTGGAGTCGGACAACGTCGCCGCGGTGCGGACCTACCAGCGTTTGGGCTTCAGCACCTACAGCGTCGACACCGCGTACGCGGTCGTACCCGCGGCCAGATGACGCGGGTATGAGCCGCGCGTACCCAGATCGTTAATCTGGTCCTGGCCACCAAGACGTTGCTGCGCACCGCGTTGGCGCATATTTTCGCCGGCGCTCGGCAACCTCACATGACAGATGGCCAGCGGCGCCCACATGCGTCCGGAACGCGTCAGGAAAGCGAGATCGGTGAGGCTCGACAGGCAGGGCAGGGCGCTGGCCGCCGTGGCGTTGGCGACGGCGCTCGGTGCCGGAACGCTGACCGCCTGCGGCAGCGACGAGAATCCCCGCGGGGCCGGTGCGCCCAGCTCCGGCATAACCGGAACGGCGGGGTGCGGCGGCAAGGACAAGCTGACGGCGGAGGGCTCGACCGCTCAGGAAAACGCGATCACGGTGTTCAACCAGGTGTGGGGTCGGTACTGCCCGGGCAAAGGCCTGGCCTACAACCCGACCGGATCGGGCGCCGGCCGTGAGCAGTTCATCGTCGGACATGTCGATTTCGCGGGCGCGGACTCTCCCTTGGTCGCCGACCAGATCGGGCCCGCGGCCAAACGCTGCGACGGGAACCCGGCGTGGGACCTGCCGCTGGTCTTCGGCCCCATCGGGATCGTCTACAACCTGCCCGGAAATCCGGCCCTGGTGGTCAACAGTGACGCGCTGGCCAAGATCTTCACCGGCAGGATCACCAGCTGGAACGACCCGATCCTGGCGGCCCTGAATCCGGGCACGGCGCTGCCCGACTCCAAGATCACGCCGATCTACCGGACCGACTCGTCCGGGACCACCGACAACGTTCAGAAGTATCTGACCGCGGCCGCGCCGCAGAGCTGGTCCAAAGGGGTCGGCACGGAATTTCAGGGCGGCGTCGGCGAGGGCGCCGCGAAGTCGGCCGGCGTCATCCAGGCCGTGCGGGCCACCCCGGGCGCCATCGGATACGTCGAGAAGGGCTTCGCCGACCAGGCCGGCGTGCCCTACGCCAAAATCGCCACCCGCGGCGGCGTGATTCCGCTGACCAACGACACGGCCGGGAACGCCGTCAACGCGGCCCGCTTCCTGGCCGAGGGCGATGACCTGGTGCTCGACCTCAATGCCATGTACGGCTCGGAGGAACCGGGCGTCTACCCGCTGCTGCTGGTCACCTACGAGATCGTGTGCTCAAAGGGCTACGACGCGCAGACCGCCGCGGCCGTCAAATCGTTTCTCTCCATATCCGCCACGAGCGCGCAGGGCGAACTCGCGAAGGCCGGCTACGTCCCGCTGCCCGATAAGGTCAGGGAGCGACTGATCACGGCCATCAACGCGATGCAGTAACCAAGTGAACCGGGTTTCAAGGAGCGACAGCAGAACTGTGACGGGATCACAGTGACAACGCCAAATCCCATCGACGCGGGTTCGGGTGCGGTTGTCGCCGCGCCGTATCCGGAGAAGCAGGCCACACCGACCAGCCCCTGGGGGGAGGGGCGGCCCGATGTGGCGGACCGGGTCTTCCGCCGGCTCGCGCAGTCGTCGGGGGTGGTCATCATCGTGGTCATCGCCGCGATCGCCGCCTTTCTGCTCGGACGCGCGATACCGGCGCTGCACCGCAATCGGGAGAACTTCTTCAGCTACGGCGGTGTGTGGGTCACCACCGATCCCTCCGCGATGCACTTCGGCATCGCCAGCCTGGTCCCGGTCACCGTGTTCGTGTCGCTGTTCGCGTTGATCCTGGCCATGCCGGTCGCGCTGGGCGTGGCCATTTTCATCACCCAATACGCGCCGCGGCGGGTCGCCACACCGCTGGCCTACTCGGTCGACCTGCTGGCCGCGGTGCCCTCGATCATCTACGGGGCGTGGGGCCTGTACGTGCTGGCGCCCCAGCTGCGGCCCGTCGCCGTTTGGCTCAATCGCTCACTGGGCTGGTGCTTTCTGTTCGCCAGCGGCAACGCGTCGCCCGCGGGCGGGGGCACGATCTTCACCGGCGGTGTCGTCCTGGCGGTGATGATCCTGCCGATCATCACCGCGGTCACGCGCGAGGTCTTCGTCCAGACACCGCAGGACCAGATCGAGGCCATGCTGGCGCTCGGTGCCACGCGCTGGGAAGTGGTCAAGATGGTCACGCTGCCGTTCGGTCGGTCGGGCTACGTCAGCGGCTCGATGCTCGGGCTGGGCCGCGCCCTGGGCGAGACGGTGGCGCTGCTGATCATCCTGCGCGGCACCCAATCGGCGTTCGGCTGGTCACTGTTCGACGGCGGCTCCACGTTCGCGACCAAGATCGCCGGCGCCGCGGCCGAATTCGACGACCGGTACAAGGCCGGCGCGTACATCGCCGCCGGGCTGACGCTGTTCGTCCTCACCTTCCTGGTCGACGCCCTGGCGCGGGGCGCCGTCGCCGGAGCCGAGCGGAAGGGCGCCCGATGACCTCGATGCTGGACCGCCCGCTCAAGCCGCGGACGTTCTCGTCGGTCAGCTGGCGCCGTCGTATCACGAATTACATTGCGACCCTGCTTGTTTCGTTGGCACTGCTAATTGCGGTGACCCCGCTGGTGATGGTGCTGTGGTCGGTGGTCGCCAAGGGCTTCAAGGCGGTGGCGTCAACCACATGGTGGTCGCACTCGCAAGCGGGGATGACGGCATTCGTGACCGGCGGAGGCGCCTACCACGCGCTGGTGGGCACCGTGCTGCAGGGATTGTTGTGCGCCCTCATCTCCGTCCCGCTCGGGCTGATGGTCGCGATCTATCTCGTCGAGTACGGCGGTGGCACCGCGCTGGGCAGATTGGCCTCGTTCATGGTGGACATCCTCAGCGGTGTGCCGTCAATCGTTGCGGCACTGTTCATCTATGCGTTGTGCGTGGCAACGCTGGGACTTCCCCGGTCGGAGTTCGCGGTGTCGCTGGCGCTGGTCCTGCTGATGCTCCCGGTGATCGTGCGGGCCACTGAGGAGATGCTGCGGATCGTCCCGATGGACCTTCGCGAGGCGAGCTACGCGCTGGGCATCACCAAGTGGAAAACCATTGCCCGGGTGGTCATCCCCACCGGGCTGTCCGGCATCGTCACCGGGATACTGCTGGCCATGGCCCGGGTGATGGGGGAGACCGCGCCGCTGCTGATCCTCGTCGGTTACGCACAATCGATGAACTTCGATATCTTCAGCGGGTTCATGGGGACGCTGCCCGGCATGATGTTCAACCAGACGACGGCCGGCGCTAGCCTCAACCCCATCCCCACGGATCGGTTGTGGGGTGCCGCGTTAACCCTCATCCTGGTGATCGCCACCATCAACGTCGCGGCCCGGGTGATAGCGAAATTTCTGGGCGTCAGAAGTCACAGGCAGGAGCACTAAGTGGCCAAACGGTTGGACCTCAAAGGCGTCAACATCTATTACGGATCGTTTCACGCGGTCTCGGATGTGACGCTGTCGGTTCTGCCCCGCAGCGTGACGGCGTTCATCGGCCCGTCGGGTTGCGGCAAGACGACGGTGTTGCGCACGCTCAACCGGATGCACGAGGTGGTGCCCGGCGGACGGGTCGAGGGCAGCGTGCTGCTTGACGACGAAGACATCTACGGCGCCGGAGTCGACCCGGTCGGCGTGCGCCGGGCCATCGGCATGGTGTTCCAGCGACCGAACCCGTTCCCCGCCATGTCAATTCGCGACAACGTCGTCGCCGGCCTGAAGCTGCAGGGTGTGCGCAACCGCAAGGTGCTCGACGAGACCGCCGAGTATTCGCTGCGCGGGGCGAACCTGTGGGACGAGGTCAAGAACCGGTTGGACCGGCCCGGCGGCGGACTGTCCGGCGGGCAGCAGCAGCGCCTGTGTATCGCACGGGCCATCGCCGTGCAACCCGATGTGCTGCTGATGGACGAGCCGTGTTCGGCCCTGGACCCGATCTCCACGATGGCCATCGAAGAGCTGATCAGCGAACTGAAGCAGGACTACACCATCGTCATCGTCACGCACAACATGCAGCAGGCCGCCCGGGTCAGCGACTACACGGCGTTCTTCAACCTGGAGGCCGTCGGAAAGCCGGGGCGGCTGATCGAAGTCGACGACACCGAGAAGATCTTCTCCAACCCGAGTCAGAAGGCGACCGAGGACTACATTTCCGGCCGCTTCGGCTAGCCGGGCGCCGCAATTACTGCGATGCGGATTTCGCTTCTTCCTCGGGAAGTTTGCCGGTCGCCTGGAAGATGACCCGTCGGGCCACCTCGACGGCATGGTCGGCGAAGCGCTCGTAGAACCGGCCCAGCAGCGTCACGTCGACGGCCGCCGCGACGCCGTGCTTCCATTCCCGGTCCATCAGCACCGAGAACAGATGCCGGTGCAGATCGTCCATGGCGTCGTCTTCTTCGCGGATCCGGGCGGCCTTCTCCGGGTCGCGGGACAACACCACCTCTTGGGCGCTGTTGCCCAATTCGACCGCGATGCTGCCCATTTCGGCGAAGTAGCCGTTGACCTCTTCGGGCAGCGCGTGCTGGGGATGGCGCCGCCGGGCGATCTTGGCCACGTGCAGCGCCAGTGCACCCATCCGGTCGATGTCCGCCACCATCTGGATGGCGCTGACGATGGCCCGTAGATCGCCGGCCACCGGTGCCTGTAATGCCAGCAGTACGAAGGCGCTTTCTTCGGCCTGCGCACTCAGCGCGGCGATGGCTTCATGATCGGAGATGACTTGTTCGGCCAGCACCAAGTCGGCCTGCAGCAGGGCCTGGGTGGCCCGCTCCATGGCGATTCCTGCCAAGCCGCACATCTCGCCGAGGCGCTCGGACAACTCCGAGAGTTGCTCGTGGTAGGCGGTCCGCATAGCACCAAGCCTACGGTCTCGCCGTTCGAAACGGGCGGCGGAGCGCCGTCAAATGCGGTTACTCGCAGGTGGTGTCGGCCGCGTTGGTGACGGTCAGGTCCTCGGGTAGCTTGGCCGGCGCATTGCTCGAACCGCGTTCGATCTGCAGGCTCATCGACGATCCGCTGGGCTGCGGGCTGGCGACCGACTTGAAGTCGGGGCCCAGGACCACCTGCACGACCTGCCCGTAGCCCGAAACCCGCTGGACTTTCGCGTTGGCGAACGAGGACGCGACGGTGGCGGCGGCTTCTTCGTTGCCCGGCGAGAACAGCACGGTGGTCGCGTTCACCGAGCTCGGATAGTCGTCGGGCGACATGACGTTGAACCCGTCCTGCTTGAGCTGGGTGGTAGCGGTGGCCGCCAGACCGGTTTGCGTGGTGGCGTTGGAAACCCGCACCGTCACGCCGCTGGGCGAGGTCGTGGTGACCTGCTCGTGTTGCGCCTCCGGCGCCGGTGCCGGCGTCTTCTTGGTGGTCGGCGCCTTCGACGGGCCCTTGGTCGGAGACGTACTCAGATTCTGGGCGTTCTGGTCGTTCTCCTCGGGCAGCGGATCGTCGTTGATGACGGCATCGAACAGCGCCCGCATGTCGGCAATCCGTGGCGGCTCGTCGCCGTTCTGGTCGGTCACACCGGTCGGCACGGTGACGAACGTGACGTGCCCGGCCGCCATGCCCTGCAGCGACTGACCGAGCTGGATCAGGTCCTTGGATCGCACGTTGTCGACGACGGTGTCGCTGATGAACATGTTGACGACGTTGTTGAGTTTGGTGGGGTCCAACAGCGTGTCTTCGGAGATCAACGACCGCAGCAGCGACGACAAGAACAGCTGCTGGCGTTTGATCCGGCCGTAATCGCCGTTGACCTCGGTGGTGACCTGGCGCGCCCGCACGTAGCTCAAGGCGGTGGAGCCGTCGAGGACCTGGCGCCCACCGTGTTCGAGCACCGTGCCCAACTCGTAGTCGTGCAGCGGCGTGCTCGAGCAGACCTCGACGCCGCCGAGGGCGTCGACCATCTTCGCGAAGCCGGAGAAGTCGACGGCGATGAAGCGGTTGATGTTCAAGCCGGACAGCTTCTGGATTTCCTTCACCAGGCACTTCGGGCCGCCGAAGGCGAACGCCGAGTTCAGTTTGGTCTCGGTGTAGACCATCTTCGGGCCGTAGGTCTTGGTCTTCGGGTCGTAGAGGGGCCCGTACTTGCCGGTTTCGGGATTCCACGCTTCGCACTGCATCGGGGTGATCGCCAGGTCGCGGGGGAACGACACAGCCACCACGCGCTTACGGTTGGCCGGAATGTTGACCAGCATGACCGTGTCCGAGCGTTCCCCGTCGGCGTCGTCGGTGGTGCCGGCGCCCATGTTGGCGTTGTCGCCCGCCCGCGAGTCAAGGCCGACGATCAAGAAGTCCTCGTCGCCGTATTGGCCGCCCGGGTCGCGGATGTCGCTGGAGTTCTGGTCCAGCGCGCTGATCGTGTTCAGCCGGGCGTTTTTCGACGAACTCCACTGCCATGCCCCGCCGGTCATGGCCAGGGCCAGCACCGCGGCCAGCGCGGCCGTCGACCGCGCGGCCACCAGTAGCGGGCGGCGCTGGCGTTTAGGTTCCTCGGCGCCGGGGTCTGGGGCCAGATCTTCGGGGTCGTCGTCGTTGGGATAGTCGGCGGCCTCGAGGGCGCGAAGCTCGGCGACGGCGTCCATGGAGTAGGCCAGGTCGTCGATCACCTGCGTTGTCTGCAGCTCGATCGGCAGGCCCGGCTCGGCGCCGGAAGGCTCTACGCCGAACGGCTCGACCTCGGGATCCTCCGGAGCGGCACGATGGTGGACGGGCCTGCCGGGGGCGCCGACTTTGGCGATCAGATCGGCGACGCTGACGCCGCCGCCGGTGTGGGATCCGCCCTGTTCGGGTTCCTCTTCCGGCGTTGCGACGGGCTCGATAGGGGCCTCGGGCTGCCAGCGGTGCAGGTTGTCGTCGGCCGGGGTGTCGAAGAATCGCTCCCAGGGAGCGGCGCCCGACCGCGACGGGTCGGCCGCGATCGGATGGGCGTGCGCCCCGCCCGGGCCGCGCCGACCATTACGAGTGGCGTCGCTCTCGGCGTCACTCATGTCGTACCGGCCTCCGAAGCTCTGCTGCAGACGTCAGCGTGTCCGTGCGTATGTGAGCGCAGCCCCGCATTGCGGGCGCTACCGCTGGTGCCAACCACTTTCGTTGCCCTGGTGCAGCGGCACCGAACCCATCCGCCACCCACGCGCATGCAACAAAGCCCACATCGTACTGAGTTATTGCTCCGGACGCGATTTCAAGTTGTCGGTTCAGCCACCGGAGTGCATCACGTCGGCGCCGGCCGGCACCGTGCAGTCGTCCGGATCGGTCAGCCAACCCTCCGGCAGCACCACCCGGGCCGGTGAACCCTGTCGGCCGCGCGGGCCCGTCGCCTCGTCGGGGAACGGCACGGCGCCGTCCAGCCGGTCGAGCAGAGAGTCCAGCTCGTCGAGCGTCTTGACCATCGCCAGCGCCCGGCGCAGCTCCGAGCCGGCCGGGAAGCCGTGCAGGTACCAGCCGATGTGCTTACGGATGTCGCGCATGCCCTTGTCCTCGCCGAAGTGCGCGGCAAGCAGCTGCCCGTGCCGTCGCACGATGTCGGCGACCTCGCCCAGCGTCGGCGGCGTGGGCGGCGGGCCGCCGGTGAACGCTGCCGACAGCTCGGCGAAAAGCCAGGGCCGGCCCAGGCAGCCGCGCCCGATGACGACGCCGTCGCAGCCCGTGGTGGCCATCATGGTCAGCGCGTCGCTGGCGTCATAGATGTCGCCGTTGCCGAGCACCGGGATCGTGCGCACCTGCTGCTTGAGCCGGGCGATCTCCTCCCAGTCGGCGGTGCCGGAGTAGCGCTGCGCCGCCGTGCGGGCGTGCAGCGCGACCGCGGCGGCCCCTTCGGCTTCGGCGATGCGGCCGGCGTCGAGGTGCGTGTGGTGTTCGTCGTCGATGCCGATGCGGAACTTGACGGTCACCGGTATCCGGGTGCCCTCGGTGCCGCGCACCGCCGCGGCGACGATCTGACCGAACAGCCGCCGCTTGTACGGCAGCGCCGACCCGCCGCCGCGCTTGGTCACCTTGGGCACCGGACAGCCGAAATTCATGTCGATGTGATCGGCCAGGCCTTCGTCGGCGATCATCTTGGCGGCCGCATAGGTGGTCGCGGGGTCGACGGTGTAGAGCTGCAGCGAGCGCGGTGACTCGTCGGCGGCGAACGTGGTCATGTGCATGGTGGCCGGATGACGCTCGACAAGCGCACGCGCCGTTACCATCTCGCAGACGTAGAGTCCGCTGACCGTGCCGGCCTTGGCTTGCTCGAGCTCGCGGCACAGCGTCCGGAATGCGACGTTTGTCACGCCCGCCATCGGTGCCAGAACCACCGGGCTGGCGAGCGCGATGGAACCGATGCGCACCGCTTGGTTACCGCCGGCTCATGGTCAGCGTGCCCGCGGTCTGGTGCAGCTCGGCTGCGGTGGTCCTCTTGCCGGTGCGGGCTTCCCGCTCGAGCTGACGCCGCTTGGAGATCTCGAACTTGTCGCAGGTCTGCTCGAGCTCCTTGATCAGCAGGGCGAGATCGTCGCGCATGGCGGCCGCCTCACCGGTGAAGTCCTCACGCTCGAAGATGCGCCATTTCCTCAGCACCGGCATGACCACCTCGTCGAGGTGGATACGCGGGTCGTAGACGCCGCCGACGGCGATGGCGACGGCCTTCCGGCGGAACTCGGGCACCTGGTAGCCCGGCATCTGGAAGTTGCGCAGCACCTTGTGCAGCGACTTCATCGCCTGATTGGGCGCGGCCGCGAACCCGGCGTCGCTGACGTCGCGGTAGAAGATCATGTGCAGGTTTTCGTCGGCCGAGATCTTGGCCAGCAACTGGTCGGCGATGGTCTCGTTGCAGGCCTTACCGGTGTTGCGGTGCGAAATCCGGGTGGCCAGCTCCTGGAACGTGACATAGATGACCGAGTCGAACAGGCTCTCGGCGAACAAATCGGCTCGAATCTGCTGGTTCTGGCCAGGGCTGAAGCCCCGGTTCACCACCTCGATGCGCAGCTTCTCCAGCTCGACAGGGTCGACCGCGCGGGTCACGACCAGGTAATCGCGCAGCGCGATGCCGTGCCGGTTCTCCTCGGCGGTCCAACGGTTGACCCACTGTCCCCACGCGCCATCCATGCCGAAGTTCATCGCGATCTCGCGGTGATACGACGGCAGGTTGTCCTCGGTCATCAAGTTCTGCACCATCGCCACCTGGGCGACGTCAGACAGCTGTGACTGACCTGGCTCCCAGTCCTGTCCCCCGAGCGCGTAGTAGTTCTTGCCGTCCGACCACGGGATGTAGTCGTGTGGGTTCCAGTTCTTGTGCATGCTCTCGTGCCGATTCAGGTACTTCTCGACGAACGGCTCGAGTTCGTGAAGCAGTTGTAAGTCGGTCAGCCCGGCTGACATACGGCCTCCAGTTATCTGTGTCGATGGGTAGCAGTCAATATATCTGTGTACTTCAGTAGCATCAAGTTCCTCGTCCGGCGCGCCAGGTGACGGTTTGATGCCGGTTTTGGAGCTGCGGCGCTCTACCAGGTTCAGTTGTACGGCTTGCCGATGCGATTAAAAAGAAAACGCGCGTTATTGCGACTTGCCGAGCTCGCCGGCGGGGACGTAGGGCGCGGCCGTGATGTACAGCATGTTGATGCAGTAATCGATGAACTGCTTGCGGGTGGCGCCCAGCTGCCCGTGCAGGTAGGCGGTGAACAGGCTCGAGAGGCCGCCGACCAGGCTGGTGGCGATCATCTTCTGCAGCACGGCGTCGCCGATGCGGGACAGCTTGCGCTGCAACAGATCGATGAAATTGGGCATCCACTCCGCGCCGGAGCGGGTCAGCACCGGCTCCACCGCCGGCGCCAGCAACAGCACGCGCCCGCCGACCGGGTCGTCGACCATCAGCTCGACGAACCGCTCGACGGCCTCGCGTGGGGTCGTCGCCGACGTCAGGGTGTTCATCGCGCGCGTGCAGACGTCGTCGTAGACCGCGCGCACGAATTCGTCACGGTCGGCGAAGCTTTCGTAGAAGTAGCGTTCGGTCAACGCGGCCTCGCGGCAGACCGCGCGCACGGTCAGCGCCGGCCCACCGGGACTGCCGAGTAGCTGCACGCCGGCGCTGATGAGGTTGTCACGGCGAAGCGCGAGGCGACTCTCCAAGGGAACGCCGGTCCAGCGTCCCCGTCGTTGACCCGTCTGCACATCGCTCCTAAGCTCTAAAATGACAACGGCTGTAGTCAAAAAATAACGATACCTACAGGGATCCAATAGTGACTCAAGATACGTCCGCATCGCGCCCTCTGACCAGCGACGTAGCACGTGGCGACGCCGTCGGCGCCGCTGAGCAGTCGGTTTCGGCCGGGCCGGTCGACACGTCCGACGGTGTCGCGGCTGGCTGCCCGGTGTCGCCGGCGGGGTACGACGCGCCGCCCGCACCGCTGGGACCCGACTCGCTGACCTGGCGGTACTTCGGGGACTGGCGGGGCATGCTGCAGGGTCCGTGGGCGGGTTCGATGCAGAACATGCACCCCCAGCTGGGGGCGGCGGTCATCGATCACTCCACGTTCTTCCGCGAGCGCTGGCCGCGTCTGCTGCGTTCGTTGTATCCCATCGGAGGAGTCGTATTCGACGGGGACCGCGCCCCGGGCACGGGTGCCGAGGTCCGTGACTACCACACCGACATCAAGGGCGTCGACGAACAGGGCCGGCGCTACCACGCGTTGAACCCCGACGTCTTCTACTGGGCGCACTCCACCTTCTTTATGGGCACCATTCATGTGGCCGAGCGATTCTGCGGCGGGATCACCGAGGAACAGAAGCGCCGGCTGTTCGACGAACACGTCGAGTGGTACCGGATGTACGGCATGAGCATGCGACCGGTGCCCGCCTCCTGGGAGGAATTCCAGGTCTACTGGGACCACATGTGCCGCAACGTGCTGGAGAACAACTGGGCGGCCCGGGCCGTGCTCGATCTGACCGAGCTGCCGAAACCCCCATTTGCGCAATGGATTCCGGGTCCGTTGTGGGCCGCGCAACGCAAACTGCTGGCGCCGTTCTTCGTCTGGCTGACGGTCGGCCTGTACGACCCACCGGTGCGGGAGTTGATGGGCTACCGCTGGTCACGCCGCGACGAGTGGCTGCACCGGCGCTTCGGCGACCTCGTCCGCGGCGTGTTCGCCCTGGTGCCGCCCAGATTCCGCAAGCACCCGCGGGCCCGGGCCGGCTTGGACCGCGCCAGTGGCCGTATCCCGCTCGACACGCCTCTGGTGCAAACGCCGGCGCGCAACCTGCCGCCGGAAGACGAGCGCGGCGACCCCAAGCACTACTGCCCGATCGTCTCCTGAGCCGACCGGGCTCCGGTCGCGCTATGTGTGGGTGTGACCGTGAACTTCCTCCAGGCCGGCCTGATGCACGTGGGTGTGGGTGTGTTCGGTGCCGTCGGCGTGCGCGTGCGAGTGGTCGTGCTCGACGTGGTCGTGCTCGTGGGTCGTGTGCGCGTGGTCGTGCGTCACATCGCCGTGCTGGTGCTCGTGCGCGTGTGGCGCATCGTGGGTGTGCTGTTCGCTCATTGCCGTTCTCTCCTTTGTGAAATGCCTTGTGGCTATTGCTCGCTCAGTGACCGGCGCCGCGCTGCCGGCTCGCCGGGCGGGACGACTCGGCGACGGCCTTGAGCCCGCTGTCGCGACGGTGATGACCGGGCACCCCGGGGCCGGCGTGCTCGGCGTTGAAGACCGCGTCGATGACGAGCTGACGCACGTGGTCGTTTTCCAGGCTGTAGAAAATCGTCGTGCCCTCCCGGCGGGTGCGGACCAGGCGTGCCATCCGCAACTTCGCGAGGTGCTGGGAAACCGACGGCGCCGGCTTGCCCACGTGCTCGGCGAGGTCGTTGACCGACATCTCGTGGTCGGTCAACGACCAGAGCACCTGCACGCGAGTGGCATCGGCCAGCATCCGGAACACCTCGACCACCAGGCTGGCCTGGTCGTCGGGCAGCCGACCTTTACCGTTATCTGCATGCATACGCAAATACTAGCGAAAGCCGGTGCCGCTGCCAAGGGTGCGGATCAGGCCGAGGGGACCACCGTCGACTGGCGGCCGCCATTGCGCTCGTTCCAGAGCCGGTAGACCTCCACGGCGTCATCGTTGGGCTCGTAGCGCATGGGCAGGCGTCGCTGGTCCCATTCCTTCGCGAATTCGTCGTAGAACGTCGACAGCTCGAAGTACTTGCGGTCATCCAGGTAGTACTGCTCGTAGCTGTCCCGGGTGGTCAGGAAGACGACCTCCTTGGGTGAGCAGTAGTAGAGCGAGCCCAGGCACATCGGGCATGGATGGGCCAGCACGTAGATGGTGGAGTCGACGAGGTGCTCGGTGTTCAGCTTCATGCAGGCCTCGCGGATCGCCAGGATTTCTGCGTGGGCGGTGGGATCGTTCGTCTGGGCCACCTTGTTGGCACTCTCGGCCAGCACCGCGCCGTCCTGGACGATGACGGTCGCGAACGGGCGGCCACCCTCGGTCACGTTGCGGCGAGCCAGGTCGATCGTGCGCTGGGCGAAATCGGTCATGGGTCCTCCGGCGTAGAACGGGAGCAGATAACTCGGACAGTAGTCCCGCCGGCCGGGATGCGAGCTTGTGATACTAACTAGATTGTCTATGTTTTTTCTGACCCGATTAAGGGGGCACCATGGCGCGCGCCGAACGTGACCGCTGGGACCTGGCGACGAGCGTCGGGGCGACGGCGACGATGGTGGCCGCGCAGCGGGCGCTGTCATCCGACGCCAAGTTGATCGACGACCCGTACGCAGCACCGCTGGTGCGCGCGGTCGGCATCGACGTCTACGTCCGGTTGGTGAACGGCGAAATCGCCGCCGGCGGGAACACGGAGTTCAACCCGCAGCGGATGGCGCGGGGGATGGCCTGCCGAACCCGGTTCTACGACCAATTCTTTCTGGACGCGACCCGAAGCGGCATCGGCCAGGCGGTGATCCTCGCGTCGGGCCTCGATGCCCGCGCCTATCGGCTGCCCTGGCCGGCCGGGACGGTCGTGTACGAGGTCGACATGCCGGAGGTGATCGAATTCAAGACGCTGACGCTGGGCGACCTGGGAGCCGAGCCGACCGCCGAGCGGCGCACCGTCGCCATCGACCTGCGCGACGATTGGGCCTCGGCCCTGCAGGCGGCAGGATTCGATCCGCAGGCGCCGTCGGCATGGAGCGCCGAAGGCCTGGTGGTGTACCTGCCCGACAAAGCGCAAGACGCGCTGTTCGACAACATCACGACGCTGAGTGCCCCCGCCAGCCGTCTCGCCTTCGAATTCGTGCCTGACACTGCCGTTTTCACCGATCCGCGGTGGCGCGCCCACCACGACCGGATGAGCGAACTCGGGTTCGAGATCGACTTCAACGATCTCGTCTACCACGGCCGGCGCAGCCACATCGTCGACCACCTGAGCCGGTGCGGCTGGCAGACCGACTCGCAGACCATTGCGGAGCTGCATGCGGCCAACGGGTTTGTCTACGCGGACGACGACGTCGCGGCGGCTTTCGCCGATGTCACCTACAGCAGCGCGGTGCTCGGGCGATGAGCCGGCTTTCCGGCGCGCACCGCCGGGACGTGCGCGTTGTGGTGCCCCCACCAGGGCTCGAACCTGGGACCTGCGGATTAAAAGTCCGTAGCTCTACCAACTGAGCTATAGGGGCCGCGGAGATTCAGGATACTTGGACCGAAATCGAGGCTCGTTTGAGGATTGGGCACACCGTGACCTAAGCTGACGTGGCTCCCAACGAAACCACGTTGCGAGTACCCCGGAGTGATTCGGTTCTGGCCCCCATCGTCTAGTGGCCTAGGACGCCGCCCTTTCACGGCGGTAGCACGGGTTCGAATCCCGTTGGGGGTACGCGACGCGGTGACGCGGAGCAGCAGCAAGGCCCTGTGGCGCAGTTGGTTAGCGCGCCGCCCTGTCACGGCGGAGGTCGCGGGTTCGAGTCCCGTCAGGGTCGCCAAGCGCGGCGAGGCAATCGCTGCCCTCCGGCCAGGTAGCTCAGTCGGTACGAGCGTCCGCCTGAAAAGCGGAAGGTCGGCGGTTCGATCCCGCCCCTGGCCACCAAGGATCCGCGAGTTCTCGTGTCGCGCGGCGTCAAACCACGTAGGGCGCAATCAGAGTGGTGGCACCCAACACCACCAACCCGATCAGGAACGCGACGATCGTGAAGCCCATCACCTGACGGACATTGAGTTTCGCGATCGCGAGCAGGGGCAGCAACCAGAAGGGCTGGATCATGTTCGCGACCCCCTCGCCGACGGCGACCGCCATGGACATCAACCCGAGGTAGGCCGGCGAGGTCTGACCGAGCGCGCGCGCCGAGTCGATCGCGATCGGGCCCTGCACGGCCCAGTGCCCGCCGCCGGACGGCACGAACAAGCTGATGATCAACGAGCCGATGAAGGTCAGGAACGGCAGCGTGTACTGCGTTGCGCCGCTCACCAGCCCGTGGGCCAGCAGCGTCTGCAGGGGCACGGCCTTACCGCCGGCGTGCGGGGGTGCGTAGCCGAGCAGTGCGACCAGACCGCCGTAGAGCGGATACTGCAGCAGCAGCGGACCGGACACCTTCGCGGCACCGGTGAAAGCCCGGATGAACCGGATCGGCGTGCGGTGCAGCAGCGCGCTGGTGATCGTGAACAACATGATCATCGACGAGATGTTCAGCGTGAAGCCGCTGAGGCAGAAGTAGGCGATGCCAGCGGCGAACACAGCGACGTTGAGGATCCACTGGTTTTCCAGCCATTCGGCGAACGATCGCTTGCCCTCGGTCTTGGCCTCGGGCTGGCCCTCGTCCTCGAACACGGCGGGATCGGGCGCAAGGCTTCGCGTCGGCTGCATGCGCCAGATCGCAAGCGCGAGCAGCGCCAGCACGACGATCACCGACAGCCAGCTGTAGGGCTCGAAGATCGTCAGCCTGAGCGGCACCGTGGCGCCAGTCATCTTGTGGATCACGTTGATTGGGCTGCCGTCGTCCGTGTTCGCCAGCGCGATCGACGACGACAGTCCCTGCGTCCAGACGATGAAGCCCATGAACGCCGCGGCGATGAGGTAGCCGAAATGTGTGTCGGTGAAACGCTTCGCGACCTGGCGCGCGATCAGCGCACCTGCGACCAACCCGAGCCCCCAGTTCAAGAGGGACAGTGCCGCGCTCAAGCCGAAACAGAGCAGGGCTCCCTGCACCTGGGTCCGCGGCTTGCTCGCGATATAAACGATGGCCCGCTTGAGAACTGGCGCCTCGGCGAGCGTGTAGCCGGTGACGAGGATCAGGACCATCTGGAAGGCGAACGTGAAGATATTCTGCGATCCCCATACGCCCCCGTACCACGCCTTGAGCATGCCGCCCGCCGAGGCGCCGTGCACCAGGAGCGCAACCAGAGCGGCGACGATGACGGTGAGGATGACCGCGAACAGGTAGGGGTCGGGCATCAGCCCTTCGACATACCGGACACAGAGCGCGGTGAAAGGCTGGATGACGCCGCGGTGTCTGGGTTTACCGTCTTCTTCTGGCGTGCTTGCCTGCTCGCCCTCGGGCGACTCGGTTGCGGCCTTGCGTTCTTCGCTCGTCGTCATCGACCTGCCCTCGCGTTCTCCGGCCAGCTCGCGTTCGACCGCGCGCA
This sequence comes from Mycobacterium colombiense, assembly GCF_001672755.1. GTDB lineage: Bacteria > Actinomycetota > Actinomycetes > Mycobacteriales > Mycobacteriaceae > Mycobacterium > Mycobacterium colombiense_C. The sequence goes on along the minus strand of NZ_LZKI01000073.1, from coordinate 7,305 downwards.
TTGGCTGATCGTAATAGCGGAACTGATGAGGCCTGAACCTGACGGGAGATGTCGCGGCTATGAACTGTCCGCGGCCGCCAGGTTGCGCTCCGGGGCGACAGGGCGTCGGGTCGGACCGGCGACCGGCGGATAGTGTTACTTGAGCATGCTCCCGGCATCGACGGTGACGGGAAGGCCTGTGATGTAACGTGATTCGTCGGAAGCCAGGAAAAGCACCGCGTTGCTGATGTCCACCGGCTCGACCCAGCCGACCGGCAGTACGTGCATGAACTGCGCGGCGACCTTGAGGTCGTCCGGGCCGGGATTCTCCAGATCTGGCCGGAACAGTTTCATCGTTCCCTCGTTCATGAACATGGGCGTGTTCACGTTGGTCGGGTGAACGGAGTTCACCCGGATGAAGTGCTGGCCGAGTTCGACCGCGAAGGTACGCATCAGTCCGACTACGCCGTGTTTGGCGGCGATGTAGTGACCGGTGTGCGGGTAGGCCTTGAGCCCGCCGACGGAGCTGGTCAAAATGATCGATCCGCCCTGACCCTGGGAAATCAGGTGCGGCACACCTGCTTTGACTGTCTTCCAGACGCCGGAGAGGTTGACGTCGATCATGTCTCGCCAGTCGTCTTCACTGGTTTTGTCGAGAGTCTGGCCGCCGTTGCCGATCCCGGCGTTCGCGCAGATGATGTCCAGTCGGCCGAGTTGTTCGACTCCGCTGTCCACCGCCGCTTTCAGGGCGTAGTAGTCGCGCACGTCGACTTCCGCGGTCACGATGCGGCGGTTGAGTCCCTTGATGAGGTCGGCCGTCTCGGCAAGATCATCCGGTGTCGACGGCGGAATCTCACTGCTGCTGCTGATCGGGGTGCAGATGTCGACGGCGATGATGTCGGCACCCTCCTGCGCCAGGCGCACCGCGTGGCTGCGGCCCTGGCCCCGGGCCGCCCCGGTGATGAACGCGACCTTGCCCTCGACTCGTCCGCCCATGACTGCACCTCACTGATCCGAAAGGCCGGGATGACGACGGCCCGGCGCGCCTGTGGTCGATTTCGATTATTTGTCGATCGATCAGGAAGGGTGGCACCATTTGGCCGCAGTGTCAACAGGCGCCGGGACGGTTGCACGATTTTGGTGCCGCGCGGCGGCAATGGTGTGGGGATCGCCGCGGGAGGGGCGGCCGACCCTAGCTGCTCGGTCTCGGTCCGGCCGCGGGCGCCTTCAGCAGACTCATCTGGCGTTCGACGAACGCGCGCAACTCGTCGTGCCCCTGGGTGACGCCGACCGCGCTCTCGTTGCACAGGCTGCGCGCCACCTGCGCGATCAGCATCGAGACGGCCACCGGCGGGAATTCCTCGAGATCGACGTGGTTGGCGCGCAGCACCATCGTCACGGCCGCCGTCTCGATGTCGCGGACCCGTTCGGCGTAGGCCTTGAGTTCGGCGCCAATTGCCTTGCGGTGGTTGGCCAATGCCATGAACTCGGCATTCAGTGTCGTCACCGCGGAATCGCTGTTCATCAGCCACAGCGCTTGCAGTGGGTCGTCGTCGGCCAGCAGGGCGCGCATGCGTGCCAGCGCGGTCTCGGCTCCGGCGCGCAGCACCTCGACGAACAGATCGTCCATGGTCGGGAAGTAGTAATAAACCAGGGCCTGCTTGACGCCGGCCTCCGCGGCCACCCGCCGTGACGTGGCCGCGGCATAGCCCTCTTCGCGCATGATTCGTGCGGTGGCCTCGATCAGCTTGCCGCGCGCCCCCGCATCGGCGCCCCTCTTGTTTTGGCGAGTCGCCGCGGGACTGGGCGTGCCGGTCTTGCTTGACCGGCTCGCGCGATCCGTGGTAGGCATACCGCATCTTAGCAATTTGGTCGATCGATCAGCGTTGTTAGGGCGTAAGCCGGAGTCAACCGGAATGGAGGGGACGATGACGACCGCACATCTGAGTGTCCGGGTGGATCCCCGGCTGTGTGAGGCGCACGCCCTGTGCGTGGAGATCGCCCCCGAGGTTTTCGAGCTCGGTGACGACGTCGCGGCCTGCGACGAGGAACCGGGGGAAGCGTTGCGCCACAGCGTCGAAGCCGCCGTGGCCGCCTGCCCTCGTCAAGCCATCAGCGTGGTCGCCGGGGACGCGTGATGCGCCATTTGGCAGGCCAGGAAAAGGAATCGAACCCATGACCGAACTCGCCGACGTCGACTACTTCACCGACGCCGACATCGCGCAAGATCCGTACGCCTACTGGGATTACCTGCGCGGCCAGGGCCCAGTGTTCCGCGAGCCGCATTACGGGGTCGTGGCCGTCACCGGTTACCAGGAGGTCCAGGCCGCCTTCAAAGACGTCGCCTCGTTCTCCGCGGTCAACGCGATTGGCGGTCCGTTCCCGCCGCTGCCGTTCACCCCGGAAGGGGACGACATAAGCGACCAGATCGAGGCGCACCGCCACGAGTTCCCGATCTTCGAGCACATGGTCGTCATGGACCCACCCGAGCACGAAAAGGCGCGTTCCCTGCTGGGACGGCTGCTCACACCGCGCCGCCTGCAGGAAAACAAGGACTACATCTGGCAATTGGCGGACCGGCAGTTTGACGAGTTCACCGCCAACGGTCAGTGTGAGTTCCTCGGCGAGTACGCCAAGCCGTTCGCGACGCTGGCGATCGCCGATCTGCTCGGGGTTCCCGACGAGGACCGTGCCGAGATTCGCCGCAATCTCGGGGCCGGTAACGCGCCGGGCGCCAGGGTGGGCGCGCTCGATCACGAACCTGTGGGCAGCAACCCGCTGCACTATCTCGATGACCTGTTCAGCGCCTACATCGCCGATCGGCGGGAACGCCCGCGCGAGGACGTGCTGACCGGCCTGGCCACCGCCACGTACCCCGACGGCTCGACCCCACCGCTTTTGGAGGTCGTCCGGCCGGCCACCTTCCTGTTCGCTGCCGGCCAGGAGACCGTGACCAAACTGTTGAGCGCCGCGGTGCAGGTGCTCGGTGACCAACCCGAGCTTCAGGCGCGGCTGCGCGCCGACCGAAGCCTGATCGGCTCGTTCATCGAAGAGGCACTGCGCATGCAAAGCCCGACGAAGGTCGACTTCCGGCTGGCGCGCAAGTCCACCACCCTGGGCGGAGTGCACATTCCGGCCGGCACGGTCATCATGCTGTGCCTGGGAGCGGCCAACCGGGACCCCCGAAAATTCGAGAATCCCAACGAATTCCAGGCTGACCGGAAGAACGTCCGCGAGCACATCGCGTTCGGTCGCGGAATCCACACCTGCGCGGGCGCACCGCTGGCGCGCGTGGAAGGCCAGATCACCATCAACCGCCTCCTGGACCGAACGCGCGACATCCGGATCAGTGAGGCCAAGCACGGCGTAGCGCCCAATCGCGACTACCGCTACGAGTCCACGTTCTTGCTGCGCGGGCTCAAGGAGTTGCACATCGAGTTCACTCAGGCCGACTGACGCGCACTAATCCTGTGCCGCAAGGCCTTTCACCTGCTGGTAGTAGATGACGTTGCCGCCACCGGCCCAATTTCCCTCCGGAATCTCGTGGATCAACGTCCAAACGTGAAAGGCCCGTGCACCCTGCGGATCGATTCCCGCCGCAGCGCACACCGCGGCGTGCACGTCGGCGGCGAGTTGTTCCTTGCGGGCCTGATCCAGGCCGCCCTCGAACACCGTCAAGTCGACCCTGAACCGGGGCTCGCCGGGCCCGCGCCCGCCGATCGAGAGTTCGGCCTCCTCCAGCGGATGCAGGTACAACCACGTGTTGTCGCGCAAAAACGGTGTGTCCGGCGCGCGTTCGGCGCGCAGCAGCACGGTGACCAGTTCGTCGGCCAGTCGACTCAGGGCCTGCTCGCCCAGCGAGCCACGAACGAACGTCAGGTCGATCAGCGGCATTACGGCCCCTCCTCACAGCTCCCTCAAGCCCCGAACCACCTTGAACGCCTTGGCGATATCGCGGTGGGATATAGCGCTGGTCGCGGGCTAGTATCCAGAAGACCGTTCACATTGTCGTTGTGCGGCCCGCAGGATCGCCTCCGCGGCAATATATGCGGGTTTAGCGCGGTCGGCACCCTCGACAGGCAGGTTCGCGGCGCAGCGCAGCACCATCAGGGCCAACGCGCTGTGGGTCGCGTAAGAGACGATCAGCAGGTTCGCGCAACCACGTGCGCCGCTCACCGTCATGACGTGCTGGCGCTTGCCTTCCCACCCCGGCCAGTTGAAATCGGGTGGCCGCTGCAGCGATGACCAGTTCACATTGATGGAAGTGACATCCCCGAGCAACGGAGTCAGGACCGCAACGAGCTCGGGTAATTCATTGGTGATGCGATCTGCACGCGGCCACCATGCGCCGTCGATATCGCGGCCGAGGTGGCGAGCAATCGATAGCCGGATGGGAGTGGCCTGGCGCCGGGTCCTGGCCGCGTAGCTCATCGGAAGTACCGCAGTCGGCAATTCGCGCACCTAGTCACAAAGGTGCGGTTATCCGCAGAATTTGTCGGAGCCTTCCGCCAATGGGTGATGGCCGGGATTGCATAACCCATGGGCGGTGCCTTCGCGCTCGGCGTCGTCGAGCCCGCGGGTGCGGGACCAACGGAGGAATCACATTGCCGGGGTGTCATCCGCGCCGACAATGCGGTGGACCACCGCTGACAACGAACGGCTCGGCTTGAACGCTACGCCACCACCGGGCCGCCCGGGCGGTCGGGTGGCCGGCGACAGCGCGCAAGCACGGCACGGATTGGCCGGACGCGTCTGGGGAATTCGCCCGGCAGCTCAAGCTTGTCACTGTCCACCGCAACAAATCCCTTGCGGTGCAAGGGATGAGGAGACGATTCCTACCATCTGCCGCTTGGAGCGGGATGACGGGTAGGGTGGTGGCGACGGCGAGGAACGGATTACATGGCAAGAGCGAACTGGTGTGACGCGGTCGAGATCCACCCGTCGCAGATCCGGGTCGGTGACATCATCGGCACGCGGCGTCCCACCGAATTGCGTCTGACGGTCACGATGATCAGTGGTCCGCAGAGTGGTCCGGGGCAGTGGACATTTTTCAGTCGGGACGATAACGGTCAGCAGCGAACCAGTACGTTCGGAGAAGGCGAACTGGTCCGGAGGTACGCCAAAGCATCCTGACGTTCCAGCGCTGCAACGCCGATCAGGGACGGCAATTTGACGAACCGACAGCCTCCGTATCGGGCCGATCGGAAAACGTCGGGTGCTCGACCGGTTTCGCAGTGGTTTCGCCCGAAGCGACATACTTCGGTGCCTCGGGGTGGGAAAACAGGTTCGACTGGTCCATGGGCTGTCCTTCCGAATGAAGAGTTCGGCCGATACGCATCGTTACGTGGCGTCGGACGACGATCGAATCGCACGGCGTTTTCGTTCGCGACTCGGGGTGACCGCTAGAACGCGGTCTTCCTCCACTCTACAGGCAGCCGGCGCCATGCATGCATGCCCCGCTCAGGTGAGATGCGGCCCGGGCGTGCTTTCTGCATCCAAAGAGGGCGGCTACGTCACAGCCTGGGCGCGCTGATTCCGCTGATCACTCGGATGGCCACGGCTGATGAATGAATTGGCAAGCGACGCAACTATTTTCAAAATACAGCCGACTTCGTGCTACCCTGAGCCCGCATGGATGTTTTTGGTACATCCGCATTTGAATGAGAGAAGTAAGTAAATGGCACAGGGAACTGTGAAATGGTTCAACGGTGAAAAGGGCTTCGGCTTCATCACCCCTGATGACGGCACGAAGGACCTCTTCGTCCACTACTCCGAAATCCAGGGAAACGGCTATCGCTCGCTCGACGAAAACCAGCGCGTTCAGTTTGAGGTTGAGCAAGGAGCCAAGGGGCCCCAGGCAGTAGGAGTCAGTACCGTCTAGAACTTCACAAACATCACGGTGGGCTGGTGCGGTTACTTCGCACCAGCCCACTGGTGTTTCCGGACCTCTCCATCTTTCGGAAGCCGCTGCCCCGTCGGCTGCGACATCATCTAGTGCTTCACCCGATCCGGACCGACCAATCGGGATAATGTCCGAATGCGTCTCGCGTGGGTGCTGCTATTGACGGTCGCGCTGGCGCTTGCCTGGGTGAGCGGGCCACTCACCGCCCAGGCAGGCCCCGATGTGCCGCCGGTCAGCGACGCCGCGCGTGCGGCAGGCTTCGTGGACATCCGTACCGTCGTTCCCGACGCGGTGCTCGATCTGCGCTACGCGACCACCAATAACTTCACCCACACCCAGCTGTACCCTTCCGACGCCAGATGCCTTGTGCACCAATCGATGGCGCCCGGCCTGGCCGCCGCGGCCGGCGCGCTGCGCCCGCAGGGCCACCTCCTGGTGTTCTGGGACTGCTATCGGCCGCACGACGTTCAGGTCAAGATGTTCAACCTGGTCCCCAACCCAGCGTGGGTCGCCCGTCCGGGTCCGTACGCGCACAGCCATGAATCGGGGCGTTCCGTCGACGTGACCTTCACGACGCCGCAGCAGCCGTGTCCGTCCGGGCAACACGCGGGTGGGCTCTGTCTGGCCGACATGGGCACCGACTTCGATGACTTCAGCTCTCGGGCAACCGCTTTCAATACCCAGGGCATCAGCCCCGACGCGGTGGCGAACCGGGCCGCGCTGCGGTCGGCCATGACCTACGGCGGCTTGAAGGTGTATTCGGGGGAGTGGTGGCATTTCGACGGGCCGGGAGCCGGTGTCGACCAACCGATACTCAACGTTCCCGTCGACTAGGATATCTCATAATATGAGACACGCATTTCATATTATGGCCGCTGGGCGTAAGCTGCCAGTCGAGACGCGGCAGGCAAGGGGCCACAGTGAACGACGAACATCGAGCGACCTACACACACGGACACCACGAGTCGGTGTTGCGCTCCCATCAGCGACGCACCGCCGAGGACTCCGCCGCATACCTGCTGCCGTACCTGAAGCCGGGGCTGTCCGTGCTCGACGTCGGGTGCGGACCCGGCACCATCACCGTTGACCTGGCCACCCTCGTCGCGCCCGGGGCGGTCACCGCCGTCGACCAGGTCGCCGACGTGCTCGATGTTGCCCGCGCCGAAGTCAGGCGTCGCAATCTGTCCAACGTCTCGTTCGCGACCGCCGACGTGCACAACCTCGAATTCCCGGACGGCACTTTCGATGTCGTGCACGCCCATCAGGTGTTGCAGCACGTTGCCGATCCGGTAGCAGCCCTGCGCGAGATGCGGCGAGTGTGCGCGCCGGGCGGCATCGTGGCGGCCCGCGACGCCGATTACTCGGGGTTCGTCTGGTACCCCGAAGTGCCGGCGCTCGACCTGTGGCGAGACCTCTACCAGCGC
>NZ_LZKI01000072.1 GCF_001672755.1 Mycobacterium colombiense | reverse complement strand
TGTAGATCGTCGGCATGCACTGATTGCAGTGCGTGCACGCCGAATGCAGCTGGTGCCGGGCGCCATCGGCGGCGATCCGGTTGATCAGATCCGTCTCGGCCAGCCCGCACACCCAGATGGCCCCGCCCGTCTCCGCCAAACCACCCGAGGTGGCAAACCTGGCGACGAAGATGTTCCAGGCGCTGCTGCCGTCGCGCTCCGGCGCGATCCAGAAGCCGGCCGGGTCGCAGACCATCGGCCGGGCCACCGACAACGACATCGTCATCCAGGACGTCCTGGCCTCGCGCCACCACGCCTTCTTGATCCAGACGCCGCTGGGCACCGAGATCCGCGACGCGCACAGCGTCAACGGGACGTTCGTCAACGGCGTCCGGGTCGGCTCGGCGGTGCTGACCGAGGGCGACGTGGTCACCATCGGCAACGTCGACCTGGTGTTCACCGGCGACAGCCTGGTCCGGCGCACCGAGGCGGCGACGCGCACCGGCGGGCTCGAGGTCAATTCCGTCTGCTACACCGTCGAGCACGGCAAGCAGCTGCTCGACCACATCTCACTGACCGCCCGGCCCGGGACCCTGACCGCCATCATCGGGGGGTCGGGCGCCGGCAAGACCACCCTGTCGCGGCTGATCGTCGGCTATACCAGCCCGACCTCGGGCAATGTGACCTTCGAGGGCCACAACATCCACACCGAGTACGCGTCCATGCGCAGCAGGATCGGCATGGTCCCGCAGGACGACGTCGTGCACCGCCAGCTGACGGTCAACCAGGCCCTGAACTACGCCGCCGAGCTTCGCCTGCCGCCGGACACCAGCAAAGAGGAACGAGCCCGCGTCGTCGCGCAGGTGCTCGAGGAACTGGACATGACCCAGCACGCCGACACGCGGGTCGACAAGCTCTCCGGCGGCCAGCGCAAGCGCGCCTCGGTCGCCCTCGAGCTGCTCACCCAGCCGTCGCTGCTGCTGCTCGACGAGCCGACGTCGGGTCTGGACCCGGCGCTGGACCGTCAGGTCATGCTGATGCTGCGCCAGCTGGCCGACGCCGGCCGCGTGGTGCTGGTGGTGACCCACTCGGTGTCCTACCTGGACGTGTGCGACCAGATCCTGCTGGTCGCGCCCGGCGGGAAGACCGCGTTCTGCGGGCCGCCCGACCAGGTCGAGTCCGCCATGGGGACCCGCAACTGGGCCGACATCTTCGCCAAGGTGGGCGCCGACCCGGACGAGGCCAACCGCCGCTTCAAGGAGCGCAACCAGCAGTCGTCGCAGCCACCGACCCCGGAGAGTCCGGCGGATCTGGGCGAACCACCGCAAACCAACCTGTGGCGGCAGCTGTCCACGATCGCCCGCCGCCAGGTCCGCCTCGTCGTGTCCGACCGCGGTTACACGATCTTCCTGGCGATCCTGCCGTTCCTCATCGGCGCGTTGTCGCTGACGGTGAAGGGCCCGCACCCGGGCCTGGGTCCGGCCGACCCGATGGGTCCGGCGCCGACGCAGCCGCAGTACATCATGGTGCTGCTGAACATCGGTGCCGTGTTCATGGGCACCGCCCTGACCATCCGCGACCTGATCGGCGAGCGCGCCATCTTCAAGCGAGAACAGGCGGTGGGGCTGTCCACCACCGCCTATCTGCTGGCCAAGATCGCGGTGTTCTGTGTTTTCGCCACCGGCCAGGCGGCGATCGCGACCACGATCGTGCGGCTGGGTAAGGGCGCGCCGACCGCGCATCCCCAGTTCTTCGGCAACTCCACCTTCTCGCTGTTCGTCACCGTCGCGGGCACCTGTGTGGCCTCGGCGATGCTCGGCCTGCTGCTGTCGGCGCTGGCGCAGTCGAACGAGCAGATCATGCCGCTGCTGGTGGTGTCGATCATGTCCCAGCTGGTGTTCTCCAGCGGCATGATCCCGGTGTATCAGCGCTTCGGCCTCGAAGAGATGGCGTGGCTGACGCCCGCCCGGTGGGGCTACGCGGCGGGCGCGTCCTCGATCGACTTCCCGTCGCTGGTGAAGGTCAAGCAGATCCCGACCAACGACCCGATCTGGCAGCACTCCAAGCATATTTTCGTGTTCGACATGTTCATGCTCGCCGCGCTGTCGATCGGCTACACCGGCTTCGTCCGCTGGCATATCCGGCTGAAACGCTAGGCCGGCGCCCCAACCTCGACCCAACCTGGATGTGATGACTCGACCTGCGCAGCCCGTGCTGACGGCTCGATCTGACCGCTCCGAAGGTAGTTTCGCCGCCGGCCGTGACGTGGTCGTGGGCAGCGACCTGCGCGCCGACCTGCGCGTGGCGCACCCGCTGATCGCCCGCGCGCACGTGCTGCTGCGCTTCGATCAGGGGCGGTGGCTGGCCGTCGACAACAACTCACTCAACGGGATCTACCTGGACGGCCAGCGGGTGCCGGTCGTCGACATCCACGACGGCCAGACGATCAACATCGGCAAGCCGGACGGCCCGCGAATCACCTTCGAAGTGGGCCAGCACACGGGCAGCGTCGGCCTGCTGCCGCCGACCACGAAGTCGATCCCCATCATCACCGCGCGGCCCGCCGCGCCGGCGGCGGCCGCCGGCCCGCGTCCGGCGACGGCCCCGTCCCGACCGGTTGCGCAGCCGCCGAGGCCGTCGGCGCGGCCGTCGCGACCCTTCCCGATGCGTGACGTCCAGCGCAGGTCGGCCGCTCCGATCGTGCCGCCGGACGGCGCGACCCGCGCCGCACCGCAGTCCGGGCCGCATCCCACCGCGCTGAACCCGCCCACCCAGGCCGGCCGCGCCGGTGACGCCGGCGAATTCCCGACCACGTGGGTCGGCGTGCCGGGGTCCGACTCCGAGCTCCGGCCGCAGGCCGGCCGCGCCGCCTGGATCGGGCGCGCGCTCAGCAACGACATCGTCGTGCCCGACGTGCTGGCCTCACGCCATCACGCCTTCCTGAACCCGACCCCGGCCGGCGCCGAGATCCGCGACGCGAACAGCAGCAACGGCACCTTCGTCAACGGTGTCAGGGTCGGTTCGGCGGTGCTGTCCGACGGCGACGTGGTGACGATCGGCAACGTCGACCTGGTGTTCCACAACGGGATGCTGGTTCGCCGCCAGGAGGCGGCGAGCCGTGCCGGCGGTCTGGAGGTGCGCGAGGTCAACTTCGGCGTCGACGGCAAGAACCTGCTGGAGCGGATCTCGTTCGTCGCCCGGCCCGGCACGCTGACCGCGCTGATCGGCGGGTCGGGCGCGGGCAAGACCACGCTGTCGCGGCTGATCGCCGGGTACGCCACCCCGTCGTCGGGCTCGGTCACCTTCGAGGGCCACAACATCCACACCGAGTACGCCTCGCTGCGTACCAGGATCGGGATGGTCCCGCAGGACGACGTCGTGCACCGGCAGCTGACGGTCAGCCAGGCGCTCGGCTACGCCGCCGAGCTGCGCCTGCCGCCCGACACCAGCAAGTCCGACCGCGAGCAGGTGGTCGCCCAGGTCCTCGACGAGCTGGGCCTGACCGAGCACGCGAACACCCGGGTCGACAACCTGTCCGGCGGTCAGCGCAAGCGCGCGTCGGTCGCGCTGGAACTGCTGACCGGGCCGTCGCTGCTGATTCTCGACGAGCCGACCTCCGGCCTGGACCCGGCGCTGGACCTACAGGTCATGACCATGCTGCGACAGCTCGCCGACGCCGGCCGCGTCGTGCTGGTGGTCACGCACTCGCTGACCTACCTCGACGTCTGCGACCAGGTGCTGCTGATGGCGCCCGGCGGCAAGACGGCCTACCTGGGTCCGCCCGGCCAGATCGGCGGGGCCATGGGCACCACCAACTGGGCGCACATCTTCGCCAAGGTGGGCGCCAATCCGGACGAGGCCAATCGCCGCTTCCTGGAGCAGAACAAACCGCCGCCGCCCGCGCTGACCGAGGCGCCGGCCGAGCTGGGCGTCCCGGCGCGCACCAGCAAGCGCCGCCAGTTCTCCACGATCGCCCGCCGCCAGGTCCGGCTGGTGGTCTCCGACCGCGCCTACTTCCTGTTCCTGGCGGTGCTGCCGTTCGTGATGGGCGCACTGTCGCTGACCGTGCCCGGCAGCGTCGGTTTCGGCTACGCCGATCCGATGAGCGAGTCGGCCGGCGAGGCCGGAATGATCCTGACCCTGCTCACCATGGCCGCCGCGTTCATGGGCACCGCGCTGACCATTCGCGACCTGATCGGCGAGCGGCCGATCTTCCGGCGCGAACAGGCCGTCGGCCTGTCGAGCACGGCCTACCTGCTGGCCAAGGTGGCGGTGTTCTGCACGTTCGCCGTCATCCAGGCGGCCATCGCCACGGCCATCGTGGTGGTGGGCAAGGGGCCGCCGACGCGGCCGGCGGTGCTGCTCGGTAACGCCACCCTCGAGCTGTTCGCGGGGGTCGCCGCGACGTGTGTCGCTGCGGCGATGCTGGGCCTGTTGCTCTCGGCGCTGGCGCGCTCCAACGAGCAGATCATGCCGCTGCTGGTGGTGTCGCTGATGATGCAGATGGTGCTTTCCGGCGGCATGGTGCCGGTCACCCACCGGATCTTCCTCGACCAGCTGTCCTGGCTGGTGCCCTCGCGGTGGGGCTACGCGGCGCAGGGGGCGACGGTCGATCTGTGGGCGGTGTCGCCCGGCCCGCAGAGCCCGCGGGACAGCCACTTCGAGCACACGCCGACGGCCTGGCTGTTCGACATGGGCATGCTCGCAGTGCTCACCGTCGCCTACGCGGCACTGGTGCGGTGGCGCATCCGGCTCACCCGCTGAACGAGCAGCCGCTGATGGGTCAGCCGTCCAGCCGCAGCCCGTGCGCGAGCGCGAAGGCGACGGCCTGGTCGACGTCGACGCGGGCGCCGGCCAGCGAGGCCGTGGTCCACAGCGCCGGATCCACGGTGCTGCCGCGCAGGTCGGCATCGTCCAGGCGGGCGCCGGCGGTCCGCGCGCCGCGCAGGTCCGCGCCACGCAACACGGCCTTGCGCAGGTCGGCCTCCACCAGGCCGGCTTCCCGCAGCCGGCAGCCGCTCAGATCCACGCCGCGCAGGTCGATGCCGCCGAGCACGGCGAGCGTGAAGTCGACCTCGTCGAACGTGATCGGCCGCAGCCGGCACTGCACGAACACCGAGCCGAGCATGCTGCACTGCGAAAACGTGCTGTGCCACAACGACGTCCGCCGGAACGTGCAGTTACGGAAGGCCGATCCGCGGTGCTGCGACTCGGCGAGGTTGGCGCCGCCGAAATTGCATTCGGTGAACATGACCCGCTCGGTCTGCAGCCGGCTGAGGTCGTCGTCGGTGAAGTCGTGGCCCTCGAACTCCTGGTCGACCCACCGCGTGGTCAATTGGCCGACAGGCTGGCCAGGGCGTATTCGCTGACCGCGATCAGGGCGTCGGTCGCCGACCGGCGATCCCTGGCGTCGATGCTGATCACCGGGATGTGCGGCGGCAGGGTCAGCGCCTCGCGCACCTCGGCGGCCGGATAGCGGGGCGCGCCGTCGAATTCGTTGACCGCGACGAGGAAGGGCAGGTTGCGGTGCTCGAAGAAGTCGACCGCGGCGAAGCTGTCCTGCAGGCGCCGGCAGTCGACCAGCACGACCGCGCCGATCGCGCCGCGCACCAGGTCGTCCCACATGAACCAGAAGCGGCGCTGCCCGGGCGTGCCGAACAGGTAGAGCACCAGGTCTTCGGCCAGGGTGATGCGCCCGAAATCCATTGCCACGGTGGTGGTCCGCTTGTCCGGGGTGGCCTCGAGCGCGTCGACGCCGGTCGAGGCGTCGGTCAGCATCGCCTCGGTGCGCAGCGGCATGATCTCCGACACCGCCCCGACGAAGGTGGTCTTGCCGGCCCCGAATCCGCCGGCGATCACGATCTTGGTCGACGCGTGGGTGCCGGAATCGGGCTGCACGTCAGAGTGCGCGTAAGCCACGCAGTGTCCTTCCTATGAGTTCGTGGCGCTCGTCTCTGGTGGAACGCTCGGACAACGTCTTATGCACTCGAAGGTAGCCGGACAGCACCAGATCCCCGACCAGGACGCGCGCAACGCCGAGCGGAAGGTCCAACCGGGCCGAGATTTCGGCGACCGACGGGCTGTCGACGCACAGCTGGATGATTCTGCCTCGCGCGTCGTTGGGCGGCCACCGGTGCGTCAGGCCGGCCTGCAGGGTCTGAATCGGCGCCTCGAGGGGCAGGTCGACGTTGGTGTCGGTGCGCCCGGACGTCAGGGTGTACGGACGGACCAGGTTCCCCTTACGGTGCGCCGGCCAGTTCTGGGAGGTGTCCATCGCGGCTCACGAGTGCTGCTGCACGGCCGACCGGCGGGTCGACTGCACCACACCACCCACCCGTTCGACGAGGACGGCCATCTCGTAGCCGATCTGACCGATGTCGCACGACGCCACGGCCAGCGTGGCCAGGTGCGAGCCGTCCCCGACCCGCATCAACAACAGGTAGCCGTTCTGCATCTCAACCACCGACTGCAGCACCTGGCCGCCCTCGAACAGCTGCGCGGCGCCGGTGGCGAGGCTGGCCAGTCCGGAGGCCACGGCGGCCAGCTGGTCGGCGCGTTCCCGCGGGAGATGTTCGCTGGCGGCGATGGGCAGCCCGTCGACGGAGACCAGCAGCGCGTGGGCGACGCCGGGGACCTCGCGGGCGAACCTGGTCACCAGCCAGTCGAGGGAGTTGTCGGGGGAGGTCATTATTCGTCGGATCCTTGATCGGTTTCACGGGCGTGCGAGCGTCCACTGCGCACGCCACCGAAATGGTTGCTGAACGAGGCGCGAACAGCCTCGGGGTCCCGGGCCAAGGGGCCGGTGGCCGCGTGCTGCGGCTCCCGGTGCGACGGGGATCGGCCGCTGCGCCCCTGGTCCGGCTCGGCCAGCTCGTCCTGTTCGATGCCGTTGGCGCCGCCGGGCACCAGCCGCGCACCCGGCGTGCGCACCGGCAGGCCGTGGTCGGTGGTGTGGGCCTCGACGGGCTTTTCGTCGGCCGCGGCCGCCAGTGTCCAGCCACGGTCCCAGACCGACTGCCAATCCAGGTCGGGGCTGTTGACCAGGTCGTGCGGGTCGCCGAGCATCTCCGACAGCATCCGCCGGTAGATGACGTCGTCGTCGGCCGGACCCGCCGGAGTCTTCGGGGCCGACGGGATGGACGCCACCGGGGCCGGCTGCTCTTGCCGGTCCTGCGTGCGGCTGTCGGACTCCCGCGAGCGTGCGGAGAAGAACGCCGAGGTGTCCGACGCCGCCCGGGCCGGCTGGGGCGCCGGTTTCGGTTCGGGCGCGGGCGTGGCGGCGGGCGTCGCCTCGGGCGCGTTCTCCCACCAGGGCGTCGCCAGCTCGCGGCGCTGGCGGCGGGGTTGTTGTTCGGCGGCCGGGGCGGGGACCGCGGGAACTTCGGTGATGCCGCTGGAACCCGGGTTGCGGCGCGGCAGCAACGTGACGGACGGGCCGGTGCGCGCCGCCGGCTCGAGCGTGCCGTCGTCCTGCCCGGCTTCCTCGGCAGGGGCGGCGTTCGCGCTGGCAAGCTTGGCGCTCGGCGAGGAGACGGCGCGGATGTGGCGGGGCGCCGCCGACTCGGCGACGGCCCGGCCGGCCAGCACCGTCGGCGGCAGGTAGATCTCGGCGGTGGTGCCCGAGCCCGATTCGTTGGCCGCGGGGCCGCGCAGCCCCACCCGAATGCCGTGCCGGGCCGCGATCCGGCCGACCACGAAAAGTCCCATGTGCCGCGCGTTGTCGGGGGTGACGTCGCCGCCGGCCTGCAGCCGCATATTGGCCATCCGCCGGTCGGTGTCGTTCATCCCCAGACCGGAGTCGGCGATCCGCACCACCACTCCCCCGTCGCGGCCGCGTGACGCGGAGATCTGGGCGGACGTCGTCGGCGGCGAGTAGCGCAGGGCGTTGTCGACCAGCTCGGCGAACAGATGAATGGCGCCGCCCGCGGCCGACCCGATCAGCTCGCACTCCGGCAGCCCGGCGACCTCGACGCGGCGGTAGTCCTCAACCTCGGACACGGCGGCATTGATCACCGTTTCCAGCGGCACCGGGTCGCGCTGGTCGCGGGCGAGCTGCGAGCCGGCCAGCACCAGCAGGTTCGCGCTGTTGCGGCGCAGCCGGGCCGCCAGGTGGTCCAGCCGGAACAGGCTGTCCAGCCGGTCGGGGTTCTCCTCGTTGCGCTCCAGCCGGTCGATGAGCGCCAGCTGCTGGTCGACCAGCGAGCGGCTGCGCCGCGACATGGTCTCGAACATGTCGTTGACCAGCAGCCGCAACCGCGCCTCGTCGCCGGCCAGCAGCAGCGCCTGCGTGTGCAGCTCGTCCACCGCGTGGGCGACCTGGCCGATCTCCTCGGTCGTGTACACCGGCAGCGGGCTCGGAACCGGTTCGGCCCCACCGGCTTTCACCGAGGCGATCTCCTCTACGAGATCGGTGTGGGCGACCTTGAGCGCGCCGTCGCGCAGCATGCGCAGTGGCCGCACCAGGGCGCGCGCCACCAGCAGCACGATGCCCAACGCGATCACGATCGCGGCCAGCACCAGGACGGTGTCCAGGATCGCGGCCGAGCGCCGCTCGGCGGCCTGGGCGTGCACCGACTTGGTCACCGACGCGGTGGCGTTCTTGATGACCTGGTCGGCGATGTCGTCGGTGGTCTGGATGGAACGCAGCAGGTCGGCGTTGTCGACCAGCACGCTGGCCGGGTCGGACATGATCGCCATCCGGCTCACCATCTGCTGCTGCAGCGTCTTGGCCTCCACCGATCCGGCGCCCAGCACCTCGCTCATGCCGAACAGCGTCGACGGTTCGGTGCCCGCCAGGGTGGCCATGGAGGTCCGCAGCTGCGGCTCGGGAAGGTCGGCCCCTCGGGTGACCAGGATCTTCTGCATCGTCATCTGCCCGCGGGCGCCGACCGCCCGGCTCAGGCCCTGCGCCTGCGCGCGGATCTTCTCGTCGTCGACGCGCACCGAGGCGTTGATGACGTCCTCGGCCGTCAGCAGGATGGGCGCGTAGAGCGTCACCCGCTCCCGCAAACCGAGGCCGGCGTCGGCCGCCTTGTTCACCAACATCTGGCCGCCGTCGAGCAGGTTGTTCACACCGGAGCGGACGTCGGCGCTGACGTCGGTGTCGTCCAGCCTGGTCTGCAGTTCGCCCTTGCGCGCCTCGTAGTTCTTCTTGGCCCCCTCGACGTCACGTCCGGTGGAACTGGCCAGCAGCGCGACGTCCAGCGCCGACATGTACTTGGTGATCACCGGCACCACGTCGGCGCGGGTGGCGGCCAGCCGCAGGTTGGCCGCGTTGGCCATGGCGCCGTGGATGCGCAGCACCCCGAAAACCGTCGCCAAAACCAGCGGGACCAGCACGATCGCCAGCACCTTCCAGCGCACCGGCCAGTTGCTCAGTGACCAGGTCGGCGGGCGTTTGGCCGGCGCGGCATCGGCGCCGGGCGTCGGTGCGGGCTCTACGACATCCGCCTCGGCCGGGTTGGTCGGGCGGGTGAACATGGTCACGTCATCGCGGCCGGACGACCGGCCGCTGCGCTGACCCTGAGCGCTGAATGAAACGAGTGGCTCATGAAACTTCCTGCTTTATTTTGCCCGCCCCGCGCCAGACAGGCGTGTGCGTGTCGGTGTGGCAATCCGACGAGTATGACAGCCCGCGGCGCATGCCACCAGAATCGTTACTGAGCAGACAGGTCCCTCCAAGGTTGCGCCGCCCCCGCGCGGTCACCTCTGGCAAACACCATCGAGCGCGAAAGCCTAGGCGGGCCGAAGCAGCGCGACAAGGAAATCGGAGTCCTCGGTGAAGGGCCGCATGTCCCAGGTCGACAGCAGCAGATCTGGCGCGAAGCCCGCGTCGACCGCGTCGTTGAGAAATTCGTCGAACTCGTAATCGCGGCCGGCGCCGAAGCCGATCGCCGCCCGCCCGTCGTCGGCGACGTGGGCCCGCAGCCGGCTCAGCACCTGGATACGGGTGGTCGGGGCCAGAAACGCCATGACGTTGCCGGCGGACACGATGACGTCGAACGGTTCGGCGATGCCGCGCGCCGGCAGGTCCAGCTCGGCCAGGTCGCCGACCAGCCAGCGCGGGCCGGGGTAGTCCTGCTCGGCGGCTTCGATCAGCGCCGGGTCGACGTCCACGCCGACCACCCGGTGGCCCGCCGTGGCCAGATATCCGCCCAGCCGCCCGGGCCCGCACCCGGCGTCGAGAATCCGCGCCCCGCGCGGCGCCATGGCGTCCACGAACCGGGCCTCGCCGGCCAGGTCGTCGCCGGCGCGGGCCATGGCGCGGAAACGCTCGATGTACCACTGCGAATGCCCCGGATCGGCAGCGACCTTCTGCATCCAGTAGCTCTGCTCGACCATGCGACCATTATCGGCGTTGTGTTCAAGCTGATGTTCGTGTCCCCGCGGATCCCGCCCAACACCGGCAACGCCATCCGGACGGTGGCGGCGACGGGCTGCGAATTGCATCTGGTCGAGCCGATGGGATTCGACCTGTCCGAACCCAAGCTGCGCCGGGCCGGGCTGGACTACCACGACCTCGCGTCGGTCACCGTGCACGCCTCGCTGGCGGCCGCCTGGTCGGCGCTGTCACCGCAGCGGGTGTTCGCGTTCACCTCGCACGCGCCCACCTCGTTCGCCGACGTGGACTACCGGGCCGGCGACGTGCTGATGTTCGGCCCCGAACCCACCGGGCTGGACGCGGCCACGCTGGCCGACCCGCACATCACCGCGCAGGTACGCATCCCGATGCTGGCGGGCCGTCGCTCGCTGAACCTGTCCAACGCCGCGGCGATCGCCGTCTACGAAGCCTGGCGCCAGCACGGCTACGCCGGGGCGATGTAGGCCGGCGACGATGCGCGCCGCGATGCGGCGGGCTGAGTAGCGGGACAATTTGATGTAGTCACCAGGTGTCCCAGTGCGTCACCCGGTCGGCGGGCAGCCGCTTGGCCGGGCGGAAGTCGGTGCCCTTGGTGTAGGCGATCGGGAACAGCCCGCCCTGGCTGTACCGGTCATGCGGGATGCCGAGCACCTCGGCGGCCTGCTTGTCGCCGTCGTTGATCAGGTGCAGCGTGGTCCAGCAGGTGCCCAGCCCGCGCGAGCGCAGCGCCAGGCAGAAACTCCACGCCGCGGGGAACAGCGACGCCCAGAACGACGCGCTGAGCCCCAGCGGCGCCTTCTCCACCCGCCCCTCCAGGCAGGGGATCATCAGCACCGGCGCCTCGTGCATGTGCTCGGCGAGGTATATCGCGGAGTCCTTGACCTTGGGCATCCGCTCGCCGCGGGTGTCGCCCTCGGGGTATTCGGCCGACGGCAGGCTCAGGTAGCCGCGGGCGTTGGCCAGGTAGATGTCGGCGATCGCCTTCTTCTTCACGGCGTCCTCGACGAAAATCCATTGCCAGCCTTGCGCGTTGGAGCCGGTGGGCGCCTGCAGCGCCAGTTCGAGGCATTCCATCAGCACGTCGCGGCCCACCGGCTTGTCGAAGTCGAGACGTTTGCGGACCGAGCGGGTGGTGGTGAGCACTTCGTCGACGGACAAGTTGAGGGTCATGTGTGGAGACTACCGAGACGGCCGGCCGGCCTGTCACCGCCGAATCACCGGAAGTCGCGGGACTTCGAGCCGACCGCCAGGGTGATGCGGCCCAGCCGCTCGGCGACGACGGTGATCGCGCCGCTGGCGTTTTGCACCTGCCCGCGCACCAGCAGCGCCGGGGCCGAGTTCGCCAGCTTGCGATGCCGCGCCCACACCCCCGGCACGCAGAGCACGTTGACCATCCCGGTCTCGTCCTCGAGGTTGATGAACGTGACCCCCTGCGCTGTGCCCGGCCGCTGCCGATGGGTGACCGCGCCCGCGATCAACACGCGATCGCCGTCGGGCACCGAGCCCAGCTTCGCGGCGGGCACCACCCCCATCGCGTCCAGGTCGGCCCGCAGGAACTGCGTCGGGTAACTGTCCGGGGAGACGCCGGTGGCCCACACGTCGGCGGCGGCCAGTTCCAGCTCGCTCATCCCGGGCAGCGCCGGAACGTGCGACGACGACCCCACCCCGGGCAGCCGGCCCGGCCGTTGGGTGGCCGCGGCCCCGGCCGCCCACAGCGCCTCGCGCCGGGACATGTCGAAGCAGCCCAGCGCCCCGGCCGTCGCCAGCGCCTCGGTCTGCGGCACCGAGAGCTGCAGCCGGGTCGTCAGGTCAAGCAGAGAAGCGAACGGGCCGTTGGCTTTTCGCTCGTCGACGAGTCGTTCTGCCAGGTCGTCGCCGATGTGGCGGACCGCACCCAGGCCGAGGCGGACCTCGGTGCCGGCGTTCTCCAGCGTGGCGTGCGCCAGGCTGGCGTTGACGTCCGGGCCGTGCACCGTCACGCCGTGCCGGCGCGCATCGGCCACCAGCGACTGCGGCGAGTAGAACCCCATCGGCTGGGCGCGCAGCAACGCCGCGCAGAACGCCGCCGGGTGGTGCAGCTTGAACCACGACGAGTAGAACACCAGCGACGCGAAGCTCAGCGCATGGCTTTCCGGGAAGCCGAAATTGGCGAAGGCTTCCAGCTTTTCGTAGGTGCGGTCGATCACCTCGTCGTCGGCGCCGTGCAGCGCGCGCATGCCCTCGTAAAACCGGCCCTGCAGCCGTCGCATGCGTTCGGTCGAGCGCTTGGACCCCATCGCGCGGCGCAGCTGGTCGGCCTCGGCGGCCGAGAATCCGGCGCAGTCGACCGCGAGCTGCATCAGCTGCTCCTGAAAGAGCGGCACTCCCAACGTCTTTCGCAGCGCCGGTTCCATCGACGGGTGATCGTAGACCACCGGGTCCAACCCGTTGCGCCGCCGGATGTAGGGATGCACCGACCCGCCCTGGATGGGGCCGGGACGAATCAGCGCGACCTCCACCACCAGGTCGTAGAACACCCGCGGCTTCAGCCGCGGCAGGGTGGCCATCTGCGCGCGCGACTCCACCTGGAACACGCCGACCGAATCGGCGCGGGCCAGCATCTCGTACACCGCGGGCTCGGAGAGGTCGAGGCGGGCCAGGTCCACTTCGATCCCCTTGTGCTCGGCCACCAGGTCGATGGCGTAGTGCAGCGCCGAGAGCATCCCCAGCCCCAGCAGGTCGAACTTCACCAAACCGATTGCCGCGCAGTCGTCTTTGTCCCACTGCAGAACGCTGCGGTTCTCCATGCGGGCCCACTCCACCGGGCACACGTCGGCGATCGGGCGGTCGCAGATCACCATGCCGCCGGAATGAATGCCCATGTGCCGCGGCAGGTTCCGGATCTGGTTCGCCAAGTCGACCACCGGTTCGGGGATGCCCTCGACATCGGGCGAGTCCGCCAGCCCGCTCCAGTGGCTGATCTGCTTGCTCCACGCGTCCTGCTGACCCTGCGAGAAGCCCAGGGCGCGGGCCATGTCGCGCACCGCGATCTTTCCCCGGTAGGTAATGACGTTGGCGACCTGGGCGGCGTAGTCGCGGCCGTATTTGTCGTAGACGTACTGGATGACCTTTTCCCGCTGATCGGACTCGATGTCCATGTCGATGTCGGGCGGCCCGTCGCGGGCCGGCGACAGAAAACGCTCGAACAGCAGCTCGTTGGCCACCGGGTCGACGGCGGTGACGCCCAGGGCGTAGCAGACCGCGGAGTTGGCGGCCGATCCCCGGCCCTGGCACAGGATGTTGTTGTCCCGGCAGAACCGGGCGATGTCGTGCACCACCAGGAAGTAACCCGGAAACGTCAGGTGGGCAATGACTTTCAGCTCGTGCTCGATCTGGGCATACGCCCGCGGCGCGTGCTCGGCCGACCCGTAGCGGTCGCGCGCCCCGGCCATGGTCAACTGGCGCAGCCAGCTGTCCTCGGTGTGCCCGGCGGGCACGTCGAACGGCGGCAGCTGCGGCGCGATGAGCGCCAGCCCGAACGCGCACTGCTCGCCCAGCTCGGCGGCCGCGGTCACCACGTCGGGCCGCTGCCCGAACAGCCGGGCCATCTCCTCACCCGAGCGCAGGTGCGAACCGCCCAGCGGAGCCAGCCACCCGGCGGCCGTATCCAGCGACTGCCGCGCCCTGATGGCGCCCATCGCCATGGCCAGCCGGCGCCGCGACGGCCCCGCGAAATGCGCGCCGGTGGTGGCGACGACGCCGACCCCGAAGCGGGGGGCCAGCGCGGCCAGCGTCGCGTTGCGTTCGTCGTCGAGCGGCTGACCGTGATGGGTCAGCTCGATGCTGACCCGATGCGCTCCGAACCGGTCCACCAGATCGGCCAGCGCCCGCTCCGCGGCCGCAGGACCGCCGGTGGAAAGCGCTTGGCGGACATGCCCTTTGCGACAGCCCGTCAGGATGTGCCAGTGCCCGCCGGCGGCCTCGGTCAGCGTATCGGCGTCGTAGCGGGGCTTGCCCTTCTCGCCGCCGGCCAGATGCGCCGCGGCCAGTTGCCGCGACAACCGCCGATACCCCTCCGCGCCGCGGGCCAGCACCAGCAGGTGCGGGCCGGGTGGATCCGGCTGCTCGGTGCGCGCCCCCGGGCCCAGCGACAGCTCGGCGCCGAACACGGTGCGCATGTCGAGCTCGGCCGCCGCCTCGGCGAACCGCACCGCCCCGTACAGGCCGTCGTGGTCGGTGAGCGCCAGGGCGCGCAGGTCCAGCCGGGCCGCCTCCTCGACCAGCTCCTCGGGCGTGCTCGCCCCGTCCAGGAAGCTGAACGCCGAATGCGCATGCAGCTCGGCATAAGCGACCGACGAGCGGGACGCCCGGCCGTCGCCCGGCGGCTGGTACGTCGCGCGCCTGCGCGACAGGGGGCCGTCGGATTCCGGGCCCGCCGACTCCCCGGCATGGCGCGGCTTGCTGTCGAGCACCCGCTCCATTTCCGCCCAGCTCGGCGGCCCGTTAAACCAGCCCACGACCCGAGTATATCGAACGGATGTTCGATTAAACCGTGGCTCAGTACAACCGTTGTTAAACCGATCTTCAACTCTTAAACAAGGTCTTAACGCTGCGGCACTACCGCGGATCGCAAGCTCCACAGATACTGGTACAAGTTCAAAAAAGCGGACTACAGCGGGGGCCGGCATGGCACAGACACTGGACACGGCGTTCCTTCAAGCCCACGATCCGGATCAGCACGCGAGCCTGGCGATCGGCGCGGTCGCCATCGTCGACGGCACCGCGCCCGACTATGAACAGCTCAAAAGCCTTCTGGCCGAGCGCATCCAGCCGATCACGCGATGCACGCAGCTGCTGCGGGCACATCCGCTGAACCAGGAGTGGATCGACTGCCCGGACTTCGACCTGGCCCACCACGTGCGCCGGGTGGCCATTCCCCGCCCCGGCGACGAGGCCGAGCTGTCCCGGGCCATCGCCCACGCCCTGGAACGGCCCCTCGACCTGGACCGCCCCCCGTGGGAGTGCTGGGTCATCGAGGGCCTGAAGGGCAACCGGTGGGCGATCCTGATGAAGACCCATCACGGCCTGCTCGACGGCAACTCGGCCGCGCGCCTGATCAGCAGGCTCTGCGACGACGCCGACGCGGACACCTTCGCCAACGGCGCTGCGGCCAAACCGGTTTCGTCGCCGTCCGCCGGCAAGCCGGGCTGGGTCGACGCGTTGTGGCGAGCTTCGTCGGCCGCGGGCGCCCTGGTCGGCGCGATGTGGCCGACCGTACACACCGACGCGGTCACCGCCTCACGGCACTACAGCACGGTGCGCGTCCCGATCGCCGACGTCGACAGCGTCTGCCGCAAGTTCGGCGTCAGCGCCAACGACGTCGCGCTCGCCGCCATCACCGAGGGATTCCGCACGGCGCTGCTCGGCCGCGGCGAGGAGCCGCGGGCGGACTCGCTGCGCACCCTGGTCCCGATGCCGGTCCGCTCGGCGATGCTCTCGCACCTGCCCGTCGAGCACGACGACCCGGTGCGGCGGTTGCAGACGGTGCACACCAGGTGGAAGGCCAAGCTGACCGCGCAGCCGCCCGGCATCGTGGAGTCGGCGATCGGCTTCCTGCCGACGGTGTTGCGCAGCAACGTCTTAGGGCTGCTCTCCCGCCTTCCGCAG
This sequence comes from Mycobacterium colombiense, assembly GCF_001672755.1. Taxonomy (GTDB): domain Bacteria; phylum Actinomycetota; class Actinomycetes; order Mycobacteriales; family Mycobacteriaceae; genus Mycobacterium; species Mycobacterium colombiense_C. The sequence continues at coordinate 55,244 of NZ_LZKI01000072.1, read as the reverse complement.
CGCGCCGTCGTCACCTTGGCCACCAACGTGCCCGGCCCGCGCCGGCGGCTGCGGGTGATGGGCCAGACGCTGGAACGGCTGCTGCCGATCCCCCCGACCGCCGCGGCACTGCACACCGGCGTCGCGGTGCTGAGCTACGGCGATGAACTGGTCTTCGGTATCACCGCCGAACACGGCGACGCGTTCGACGTCAAGCAGCTGGCCGCCGGCATCGAGCTGGGCATGGCGCGACTGGTGGCCCTCGGCGACGATTCCGTGCTGCTGTTCAACCGCAAGCGTCCCACGCGCCCGGTGGTGCGCCCCGTGCCGCCGACGCACCCCTCGGCGCCGGGGCACGCGCGCCGCTGACCCGTTCCGCCCGCGGCCGACCACCGTGAGAAGGTTGGTCATGGGCAAGTTGGGGCCGGTCACCATCGATCCGCGCCGCCACGACGCGGTGCTGTTCGACGACGAAGGCGCGCTGGACTCCACGCTGGCCGCCCGACTTCGCGAGGCCGGGGTGGGCGCCGCCGTCATCTCGGCGGACGGCCCGGTGGAGGCGGCCAACCGGCTGCGGGTGCGCCCGGGCCGCTGCGTGGTGGTCGCCGGGGACGCCGCGGGCATCGAGGCCGCACGCGCCGCCGGGTTCGCGCTGGTGGTCGCCGTCGACCCGGCCGGGCACGACGACACGGCGCGCGAGGCGGGGGCCGACGCGGTGATCACCGACCTGCGCGACGTCACCGTGCGCACCGGCGACCGCCGGATGTCGCAGCTGCCCGATGCGTTGCAGGCCTTGGCCGATGGGCTCGCCGACCGGCGACCGGCCGTGTTCTTCGACTTCGACGGCACCCTCTCGGACATCGTCGACGACCCGGACTCGGCGCGACCCGTCGCCGGGGCCACCGAGGCGCTGGACAGGCTGGCCGCGCGGTGCCCCGTCGCGGTACTGTCCGGCCGCGACCTCGCTGATGTGACGAAACGTGTTGGGGTGCAAGGTATCTGGTATGCGGGTAGCCACGGTTTCGAGCTGACCGCGCCCGACGGCACCCATCACCAGAACGACGACGCGGCCGCCGCCATCCCGGTTCTCGAGCAGGCGGCCGGCCAGCTGCGTGACCGGCTCGGCGCGATTCCCGGTGTCGTGGTGGAGCACAAGCGATTCGGGGTGGCCGTGCACTACCGCAACGCCGAACGCGACCGCGTCGGCGAGGTGCTGGCGGCGGTGCGCGCCGCGGGACGCCGAGACGAGCTTCGGGTCACCACCGGCCGCGAGGTCATCGAGCTGCGCCCGGACCTGGACTGGGACAAGGGGAAAACGCTGCGCTGGGTGATCGATCACCTGCACGAGGCCGGATCGGGTGCGCTGACGCCGGTCTACCTCGGCGACGACATCACCGACGAGGACGCGTTCGACGCGGTGCGCGCCGACGGCGTACCGATCCTGGTGCGGCACGGCGACGACGGCGACCGCGCCACCGCCGCGCTCTATGCGCTGGACAGCCCGGCCAGGGCCGGCGAATTCACCGGCCGGCTGGCGGATCAGCTGGCGCGCTAGCGGCGGTCGCAAGCGCGGCGAAGCCGGGCGCAGCGGGCCGCCGCCGTCGGGCTAGCGGCGGTCGCAAGCGCGGCGGGCCGCCGCCGTCGAGCTAGGCGTATTCCACCGCGCCGTCGTCGAGCACCACCCGGGTGTCGGCCCCGTCGGGACCCGAAGCCTCGGTGCGGAACACGGCCTTGCCCGGCTCGGTGCGCCAGATCAGCGTCGTCAGCGTCTCGCCGGGGAACACCGGCGAGGTGAACCGCGAGGCGATCGAGGTGATGTTGGCCGCCACGCCCTGGCCCAGCTCGGAGACCAACGCGCGACCCGACACCCCGTAGGTGCACAGCCCGTGCAGGATCGGCTTGGGGAAGCCGGCCAGCTCCCGGGCGAACCACGGGTCGCTGTGCAGCGGGTTGCGGTCGCCGGAGAGCCGGTAGATCAGCGCCTGGTCCTCGCGGGTGGGCAGCGGGATGCGGGCGTCGGGCTCGCGGTCCGGGAATTCCGGCGCGACGGGCCGCTGGCCCGGCATGCCCCCGAAGCCGCCCTCGCCGCGGATGACCAGGGTGGTGAGCGTCTCGGCGATCAGCTGCCCGGAATCCGGCTCGGTGCCCCGGCCGCGCAGCACCAGGATCGCGTTCTTGCCCTCGCCCTTGTCCTGGATGTCGGCGACCTCGGACACCACCGAGAGCTTGCCCGCGGGCGGCAGCGGCGCGTGCAGCCGGATGCTCTGCGATCCGTGTAACAGCATGGCCCAGTTGAACTTTCCGACCAGGCCGGCCGCGCCGAACGCCGGGCAGCAGATCACCGCATACGTGGGCAGCACCTGTTGGTCGATGTCGTGGCTGTTCTCGGTGGTGAACGGTAGGTCGTCGATCCCGGCGCCGACACCGAGCGCATAGAGCAGCGTGTCCCGGTCGGTCCATTCGAACTGCATGGGTTCGGTCACCGCGCCGACGGCACTCGGATCAATCGCCATGGAAGTCTCCTGCTCGTTGAGTAGTGATCCTGAAGTCCACTCTGGCATCCGGCGAAACGGCGGCCTCCCCGAGGTCGCGCGGTAACAAACCGTCGCAAACCCTTCCCACCGGAGCCGTCGGCAAGGCAGGCTAATCGACATGCCCAAGCGCAGCATGATCCGGAAAGCCACGATGACGCTCGCCGCGCTCACCGCAACCATGATCGTCGCCGGCTGCGGCGGCTCGCCGCAGGCGCGGTCGATCACGGTGACGTTCATCCGCCATGCCCAATCCGAGGCCAACGCCAGCGGCACCATCGACACCGAGGTGCCGGGCCCGGGCCTGACGCCGGAGGGCAAGGGGCAGGCCGAACAGGTGGCGCACCAATTCGGCCGTAAGGACTTCGACAGCGTCTACGCCTCCACCATGACCCGGGCCCAGCAGACCGCCACCCCGCTGGCCGCCGAGCTCGGCAAGCAGGTCGAGGTCCTGCCCGGCATCCAGGAGATCAACGCCGGCTGGTACAACGGCAAACCCGAGTCGATGGCGAAGTCGACGTACATGCTGGCGCCGGCGAACTGGCTCAACGGCGATGTGTCCGACAGCATCCCGGGCTCGGTCAGCGGCAAGGAGTTCAACGACCAGTTCACCGCGGCCATCAACAAGATCTACAACAGCGGCCACCGCAACCCGGTGGTGTTCTCGCACCGGAACTCGATCATGGTGTGGACGCTGTTGAACACGCAGAACGCCAAGGACAGCCTGATGGACAGCCACCCGATTCCGAACACGGGTCGCGTGGTGATCACCGGTAACCCGCTGACCGGCTGGACGCTGGTCGACTGGGACGGGATCCGCGACTTCCACAACTAACCTCCGCTCTATATCGGCAGTTGACGTGCGCGGCTGCCACCGCCACGATGTCTTCATGCGGTATGTCGTTACCGGCGGTACCGGGTTTATTGGTCGCCGTGTCGTGTCTCGTCTTGTGGAATCGCGCCCCGACGCGCAGGTGTGGGTGCTGGTGCGACGGCAGTCGCTGGGCCGCTTCGAACGGCTCGCGGAACGCTGGGGCGAGCGGGTGAAACCGCTGGTCGGCACGCTGCCGGAGCTGGAGCTGGGCGACGAGGCCCTCGCCGAGCTGGGCGAGATCGATCACGTGGTGCACTGCGCGGCGATCTATGACGTCACCGCCGGTGAGCTCGAGCAGCGGGCCAGCAACGTCGAGGGCACCCGCGCGGTGATCGGGCTGGCGCAGCGGCTGGACGCGACGTTGCACCACGTCTCGTCGATCGCCGTGGCGGGCGATTTCGCCGGCGAATACACCGAGGACGATTTCGACGTCGGCCAGCAGCTGCCGACGCCCTATCACCAGACCAAGTTCGAGGCCGAGCTGCTGGTGCGCTCGGCGCCCGGGTTGCGGCACCGCATCTACCGCCCGGCGGTGGTGGTGGGCGACTCACGCACCGGCGAGATGGACAAGGTTGACGGGCCGTATTACTTCTTCGGCGTGCTGGCCAAGCTGGCGGTGCTGCCGTCGCTGACGCCGATGCTGCTGCCCGACACCGGCCGCACCAACATCGTGCCGGTCGATTACGTCGTGGACGCCCTGGTCGCGCTGATGCACGCCGACGGCCGCGACGGGCAGACGTTCCACCTGACCGCGGAGAAGACCATCGGCCTGCGCGGCATCTACCGCGGCGTGGCCAAGGCGGCCGGGCTGCCGCCGCTGCGTGGGTCGCTGCCGCGCTCGGTGGCCGCCCCGGTGCTCAAGGTGCGCGGGCGCGCCAGGGTGGTGCGCAACATGGCGGCCACCCAGCTCGGCATCCCCGCCGAGGTGCTCGACGTCGTCGACCTGGCGCCCACCTTCATCAGCGAGAAGACGCGAAATGCTCTGCAGGGCACCGGGATAGACGTTCCAAAGTTCGCCGATTACGCGCCCAAGCTGTGGCGGTACTGGGCAGAGCACCTCGATCCGGATCGCGCGCGTCGCGACGATCCGCGGGGACCGTTGCAGGGCCGCCACGTCATCATCACCGGTGCGTCCAGCGGCATCGGCCGGGCCGCTGCCATCGCGATCGCCGAGCGGGGCGCCACCGTGTTCGCGCTGGCCCGCAACGGCGAGGCGCTCGATGCGCTGGTCGACGAGATCCGCACCAATGGTGGTGTGGCCCATGCCTTTACCTGCGACGTCACCGATTCGGCGTCGGTGGAACACACGGTCAAGGACATCCTGGGCCGCTTCGACCACGTCGACTACCTGGTGAACAACGCCGGCCGGTCGATCCGCCGCTCGGTGGTCAACTCCACCGACCGGCTGCACGATTACGAACGGGTGATGGCGGTCAACTACTTCGGCGCGGTGCGGATGGTGTTGGCGCTGCTACCCCATTGGCGCGAGCGCCGGTTCGGTCACATCGTCAACGTGTCGAGCGCCGGCGTGCAGGCACGCAATCCCAAGTACAGCTCCTACCTGCCGAGCAAGGCCGCGCTGGACGCGTTCTCCGACGTGGTGGGTTCGGAGGTGCTGTCCGACCACATCACCTTCACCAACATCCACATGCCGCTGGTGCGCACTCCCATGATCGTGCCGTCGCACCGGCTCAACCCGGTGCCGGCGATCAGCCCCGAGCGCGCGGCGACGATGGTGGTGCGCGGGCTGGTGGAAAAGCCGGCCCGCATCGACACCCCGCTGGGCACGCTCGCCGAGGCCGGCAACTATTTCGCCCCGCGGACGTCGCGGCGCGTGCTGCACCAGCTCTATCTCGGCTATCCGGATTCGGCCGCGGCGCGCGGGCAAACCACCGAACCCGGCGAACCCGCTCCGGCTCCGCGCACCGCGCGCCGCAAGCCCAGCCGGCCGGTGCGCGCCGTCACCCGCGGCATCCGGACACCCCGTCCGGTCAAGCGCCTGGTCCGCCTGGTGCCGGGCGTGCACTGGTAGTCACTTCTGCAGTGTGAACTGGTCGACGTCGATGTATCCGATCCGGAACGCTTCGGCGCAGCCGGTCAGGTATTTCATGTACCGCTCGTAGACTTCCTCGGACTGCACCGCGATGGCCTCGTCCTTATGGGCCTCCAGCGCGGCGGCCCAGATGTCGAGCGTCTTGGCGTAGTGCGGTTGCAGCGACTGCACCCGGGTCACGGTGAAACCGTTCGCGGTGGCGCGCTCCTGGACCATCGGGATCGACGGCAGCCTCCCGCCCGGAAAGATCTCGGTGACAATGAATTTGATGAATCGGGCAAATGTGAACGAGATCGGCATGCCGCGTTCGGCCATCTCGGTCGGGTGCAGCCCGGTGATGGTGTGCAGCAGCATGACCCCGTCGTCGGGCAGCAGGTCGTGCGCCAGGGTGAAGAACGCGTCGTAGCGCTCGTGCCCGAAGTGCTCGAAGGCGCCGATGCTGACGATCCGGTCCACCGGCTCGTCGAACTTCTCCCAGCCCTCCAGCAGGACCCGCGCCGAGCGAGAGCTGCCGGACTTCGCGATCAGCTGCTCGACGTGCTCGGCCTGGTTGCGGCTCAGGGTGAGGCCGACGACGTTGACGTCGTACTTTTCCTGGGCGCGCAACATGGTGGCGCCCCAACCGCAGCCGACGTCGAGCAACGTCATGCCCGGCTGCAGTCCGAGTTTGCCGAGCGCGAGGTCGATCTTGGCGATCTGCGCCTCTTCCAGCGTCATATCCTCGCGCTCGAAGTAGGCGCAGCTGTAGGTCCGGGTCGGGTCGAGGAATAGCCGGAAGAACTCGTCCGACAGGTCGTAGTGGGCCTGCACATCGTCGAAGTGCGGCGTTAGATCAGTCCCCTCGGGGGGCTCCGACGTGGTTGGCATCATGCCAGCCTAGTCGCCGGATTGAGTATGTTGGAAAACGATGAACTCCCCCGTCTTCGTCGACGTCGATACCGGCGTGGATGATGCGCTCGCGCTGATGTATCTGTTCGCCAGCCCCGACGCCGAAGTCATCGGCATCGCCTCGACCGGGGGAAACGTTGGGGTGGAGCAGGTTTGCGAAAACAATCTGGGCCTGCTGGCGCTGTGCGGGCGCACCGACATACCGGTCTCCAAGGGTTCCGGGGAAACCCTGACCGGACCGATGCGGCTGCCGTCAAAAGTCCACGGCCCCAGGGGATTGGGCTACGCCGACCTGCCACCGGGCTCCCACCGGCTCACCGACTACGACGCGGCCGACGCCTGGGTGCGCGCCGCGCGTGCCCGACCCGGTGAGCTGATCGGCGTGGCGACCGGCCCGCTGACCAACCTGGCGCTGGCGCTGCGCGCCGAGCCCGAACTGCCGGCGCTGCTGAAGCGGCTGGTGATCATGGGCGGGTCCTACGACCACCGGGGCAATACCACCGCCGTCGCGGAGTGGAACATCAGCGTCGACCCGGAGGCTGCGGCCGAGGTGCTGTCGGCCTGGTGCCCGGAAAACGTTGGGCGACAGCGGCTCCCGATTCTGTGCGGCCTGGATCTGACCCGCAAGGTGGCCATGACGCCCGATCATCTGGCGCGGCTGGCGACGGCGGCGGAGTCGACGACGACGCGGCTGAGCGAACACGACGCCGCCGGAACCCGGTCGACGGCGTCCAACCCGCTGATCCGGGTGATCGAGGACGCGATGCGGTTCTACCTGGAGGCCTATCACGAACTCGGCCATGGGTATCAGGCACACATGCACGATCCGCTGGCCGCCGCCGTCGCGCTGGATCCCGGGCTGGTCACGACGCGTCCGGCGACGGTGGACATCGAGCTGACCGGAACCCTGACCCGCGCCATGACGGTGACCGACTGGTCGGACCGTCGAGAACCCAACGCGCTCATCGGGATTGACGTCGATGCGGCGGAGTTCTTCGATCGGTTCATCGAACGGGTCGGGCCGTTTGCACGTCAAATAGGGGGCGACAGATGAAAATTCGTGCGATCGAGCTGATCCGGGCGGGGTGGGGTGTGCTGCTGCTGGCCGCCCCCAACGAGGTGCTCGACCACATCCACGGGGTGCGGGTCGACCGCAAGGCGCTGGTCGTCACCCGGATCCTGGGCGCACGCCACCTGACCCAGGCGCTGCTGTCGGGGGTCAACCCCGGCCCGGAGGTGCTCGCGGCCGGGGTGTGGGTCGACACCGTGCACTCGGCGACCGCGCTCGGCCTGGCCGTGGTCGACCGGCGCCGCGCTCGCGGTGGGGTGACCGACGCCGTCGTCGCGGCGTCGTGGGCCGCGTTGGGCTGGCGCCACCTGCGCGCCGGAAACGCCAGGACCGACAGTGTGCACGGCCGCGACCGGCTGGCCCGCACCGTGGTGGGCTCCCTGCCCGGCGGCCGCGGGCTGATGGCGCACGCGGAACGCATTCGAATGAGTACGCAGTAGCGAAAGTTCGGCCACCAAAAGAACAGTCGAAATCCATAGAGTGTCTCCGGCAGGAACGCTAGGTTGATGATTTGGTAGAGAGGGGACGCGCAGGGGCGTCAGGCGTTAACGGGCTCTGAGCAGGGAAAGGGTTTCGTGGTCATGACGGAGCTGGTTACCGGTAAAACGTTGCCGAATGTGGTCGTCACCGGCTTCGCCATGACGACCGCGCTGGCGACTGATGCCGAAAACACCTGGAAGCTGTTGCTGGACAGCCAAAGCGGTATCCGCAGGCTCGAGGACCCGTTCGTCGAGGAGTTTGACCTGCCGGTGCGCATCGGCGGCCATCTGCTGGAGGAATTCGACAGCCAGCTCACCCGCGTCGAGCTGCGTCGGACCGCTCATCTGCAGCGGATGTCCATCGTTCTGGGCCGGCGGGCCTGGGAGAACGTCGGGAATCCCGAGGTCGACGGCAACCGCCTGTTGGTGTCCATCGGCACCGGTTTGGGTCCGTCGGAAGAGTTGGTCTTCAGCTACGACGACATGCGCGCTCGTGGCCTGAAGGCCGTCTACCCGCTCGGGATCCAGAGATTTATGCCCAACGGCGCCGCCGCGACGGTGGGGCTGGAGCGGCACGCCAGGGCCGGTGCGATCACCGCGGCGTCGGCGTGCGCGTCCGGCTCCGAGGGCATCGCTCGTGCCTGGCAGCAGATCGTGCTCGGCGAGGCCGACATCGCGATCTGCGGCGGCGTCGAGGCCAGGATCGAAGCGGTGCCGATCGCGGCGTTCGCCCAGATGCGCACTCTGTTGTCGCCCAGGAACGACGACCCGGTCGGCGCCTGCCGCCCCTTCGACAAGGACCGCGACGGCTTCGTGTTCGGCGAAGCCGGGGCGCTGATGGTCATCGAAACCGAAGAGCACGCCAAAGCCCGTGGCGCCGACATTTTGGCCCGCATCATGGGCGTCGGCATCACCTCCGACGGCTACCAGATGATGGCCCCGGACCCCAGCGGCGAACGCGCCGGGCATGCGATGACCCGCGCGATTCAGCGCGCCGGGTTGACACCGGGCGATATCGGCCACGTGAACGCCCACGCGACTGGCACCGTGGTCGGCGATCTCGCCGAGAGCAAGGCCATCAACAACGCGCTGGGCAGCAACAAGCCGGCCGTCTACGCCCCCAAGGCCGCACTCGGCCATTCGGTGGGCGCCGGCGGCGCCGTGGAATCCATCCTGACCGTGCTCGCCCTGCGCGACCAGGTGGTCCCGCCCACGCTCAACCTGGAAAACCTCGACCCCGAAATCGACCTCGACGTCGTGGCCGGCAAGCCCCGTCCCGGCAACTACGAGTACGCGATCAACAACTCGTTCGGCTTCGGCGGACACAACGTGGCCATCGCCTTCGGGCGCTACTGACGGCGGCGTAGGCCGCGGGGCCGCGTCTCTCCCAGCGCTCGTTTGGTGATCCAAGCACGGGGAAGTCAGCGACTATGGCTTTCGCCGATTATCAAAACGAGCTGTACGACCAGTCGCTGCACGGCAATCAGCCCCAGTACCCGATCAAGTTCGAGGAGCTGGAGGCCAAGGCGTCGGCGGCGATGACGCCGAAGGTGCTGGGATACGTGGCCGGTGGCGCCGGTGACGAACACACCCAACGCGCCAACTGCGAGGCGTTCAAGCGCTGGGGGTTGTACCCGCGGATGGGGATCGCCCCCGAGCAGCGGGACATGTCGGTCGAGCTGTTCGGCATCAGGTTTCCGTCCCCGATCTTCATGGCGCCCATCGGCGTCATCGGGGTATGCGACCCGGACGGCCACGGGGACATGCTCTGCGCGCGGGCCTCGGTCCGCACCGGTGTGCCGTTTTTCGTCGGGACGCTGTCCGCGGACCCGATGGAAGACCTCGCCGCCGAGCTCGGCGATACCCCGGCGTTCTTCCAGCTCTACACGCCGCCGAACCGCAAGATGGCCGCCAGCCTGGTGCACCGCGCCGAGGCGGCCGGCTTCAAGGGCATCGCCGTCACCCTCGACACGTGGGTCACCGGCTGGCGCCCCCGCGACCTGAAGGGCGGGAATTACCCGCAGGTGCCCAGCGGCTGCCTGACCAACTACACCAGCGATCCGGTTTTTCGCGCCAACCTGAGCCGCGGTGAAGACGCCACCGAGGCGGCGGTGCGCAAGCTGCCGATCTTCGGCGGGCCGTTCCGGTGGTCGGACCTGGAATGGCTGCGGTCCGAGACCAGTCTGCCGCTGATGGTCAAGGGCATCTGCCATCCCGACGACGTTCGCCGCGCCAAAGACATTGGCGTGGATGGCATTTACTGCTCCAACCACGGCGGCAGACAAGCCAACGGCGGACTGCCGTGCCTGGATTGCCTGCCCGCGGTCATCGAGGCCGCCGACGGGATGCCGGTGCTGTTCGACTCGGGAGTGCGCGGCGGCGCCGACATCATCAAGGCGCTCGCGCTGGGCGCGACCGCCGTGGGGATCGGCCGCCCCTACGCCTACGGGCTGGCCGTCGGTGGCGTGGACGGCATCGTGCACGTGCTGCGCTCGCTGCTGGCCGAAGCGGACCTGATCATGGCCGTCGACGGATATCCCTCGCTCAAGGACCTGACCCCGGACGCGTTGCGTCGCGTCGAATATGCTGTACCGCAAGACTATTCATAACTCCCCTCCACATACCAGCGGCGCTGGCGATAGCACAGCAGCAGCGCTCGCTCGCTCTCCAGCAACACCTGGGCGCGGGCGGTGCGACCCTTACTCAATTCGGGATCCCACCATCGCTCGTCGACCGGCCAGGGTCCGGACCACCAGCACAGCCGCTCGTCGCGACCGTGGGCGATCATGCGCGCGGGGTCGGCGGAGAACAACCCCCGGATGGTCACCCGTATCGGGTTTCCTTGGGCGTCAAGCAGTTCCACCGGGTCGTCCAGCAGCACCGCCGGTGACGGCTCGGGCAGCCGGCCCGGCCACGGCGGATCGGGATCGGCCCGCGCTACCGGCTCGTCACCGAGCGGGATCAGCGTGATGCGCTCGGCCGGGCCGCGCCCGCCGGACAGCACCGGCACGCGCACCGCCTCCGGACCGAGCAGACCCTGCACCCGCACCAGCGCCCGGCGGGCCCGCAGCCTGTCCTCCTCGCCCAGGCCGCCCCAGAGCGGCAACTGCAGCGCCTCGGCGGACACCACCTCCACCGCGCCCAGCCGCAACAGCGTCACCGCGGCCGTGGGGCGGGGATTGTGCGCGGTGCGGCTGCTCAGCCATCCGTCCAGCTGCCAGCGCACCCGGTCGGCGGTGGCGTCCTCGGTCAACGGCTCGGCGCACCGCCACACCCGGTGCAGTTCTTCGCCGTTGGCGGTGACGGCGTGGATCGCCAGCCGGGTGCATCCCACGCCGGCGGCCATCAGCGTCTGGTGCAGCCTGCCGGCCAGTGAGCGCCCGGCGAACGCCGCGGCATCGACCCGGTCGATCGGCGGATCGCAGTCCAGCACGGCCTCGAGTTCGGCCGGCGGCTCCCGGCCGGACGGCGGCCGCTCGGGTTCGCCCCGGGCCAACCGGTGCGCGGTCACCCCGTCGGCGCCGAACCGGGAAGCCACGTCGCTGCGCGACAGCGCGGCGAACTGCCCGATGGTGCGAATCCCCATCCGCCACAACAGGTCCGTCAGTTCTTCGCGGCCGGCTCCGGACAGGCTCGGCTCGGTGGCAAGTTGCCGGATGGACAACACCGACAAAAACTTCGCGTCACCCCCCGGCTCGACGACCCGGCCCGCCCGCGCCGCGAAGACCGCGGTGGACAGCTGGTCGGCGACCCCGGCCTGACACTCGGCGCCTGCCACTGAACTCACAGCCACCGCATCGATCAGCCGTTCGGCGGCGGTGGCCTCGGACCCGAAATAGCGGGCCGCCCCGCGCACCGGCAGCACCAAAAGCCCGGGCCGCAGCACCTCGGCGCGGGGCACCAGGTCGTCCACCGCGGCGATCACCGCCTCGAAGAAGCGGGCGTCGCGGTCCGCGTCGGCGGCGGTGACGTGCAGCTGCGGGCACCGGGCCGCCGCCTCCCGGCGTCGCAGCCCCCGCCGCACACCCGCCGCCCGGGCCGCCGACGAGCAGGCGATCACCCGGTTGGCCAGCGTGACCGCGATCGGGGCGGTCGCGGTCAGGCCCGCGGCCGTCGCCGCCGCGACCGCGGGCCAATCCATGCACCAGACCGCCAAAACCCTTGAGCCGGAAGGGCCAGAAAGACCAGCCACGATATTTACCCGGCTCGCGCCGGGGTCATCACCCGTCGTCCCGCGCACGTCCCGCTGACCTGCAGCCGCACCCCGCCGATCCGGCCGAATCCGGGGCGGCTGTCCGCGGTGATGTCATAGCCACAGACCCGGGCGGCAAGGCGCGTCGGCGCCCCCTGCCAATCGCCGCCGGTGACCAGCAGGGTGCAGCCCTTGTTCCGGGCGCGGGCCACCACCGCCCGCGCCCGGGTGGGCGGCACCCGGCGACCACCCAGCCCCAGCACCACCAGGTCCATGCCGTCGACGAGCACGGCGGCCACCTCCACCGGATCGGTGCCCGGATCCGGTATCACCGCGAGCCGACTCAGGTCCGCCCCCATCTCCGCGGCGGCCAGCAGCCCGATGTCAGGCTGGCCGACGATTGCGGCGTTGCCACCGGCCGCCGTGACGGCGGCCACCATGCTCAGCAGCAGCGACCGGGCACCGGAGAGCACCGCGACCGTTCCCCGCGGCACCGGGGCGGGCAGCAGGTCGGCCAGCCACGGCGGGAGGGCCAGCTCGGCCTCCGAGTCCGGCAGCAGGTCCCCGGCGGGCGCGGCGGCGTGCGGCCCGGCCTTCCTCCCGGAGATGCTCGCCATCCGGCGGCGAAGCGATTCCAGCTGCTCAGCGCGGGTTTCCTGACGGGGACTGGAGGCAAAAGCCGCGGTCATGACAGCCTCCTATCACCAGCTTTCCGGGAGCTTCCGGGGAGTGTAATCGAATGTATGTTCGATACATTTCGAAGTAAACACCCGCCCTCCGACAACCGTCAAGAAACGGGAGGGGCGGCGTTATGCGATCGATACCAGTGGGGCGGATGGGTGTGATGTGGCGGCATTTACCCGCCGACCCGTCACTCCCATTCGATGGTGCCCGGTGGTTTGCTGGTGATGTCCAGCACCACGCGGTTGACCTCGGCCACCTCGTTGGTGATGCGGGTCGAGATGCGCTCCAGCACCTCGTAGGGAACCCGGGTCCAGTCGGCGGTCATGGCGTCCTCACTGGTCACCGGCCGCAGCACGATCGGGTGCCCGTAGGTGCGGTTGTCGCCCTGCACGCCGACCGAACGGACGTCGCCCAGCAGCACCACCGGGCACTGCCAGATCAGGGTGTCCAGGCCCGCCGCGGTCAGCTCCTCGCGCGCGATCGAGTCCGCGCGACGCAGGGTGTCCAACCGCGCCGCGGTGACCTCGCCGACGATCCGGATCCCCAGGCCGGGGCCCGGAAAGGGTTGGCGCGCAACGATTTCCTCCGGCAGGCCCAGCTCGCGCCCGACCGCGCGGACCTCGTCCTTGAACAGCAGCCGCAGCGGCTCGACGAGTTTGAACTTCAGGTCGTCGGGCAGTCCGCCGACGTTGTGGTGGCTCTTGATGTTCGCGGTGCCGCTGCCGCCGCCGGACTCCACCACGTCCGGATACAGCGTGCCCTGCACCAGGAAATCGACGTGAGAATCCCCGTCTCCCACAATGTCTCGCACCGCACCCTCGAAGGCCCGGATGAACTGGCGGCCGATGATCTTGCGCTTGCCCTCGGGATTGGTCACGCCCGCGAGCGCGTCCAGGAAGGTGTCGGCCGCGTCCACGGTGACCAGGTGGGCGCCGGTGGCGGCCACGAAGTCGCGTTGCACCTGCGCGCGCTCCCCGGCGCGCAGCAACCCGTGGTCGACGAAGACACAGGTCAACTTCTCCCCGATGGCCCGCTGCACCAGCGCGGCGGCCACCGCGGAATCCACGCCGCCGGACAGTCCGCAGATCGCCCGGCCGTCACCGATCTGGGCGCGCACCTGCTCGATCAGCACGCCGGCGATGTTGGCCGCGGTCCAGTCCGCGCCCAGCCCGGCGAAGTCGTGCAGGAATCGGCTGAGCACCTGCTGCCCGTGCGGGGTGTGCATGACCTCCGGGTGGTACTGCACACCGGCCAGGCGGCGCTGCCGGTTCTCGAAGCCGGCCACCGCGGCGCCGGAGCTGCTGGCCACCACCTCGAACCCGTCCGGTGCGGCCGTGACAGCGTCGCCGTGGCTCATCCATACCGGCTGCGAACTCGGCAGTCCCGAATGCAGTTCGCCGCCAATCACTTTCAGTTCGGTGCGGCCGTATTCACTGGTGCCGGTGTGGGCGACGGTCCCACCCAGCGCCTGCGCCATGGCCTGAAACCCGTAACAGATGCCGAACACCGGCACCCCGAGATCGAACAGCGCCGGATCGATCTGGGGCGCGCCGTCGGCGTAGACACTGGACGGCCCGCCGGACAGCACCAGCGCCAGCGGGTCGCGGGCCTTGATCTCCTCGACCGTGGTGGTGTGCGGGATAACCTCGGAGAACACCCGAGCCTCGCGGACGCGACGGGCGATCAACTGCGCATACTGCGCGCCGAAGTCCACGACGAGCACCGGTCGGGCCGGCGATCCGGACGCATCGGTTTCAAGGTTTTCGGTGGGGTCGGCCACGCAGGCGAGTCTAGTGGCTGCCCATGCCGTCTCCGCCCCGCAGGGCTACAGCGCAAACGCGGCGCGCACCGCGCCGACCGCCGACGCGTCGCCGTGAAACTCGATTCGCCGCAGGGCGGCATCGCGCTCACCCTCGTCGGCCCCCAGCCGGGCGGTGACCAGATCCGCCGCCGCGGCCGTGATCGTCACCGCGGGTTCGCCGCGCCCCGCACCGAGCCGGCCGTGCATGACGGCGAATTCGAAACGGCGACCGTCGATCTCGACGCGGCATGTCATCTCCACGCCGGCGGCCCTCCCCGACTGGAAGCCCAGCAGGATTCCGGCCAGAAACCCGTTGAGCGGGGACACCGGCCCATCGTCGATCGGGTCCAAGTGGTCCACCCCGAACCACGCGAGGCCCTGCAGGATGGGCAGCACCCGCTGCCAACCCAGGTCACTGAGCGTGTAGACGGTGCGGCCGATCGGCGCCGGCAGGTCGGCCCGCTCCACGAGCCCGGCGTCCTGAAGCTCCTTGAGCCTCTCGGCGAGCAGATTGGTTGCGATACCGGGCAGTTCGGCCCGCAGGTCACCGTAGCGACGGGCTCCGCCGACCAGCTCGCGCAGGATCAGCAGTGTCCACCGCTCGCCCAGGACATCGAGGCCGCGGGCGATCGGGCAGTTCTGGTTGTAGTTCCTGCGGGACGCCACCATGCCAGCTTACCTGGCGATAGATATCTTTTTCAACCTATCACTTGATTTATTTGTCTATGGGATTTAGTGTCTTGTCCATGCGTACCGACCCAACTTTTCGAAATCACCCCATTGCCGCGCTCGCCGTCATCTGCCTCGGCGTCTTCGTGATCAGCGTCGACGCCACCATCGTCAACGTCGCTCTGCCCACGCTGTCGCGTGAACTCGGCGCCGACACCGCGCAACTGCAATGGATCGTGGATGCCTACACCCTGGTGATGTCCGGCCTGCTGCTCTCGGCGGGCAGCCTGTCCGACCGCTACGGCAGGCGAGGCTGGCTGAATGCCGGGCTCGCACTGTTCGCCGTCACTTCTGCGGTTGCGGCACAAATGAAGTCGGCGGATGCGTTGGTTGCGGCGCGCGCGGCCATGGGAGTGGGCGCGGCGGTGATATTCCCGACCACCCTGGGACTGATCACCAACATCTTCACCGACCCCGTACCGCGCGCGAAGGCAATAGGGCTGTGGGCGGCCATGGTTGGCGTCGGGGTGGCCGTCGGGCCGATCAGCGGCGGCTGGCTCCTCCAACACTTCTGGTGGGGCTCGATCTTCATGGTGAACATTCCCGTTGCGGCGCTGGCCATCATCGGCACCACGTTGTTCGTTCCGAGCTCGCGCGACCCCGCGGCGCCCCGCGTCGACGTTCCCGGCTTGGTCCTGTCCGCGATCGGGATCACCACGGTCGTCTACACGGTCATCGAGGCGCCTACCTGGGGATGGACCGATGGCCGGACCATGGCCGGATTCCTGCTCGCCGCAATCGTTCTCGCAGCGTTTGCGCGTTGGGAACGGCGCAGCACCCACCCCATGCTCGACGTCTCGGTCTTCTTGAACCGCCGATTCTCCGGCGGCAGCCTGGCGGTGACGGCGGGGTTCCTGACGCTGTTCGGCTTCATCTTCGTCATCACCCAGTACTTCCAATTCATCAAGGACTACACCGCGTTTCAGGCCGGCGTGCGCTTGCTACCGGTCGCCGCCTCGATCGCGCTGGCCAGCATCCTGGGCCCCCGGCTGGTCGAACGCGTCGGCACCACCACCGTCGTCTCCGCCGGCCTTGCGGTATTCGCCGCCGGCCTGGCCTGGGCGTCCACCGCCGACGCCGCCACGCCGTACATCCAGATCGCCCTACAGATGTTGCTGCTCGGTGGCGGCCTCGGGCTGACCTTTTCGCCGGCCACGGAGGCCATCATGGGATCGCTGTCCGCCGACAAAGCCGGGGTCGGCTCGGCCGTCAACGACACCACGCGCGAACTCGGGGGCACACTCGGAGTGGCCATCGCCGGCAGCATCTTCGCCTCGGTGTATTCGGGCCACCTCGGTACATCCGCGCTGACGGGATTGCCCGCCGACGCGATGCGCCACTCGATGGCGGTGGCGCACACGGTGATTCAGCGGTTGCCCGCGCAGCAAGCCGGCCATGTGCGTGCCGTTGTGGATCGCGCGTTCCTGGACGGCCTGCAGGTGAGCTCGCTGGTGTGCGCGGGCATCGCGCTGGGCGCGGCGATGGTCGTCGGCTGGCTTCTCCCAGCCAGGGAACCGGCGCGTCAAAAGGAAGAGGCACTCCGATGAGCACCGCACCACAGGGCAGCACATACGTTCTCGGCCACGCCGACGCGGAGGTGCAGCGGCTCCTCCTGCAGGGACGGCTGTACGACCACCACACCGAACACGCGCTGCGGCTCGCCGGGCTGCGGCCGGGCATGCGGGTGCTCGATATCGGATCCGGGCCCGGTGACGTGTCGTTCGTCGCCGCCCGCTTGGTCGGCCCAACCGGGACCGTTCTCGGCGTCGACGCCGCACCCGCGATGGTCGAGCTCGCTCGCACTCGTGCAGCCGAAAAGGGCTTGACTACGGTGCATTTCATGCAGTCCGCGGTTGACTCGATCGCACTGGACGAACCGGTCGACGCGGTAGTCGGCCGGCTGATCCTGATGCATCTGCCCGATCCGGCCGCAACGCTGCGGCACCTCGTCTCCTTCGTGCGCCCGGGCGGGGTTGTCGCGTTCTCCGAGAACGACATCACCGCGACGCGCACCATCCCGGACATGCCCCTGTTCGATCAGGTGACGGCGGGGATCGTGCGCGCCTTCGAGACCATGGGGCTCAGCGCCGCGTTCGGCAACACGCTGCACACCGTCTTCGCCGACGCCGGCCTGGGTGCCCCACGCCTCACCCAGGGCACGCCGATCGGTACCGCCGATGACATCGACCTGCTGGCCTATGCCGCGGAAGTCTGGCGGCTGGTATCCCCGGTCGCCGAACAACACGGCTTCGCCATCGACGAGGTGGCCGACATCGATGGTTTCGTTCCGCGATTCCGCGAGCAGGCGCTCGCGGTCAACGCGCTTATCGCGATGCCGCCGATGATCACCGCATGGGCGGAGGTCCGGAAGTGAGCGAGACCATCGAAAACCAGTACTCGACCGGCCTTTCGCGATCCAGCATCGAGCGGGCACTGCTCGACGCCGGCAAGGACCTCGACGACCTGGCGCCCGCGGACCTGGGCGCACTGGAGGACTTCCACACCATGGGCCGCTTCGCCACCGCCCAGTTGCTGGAGCTGACCGCAATCACCGGCGACAGCCGGGTTCTCGACGCGGGCAGCGGGATCGGTGGCACCGCGCGCTACCTCGCCGACCACTACGGCTGCGCGGTCACCGCCGTGGATCTCACCGGCGAGTACTGCGACACTCACCGCTGGCTTAATCGACTTGTCGGGCTTGATGATTCGATCACCGTCCGGCAGGGCGACGTCACCGCCCTGCCGCTCCCCCACGGCTCCGTCGACGTGGTGGTCAGTCAGCATGTGCAGATGAACGTGGCCGACAAGGCGCGTCTGTACGGCGAGGCACGCAGGGTGCTCACGCCCGGCGGCCGGCTTGCGCTGTGGGACTTGACCATTGACGATGGTCGCGCACTCGACTTCCCGCTGCCCTGGGCCGACGTACCCGCCCGCAGCCACCTGGTGACCCCCGACGAGCTGCGCACCCTGGTCACCTCCGCGGGGTTCGCCGTGCAGCACTGGGATGACCTCACCGAGACCGCGAGTTCGATCATGCAGGCGTTGCTGGCCCAGCCGCCCCAACCGCTGGGTCTGCACGCGTTCGTCACCGACTTCGTCCGCAAGGCCGAAAACCTCACCCGGGCGCTTGCCGACGGGAGATTACGCGCGATCCAGGGCGTCGCACACGCGATTGGCCCATGAACCACCGGAGTCGCGCGGCGTCGTGGCTTCCGGTGATGATCCGAGTGACCGCCGTCGGGTATCTGCTGTTCTTCCTCCCCGACCTGGTTCTCGCTTCCACGCATCACGTCAGCGGGTTGCCGCCATTGCTGGCCAGGCTCTTCGACTGGGGGGAGGGCGGCGACGCGGTAGCCGTGATGTTCTCCACCGTTTACGTGGTCTGGGCACTCTTTTTGTTCCGCTCGGCGAAAGCGCCGCTCGCCAACCGGCTGTTCCTGGACTTCAATCTCACCGCCAATTCCGCACACTTCGCGGCCATGCTCGTCATGGCCATCGCCATGAGTGACGAGCACCGGCACCTGGCGGGCGTGGTCGCGCTCGGATTACTCACCACCGTGCCCCTCGCGGCGTGCTGGCTTCCGGTACGGCGTCGCGGCAACGGGTGAACGCTTGGCGGCACACATACCGGCATGGTGGAGTGGGTATCGGTTAACCAGCCCCCCACTAGAGAGGACCGCCGGTGAGCTCAGCGCTGGGTCTGCCAGAGAAAGTGCGTGCCTGCCTGTTCGACCTCGATGGCGTGCTCACCGACACCGCCAGTGTGCACACCAAAGCCTGGAAGGCCATGTTCGACGCATACCTGTCCGGCCGGGCCGAGCGCACCGGCGACAAGTTCGTTCCCTTCGACGAGGCCGCCGACTACCGCGAGTACGTCGACGGCAAGAAGCGCGAGGACGGCGTCCGCTCGTTCTTGGAGAGCCGCGACATCCACCTGCCCGACGGCAGCCCCGACGATCCCGACGACGCCGAGACGATCTACGGCCTGGGCAATCGCAAGAACGAGATGTTCCAGAAGGTACTCAAGGAGGACGGCGTCAAGGTGTTCGACGGATCGCGCCGCTACCTCGAGGCGGTGTCGGCCGCCGGGCTGGGGATCGCGGTGGTGTCGTCGAGCGCCAACACCCGCGACGTCCTCGAGATCACCGGCCTGGACCGCTTCGTGCAGAAGCGGGTGGACGGCATCACGCTGCGCGACGAACACATCGCCGGCAAGCCCGCCCCCGACTCCTACCTGCGCGGCGCGCAGCTGCTCGACATCCCCGCCGACGCGGCGGCCGTGTTCGAGGACGCCTTGTCCGGCGTGGCCGCCGGCCGGGCCGGTAACTTCGGATTCGTGGTGGGTGTCGACCGGGTGGGCCAGGCCGAGGAGTTACGCCGCAACGGCGCCGACGTGGTGGTCACCGACCTCGCCGAGCTGCTGCAGTCATGATCACCGACGAATCGTTTCCGGTAGATCCCTGGCATGTGCGCGAGACCCAGCTCGACCTCAACCTGCTGGCCCAGTCCGAATCCTTGTTCACCCTGTCCAACGGGCACATCGGGCTGCGCGGCAACCTCGACGAGGGCGAGCCGTACGGCCTGCCGGGCACCTACCTGAACTCGTTTTACGAGATCCGTCCGCTGCCCTACGCCGAGGCCGGTTACGGCTACCCCGAAGCCGGCCAGACGCTCGTCGACGTCACCAACGGCAAGATCATCCGGCTGTTGGTCGAGGACGAGCCCTTCGACGTGCGCTACGGCGAATTGCTCTCCCACGAGCGCGATCTGGACCTGCGCGCCGGAACGCTGACTCGCACCGCGCACTGGCGCTCACCGGCGGGCAAAGAGGTCAAGGTGGTCTCCACCCGGTTGGTGTCGCTGGCCCAGCGCGGCGTCGCCGCCATCGAGTACTGCGTCGAGGCCGTCGGCGCGTTCGCCCGGGTGACGGTGCAGTCCGAACTGGTCACCAACGAGGACCAGCCCGAGACCTCCGGTGACCCCCGGGTGTCGGCCATCCTGGAGAACCCGCTGGAAGCGGTCGACCACGAAAACACCGACACCGGAGCGGTTCTCATGCACCGGACGCGCAGCAGCGCGCTGATGATGGCCGCCGGCATGGATCACGAGGTCCACGTCGAAGGACGCGTCGAGGTCGGCACCGACGCTCGCGCCGATCTGGCGCGCACCACCGTGATCTGCGGGCTGCGGGAAGGCCAGCGGCTGCGCATCGTCAAGTACCTGGCATACGGCTGGTCGAGCATGCGCTCGCGCCCGGCGCTGCGCGACCAGGTCGCCGCCGCGCTGCACAGCGCCCGCTACACCGGCTGGCAGGGGCTGCTCGATGCGCAACGCAAGTATCTGGACAATTTCTGGGACTGCGCCGACGTCGAGGTCGAGGGCGACCCCGAGTCCCAGCAGGCCGTGCGGTTCGGGCTCTTCCACCTGCTGCAGGCCAGCGCCCGCGCCGAACGCCGCGCTATCGCCGCCAAGGGGCTCACCGGAACCGGCTATGACGGCCACGCCTTTTGGGACACCGAGGGGTACGTGCTGCCGGTGCTCACCTACACCGCACCGCACACGGTCGCCGACGCGCTGCGGTGGCGGGCATCGACGCTGGACCTGGCCAAGGAGCGCGCGACCGAACTGGGCCTGGCCGGCGCCGCCTTCCCGTGGCGGACCATCCGCGGTCAGGAGTGCTCGGCCTACTGGCCGGCCGGCACGGCGGCCTGGCATATCAACGCCGACATCGCGATGGCCTTCGAGCGCTACCGCATCGTCACCGGAGACGACGACCTGGAAGCTGATTGCGGGCTGGAGGTGCTGGTCGAGACCGCCCGCCTGTGGCTTTCGCTGGGCCATCACGACCGCCACGGCGTCTGGCACCTCGACGGCGTCACCGGGCCCGACGAGTACACGGCGATCGTGCGCGACAACGTCTTCACCAACCTGATGGCCGCGCACAATCTGCGCGTCGCCGCCGACGCCTGCAACCGCCACCCCGACGCGGCCAAGGCGCTGGGGGTCAACACCGAGGAGACAGCGGCCTGGCGCGACGCGGCCGACGCCGCCAACATCCCCTACGACGACGGGCTGCGGGTCCATCAGCAGTGTGAGGGGTTCACCACCTATGCGGAGTGGGACTTCCGGGAGAATCACTCCTACCCGTTGCTGCTGCACGATCCATACGTGCGCCTGTACCCCGCGCAGGTGATCAAGCAGGCCGACCTGGTGCTCGCCATGCACTGGCAGAGCCACGCGTTCACGCTCGAGCAGAAGGCGCGCAACGTCGACTACTACGAGCCGC
This sequence comes from Mycobacterium colombiense, assembly GCF_001672755.1. GTDB lineage: Bacteria > Actinomycetota > Actinomycetes > Mycobacteriales > Mycobacteriaceae > Mycobacterium > Mycobacterium colombiense_C. The sequence goes on along the minus strand of NZ_LZKI01000072.1, from coordinate 33,679 downwards.
GCATGGTGCGCGACTCGTCGCTGTCGGCCTGCACCCAGGCGGTGATGTGCGCCGAGGTCGGCCACTTGGAACTGGCCCACGACTACGCCTATGAGGCCGCCCTGATCGACCTGCGCGACCTGCACCACAACACCCGCGACGGCCTGCACATGGCCTCGCTGGCCGGTGCATGGACCGCGCTGGTGTCGGGTTTCGGCGGCCTGCGCGACGACGAGGGCGTCCTGTCGCTGGATCCGCAACTGCCCGATGGCATTTCGCGGCTACGGTTCCGGTTGCGATGGCGCGATTTCCGGGTCACCGTCGACGTCAACCACGCCGACGTCACGTACACGCTGCGCGACGGGCCCGGCGGCGAGCTGAGCATCCGGCACGCCGGCGAGGAACTCGAGCTGAGCACCGAGTCGGCGACGACGGTGCCCGTGCGTGTCCGCAAGCCGCTCTTGTCGTCGCCGCCGCAGCAACCCTCGGGCCGCGAGCCACTGCATCGGCGGGCCCTGATCGCGGAATCGGTGCGGGATCACTGAGGGTCGGTAGGACCGAGAATCCGCTGCACCTCGGCGCTGACCGCCTCGCGTATCTCGTCATCCGTCAGGTCTTCGATCCCGGTGGCAGAGCGCAGGATTGGCGCGAACAGCCGCCAACCAAATTGCAGGGCAAGGGCATTGGCGACCGCGAGCCGGGCCGTGACCTCGTCGTCGTACAGCGGCCGCACCCCGTCGAGCAGCGTCGCGATGTTGGGAAATCGTTTCTGTAGCTGGCCGGCCGGATAGCCGTCGAGGACGGTGCGGGCCATCACCCGCATCTGCCGGTCCAGGGAACTCTGCAGCACGGCCGCGGGCGCATCGGTGCCGAGCAGGGCGCTCAGGTTGGCGCCCAGGTGGTCGAGCACCGCGCCGACCAGTTGCTCCTTGGTGCCGAAGTGGCGGAAAACCAGCCCGTGATTGACGTGGGATCGCGCGGCGATGTCGCGGATGGACGTCGCGGCCGGACCGCGCTCGGCGAACAGGTCGGTGGCGGCCTCCAGGATCGCCGCGGCCACTTCCGCACGCCCGGTGGGCACTTTCCCGCGGCCTGTTGCGGAAGTTGTAGTCATCTGACTACACTACCAAATGTAGTCAGTTGACTACACCAGTTTGAGCCAAGGACGACGACAATGACAGGTCAGATAACCGTCAACAAGCTGGGCAGCCGGATCGGCGCCCGGGTGGACGGGGTTCGCCTCGGCGGCGACCTCGACGAGGACGCGGTCGAGGAGATCCGCCGCGCGCTGTTGGCCCACAAGGTGATCTTCTTCCGTCACCAGCACCACCTCGACGACGAGCAGCAGCTCGCGTTCGCCGAGCTGCTGGGCACGCCGATCGGCCACCCGGCCGCCGGCGCCCTGGCCGCCCGGCAAGTCCCGGTGATCACCCCGATCGACTCCGAATACGGCAAGGCGAACCGCTGGCACACCGACGTCACATTCGCCGCCAACTATCCGGCGGCGTCGATCCTGCGCGCTGTCACGCTGCCGACCTACGGCGGCTCGACGCTGTGGGCGTCGACCGTGGCGGCCTATGAGCACCTGCCCGAGCCGCTCAAATGTCTGGTGGAAAATCTCTGGGCGCTACACACCAACCGCTACGACTACGTGACCGCCGAAGCAGCCCTGTCGATGAGCGACACGCAACGCTCGTTTCGGCAGGCGTTCGAAAAGCCGGACTTCCGCACCGAGCACCCTGTGGTGCGGGTGCACCCGGAGACCGGTGAGCGCACCTTGCTGGCCGGTGACTTCGTGCGCGCCTTCGTCGGCCTGGACAGCCACGAGTCCACCGCCCTGCTGGAACTGCTGCAGCGCCGAATCACCTTGCCGGAGAACACAATTTGCTGGAACTGGGCTCCCGGTGACGTCGCGATGTGGGACAACCGCGCGACCCAGCACCGGGCGATCGACGACTACGACGACCAGCCCCGGCTGATGCACCGCATCACCCTGATGGGCGACGTGCCGGTGAACGTCCGCGGCGAGCGCAGCCGGGTGGTCAGCGGAGCACCGCTGCAGGCGCTCGCCAGTTAACTGGCGTCGGCGGTGGAGCTTATGTGATCGCTCGGCAACCAGCGCAGCGCGCCGGGCGCCTCGGCCGGCACGACGGGCGCCTTGGGCAGGATCGGCTCCAGCCGGCGATACGGCTCGCCCTGCACCGGGCGCTCGTCGTTTTCGCCGATGTTCGGCCACAACGACGCGGCCCGCTCGGCCTGGGCGGTGATTGACAACGAGGGGTTGACGCCCAGGTTCGCCGAGATGGCCGCGCCGTCCACCACGGACAGCGTCGGGTAGCCGTAGACCCGGTGATACGGGTCGATCACCCCGTGGCCGGCGTTGTCGCCGATCACGGCGCCGCCGAGGAAGTGCGCGGTGAGCGGGATGTTGAACAGCTCTCCCCAGGTGCCGCCGGCCACGGCGTCGATTTTGTCGGCGATGCGCCGGGTGACCTGGTTCCCGACCGGAATCCAGCTCGGGTTCGGCTCGCCGTGTCCCTGCTTGCTGGTGTACCAGCGGATGCCCAGCTTGCCGCGCTTGGTATAGGTGGTGATGGAGTTGTCCAGGTGCTGCATCACCAGGGCGATCAGCGTGCGTTCGCTCCACTGGCGGACATTGAGCAGCCGCATCATGCGACGTGGATCGTCGCGGGCCTGCTCCAACAGCTGCTTCCAGCGCGGTACGTCGCTGCCCTCGGGGCCGGTCCCGTCGGTCATCAACGTCTGCAGCAGCCCCATCGCGTTGGAGCCCTTGCCATAGCGGACCGGCTCGATGTGGGTGTCCGGCGTCGGGTGGATCGACGACGTGATCGCCACCCCGTGCGTCAGGTCGAAGTTCGGGTCGACCTCGAGCTTTCCGGCGCCGACGATGGACTCGGAGTTGGTGCGGGTGAGCATGCCCAGCCGATTCGAGAGCCTGGGCAGCAGACCCTGATCGCGCATGTTGAACAGCAGATGCTGGGTGCCCCAGGTTCCGGCGGCCAGGACCACATGCTTGGCCGTGTAGGTGCGCCGGTCGCGGCGCAGCCAACTGCCGGTGCGCACGGTGCGAACCTCCCACAGCCCATCGGGACGCTGCTCGAATCGCTTCACCGTGGTCATCGGAATCACCTGCGCCCCAGCGGATTCCGCGAGGGCAAGGTAGTTCTTCAGCAGGGTGTTCTTGGCGCCGTAGCGGCAACCGGTCATGCAGCAACCACATTCGAGGCATCCGGTGCGCTCCGGCCCGGCGCCCCCGAAGTACGGGTCCGGCACGGTCTTGCCCGGGGCCTTGGTGCCGTCAGGGCCGAAGAACACGCCGACCGGCGTCGGCACGAAGGTATCGCCACAGCCCATCTCGTCGGCGACCTGTTTGACGATCCGGTCGGCGTCGGTGAAGGTCGGGTTCTCCACCACGCCGAGCATCCGCTTGGCCTGCTCGTAGTGCGGCATCAGCTCGTCGCGCCAGTCGGTGATGTGCTTCCACTGCGGGTCGTTGAAGAACGGTTCCGGCGGCACATACAGGGTGTTGGCGTAGTTCAGCGAGCCGCCGCCCACCCCCGCGCCGGCCAGGATCAGCACATTCTTCAGCGGGTGGATGCGCTGGATTCCGTAGCAGCCCAGCTTCGGGGCCCACAAAAACTTACGCAGATCCCAGGATGTCTCGGCGAAATCCTCGTCGGAGTACCGCCGCCCGGCCTCCAATACGCCGACACGGTAGCCCTTTTCGGTCAGCCGCAACGCGCTGACGCTTCCCCCGAAACCCGAACCGATGATCAGTACGTCGTAATCCGGCTTCATCGCACCAGTATGGCCTTACCGATGGGTAACAAGCCAATGGCCTCCGGGTTAGCTACCGACGGTCAGGCCGACCTTCTGGAACTCCTTGAGATCGCAATAGCCCGCCTTGGCCATCGACCGGCGCAGCCCGCCGACCAGGTTGAGGCTGCCGAACGGGTCGTCGGACGGGCCGTTGAGCACCTGGTGCAGCGGCGGGCGCTCGCCGACGGCGATCTGCAGCAGCGCCCCGCGCGGCAGTGACGGGTGCGCCGCGGCGGCCGGCCAGAACCATCCCTCGCCCAGCGCCTCGGCGGACTCGGCGAGCGGCGTGCCCAGCACCACCGCGTCGGCGCCGCAGGCGATCGCCTTGGCCAGCTCGCCGGAGGTGTGGATGTCACCGTCGGCCAGCACGTGCACGTAACGGCCGCCGGTCTCGTCGAGGTACTCGCGCCGCGCGGCGGCGGCGTCGGCGATCGCGGTGGCCATCGGCACGCTGATGCCCAGCACCTCGTCGCTGGTGGTCACTCCCCGCGTCGCGCCGTAGCCGACGATGACGCCGGCGGCGCCGGTGCGCATCAGGTGCAGCGCGGTGCGGTGGTCTTGCACCCCGCCGGCGACCACCGGCACGTCGAGCTCGGAGATGAAGGTCTTGAGGTTCAGCGGTTCACCGTCGCTGGCCACCCGCTCGGCCGAGACGATGGTGCCCTGGATGACCAGCAGGTCGATGCCGGCCTGCACCAGCACCGGCGTCAGCGCCTGGGCGTTCTGCGGACTGACCCGCACCGCGGTGGTGACCCCGGCCTCCCGGATCCGGGCGACCGCGGCGCCCAGCAGGTCCGGGTTGAGCGGGGCCGCGTGGAACTCCTGCAGCAGCCGGATCGCCGCCGAGGGCTCCGGCTCCTTGCTTGCTGCCTCGACCAGCTGCGCGATCTTGGACTCGACGTCGGCGTGCCGCCCGATCAGGCCCTCGCCGTTGAGCACGCCCAGGCCGCCGAGCTTGCCGAGCTCGATCGCGAACTCCGGCGACACCAGCGCATCGGTCGGATGCGCCAGCACCGGGATCTCGAACCGGTAGGCGTCCAGCTGCCAGGCGGTCGACACGTCCTGCGACGAGCGGGTGCGCCGGGAGGCCACGATGCTGACTTCGCTCAGTTCATAGCTGCGACGGGCGACGCGGCCCATCCCGATCTCGACCATCTGGGCCTCAGCGTGCGTAGTAGTTGGGGGCTTCAACCGTCATGGCGACGTCGTGCGGGTGGCTTTCCCTCAAGCCCGCCGCCGTGATCCGGACGAACTGCGCCTGTTGCAGCGCCTCGATGCTCGGCGAACCGGTGTAGCCCATCGCCGCGCGCAGCCCGCCGGTCAGCTGGTGGATCACCGAGGACAGCGGGCCGCGGAAGGGCACCCGGCCCTCGATGCCCTCCGGCACCAGCTTGTCTTCGGAGAGCGCGTCGTCGGCGAAGTAGCGGTCCTTGGAATACGACTTTCCGCTACCCGACCCCCGGCCGGCCATGGCTCCCAGCGACCCCATCCCGCGGTAGCTCTTGAACTGCTTGCCGTTGACGAAGATCAGCTCGCCGGGGGCCTCGGCGGTGCCCGCCAGCAGCGAGCCCAGCATGGCCGTCGACGCGCCGGCGGCCAGCGCCTTGGCGATGTCGCCCGAGTACTGCAGCCCGCCGTCGGCGATCACCGGCACGCCCGCCGGACCGCAGGCCGCGACCGCCTCCAGAATCGCCGTGATCTGTGGTGCGCCGACGCCGGCCACCACCCGGGTGGTGCAGATCGAGCCGGGACCGACGCCCACCTTCACCGCGTCGGCGCCGGCGGCGACCAGGGCCGCGGCCGCCGAGCGGGTGGCGACGTTGCCGCCGATCACCTCGACCTTCTCGCCCACTTCGGCCTTGAGCTTGCCGACCATGTCGAGCACCAGCCGGTTGTGTGCGTGCGCGGTGTCCACGATCAGCACGTCCACCCCGGCGTCGACCAGCATCATGGCGCGCACCCAGGCGTCGCCGCCGACGCCGACGGCGGCGCCGACCAGCAGCCTGCCGTCGCTGTCCTTGGTGGCCAGCGGGTGTTGTTCGGTCTTGACGAAGTCCTTGACGGTGATCAGACCGGTCAGCCGGCCGTGGCCGTCGACGATGGGCAGCTTCTCGATCTTGTGGCGCCGCAACAGGCCCAGCGCCGCGTCGGCGGACACGCCCTCCTGCGCGGTGATCAACGGGGCCTTGGTCATCACCTCGGCGACCTTCTTGGTCTGGTCGACCTCGAACCGCATGTCGCGGTTGGTGATGATGCCGACCAGCGCGCCCGATTCGTCGACCACCGGCAGGCCGGAGATCCGGAACCGCGCGCACATCGCGTCGACCTGGGCCAGGGTGTTGTCCGGGCGGCAGGTGACGGGGTCGGTGACCATGCCGGCCTCCGAGCGCTTGACCATCTCGACCTGGCCGGCCTGTTCGGCGACCGGCAGGTTGCGGTGCAGCACACCCATGCCGCCGGCCCGGGCCATCGCGATGGCCATCCGCGACTCGGTGACCGTGTCCATCGCCGAACTGACCAGCGGCACCTTGAGCCTGATCTTCTTGGTGAGCTGGCTGGAAGTGTCCGCGGTTGCGGGGACGACGTCGGAGGCCGCGGGCAGCAACAGCACGTCGTCGAAGGTCAGCCCGAGCATGGCGATCTTGTGCGGGTTGTCACCTCCGGTGGGCACCGGGTCGTCGACCAGGCCACCCACCCGCACATACGCACTGCCGACGAGGTCAGAGCTGTCTTCCAGGTGGGACGTGCCACGGGTCATCAGTGGGGCCCTCCATACGATGCGGCGTGAGAAACCCATCCTATCGGCTCGCCTCCCGCTGTCGTTCGCTTGCTCGGGCGCGCCGCGCGCACTAAACGACGCGGCACGGCGGGCGGGCTCCCTGCTGGCGTTATCCCGGGCGGGCTGCGTAGGCTAGAGGACGTGCGCGACCACCTCCCACCGGGTTTGCCGCCCGACCCATTCGCCGACGACCCCTGTGATCCGTCGGCGGCACTGGAAGCCGTCGAGCCGGGCCAGCCCCTGGATCAGCAAGAGCGGATGGCCGTCGAGGCCGACCTTGCCGATCTGGCCGTGTACGAAGCGCTGCTGGCGCACAAGGGTATTCGCGGACTCGTGGTGTGCTGCGACGAATGTCAGCAGGATCACTACCACGACTGGGACATGCTGCGCGCCAACCTGCTGCAGCTGCTGATCGACGGCACCGTGCGTCCGCACGAGCCCGCCTATGATCCCGAGCCGGATGCCTACGTCACGTGGGATTACTGCCGGGGCTACGCCGACGCCTCGCTGAACGAAGCGACGTCGGACGCCGACGGTTTCCACCGCCGGCACTGATTCACTGATTCGGAGTCAACGGCGCCACCGGTGGTGGCGTCTGGCCATGATGGTGATGCTTACCCACTGATGGACTCGGCGGCGGGCTGAGCGGCGCCGGTGTCGCGTCCTTCGACGGCGCGACCGACGCGGCGGGCGGCGCCGCCGGAATCGCGGTGGGCCCGGGTGGGGCCGCCGGTGGCGAAGCGACCGGCAACGTGGCGTTCGGGTCGCGCGCATCGACCTTGGCGTTCAACAGCTTCAGCTGATTCATCAGCTCTTGTTTGCTGGCCGGGTCGTCGATCGACTGCACCAGGCTGCTCACCTCGGTCAGTTGATTCTTGGCCTGGTCCCACTGACCGCGGTCGATCGACTCCTGAACCTTCGCCAGATCGGCCTTGGCGGCCAGCATCTCCTGGCTGCCGTGCACCTGGGGCTGATCGAAGAACATCGCGTGCAGCCCGTACAGGGTGCCGCCCGGCCGGGCCTCGACCACCATGGCGCCGAATCCACTGAGCACCATCAGCGCCGCGGCGACCGAGCCGACGACGGCCAGGCCGCGATGGCTGCCGCGGCGGCGCTCGGCCAATCCGGTGCGCAACGCGTTGACGGCCTCTTCGGGAGTCACCAGCGCGCTGGCCGGCGGCCACCTCAGGTTGTCGCGCCAGTCCTCCAGCAGGCCGGTCAGCACATCGACGTCGGGGTCCTCGACGTCCACCGGCCGGCGCTGGGCGAGCGCATCGAGCAGCAGATCGGTGCGGGCGAATTCATCCAGGGATTCAGGCACAGTCACCTGCCGCGATCATTTCGGACTTCAGCCGCGACAGCGCGCGGTGCTGGGCGACTCGCACCGCCCCGGTGGTACTGCCGACCGCGGCCGCGGTCTCCTCGGCGGACAGTCCGACGACGACGCGCAGGATCAGGATCTCGCGCTGCTTGGCGGGCAGGATCTCGAGCAGTTCGCTCATCCGGCTCACCGAATCGGCTTCAATCGCAAGCTGTTCGGGTCCCGCGTCGTTCGACCAACGGTCGGGAATCGTTTCGGTGGGATAGGCGAGGTCGCGCCCGGCGGCCCGGTGGGCGTCGGCGACCTTATGGGCCGCGATGCCGTACAGGAAGGCCAGGAAGGGACGTCCGCGATCGCGATAACGCGGCAGCGCCGTGATAGTCGCCAAGCACACCTCCTGTGCCACGTCATCCGCTGACAGGCCACCCCGATCGACGGTGCCGACACGCGCTCGGCAATATCGCACGACGATCGGACGGATGGTCTCCAGCACCTCCCTCAATGCGTTGTGGTCTCCGGTGACGGCCTGGGCGACCACAGCGTCGAGACGTTCCCCTGCTGGAATTGTCATCGACGGTGATATCTCCAACGTTACGAAGCGGACACATCGCGGGCCAACCGGGCTAACTAACGAAATGACAATAACGGGCGGAGGGCCGTTTCAAGCGGAACGCCACGTTCCACCGGCGCGCCGCACCTGGCCTGCGCAGACATCGCGGATTTCGTGCAGCTGATGTGCTGGAAACGTGACACTTTCGATATCGATCAGCAAGCAGGCCAGCGCCCAACGAAGTGGTAGCAGCCCTAATTCGCCGCTAGTCGCCAGCGCGGCGTCGGCGACCGTGCGGGCGCGCTCGAGGTTGCCCGCGCAGCACAGCGCGGCGGCCAGCACCACGTCGCTTTTGATCCGGTGCCGCGGCGACGCGACGGTCATGGCCGCTGCCAGCTCGGCGCCTTCTTCGGCGTGCCGGACGGCGGGGGCGCCGTCGCCGCGGGCCATCGCGAGCTCGGCGGCCACCCAGCGCCGGCGCACCGGCAGCCGGTCGGGCACCGCGGATTTCGGCGATGCCAGCAGCGGGTCGGCGCGCTCCAGCAGCGCCGCCGCGGCCGCGAAGCGCCCGACGCCCAACGCGTCGGCGGCCAGCCCGATGAGGGCGTCGGCGCCCGCCTCGGGGTCGTCGCCGGCCAGCGCCAGGGCGCGCCCGTCCCAGCCCCGAGCCAGGCTGTGCCAGCCGAGTTGGCGCAGGAACGACCCGTGGGTGCTCATGCTCAACGACACCAGCGGCCCGGCCGGCGCGCTGCGCCGCAACACCTCGAGGTCCCGGAAGGCGGCGCCGTAGCGACCCTGTCCCCCGGCCGCCACGGCGCGCAGCCACAGTTGGACCGGCGTCGTCGCCGACGGCAGCGGCCAGCTGCCGGGCCGGTCCCCGAAGGCGGCGTCGGCCAATCGCCGTCCAATCAAGGAAGTGTGACGAGTTTCAATCACAATGATGTAGTAAACAGTTTGTGGTCTTCATGTTACCGAACCGTTAATCACTATAGCCCATGGATAAATTCGCCGTATCCCCCTCCCGCGCGCTGAGCTGGGAAATCTCGTTTTGGCCAACTGCCTGGTAGCACGGCATGGGTTTCGCCATTTCATTCGAGGTGAACGGAAAGTTAATTCTGCTCCAACGAGCACATACTTTGCCGGGCTAAGTGGCTATTGACGGAAATTCACCGTCCCCCCTAACGTCTACGCATGACGGGTAGTCATCGGTGACCCCACTCCACTTAATTTAAGTTGCACCCAACCGCTTTCACGAACCTGACCTCGAGCGAGCGGTGCAGAGAGGGAACGAACCAATGCCACAGCCGGAACAGCTACCTGGACCCAACGCCGACATCTGGAATTGGCAACTGCAGGGCGTGTGCCGCGGCGTTGACTCATCGATGTTCTTCCACCCCGACGGTGAGCGCGGCCGGGCCCGCATGCAACGCGAGCAGCGCGCGAAGGAAATGTGCCGGCAGTGCCCGGTGATCCAGGAGTGCCGCTCGCACGCCCTCGAAGTCGGTGAGCCCTACGGGGTTTGGGGCGGCCTGTCGGAGTCCGAGCGCGACCTGCTGCTCAAGGGCGACATCGGTCGCGGTCGCACCATCCGCCGCTCGGCCTAGCCCCCGTTCGGCCTCGCACCCGTCGCGGGTGGACGATCCGCGGCGCCAGGCCGTGTCTTAGTCATGGGCTAGGCCGGCCGGGTCACGGTCCTGGTCGACGCGGCGTCGAGTCCGTTGCGTCACGCCGGCTCCCCCTACACCGGAGGAGCGCCGTGGCGAACCGATGGCAGCATCTGCACAATCGGATCCGCTTGACCGGACCCGCGGTGCGGACAACGCTCGGGCAACAGGCGTGGCTGGCTCGGCCGAGTTACCGGCTCGAGCACGCGTTGACATTCCTCTTTGCGGCCATGGGCCGTCACCGCGATCGGGTCGGGGCTCTATGCGGCGTCGTGGTGGGATCGGTGCCGCGGCCGCCACCGGCGCGGGGCGGCGTGCCGCAGCGTGTCGCAGTCGACGGCGTCGGGGTGGTTCTGTATCGGCATGACGGCCGACTCATCGCGGTCGGTGAACACTGCCCGCACCTCGGCGCGCCGATGACTGACGGGTGGATCGACCGCGGCCCAATCGTATGCCCCTGGCATGGTTCAAGATTCGCGTGCGGATCGGGTGCCGTGCTGCGCGGACCGGCGACCGCGCCCCTGCCGAGCTACCCGGTGCGGATTCGCGACGGGCTCGTCGAAGTACACGGGTGGCGAAATGAACGCATACGAGGTGCTTTTCGAGCATCACAAGGTCGGTCCTACGCCCACGCCAGCGAAGAGGAGCGCGACTTATGCCCGGCCCCAACAGATTTGGATGACAGCCTGCTCGAAGCGCTGGGAAACCGAATGATTGAGCGCATTGCGCGGTTGCGTCGATCCCCCGTCAACAAGTTCCGCGTCCGCAGTCGCAAGGCCTTGCTGAGTCGCCTCAGGACGTAGGCGCGGTCGCCGGGGCCGCGGGTAGCTCGTTTCGGCGCGGGTCAATGTGGGTAGGCACCGCAAATGAACAAGGCCGCATCGTTTGCGGTCGCGGCGCTCACCGCGACCATCGCTCCGATCGCCGCGTGCTCGAACCAACAAGGCAGCCAGCCCAACACCGCACCGCTGACCAGCTCGACGCCCGGTGCGGAGCGGCTGACCACCCAGCTGAAGACGGCCGACGGAAGTCCGGTCGCCAACGCCACCTTCGAGTTCGCCAACGGCTACGCGACGGTGACTGTGGAGGCCGGCCCGAATCAGGTGCTGAGCCCCGGCTTCCACGGGTTGCAGATTCACGCGGTGGGCAAGTGCGAGCCCAATTCGTCTGCCCCCAGCGGAGGCTCGACCGGAGACTTCGACTCCGCCGGAAGGGTCTACCAGGCGGCCGATCACACGAGTTATCCCGCCAGCGGCGACCTGACCGCCTTGCAGGTGCGCTCCGACGGCTCGGCCAAGTTGGTCACCACCAGCAATGCGTTCACCTCCGCCGACCTGAGGAACAGCTCGGGTACGGCGCTGATCATCCACCAGACCGCGGACAATCTGGGCAGCACCGCCCCCACGGCTGATTCCGGCAAGCGGTTGGCCTGCGGTGTGATCGCGGCGGCGTCGTCGACGACCTCGCCGACCACCACCGTCACGACGAGCACCACCACCACCGTGGTGCCGCCGGCGTCCACCAGCACGAGCACCAGTACCGTGACGGTCACCAGCACCCCGACCACGACGTCCATGCCGACCACCACCGTGACGACCCCGCCCTACTATCCGCCGGGGCGCTGACACTCAAGCCACCATGAATCCGAACACCCCGATCCGCAAGGGACCGGGGGTGTTTCGCGTCGCCTAGTCGGCCTCGGCGGCCGCGGTCAGTTGGGCAATGGCCGTGTCGAACGGCTCGGGGCTGCGCAGGGCACGGCTCAGGATGAGCGCCCCCTCCACGTTTGTCCACACGCTGGTTGCCAGCTGCACGGCCCTGTCGTGGCTCAGGCCCTTTTCGGTGAGCCGTGCGGCCAGCGTGGTGATCAGATCCTGGAAGGCACGCCGCGTCACATCGCTGAGTTGATCGGAGGCGGGCGTCGACTCGATGACGATGGGAGCGACCGCGCACCCCTCGCGGTAGTTGCTTGAGACCAGCTCGTCGCGTTCGCGGCCGACGAACGCCGCGATCAGGTCCGCAGCGGTGCCGGTGGCGGCCGCCGCGCGGTTGATGTCCGCGATGCGGTCGGACGCGTGCAGGATGGTGACCTCGGTGGCGAGCTCGTCCTTCCCCCCGGGGAAGTGAAAGTAGATCGAACCCCGCGGGGCCGTGCTCTCGGCGACGACGTCCGACAGTGCCGTGCCGAGATAGCCGTGTTCGCGGAACAGGCGGCGCGCGGCCGCGGTCATTCGTTCCTTGCTGTCGGACCTTCTTGGCATGTCGTCCATCATACATAATTCTTGCCGTCAGTCGAATGTAGCAGTAAGCTACGCGGTATCAATAAGTATGACGCCCGACATAGTATGGGCGTTGCCGGAGCTGAGCTCCGGGGAATGGAAGGAACACCATGCCCGTCTACCAGTGCTACAGCCCGAAGGGTCTGCTCACCCGGGCCGCGAAGGCCAAGATCGCCGAGGAAATGACCACCATGTACTGCGACGCCACCGGGGTGCCGGCGGCATGGGTCAAAGTCCTGTTTCACGAGCTGGGCGAGGGCGAGTGCTTCGCGGCCGGCAAACCGACAACGCAATCGCTGATTCTGGGCATCGCCCGGCACGGGCGTGACCTCGAAACGCGCCGGGGAATGTTGCGTCAGCTCGCACAGATCTGGACGCGTAATTCAGGCCAGCAGGAAGCCGACCTGTGGATCTCGGTCAACGAAATCGATTACACAAATGTCATGGATGCCGGGTTGTTCATCCCGGGGCCCGGACGCGAACGCGAGTGGTTCGAAGAGAACCGGACCAGGCTGGCCGAATTGGGAATCTCGTCCTGACAAGCGCTGCCTTTCAAGGCATTTCGATAAACCAACCGAGACTAGGAACTACCATGTCCCAATCACTGCAGGGATCGATCGAGACGGTCTCGCACCAGGTCGACCGGTTGACGATCCAGATCGATGACACGTTCGTCGGATTCAGGGATCGCTACGAGCACGCGGTGCCGGTGTTCCAACGCGAATGTTTCGACTCCCTCATCGAACGCGATGCCGACTGGCAGACCGTTCTAGAGGCCACCGCAGCGAACGCGCCACACGATTTCATCCTCTACTGGTCGCACGATTTCACGTCGCTGATGCGACTGGCCGGAGACCGCGGCCGTTGCGTCGAGTACCTGATGGGCAATCACACCATCGCGCAGAAGATGTACCGCTACAACCCGGCCATTCTGCTCTATGCGCCGTTACGCACAGCCATCGTGGAGGACGCCGACGGCACCACGTCGTTTACCGTCGACCAGCCCAGCACCCGGTTCAGCAGCTTCAACACACCCGAAATCACCACGGTAGGAATCGAATTGGATCACAAGCTGGCTGCGTTGCTGGAGCACCTCGGCGCCTCCGTGCCGACCGCGCTCACCGTACCGCACTAGTCGAGGCTCAAGATGGCGCTGACTTGAATCTCGACGCGCATCTTCGGGCTCGCCAATGCGGCGACGCCGATGCACGTCCACAAGGGTGCGTGGTCGCCCATGCGCCGACGGAACTGTTCGACCATGGTGTCCAGGTGCTCTTGCCCGATCTGGCCATCGGCGTCGGGCAGGTGGTACGAGTGCACGTGCACCACGTCGCGCCAGGACGCTCCGGCTGTCGACAATGTCCGTTCGACGTTGTCGAAGGCCTGAACGATCTCGTCGCGCACTGACTCGGGATAGCGCCAGTACTCGTCCCAACCTCCTTGGCCGGCCGTCTCCACCCGGTCGCCGTATCGAACAACTTGCGCATAGTGGAACTCCCGAAGCTGATGGTCGCCATAGCCGGGAGTGACGGAAAATATCGGCCTACCCATGCGTGCCATCTTCGTCGCCACCCGCGTCACGGGTACTCGCTTGGCCGGAAATCCGCAGCACGCGCGGGCTACCGCCCCTACTGTGCTGGACATGCAGACACTTCTGTTCACGCTGGGGCTGGTCTTGTTCTTAATCGGGCTGTTCACCGGGTTCGCCCTTCCCGTGTTGACGAACCCCCGCATGGCGCTGTCGAGCCACCTCGAGGCGGTCCTCAACGGCATGTTCCTCGTCTTGCTCGGCCTGCTCTGGCCGCACATCCACCTGCCGCACGCGTGGGCAGTCGCGGCTGTCGCGTTGATCGTTTACGCCGCCTACACGAACTGGCTGGCCACACTGCTCGCGGCGGCGTGGGGCGCCGGCCGCAAATTCGCGCCGATCGCGGCGGGCGACCATGCGACCTCCGCCGTAAAGGAGCGGATCGTCAGCGTGCTGCTGGTGGCCCTCGCACCGTGCATCGTGGTGGGCGTCGGCATCGTCATCGCCGGGCTCTGACGCGCTACAGCGCGTGTACGTCCGGCGTGCGGACATGCTCGGGACGGAAGCCGCGCCCGACCAAAAGCGCCGGAATCGCTTGCAGTGGCCCGAATCCCACGATCTTCGGAACGCGAATCGTGGACAAGTCACCGCTGAGATTGCGAGCCACCACGTTGTCCTGCACGAGCACCTGAAAGGCCTGGACGATACGGGTGGGCAGCTCGCGCCGCCGCTGCACCTTTGCGAGGTCGCTGTCGGTCAACCGGCCCTGGCGCAGCGGGGTACACAAGATGTTGGCCGCGGCCACCGCGTCGGCGACGGCAAGGTTGATGCCGACGCCGCCGACCGGCGACATGGCATGCGCGGCATCGCCGATGCACAGCACGCCGGTACGCCACCACGTCTCGAGCCGGTCCACCCGCACGTCGAGCTCGCTGGTGTCGTCCCACGAGTTCAGGTCGTTGACATGCTCACGCAGCCGCGGCTGCGCGGTGACTATCCGCTCCTTGAACTCCGCCAAGGATCCGCCCCGGGGATTCGATCCCTTCGGCATCAAATAGGCGATCTGCCAGTAATCGCCCCGGTAGATCATGACCATCATCAGGCCTTTACGGGCCACGCCGAACAATTCCTGAGGGTCACCGGGGCGCCACTTCAGCCGGAACCACAGCACGTCCATCGGGGAGTGCGCCTGCGCGGTCTGCAGCCCCGCCGCCTCGCGCACCGCGGACTTGCGTCCGTCCGCGGCTATCACCAGTTCGGCGCGCACCTGAAGATTCGGCGTGCGCACCCCGGCCACCCGGTCGCCGTCGAATACCAGACCGGTGACCTCCGCGTTGCGGACCAGGGTGAATTCGGGGTAGGCAGAAGCCTTTTCGGCGATAAAGTCGAGAAAATCCCACTGCGGCATCATGGCGATATAGGGCTGCCTGAAACCGAGCCGCTTGAGCACCTTGAAGTTGCCGAAGGTGCGAATCGAGCCATCGGTGTCGAAGGCGACGTGGTCGATCTTGGTGTGCGGTAGCCGCAGGAACTCGTCGATGAACCCCAACTCGTCCATGATGCGCAGGGTGGTCGGGTGCACGGTGTCACCGCGGAAGTCGCGCAGGAAGTCGTTGTGCTTCTCCAGGACCACAACCCGAATTCCGGCCCGCGCCAGCAGCAGGGCGTGCACCATGCCGGCGGGACCGCCGCCCGCGACGCATACCTGAGTTTCCATCACTTGCGGCATCGTGCTGACACTCCTCGTGGAGTACGGAATACGAGAGCAGACTACCTAACCGGCACCGCCTGCGACGTCTTCGCCGATGCGTTCGTGCGTGCCGTCGCGTCGCAGCTTCAGGAGGGCGCGGGGCCGGTGCCGAAGACCTGCACCTCAGCCGACTTTCCCTTCAGAGCGTGAAATCCCTTGTCCGTCAGTCCGATTAGCCGGGAACGCAGCGCTTCGACGGTCAGGCGGGTCAGAAGGATCGCGTCCCCGGTGGTCTTGGTGAGCTGTTCGACGCGGGCGGCGACGTTCACGGCATCACCGATGAGCGTGAACTCGAGTTTGCCTCCGCCCCCGATGGTGCCGGCGATCACCTTGCCGGTGTTGATCCCGATGCCGATGCGAAGCCCACCGCCGAACCGCCCCGCGACCAGACGATGAATCAGCACCGCCGCATCCATCGCGGCGTCGGCATGACCGGCGAGGTCGTTGGGAGCGCCGAACACGGCCAGCGCGCCCAGGTCGTCGTCCTGAACCATCGGTAGGCGCCGGCTGAAGTCACCGGCCGCGACACGCTCAGTACCCGCGGCGAGATCGCGAATGGGTTGCAGGAGTGGGGAGTACGCGGCCCAGAGCGACGGCCCGATGCCGAGCACCAGCACACCACAACGAAACACCCCCGGCCATCAGACCGGGGGTGTTTCTTCGGCACTACCTACTGGTGGTGATGCTAGTGGTGGTGATGATGGCCGTGGCCGTGGTCGTCGGCCTCCTCGGCCGGCTTGTCGACGACCACCGTCTCGGTGGTGAGGACCATCCGGGCCACCGAGGCCGCGTTGACCACCGCCGAACGGGTGACCTTGACCGGGTCGATGACGCCGTCGGCGATCAAGTCGCCGTACGTCAGCTTGTCGGCGTTCAGCCCGTGGCCGTTGGGCAACTCGGTCACCTTGTGCACCGCGACCGCGCCGTCGAGCCCGGCGTTGGTGGCGATCCAGTACAGCGGCGCCGCCAACGCCTCGGAGAAGACGTCGACGCCCAGCGCCTCATCGCCGCTCAGGGACTTGCGGAGCTTCTTCAGCGCCTTGCGGGTCTGCAGCAGCGCCGAGCCGCCGCCCGCGACGATGCCTTCCTCGACAGCCGCTTTCGCGGCCGCGACGGCATCCTCGACGCTTTCCTTGCGTTCCTTGAGCGCGGTCTCGGTGGCCGCACCCACCTGGATCACGGCCACGCCGCCGGCCAGCTTGGCCAGCCGCTCCTGCAGCTTCTCCCGGTCCCACTCGGAGTCGCTCGCCTCGATCTCGGCGCGCAGCTGCTTGATGCGGTTGGCCACCGCGTCCTTGGGGCCCCCGCCGTCGACGATGACGGTGTCGTCCTTGCTGACCACCACGCGGCGGGCCGAGCCCAGCACGTCCGTGTCGACCTCACGCAGCAGCAGGCCCGCGTCGGGGTTGATCACCTGGCCACCGGTCACCACCGCCAGGTCCTCGAGGAACGCCTTGCGGCGGTCGCCGAAGAACGGCGCCTTGACCGCGACGGCCTTGAGCGTCTTGCGGATGGAGTTGACGACCAGGGTCGCCAGCGCCTCACCCTCGATGTCCTCGGCGATGATCAGCAGCGGCTTGCCCGATTCGGCGACCTTCTCCAGCATGGGCAGCAGGTCGGGCAGCGAGCTGATCTTGTCCTGGTGCAACAGGATCGCCGGCTCGTCCAGCACGGCCTGCTGGGCGTCGAAGTCGGTGACGAAATACGCCGACAGGAAGCCCTTGTCGAAACCGACACCCTCGGTGAATTCGAGCTCGGTGCTCAGCGTCGAGGATTCTTCGACGCTCACCACGCCGTCGGTGCCGACCTTAGTCATCGCCTCGCCGACCAGCTCACCCAGCAGCTGGTCGCGCGACGACACGGTCGCCACCTGCGCGATCGCGTCCTTGCCGGAGACCGGGGTCGCCGACGCCAGCAGCGCTTCGGACACCGCGTCGGCGGCCTTGCTGATTCCCGCACCGAGTTCGATGGGGTTGGCGCCGGCCGCGACCAGCCGGAGGCCGCCCTTGACCAGCGCCTGCGCCAGCACGGTCGCCGTCGTGGTGCCGTCGCCCGCGACGTCGTTGGTCTTGGTCGCCACCGACTTCACCAGCTGGGCACCCAAATTCTCGAACGGGTCTTCCAGGTCGATCTCACGCGCGACGGTCACGCCGTCGTTGGTGACCGCAGGGCCACCGAATGCCTTGGCCAGCACCACATGCCGGCCGCGGGGACCGAGCGTCACCCGCACCGCGTCGGCGAGCGTGTTCACGCCCGCCTCGATGGCGCGACGTGCTGTCTCGTCGTACTCAATGATCTTGCTCATCAGGCTCCTTCACCCAAACGCGTGCCGCCCCGGAAATCACCCGCGCAACGCGCGGGGATCGCCGGGGCGGAACACGTTTATTACTTGGAGACGACAGCCAGCACGTCGCGTGCCGACAGGATCAGGTACTCCTCGCCGCCGTACTTGATCTCGGTGCCGCCGTACTTGCTGTAGATGACGGTGTCGCCTTCCGAGACGTCCAGCGGGATGCGCTTTGCGCCGTCTTCGTCCCACCGGCCGGGGCCGACTGCGACGACGGTGCCTTCCTGCGGCTTCTCCTTGGCGGTGTCAGGAATGACCAGACCAGACGCGGTCGTGGTCTCGGCCTCGTTGGCCTGCACGAGAATCTTGTCCTCGAGTGGCTTGATCTTCACCTTCGCCACGATTGGAGCCCTCCAGTGTTTGGGTCGGGTCCGGGACATCCCCGGACCGGAGTTGACGGCCGGCACGGGTTGACCCCGAACCTTCCGAGTTATCAGGTGTTCGGCATCCGTCCGTGCCCGAGCGCCGTCGTCGCGGGTGCCGACACAGGGCTTGGCCGATTGCCACCTAGCACTCTATACATGCGAGTGCTAGCACTCAAGGGCGCCCTGCTGCTTCTTCCCGGTTGGCGTGTCCGCGCTGAGCGAACGTCAGCTCACCTGCGCTTTTACCACTGGCAGGCCGGGGTCGCTGGGTGCGTCCAGCGGCGAGGGCGGCGCCCCGGCGGCCACCAGGTGTGCCGCGAAGGACGCGATCATCGCCCCGTTGTCGGTGCACAGCCGTGGCCTGGGGACCCGCAGCGTCACCCCGGCCGCCGCGCAGCGCTGCTCCGCCAGCTCGCGCAACCGCGAATTCGCGGCCACTCCCCCGGCGATCAGCAGGGTCTGCACGCCGAGCCCGGTGGCCGCGCGCACCGCCTTTTTGGTCAGCACGTCGGCGACGGCCTCCTGGAACCCCGCCGCGACGTCGGCGTTGACGGCGTCCGGGTGGCTTTCCAGATAGCGCGCGACGGCCGTCTTGAGCCCCGAGAAGCTGAACGCGTACGGGTCGTCGCGCGGCCCGGTCATGCCGCGCGGGAAGGCGATCGCGTCCGGGTCTCCGGTGCGGGCCAGCTCGTCGAGCACCCTGCCGCCCGGGTAACCGAGGCCCAGCAGCCGGGCCACCTTGTCGTAGGCCTCGCCGGCGGCGTCGTCGACGGTGCTGCCCAGCTCGATGATCGGCTCGCCGAGCGAGCGCACATGCAACAGGTGGGTGTGGCCGCCGGAGACCAGCAGCGCCACACACTCGGGCAGCGGCCCGTGCTCGTAGACGTCGGCGGCCAGGTGTCCGCCAAGGTGGTTGACCGCGTAGAAGGGCACGTCCCAGGCGGCCGAATAGGCTTTGGCCGCAGCGATTCCCACCAGCAGGGCGCCGGCCAACCCGGGCCCGATAGTGGCCGCGACGACGTCGGGCTTGTCCAGGCCGGCGACCGAAAGCGCGCGGCGCATGGCGGGCCCCAACGCCTCCAGGTGGGCGCGTGAGGCGATCTCGGGCACCACTCCGCCGAACCGCACGTGTTCGTCGACGCTGGACGCCACCTCGTCGGCCAGCAGTGTCACGGTCCCGTCGGCGTCCAGCCGTGCGATGCCGACTCCCGTTTCGTCGCAAGAGGTTTCGATCGCGAGGATGGTTTTCACAGGGCCTCCCGCCGCATCGTGTACGCGTCGGCGCCGCTGACGCGGTAATAGCGCCGGCGCAGGCCGATCTGCTCGAACCCGACGCTGGTATACAGCCCGATGGCCGCCGCGTTGTCGGTGCGGACCTCCAGGTACACCGCACCGCCGTCGGCGAAGGTCAACAGTTCGTCGAGCAGCCGGCGGCCGATGCCCCGCCCCTGGTATGCGGAATCCACGCCGATGGTGTGCACCTCGTACTCATACGGCGGGGTGCGTCCCAGCCGCGAGATACCGGCATAGCCGACCAGCGTCTCGCCGACCCGGGCACCCACGTAATGGTTGTGCGCACTGGCTAATTCGCGATGGAACGCCACCGCGGGCCAGGGGTCGTCGCCGTCGAAGAGCTGGGCCTCCAGCTCGGCGCAGCGCTGTGCATCGGCCCGGGTCAGGCCACCGACGACGGCCTCGCTGGGGGCGGTCATTGGCGTGCCGCCAGCGGTTTGGCGTCGGGCCGACGCAGATACAGGGCCACCAGCGGTTCGGGGTCGACGGACCAATCAGCCACCGCCGCAACCAATCCGGCGGGTGTCGGGCAGCTGGGCTCACGCACCGGCAAGTCGAACAGGCCCGCATGTTCGGGTGAGCCGGCGACGGCCGCGGCGGTGCCCGGGTCGACGGCGGCCGGGGCGCTGACCGCGGGGCCGTGAGTGCGCACGCCGTCGCGGTAGCGGGCCCAGTAGACCTCGCGGCGGCGGGCGTCGGTGACCACCAACGCGTCCCCGGTGGTTCGTACGCCGATGGCGTCCAGGCTGCACACGCCGTGCACCGGGATGCCCAGGGCGTGGCCGTAGGCGGCCGCGGTGGCCATCCCGGCCCGCAGACCCGTGAACGGGCCCGGCCCGCAGCCCACCACGACGGCGTCCAGGTCGGCCATCGTCAGCCCCGCATCGGCCAGGGCCGCAACGACATTCGGGGTGAGCCGCTCGGCGTGGGCCCGCGGGTCGACGGTGATCCGCTCGGCCAGCACGCTCAGGTCGTCGCGGCGAACCAGGCCGGCCGTCACCGCGGGAGTGGCGGTGTCCAAGGCAAGGACGATGCTCATGAACGGCCCTCGTTGTCGGCGTTGCCGGCCCACTGCCAGGTCGCGATCCGGACGTCGGAGTTGGTGATGCGCTCCAGCCGGATGTCCAGATGACGCTCGGCGAGCCGCTCGACCAGGCCCTCGCCCCATTCCACCACGACCACAGCGTCGTCGAGATCGCTGTCCAAGTCCAGCGAATCGAGTTCACCGAGCAGGTCAGCGCCCTGGTTGCCGGTGTGGTCGAGCAGCCGGTACATGTCGACGTGAATCATGGTCGGGGCGCCGGGGCGCCGCGGCGGATGCACCCGTGCCAACACGTAGGACGGTGAGGTGACCGGCCCGTCGACATCCATCGCCGCGGCGATTCCCTTGGCGAGCACGGTCTTTCCGGCGCCGAGCGGGCCGGAGAGCACCACCACGTCGCCCGCCCGCAGGTGTTGCCCCAGCCGTGACCCCAGCGCCATGGTGTCCTCGACGCGCTCCAGCGTCGCGGTGCCGCCATTGACCTCAACCACGACGCCGCAACCTTTCTCGGATCCGTCGTATCCGCAGCGCCGCCTTGGTCGGGGTGGACCGCCTGACCAGTCGGATCAGTCCGCCGTTGATGGCGTCAGGCTTGTCCAGCAGCGCCAGGTGGCTGGCCCCGGAGACGATGACCAGCTCGGACTGGGGCAGGCTGGCGGCCATCTTTCGTGAATACTCGTCCGGGGTGAGCAGGTCGTGGTCGCCGCAGGCGATCAGGGTCGGGACGCGCAGCAGCGTCCACAGCCCGGCGGTTTCGTCATGCTTTTCCAGCGCGTCGAGGAAACCCACCATGGTGGGGATCGGGGTGCTGTTCATCATCCGCTGGGAGAACGCGTCGAGGCTGCGGCTGACCTGCAGGTCGCTGTAGGAGGCGGCCCGCAGCACCGGGCCGATCAACGAGCGGGACACGTTGCGGCCGCGGTGCATCAGCTTCGGCGCGGACCGGGCTGCGACCCGGACCGCTTCCAGCGCAGGGTTTTTCAGTATCTCACCCAGCGGTGACCGCGAAACACCCTCCGCCGCAGAGGAAATCAGTGCGGCGCCAACGATGCGCCGCCCGTACTGCTCGGGGAACTGGCGGGCATGGGCCAACACCGTCATGCCACCCATCGAATGGCCTACCAGCACGATCATTCCGCGCGGGGCCACCACGTTCAGCACGGTCTGCAGGTCCCGGCCGAGCTGGGTCAGCGTGTAGGTCTCGGGGTCGGCCTCGCCGGACCTGCCGTGCCCGCGCTGGTCGTAGAAGACCATCCGCACGTCGGGACCCAACTGATCGGGCAACCGCGTGCGCTGAAAATGAAAGGCGCCCATCTGCAAGCAGAATCCGTGGACGAACACCAGGGTCAGCGGTGCGTCGGCCGGGCCGGAGTCACGGACCGCCAGCGGTATCCCGTCGGGGGTGGTCACCACCAGGCTGGCGTCGTCCTCGAGCCGGTTGAAATCCTCGTGGGCGTAGGGGTCTTCGACCGTGGCGCGCTGGGTCATCGACCGGCGGGCCGAGGCTCCGATGATGGTGGCGACGGCGGTCACCCCCGCGCCTCCCGCAAGCCAGGCCCTGCCCTTGCGGCGCCTGCGGGATTCCTCAGGACTCAACGGTTTGCGCCTCGCGGTAGGTCCTGGTGATCCGCCCGCGGGGGCTGGTCACCACTTCGTAGTGGATGGTGCCGAGCAGATCGGCCCAGTCCTGCGCGGTGGGCTCGCCATTGGCGCCCGGCCCGAACAGGATCGCCTCGTCGCCCTCGGCCACGTCGGTGCGTCCCGGGCCGAGGTCGACGACGAACTGGTCCATGCAGATCCGCCCGACGCCCGGTCGCCGCTTGCCGTTGATCGACACCTCCAGCCGGCCGCCCAGCGACCGGAAGACGCCGTCGGCGTAGCCGACCGGGATGAGCGCGAGGTTGGTGTCGTGCTGCGCGGTCCAGGTGTGGCCGTAGGACACGCTCTCGCCCGCACGAATCGACTTCACCAGGGCAACAGTGCATTTCACCGTCATCGCCGGCACCAGACCCATGTCGCCGCGCTCGGGGACCGGGCTCAGCCCGTATATCGCGATGCCGGGGCGCACCATGTCGAAGGCCAGGTCCGGACGGGACATGGTGGCCGACGAGTTCGACAGGTGTGCCACGTCGAACCGCACACCCTGATCGCGCGCCTGGGCCAGCATGTCGCTGAATCGTTGGGCCTGAACGTTATTCACGGGATTGGCGGGCTGGTCGGCATACACCATGTGCGACATCAGGCCGCGCAGCGCGATGGCCTCCTCGGCGACGGCCTTGCGCAGCGCGGTCAGCATCGCGGGGTATTGCCCCGGCGGAACCCCATTGCGGTTCAGCCCGGTGTCGACTTTGACCGTCACCGTCGCGGTCCGTCCGGTGCGGCGGGCCGCGTCCAGCAGTTCGTCGAGCTGGCGCTCCGACGACACGGCGATCTGCAGGTCGGCGAGCAGCGCGGGACCGAAGTCGAAACCGGGCGGGTGCAACCAGGCCAGCACCGGGGCGGTGATTCCGGCCGCGCGCAGCGCCAGACCCTCGGCGACGGTGGCGACGCCCAGCTCGGTGGCCCCCGCGGCCAGCGCGGCGCGCGCCGTCTGGGGGGCTCCGTGGCCGTAGCCGTCGGCCTTGACCACGGCCATCACCTGCGCGCCGCCGGCCTGCTCGCACAGCAGCCGCACGTTGTGCTCAATCGCGCCCAGGTCGACCAGGGCCTCGGCGAGGACGCCCGGTGTCAGGGATATCGGCGTAACGGCCAATGAAGTCGCGCTCCACTCGTCTGTCTGTCAGTTCGCAGCAGCCATTGTCCCAGAACCTGTCGGACACACCGCTCGCCGACGGCGCGCGGGCCGCACACAGCCGCGTCCGCGCCGCCGCAATGGTCACAGCCGCCACATGCGCCCCGGGCCGCGGGTGGACGGATAATTGCACATGCCTCCCCGCCGGGGCCACTGTGACCAATGTGACAACCGCGGTGTGACGAAGCCCCCGAAACGGACTTAGTGCGCGAAGTGCTCCGCACGGTAGTGCCCGCCCGGCTTGAGCTTGTCCAGCGACGCCAGCGCCGAGCGGGCGTCGTCGTGCAGCGCCCGGGCCAGGTCGGCGGACAGGCCCTCGCGCACCACGATGCGCAGCACCGAGATGTCGGTCGCGTTGTCGGGCATGGTGTAGGCCGGCACCTGCCAGCCGTATCCGCGCAGCTCGTGCGAGACATCGAATTCGGTGTAGCCCAGCCCGCGGGCCAGCCTGAAAGCGACCACCGGGATCGCCGTACCGTCGGAGATCAGCTCGCAGTGCTCGCCGACGCGCAGTTGCTCGCCCAGCCATCGCGCGGTTGACGACAGCGTCTGCATCACCTGCGTGTAGCCCTCGCGGCCCAGCCGCAGGAAGTTGTAGTACTGGCCGACCACCTGGTTGCCCGGCCGGGAGAAGTTCAGCGTGAAGGTCGGCATGTCGCCGCCGAGGTAATTGACGTGGAACACCAGATCCTCGGGCAGGTACTCCTTGCTGCGCCACACCACGAATCCGACGCCGGGATACGTCAGCCCGTACTTGTGGCCGCTGACGTTGATCGAGACCACCCGGGGCAGCCGGAAGTCCCACTTCAGCTCGGGGTGCAGGAACGGCACCACGAATCCACCGCTGGCGGCGTCGACGTGCACCGGGACGTCCACCCCGCCGCCGGCGGCCAGTTTGTCCAGCGCCCCGCAGATCTCCGCGATGGGTTCGAGCTCACCGGTGTAGGTGGTGCCCAGGATCGCCACCACACCGATGGTGTCCTCGTCGACGGCGTCGAGGACCTGCTCGGGGGTGATGACGTAGCGTCCCTCCTCCATCGGCAGGTAGCGCGGTTCGACGTCGAAGTAGCGGCAGAACTTCTCCCAGACGACCTGGACGTTGGAGCCCATCACCAGGTTCGGGGTGCGCGTCTTCCAGTCTTTGCCGACTTTTTCCCGCCACCGCCATTTCATCGCCAGGCCGCCCAGCATCACGGCCTCGCTGGACCCGATGGTGGACACCCCGCACGCGCTGGACGGGTCGTCGTCGCGCAGGCCGTCGGCGTGGAACAGGTCGGCCACCATGCACACGCAGCGCTGCTCGATGGCCGCCGTCGCCGGGTATTCGTCCTTGTCGATCATGTTCTTGTCGAACGTCTCGGCCATCAACCGCCCGGCCTGCGGGTCCATCCAGGTGGTGACGAAGGTGGCCAGGTTCAGCCGCGAACTCCCGTCGAGCATCAGCTCGTCGTGGATGAAGCGGTAGGCGGCGTCGGGGTCCATCGACTCGTCGGGCATCCGCAGGGCGGGCACCGGCGCGGTGAACAGGCGGCCGGTGTACGCGGGGGCGATGGAGTGCGCGGGCATGGAAGGGTGTTGGGGCACAACGAGATCCTTTCTACTGCTCCTACAGGGCGGCCAGGGCGGCCCGGATGTGTGGCACCATGCGCGACGACGAGGTGGGCGCCTCGCCGGGGCCGGGGTCGGCGGCCGACAGTGCCGCCGCGCGCGCGTGCACGAAGGCCGCGGCGGCGGCCGCCTCGGCCGGTGGCAGGCCCGACGCCAGCAGCGCGCCGATCATGCCGGACAACACGTCGCCCGAGCCCGCGGTGGACGCCCACGACTGCCCCGCCGGATTGAGATAGACCGGGCCGCCCGGGTCGGCGATGACCGTGACGTTGCCCTTGAGCAGCACCGTGGCGCCGAACGCGTCCGCCAGCTTGCGGCACGCACCCACCCGGTCATCACCTGGCGGGTTACCCGCTAACCGGGCGAATTCACCCGCGTGAGGGGTCAGCACCGTCGGCGCGGTGCGGTTGGCCGCCAATTCGGGATGGGCCGACAGGATGGTCAGCCCGTCGGCGTCCACGATCACCGGCAGGTCGGTTTCCAGCGCGAACCACAGCGCCGCGGCCCCGACGTCGTCGGTGCCCAATCCCGGCCCGACGACCCAGGACTGCACGCGTCCGGCCGACGCGGGGGTGGGCGAGGCGATCACCTCGGGCCAGACCGCGAGCACCTCGCGGTGCGCGCTGCCGGCGTAGCGGACCATGCCCGAGGTCGCCGCGACGGCGGCGCCGGTGCACAGCACGGCCGCACCCGGATACGTCGACGAGCCCGCCATCACGCCGGTGACGCCCTGGGTGTACTTGTCGTCGTGGGGCCCGGGCACCGGCCAGCGGGCGGCCACGTCGGCGGCCTCGAAACCCAGCACGTCGGTGTCCGGCAGATTGAGGCCGATGTCGATCAGCTTCACCCGCCCGCAGTCGCCGAGGGCGTGGACGGGTTTGAGGCCGCCGAAGGTGACGGTCAGCACGGCGTGCACCGCGGGGCCGGTGATCGCCCCGGTCGCCGCGTCGATGCCGCTGGGGATGTCGACGGCGATCACCGGGATTCTCGCGTCGTCGACGGCGGCGAACACCTCGGCCGCCGCGGGCCGCAGCGCCCCGGAGCCGGAGATGCCCACCACGCCGTCGATGACGAGATCGGTTGTCGGCGAGACACTTTCGACGACACGACCGCCGGCCTGCCGAAACGCCGCCAGCCCCTTGGGGTGGGTGCGCTCCGGGTTGAGCAGGATCGCGTCGGCGGCCGCGCCGCGACGGCGCAGGAAGGTGGCCGCCCACAGCGCGTCACCGCCGTTGTCCCCGGAGCCGACGACCGCGCACACACGTCGCCCGGTTACCCCGCCGGTGCGGGCGGCTAACTCAGCGATGATCTCGGTGGCCAGCCCGTAGGCCGCGCGCCGCATCAGCGCACCGTCGGGCAGGCTGGCCAGCAGTGGCGCTTCGGCCTGGCGGATCGCGTCTACGGAGTAGTAATGCCGCATCAGAGTCAGATTACGTGGCGGCGTCGCGGTGTACAGCCGCGCTCGGATCGCCGGCGTGCACGGCGGCCGGCGCCGTTACGGAGCGGCTTGGCGCCCAACATCTTTCGGTGCCGGCGGGTGCCGGCATCAGGTCGAGGTCTCCGGCGGCACGTTGCGGCGCGCCATGGCCCGCACGCGCGCGGGACTCAACGGGCTGCTGCGTTTGGAGCGCGCGCGAGTCATCGGGTAGAAGCACAACCCGATCAGGATCGAGGTGAAGTGCCCGATCGCGGTGAAGTTCAGCTCGCTGCCCATGGTGATCAACGGGAACCCGAAGATGAGGAACAACACCCCGAGATATCCCCAGCGCCACGGCCGGGCGATGTGGTAGCTCAGCACGGCCATCACGCCGACGAGGAAATAGCTGACCCCGATGTCGCGGGCGTGCACCAGCCGTTGCGAGGCGTCGTGTTCCTCGATTGCGAAGTAGAGGATGCCTTCGCTGATGTAGGTGGCGAGGATGTGCGAGCTCAATCCCACACTGAGCCAGCGCAGCTGGCCGAGCCAGTGTTCGGCTGGCGCGAGAAACAGGGTGAACAGCAGCAGGTAGGGCTCGAAATTCTTGCCGTCGATCCACAGCAGGCTGGAGAACAGGACGTGCAGCGGGTCCCTGCCCAACTCGTGAATGTTGGTGGAGCGGTGCAGCAGTACCGAGTGCAGCTCCCGGCCGGTGAGATGGGTCTGGATGAACGTCGTGATCATCAGCACCAACAGCCAGCCGTAGGTCAGCGGCGCGCTGATGACGAAATGCCAGACCACCAGCGTCATGCTGCGCACTCGATTGCGAACCGACGGACCCGCCACGACATCAACCTTCGCACGCGCGGCGGGGCACCGGACAACTTCGGCGGCAAACACGCCGCCGGCGATCGGCTACTTCGCCGACGCGGGGGCGGGTTCCGGCGCGGGCGCGGGTTCCGCCGGTGCGGGCGCGGGCACCGGCTTCAAATGCCGCCACCAGCAGCCGATGTAGAGAATCATCGAGACCGCCAGCGCGACCAGCACCCAGATGACGACGGTGATGTCGACCCAGCTGCCGAATGGCGGCGAGCCGGGTAGCGCGTTGCGCAGTGGCACCACCGCGAACAGCATGGCGGCGTACCACGTCGTCATCGGCGGCTGGAACGGCCGCCGGTCGCGCGCCGTCTGAATCGCAACCACCAGAGCCAGACTGGCGATCGTGATGAGCACGCCCAGGATGACGATCGCGAACGCCGCGGTGGACAGCGAGCGATGCACGTTCAGCCGGTAGGGACCGTCCGCCTGGGTTCTGGTGGCGGACAGCCGCCAGCCCGACAGGTGATCGACGAAGGTGACCGGCACGTGGTCGGGCGCCCGGTCGGTGTCAGGGCCGTAGAAGATCTCGACTTCGATCGGCCCCGAACGGTATTGGTCGAAGGGCCAGCGCTCGATCTGGCCGGCGATGGTCAGCGGGACGGCCATCAGGCCGGGGAGCATGCCCTTGGTCCAGGTGTGCCGGGCCGGCATCGCGGAGGACCTGACACGCAGGCTGAGATCGTCCTTGAGGTGGTGGGTTTTCGGGTCCAGCATCGCCGATCCGGGGTTGAACGCCAGATTGACGGCGAGCACGCTGTTGTTGGACTGGATGTCTTCGACGTTGATCGTCGCCGACGGCCTGTCACCGTCGGCGGTCGGGGCGGTCGCATCCAGCCGGCGGCCGGTACCGCTCTGCGCGTACATCCCGACCGCCACCGCGTACGCCGCGAGGATGAGGACGACAAGACCTACGACGCCGTATTTCGTGCCGGCCGATCGCATACTTCCTCCCGTACGGACTTAGCCCTACCCACCTGCCGCGAATGCTGCCCCAGGGCAATGTAATGGATCGGCCGCGTGTCCGCGGGGTATCCGGGCGATGCGGCGCAAGCGGTTCCCCGCCTATTCGACGGTGACGGACTTGGCCAGGTTTCGCGGCTTGTCGACGTCGTAGCCGCGGGCCTGCGCCACCGACGCCGCGAACACCTGAAGCGGGATCGTCGACAACAGCGGCTGCAGAAGTGTTGACACCGAGGGAATTTCGATCAAGTGGTCGGCGTAGGGCCGCACGGTGTCGTCGCCCTCCTCGGCGATCACGATGGTGATCGCGCCGCGCGCCTGGATCTCGCGGATGTTGGACAGCAACTTGGCGTGCAGCACGGCCGACCCCTTGGGCGACGGCATGATGACGATGACCGGCAGATCGTCTTCGATCAGCGCGATGGGGCCGTGCTTGAGCTCGCCGGCGGCGAATCCCTCGGCGTGCATATACGCCAATTCCTTGAGCTTCAGCGCGCCTTCCAGCGCCACCGGGTATCCGACGTGGCGCCCCAGGAACAGCACCGTCGGCGACTGGGCGAATTGATACGCCAGGGCGGCCACCGGCTTGATCGTCGCGATGACCCGCGCGACCAGGTCCGGCATCGCTTCCAGCTCGTGGTATTCACGCCAGACCTCGTCGGGGTACTTGGTGCCGCGCGCCTGCGCCAGCGCCAGCCCGACCAGATAGTTGGCGGTGATCTGCGCCAGGAACGTCTTGGTCGAGGCCACCCCGATCTCCGGGCCGGCGCGGGTGTACAGCACCGCATCACACTCGCGCGGAATCTGCGAGCCGTTGGTGTTGCAGATCGCCAGGACCTTGGCCTTCTGCTCCTTGGCGTGCCGGACGGCTTCGAGGGTGTCCGCGGTCTCGCCGGACTGCGAGATGGCGACCACCAGGGTGCTGCGGTCCAGAACCGGGTCGCGGTAGCGGAATTCGCTGGCCAGCTCGACCTCGACCGGCAGCCGCGTCCAGTGCTCGATCGCGTACTTCGCCAGCAGGCCGGAGTGATACGCGGTGCCGCAGGCCACCACGAACACCTTGTCGATCTCGCGGAGTTCCTGGTCGGACAGCCGCTGCTCGTCGAGGACGATCCGGCCGTCGACGAAGTGCCCCAGAAGGGTGTCGGCCACGGCCGCGGGCTGCTCGGCGATCTCCTTGAGCATGAAGTACTCGTAGCCGCCCTTTTCGGCGGCGGCCAGGTCCCAATCGATGTGGAACTCGCGGTATGCCCCGGGCCCCAGGTTTTCGTTGCCGTCGAAGTCGGTGATCCGGTAGCTGTTCGCGGTGATCACCACGGCCTGGTCCTGGCCGAGTTCGATGGCGTTGCGGGTATGCGGGATGAACGCCGCCACGTCGGAGCCGACGAACATCTCGCCATCGCCGATGCCGATCACCAGCGGGGTGGAGCGGCGGGCGGCGACGATGGTGCCGGGGTCGTCGGCGTTGGCGAACACCAACGTGAAGTGGCCGTCCAGGCGGCGCAGCACCGCGAGCACCGACGCGGCGAAATCGCCCGCGGTCGGGCCGTGCCGGTATGCCTGCGACACCAGATGCACCGCCACCTCGGTGTCGGTGTCGCTGGCGAACTCCACGCCCTCGGCCTCCAGCTCGTGGCGCAGGTTGGCGTAGTTCTCGATGATGCCGTTGTGGACGACGGCGATCTTGCCGGCGGCGTCGCGGTGCGGGTGGGCGTTGCGGTCGGTGGGCCGTCCGTGGGTGGCCCACCGGGTGTGCCCCAGCCCGGTGGTTCCGGTCAGCGACGACGCCGGCATCTCGGCGACCGCCTCTTCCAGGTTGGCCAGCCGGCCGGCGCGACGGCTGACCGTCAGGGTGCCGTCGCCGTTGACCAGGGCGACCCCCGACGAGTCGTAACCCCGGTACTCCATCCGGCGCAGCGCGGCCATGACGACCTCACAGGCGGGCTGCTGCCCGACGTAGCCGACGATTCCGCACATTCTGAACAGGGTAGTGCAGGTGGGCCACCACCCCCGCACTCCGCGGTCGGGGTTAGGCCGCCCACCTGCGCGAAAGGCCCGCTGTGACCTACGCCTACCGCCAGTTCTTTATCCGGCTCGTCACGGCCGGACGTCCTTCACCCATCCGTCATTCACTCAATCGTCATAAACGGCGGAATTGTTTTCACCTGATGTATTTGCGACGTTTCCGTGTCGCAACAACGACGACAGCACACGCCGATTTAACATTCGGAATATCAGCAAAGACTGGAAAGGACCGGATCCAGCGAAAAGACGAGCTGCATGAAGCCCGCCCGATCACGATTACGCAGCGTGTCAGCGACAAAAGCGTGGTCAACGATTCGCAGTCCGGCTTTTATCAGGCATAGGCCAGATATTCTGGCTACCTGGGACCACGCTTTTAGCCGAGCAATGAATTCAATCGTCAGTGGTTGTTAACCGGGAATTGTGCAACGGGTCGTATTGAGATGCGTAACTTTTCGGACCGCCCGCCGGGCGCCATGAGGAGGCAATCATGACCGCAGTTCGCTACGACGATGTGGTGCCCGCCCCCATGGCGCCGGCGCCCCTGCGGACGCCCAAGGGCAGGCCGGAGGCGTCGGCCGGTTCCGGGAACCCCTTGATGGACATGACCACCCAGCTGCTGTCCATCCCGCTGCACCAGCTCTACGCGGCGCTGTGGCGGATGGGTGTCATCGAGGTCAGGGGCTAGAAAGGGCCCGCGCACCCGCCGGCGTTCCTTCTCCCTCGCCGCCCGATTGCGATGCGCTAACGTCAACGCGTGGCCCGCATCCGCAAGCTCGTCGCAGCTCTCAGCCGCCGTGGTCCGCATCGAGTTTTGCGTGGTGACCTGGCCTTTGCCGGCCTTCCTGGCGTGGTGTACACCCCCGAGGAGGGGCTGAACCTGCCCGGCGTGGCGTTCGGCCACGACTGGCTCGCCGGCGCGGCCCGCTATTCGAACCTGCTCGAGCATCTGGCGTCGTGGGGCATCGTGGCCGGCGCTCCCGACACCCAGCGCGGCGTGGCCCCGTCGGTGCTGAACCTCGCCTTCGACCTCGGCACCGCCCTGGACATCGTGTCGGGCGTGCGCCTGGGCCCCGGCAAGATCAGCGTGCATCCGGCCAAGCTCGGCGTGGCCGGTCACGGCTTCGGCGGCTCGGCGGCGGTGTTCGCCGCGGCGGGGATGCCGGCCAAGCCCGCCGCGGTGGCGGCGATCTTTCCCAGCGCCACCAGCCCGCCGGCCCAGCAACCGGCCGCGACGTTGAAGGTCCCCGGGGTGATCTTCACCGCGCCGGGCGATCGGAAAAGCCTGAACTCCAACGCGTCGGCGCTCGCCGACGTGTGGGACGCGGCGACGCTGCGCATCGTGGGCAAGGCCGAATCCGGCGGGCTGGTCGAGGGCCGGCGGCTGACCAAGGTGCTGGGTCTGGCCGGACCGCACCGGCGCACCCAGCGGACGGTTCGGGCGCTGCTGACCGGCTACCTGCTCTACACCCTGGGCGGCGACAAGAAGTACCGCGATTTCGCCGACCCGGAGGTGCACCTGCCGGGCACGGACGCGATCGACCCCGAGGCCGAAGCGATTCCGCTGGAAGACAAGATCGTCGCCCTGTTGAAGTGAGAAAGGGCTATTCGCCCTTTCATGTCGACCGCCTACGAACCGTGGAACGGCCGGCCGATCGCGGCCGAGATGGCCACCGACGACTTCGTGGGCCACTGGCCCGGACGGACCGGTTTCGTTCACCGGCAACGACATTCTTCGCCTGACCGCCGGCGGGCGACGGTTCGCCGAGTACTGGAGGGGCGTGGTAAGTGTCATGGATGCGAATCGGGATCGCTCTGAATTATTCGGGCGGCTTTCACGAGGCCGTGGACCGCGTGGTCGAACTCGAGAAGTCCGGCATCGAGGTCGTGGTGGTGGCCGAGGCGTATGCCTTCGACGCCATCAGCCAGCTGGGCTATCTGGCCGCCAAGACGAACACCGTCGAGTTGGCGTCCGGCGTGCTGCCCATCTACATCCGCACGCCGTCGCTGCTGGCGATGACCGCCGCGGGGCTGGATTACGTGTCCGACGGGCGATTCCGCCTGGGTATCGGCACCTCGGGCCCGCAGGTGATCGAGGGGTTCCACGGCGTTCCGTTCGACGCCCCGATCGGCCGCACCCGCGAGATCGTGGAGATCTGCCGCAAGGTGTGGCGCCGCGAACGCGTGCAATACGACGGCAAGCACTACCAGCTGCCGTTGCCCGCGGATCGCGGAACGGGCTTGGGCAAGTCGCTGCAGCTCATCAATCACCCCGTGCGCGAACGTATCCCGGTAAGCATCGCGGCGCTGGGCCCCAAGAACGTGGAGCTCACCGCGGAGATCGCCGAGGGCTGGCAGCCCGTCTTCTACCTGCCGGACAAGGCCGACTCGATCTGGGGCGAGGCGCTGGCGGCCGGTGCCGCCAAGCGTGATCCCGCGCTGGGGCCGCTGGATGTGATGGTGCATGCGTCGCTGGCCATCGGCGAGAACCTCGACGAGCGGCTGGCGTGGGTCAAGCCGCAGCTGGGCCTCTACATCGGCGGGATGGGCGCCAAAGGCCGCAATTTCTACCACAATCTGGCGACGCGCTACGGGTTCGGCGAGGTCGCCGACCGCATCCAGGAGCTGTACCTGTCCGGCCGTAAGCAGGAGGCCATCGACGCGGTGCCCGACGAGCTGGTGCGCGGCATGTCGCTGATCGGCCCGCCCGGGTACGTCGCCGAGCGCATGGCCGCCTTCGCCGAGGCCGGCGTGACCACGCTGCTGCTGAATCCGTTGACGACCGACCGCGCCGAATCCGTGCGCTTCGTCGAGGAAGCCCTGAAGCTGAAGCCCGCCTGAGCGGTCATTGCCCCGCCTGTGGAAGCTGTTCCGCGGCAATCTCACACGGCGTTTTCTGCGGGTCGGCCGCGGGTTCCGGTTCGGCGACGGGAGCGGCGGGCGGCGCGGGCGGCGCGTCCGGTGCTGGTGGTGGTGCGCCGGGCGGCGGTGGCGTCCCGACCGGTTGGATCACGTCGTCGGGCTGAGGTTCGTCCGCGGGTTGGGCCTGGTCGGCTTCGGCGGGTGACGGGCTCGACGGCACGGACGCCTTGAACGGCGGCGACCCGGACAACTCCGACGAGAAGCCTTTCCACGCAGACGATCCCGAGGGCACCGTGGCCGACGAGGGCGCCGATGATCCCGACGATCCCGCCGAAGCCGACCAGGCCCAACCCGCGGACGAACCTCAGCCCGACGACGTGATCCAACCGGTCTCGACGCCACC
>NZ_LZKI01000071.1 GCF_001672755.1 Mycobacterium colombiense | reverse complement strand
CGCCCGCGGCGAATGGCGCCCTCGCCGATTCCACCACGTTGACGAAGCCGAGGATCGCCGCGTCGGCCGCCACCGCGTCTCCGTCGCGGCTCGCGAAGGCGTCGGCCGCCGAATTACCGGCCAGCACAACCGACAACAGCTTGATTGCGACCAGCAGCGCAACGGCGACAACCGGCGCCGAGTAGACGAGGAGCCGTCGTCGCAGCCGCAACCGAGCCGGCGTGCGCGTCATGCCGCCAGGTCCCGTCGGGCAATGCGGCCGCGCCGGAACTCTCGGACCGACAGGTAGATCTCGGCGAGTAGCAGCCCGGCCGCGAGCAGCGCAGGCAGCCAATACAGCTCGGTCCGGTCGGCGGCATCCCCTCGGCTGTCCGGTGTGTCGGGCAGTCCAACTTGGAAGGCCTGACTGAGCTGGCGGTGTACGTACGGGACGCCGAGTTGCGCTGCGAGTCTGTGTAATTCGACCTCGTCGATCGCGTCGCCGTTGCCGTAACCCAGCACCGCTCCCCCGGCCACCGAACCTCTCATGAGGTTGAAGTCGCCCTGGGGCGCGCGCGATCCTGGTGCACCGCAGCCGAAGTAGAGCACCACGTTCCGCGAACCTGGATATTGCTGCGTCGCCTGGATCAGCTGATATCGCAGCACGTTGTCCGCCGCACCGGCGTTGGCACTGGAAGTCGCGTCCTGCGATCCGAGCGTCGCGATGGTCGGGCGTAGGCTCCAAACGTCCTCGGACAGCGGCCAATCCAGAGAGGCTTTCGAGGCGAAGCCGATGAGCGCGTATCGAGCCGCCGGGTATTGCTTGCTCAACGCCGCGATGTCGTCGCGCATACCCGCGAACCGTTGCTCGTCTGCCGAACGGTCGACGACCAGGAACACGTTGAGATTGGCGCCGGCGGCGGCCTTTGCGCCCTGGCCGGTTTGGTTGCCAAGGAGCGCCGGGCGGGTGGTCGCCGCGATGAGCAGCAGCACCGCCAACGTCACGCCACTCCAGCGCAGTACCGCGCGACCCCGCCGGCGTCCCGCCGAGAGCAACACCTGGCGCAGCGCCACCACGCGCGCCAGCACCAGCGCACCGGCCACGACCGCAAGGATCGGCCAGGGCAGTACGGGCTGAAACGTCATCGGCGCAACACCAAGAGGGCCACCGACAGCACGGCCGCCGAGAGCAAGGCGATCGCCAGCGGTGTCATCGGCGCGTCACGGAAGTCCGCGGTCACGACCGTGCCATCGGCGCGGCGTGCCGGTGGGGCATGCGCGCGAATCTCGTTGAGCGCCGCGGTCACCGATTTGGCTCCGGGCGCGACGTACCGGCCACCGGTCTGGTTGGCGAGCGTGACCAGCGCTGCGCTGGCGGGCGAGGCGGCAGTGTCGATCACGTTGACTTGGGCCCCGACCCGCTCGACCAGGGACCGGACACCGCCATCGGTGAACAATGCGGGACGCTGCTCCCCCGCGGCACGCAGATCCGACGGCCCCAGATAGATCACCGAGCGCCGGTGGGTGACGCGCTGCTCGGCGGCAGGAAAGCCGGAGAGGCACAACGCAAGAACGTCATTCACGCTAGCGGCGTAGTCGATATACGGCACCGCAGGGGCGAACGACGCCGATGGCGTCTCGTGGGCGCCGGTATAGTCGCCGAACCGGCCGACGGCGTACTGATGGTCGCGCGTCAGCGGCACCAGGCGGCGGTTGGTCGATGTCAGGCCGATACGTTGGGCCTGAGGGGAATTCGTGGTCTGGCGCTCGAAGTAGTCGAGCAGGTCCGCCGTCGAGGCGTCGGCCACCGGCTGCCCGACGCACAACATGATGTCCTCGGGGTGGGCGGCGTCGAAATCGTTGGTCGGCACGCTCGGACGGGCCGCCGCCCACGTCGCTGCGCCGAACATGACCGTCAGCACCACCAACGTCACAATCGTCGACAGCGACCGCAGCCGCGCTACTTTCGCGTACTCGGGCAACCGGGTCAGTCGTGCGACGTTGGCCAGCGGGCGCAGCTGCCGGCGGGTAGCGGTCATCGACAGCAACGCCGCCAGGGCGACAACTGCGACGAGACAGGTCAATCCGATGAGCGCGACCGGCCACCACCTCAGCTCCACGAACGGATCAACTCCCGCGCCCGAGCACTCACGTCGTCGACGTCGACCCGCGTCTCTGCGTTGAACTGACCGTCACCGAGCCGGGTGAGCAGCGGCGCGGCGGCGGCCAGGTCCCCGTCGGCCACGGCGGCGATCTGCAGATACTGCGCCCGTGTGCCGGTCGCTTGATGCAGAAAACTGCGCAGCGTCCGGCTGATCGCGGCGCAGGCTGCCGGAGCCGACATCCGCCCGGCGGTGTGCTCGTCGGCGATAACCTGCACGCGGTGGGCGAATCGGTTGCGGATCAGCCAGGCATGCACTCGCCGCGCAACCGGGATGCGCCGCAATCGGTCCGACGGCAGCGTCCACACGAAAACACCCGCATACCAACCGAACACGGCAACGATCAACAGTACAGCCAGCCACAGCCACTCCGACGAGTACGGCTGCGGACCGAACAGATGGCGCAGCAGGTCATCCGGCACGGGCGGCCACCTCGGTCAGGCGAACGAGCTCGCGCCGAATGTCCTTGCTGCCGGCGATAGTCGCGTAGGGAATGGCGTGGGCGGTCAGGAACGCATCGAGGCGGTTGCGCCGCTTCTGCTCGGCGCGGCGGTACGCGGTGACGACACGGGGGCCGAGGTCGGCTCCGTTCAGGACGAAGCGACCGGTGGCGACGTCGTAGCCGTCGGTGTTGTCAGGACCCACCGCGGGCATGTCGGACACCATCGCCCACATGATGTCGTGGCGCCCGGTCAGTCTGGTGAGCACTTCGCTGAGCCGGTCGTCGACCTCCGGTTCGTCGGAGACGACGACGATCAGCATGCTGTGCCGGTAATGCGTTGCGATGTAGTCGAGTTGGGCGGCAAGGTCGCTGCGACCGGGGTCGGCCGTGGTGTGTTGGTACCAGCGGTGCAGCAGTCCCTCGATGTGCGACTCGCCGCGCCGTTGCGGGATGTTCACGCTGCCGCGGCGGTCGCCGTAGACCATGCCGATCTGGTCGGACCGCCTCAGGCCGATGAGCCCCACCGCACCCATGATGTGTGCGGCGACGTCGCGTTTGCATTCCCCGCTCGGGGCGAGCGCCGACATGTTGCGGCCGGCGTCGGCGACGAGCAGGATCTTGTGGTGCTTTTCGGACACGAACCGTTTGATGAGCACGCCGCCCGAGCGTGCGGAAGCCTTCCAGTCGATGTCTCGGACGTCGTCGCCGGGAACATACGGGCGCAGGTCGTCGAATTCCATACTGCGCGTGTGCAATAGCGCGTAGCGGCCGCCTTCGAGCAGACCGCGGGTGTCGGTGCCGAAGTGCGCCTTGGCCCGGTTGAGGTGTTTACCCACAGTGGCCTCAGGGCACGCGAACGGCCCGCAGCGCGGCGTCGACCACGACCTCGGCAGTGATGTCGGCGCTGGCCGCTTCGAAACCGAGGATGAGCCGGTGCCGCAGTACCCGGTGCGCGAGCTTCGCGATGTCCTCGGGAAGCACGTGCGCCCGCCCGGCCAGCACCGCCTGCGCCCGGGCCGCCTTGCAGAACGCGATCGTCGCACGCGGGCTGGCACCGTACTCGACCAGGCGCGCGATCTGCTTGGGCAGCGCCCGCCCGGGGTGGCGGGTCACGTCGACCAGTTGGCTGGCGTAGAGCATCAGCGCGCGGTCCATGTGGACGTGACGCACCACCTCCTGCAGGCGCAACACATCGTCGAGGCTGACCACCGGCGCCGTCGGCTGCCCCCTGTCGTAGACGCCGGCGTCGATCCGCGACATGACTTCCACCTCCTCCTGCGGCGAGGGGTAGCGCACGATCTCCTTGAGCAGGAAACGGTCGGTCTGCGCCTCGGAGAGCGGATAGGTGCCTTCCTGGTCGACGGGATTCTGGGTGGCGATGACCAGAAACGGATCCGCAAGGGGGTGGACCTGCCCGGCGATCGTGGTCTGCCGCTCCTCCATCGCCTCGAGCATCGCGCTCTGCGTCTTGGCACTGGACCGGTTGATCTCGTCGAGCAGCACGACGTTGGCGTGCACCGGACCTAGTTGGGTGACGAAGGAGTTGGTCGCCGAGTCGTAAATCTGGGTGCCGATGATGTCGCTGGGCAGCAGGTCGGGCGTGCACTGAATGCGTTGAAAGCGGCCATGAATCGACTCGGCGAGCACCTTGGCGGCGGTGGTCTTGGCCAGGCCCGGCACGCTTTCGAGCAGGACGTGGCCGCCCGCGAGCAGACCGATGAGCAACGACTCGCGAAGGTCACGCTGCCCAACGATCTTGGTGGCGAACGCCTGGGAGATGGCGTTGACGATCCGTTGGACGCCGTCGAGTTCGCGCTGATCCGGTTGTGTCCGTGCTGTAGACATACGCCCGCTGGGATACCCAGGCGCCGATTTTCCACACTTCCGGCCACACGACGCTGTTCGCGCCTGTTCAGCGTGTTCGCGAGCGCCGCGCCACCGGCTACGGCCGGTCCCCTTGCGGGGGCCGCTTGTTTTTGGCTTCAGCCTCAAGCCGTAGCCGGATTGCCTTCGCCCGCGCCTCGGCGGCCCGAGCTTGGGCCTCGGCGGCTTCTGCTCCCGCCCAAACCTCGGCGGCCCGAGCTCGAGTCTCGGCGGCTTCGGCGCGCGCCCGCGACTCGGCGGCGAGGGCCTCGGCTTCGGCGGCTTCCGCGCGCGCCCGCTCCCGCGCCCGCGCCTCGGCGGCCAGGGCCTGGGTTTCGGCGGCTTCCGCGCGCGCCCGCGACTCGGCCGCCAGCGCTTCCGCCTCGGCGGCCTTTGCCCGCTTGCGAGCTTCGGCCGCAGCGGCCTCGATTTCGGCGGCTTCTGCCCGCTTCCTCGCTGCGGCGGCCAGCGCCTGCGCTTCGGCGGCTTCCGCCTGTTTCCGCGCCTCGATGGCCAACGCCTCGGCTTCGGCAGCTTTTGCGCGTGCCCGTTCCCGTTCCCGCGCCTCGGCGATCAGGGCTTCAGTTTCGGTGGCTTCTGCCTGCGCCCGCGCCTCGGCGGCCAAAGCTTCGGGTTCGGCATCTAGTGCCCGCTTCCGTGCTTCGGCGGCCAGGGCGTGGGCTTCGGCGGCTTTGGCCTGCTTCCGGGCTTCGGCGGCCAGGGCGTGGGCTTCGGCGGCTTCGGCCCGCTTGTGCGCCTCGGCGGCCAGCGCTTCGGCGGCGGCGGCTTCCGCGTGTGCCCGCTCTCGCGCCCGCGCCTCGGCGGCCAGCGCTTCCGCCGCGGCGACCTCTGCCTGCGCCTGAGCCTCGGCGGCCACCGCTTCGGGCTCGGCGGCCAGCGCTTCGGCCGCGGCGGCTTCGTCCTGCGCCCGCGCCTCGGCGGCCAGCGCTTCGGCTTCCGCGGCCAGAGCCTCCGCTTCCGCGGCCAGGGCTTCGGCCGCGGCCGCGTCTGCCCGCGCCCGCGCTGCTGCGGCCACCGCTTCGGCTTCCGCGGCCAGCGCCTGGGCGGCGGCGGCCTCGGCCTCCGCTCCCGCGTGAGCCTCGACCTTGGGTCGCGGCGGCTTCTGTTTGGACGGCGGCCTGGGGTGATTGACGAGCGGCTGACGGTTCCGCATCGGGGCGCCGCCCGACGCCCGGGCCTTCTGTTCAGCCACTCTGTATGGGCCCGCCAGGAAGTCGGCCAATACCAAGGCCACGCCGACCAGCAGTACCAGCGGCAGTGCCAAGGAGGGGCGGGTGACCATTCCCCAGATACCGGCGACTGTGAGCGGCGCCGCGAGCAACACTGCAGCCCCTGGATACCGACCACCCAGGTCGAGGATTGTTGCGGGCACCGCGGACGCACGAGCGGCCAACGGGAGCCGATCCGGCCGACTGACGACGACTCTCTGAGACCCCACGATCCCGCTCCTTTACGGAGATGCTGGCACATAAGAGTACTGCGATATCGCCCGTTCCGGTGACTCAAATTTTCGTGTCGAAGTAGCAATGTCGCGCAGTACCGGAGCCAGACCGGGCGGCTTGGGAGGCGACGGTAGTTTCGCGGCGATGGCGCGCGTGGGTGTGGCCGTCGGACCCTGGGATCCGGACGGTCTACCACCGCCGCCGATGGGATTTCACAATCACTCGTGAATGACGTGCCAAGCCTCTACGCTGCCGTCATCATGCCGCGTCTTCCGGCGAGGAGGTTGAGCGCATGGAGCCGTCGATGACGTCAGATTATCCGTGTAGCAACGGGTTCAATTGGGCGCAATTGGTGAAGATGCCGATCGTGAGCGATGAATGGCATCACGGGCATCAAATCCTCAACTTCTACCCGATGGACAAGGACTATCGAGAATCGCCGGCAGCACGGTCGATGGTGACCGAGCACTTCGGCAATGCACAGGCTCTCGACACTGATGCGGAATTGCTGAAATTCGGCTCTGACCACGTTACGTTGCAAGGCGCATTTTTGGAGATGGGCGTTTGCACCGGCAGAACGATCAACTTCATTGCCGCGCTCAATCCTCGGCAACGTATCTGGGGATTCGATTCCTTCGACGGCCTTCCTGAACGATGGGCCCGCACCGATATCACTGTTCCCCAAGGCACTTTTCGGGCGAACGTCGAGGGATGGATGCCACCTGTGCTTCATAACGTAGCTTTGGTAAAGGGCATGTTCCACGAAACCCTTCCGGAGTTCAAAAGCCGAGTCCTGAAATCCACTCCCATCGCTTTCCTACATGTCGATTGCGACATTTACGCTTCGACGAAAGAGATTTTCAACCAGCTGTTCGACAACGTCGTGTCAGGCACCGTAATCGTATTTGATGAGTTTTATAACTACCCAGGCGCAGAGGAACAGGAGTTCAGGGCATTCCAGGAGTTTCTAGACCGGACCGGGAAGAAACCGGTCTACCTCGCCTACAACCAGTACTTCGAACAAGCGGTTGTCCAGATTGCCTGACTCGATTCGGGATGGCGCCTAGGCCGGCAAGCGCTCGGCGAGCGCCAAGCGCCTCGCCAGATACGGAGCCGTTCGACTGTGCTTCGCCCGTGCCACCTTCTTCGGCGGGCCCTCCGCAACGACCCGTCCACCGTCGCTGCCGGCCCCCGGCCCCAGGTCGATCACCCAGTCCGCCCCGGCGACCATCCGCATATCGTGTTCGGCCACCACGACGGTATTGCCGGCCTCGACCAGGCGGTGCAGTTGACGGTCGAGCAGATCCACATCGGCTGGATGAAGCCCGGTGGTCGGCTCGTCGAGGACGTAGAGGGTGTGCCCCCGCCGAGGTCTCTGCAGTTCGGTGGCGAGCTTGATCCGCTGCGCCTCGCCACCCGACAGCTCGGTCGCGGGCTGTCCGAGACGGAGATAACCCAGTCCGACCTCTTGCAGCGTGGTCAGGCTCCGCGATGCGCTGGCTACGTCGGCGAAAAACTCCGCGGCCTCATCGACGGTCATCGCGAGCACGTCGGCGATCGTACGGTCGCGATAGCGCACCCCGAGTGTCTCGTCGGAGTATCGCGCTCCTTGACACGCCGGGCAGGTGGCGTATGTGCCTGGCAGGAACAATAATTCGACCGAGACGAACCCCTCCCCCTGACAGGTGGGGCAGCGACCTTCGGCCACGTTGAACGAGAACCTGCCCGCCGTCCACCCGCGGCGACGCGCCTTCGGGGTCGCCGCGAATTCACGTCGCACGGCGTCGAACAAGCCG
>NZ_LZKI01000070.1 GCF_001672755.1 Mycobacterium colombiense | reverse complement strand
CGCCCAGGGCCACCACCGCGCCCAGCACCGCCGTGGCGGGACGCCAGCGCGAGTCGGCGGGCCAGCCCGTCCAGTTGTAGTCGGCGTTCAGGTGGGGATCGGTATCGCAGGCGTCGTCAACGTCGCCGTCGGGGTAGTCCCGGATCCTGTCGTCAAGGTGCGCCCACGTGGTACCCATGGTGCCGAAGTTAGCCATGTGACAGCACGGATCGGGTATCGCGCGGGTGTGTGAGACAACCTGCAAGCGAATCGTTACCGCGCTGCGACCGGGGTTTCGCTGACCGCGAAGTGGGGGGACGCGGGGAGGTGGGGGTCGGCCGCGTCAACTAGCCTGCTGCTGACAGGGCCGGGACTGCAAATACCTGCGCAAGACTGCAAAACCCATGGAAGGGGTGACCGTGGAGGTCAAGATCGGTATCACGGATAGTCCGCGCGAGCTGGTCCTTGCCAGCACCCAGACGCCCGCAGAGATCGAAGAACTGGTCAGCGCCGCGCTGAGCGACGCGTCGGGCCTGCTGCGCCTGAGCGACGAGCGGGGCCGCCGCTTCCTGATTCACACCACCAAGATCGCCTAC
The DNA here is from genome assembly GCF_001672755.1 of Mycobacterium colombiense. Lineage (GTDB taxonomy): Bacteria > Actinomycetota > Actinomycetes > Mycobacteriales > Mycobacteriaceae > Mycobacterium > Mycobacterium colombiense_C. The sequence continues at coordinate 7,815 of NZ_LZKI01000070.1, read as the reverse complement.
GTCGAGATCGGCGTCGCCGACGCGCGCCGGGTGGGCTTCGGGATCAGCGCCGAATCCGGCAAGCACGCCGGCAAGGCACGTTAAGAGCGGGTCAGCGGCACGTGTGACAGTCCGCCCCAGGCGAACTGGACGGTGCCGTCTACGGCGTCCGCCTTGGAGATCGGGCGGTCCGAGTCCAGCCAGTAGCGGGCGCAGTCGACGCTGATGCCGACCAGCCCGACCGCGATCATCCGGGCCCGGTGCGGGTCCAGCCCGGAATCCTCACTGATCAACGCGAAGACCGCGTCGATGCAGGCTTCGGTGGCGACGCGCACCTGGGCGGCCACCTCGGGTTCGGTGACGTAGTCGTTCTCGAAGATCAGCCGGTAACCCTGGCTGTCGTGCTCGATGAAATCGAAGAACGCCTGCACCGCGGAGTGCAACCGGCGCCGGTTGTCGGTCGTGGTGCTCAACGCGTTCTGAACACCCGAGACCAGGTTCTCCACGTGCCGCGCCAGCACCGCCAGATACAGCTCGAGCTTGCTCGAAAAGTGTTGATACAGCACGGGTTTGCTGACCCCGGCGCGATCGGCGATCTCGTCCATGCCGGCCGCGTGGTAGCCGCGGTCGACGAACACGTCGCTGGCCACGATGAGCAATTGACCGCGTCGCTCGTCGCGGGGCAACCGGTTGCCCCGCCGGTTGGAAACCGCGGATCCGTCCGCCGGCCGACCGCGGTCAGCCGATCTGACGGCGCGGCGCGCCGGCACCTTGGCGAGTTCGCTCATCGATTCCTCATCTGATTATCGGCGGCCGGCCGTCGGTAAACCGGGGTCAGCCGCTCGCAGCCCGTGGAAGAGACCTTACTACCCGCCCGCTCGACGCGACCGTCATCGCGGTCGTCGCCGCAGGCAGAAGCGGTGTCGGACGGCGCATTCGGGCGCGCCACGGACGGCGCGGGTGGCGGCCTGTGTAATCCTGGGGAAATGACGTCCCCGCGGCCCCCGCGCAGCACCGGTCGCGTGCCGGTGCTGCGCGACGAGTGGCGTGAGCCCCTGCGGGCGCTGCGCGACCCCCTGGCGCGGGAAGCCGGACGGGTCCGGGCCGACCGTGAGCGGCCGCGCCAATGGCGCAAACAGACCTGGCTGGGGCGCTTCGTGTCCACCTACGGGTGGCGCGCCTACGCCCTGCCCGTCCTGGTGGTGCTCACCGCAGTGGTGATGTACCAGACGGTGACCGGCACGGGCGCGCCGAAGCCGACGGCCAGCCAGCCCATCCAGAGTCCGCCGGCAATCGGCGCGGTGGGCACCACGATCATCGACGCCCCGCCGCGCGGGCTCGCCGCGTTCGACGCCAACCTGCCGGCGGGGACCCTGCCCGACGGCGGACCGTTCACCGAAGCGGGCGACAAGACCTGGCACGTCGTGCCGGGCACCACACCGCAGATCGGCCAGGGCACCGCAAAGGTGTTCAGGTACACCGTCGAAGTGGAGAACGGCATCGACCCGACCATGTTCGGCGGTGACGACGCCTTCGCCCAGATGGTCGACCAGACGCTGGGCAATCCGAAGGGCTGGACGCACAACCCGCAGTTCGCATTCATCCGGATCGACAACGGCAAACCCGACTTTCGGATCTCGCTGGTGTCGCCGGTGACCGTGCGCGAGGGGTGCGGCTACGAATTCCGGCTCGAGACCTCTTGCTACAACCCGGTGTTCGGCGCCAACCGCGAGGCGCGGGTCTTCATCAACGAGGCGCGCTGGATACGGGGAGCCGTCCCGTTCGAAGGCGACATCGGCTCCTACCGGCAGTACGTGATCAACCACGAGGTCGGTCACGCCATCGGATACCTGCACCACGAGCCGTGCGAGCAGCAGGGCGCGCTGGCGCCGGTGATGATGCAGCAGACCTTCTCCACCTCGAACAACGACGCCGCCCAGTTCGACCCCGACGTCGTCAAGGCCGACGGGAAGACCTGCCGGTTCAATCCCTGGCCGTACCCGATCGCCTAGCGGCCCGCCGCTTGCTACCGCTGCGTGCGGTTGGCATTGATCTCGTCGCGGTGCGCCATCGCCCACTCGGCGAGCGAGATCACCAGCGGTAGCAGCGTTCGCCCGAGCTCGGTCAGCTCGTATTCCACTCGCGGCGGCACTTCGGCGTAGGCCATACGCTCGACCAGGCCATCTTCGACCAGGTGTTTGAGCGTGACGGTGAGCATCCGCTGCGAAATGCCCGCCACGGCCTCCGCCAACCCGCCGAACCGCATCGGTCCGCCGCGCAGCGTGCCGATCACCAGCAGACTCCACTTGTCGCCGATGCGATCGAGCACCTCCCGGACCGCGCCGCCCTCGGGTATCCGCGTCGTCTTTGTGATGTGCGTCATAGCGAAGGCTGCTTCCTGGATGCATACATCGATGTGCCTTTTGTGAGCGTCCCATCGCTGACACACGATGTGGTTACACACAAATGGTAAGGAATGGGGACTGCCGTGAACATCGCACTGTGGACGGCGCAGGGCCTGCTCGCATTCGTCTATCTCGCCGCGGGCGGGCTCAAGATCATTCGATCGCGCGAGCAACTCGTGGCAACGGGCCGGCTCGACTGGATGAAGGACAACTCGGACGCGGCCGTGAAAGCCGTCGGCGCGGTCGAAATCCTCGGCGCGCTCGGCGTGACCTTGCCCGAGGCGACCGGCATCGCCCGCATCCTGACCCCGATCGCTGCGGTCGGCCTGGTCATCGTGCAGATCGGGGCACTGCGCGTCCACCTGACCCGTAACGAGCGGCAACCTTTGCCGGTCAATGCGATTCTCCTGCTGCTCGCGGCCTTCGTCGCGATCGGCCGATTCGTGAGCTGAGCCAACCCGGCCCGCGCGTCGCCTGATTGCCGCCGGTCCGTTCGGCTGCTGAGATGGTGGGGAGAACCCAATCGAGGAGATGTTCGCAAGTGTCGACGCCGCTGCCGCCCCTGGTGGCACCCGCAGACCACCTCAGTGCCGACGAGGTGGCCCGCTACAGCCGGCACCTGATCATTCCCGGCCTAGGCCCCGATGGGCAGAAGCGGCTCAAGAACGCCCGGGTGCTGGTGATCGGCGCCGGCGGGCTGGGCGCGCCGACGCTGCTCTACCTGGCGGCCGCCGGCGTGGGCACCATCGGCATCGTCGACTTCGACGTGGTCGACGAGTCGAACCTGCAGCGCCAGATCATCCACGGGGTGGCCGACGTCGGACGGTCCAAGGCCCGGTCGGCGCGCGACTCCATCGCCGCGATCAACCCGCTGGTCGACGTGCGGCTACACGAGTTGCGTCTGGATTCCACCAACGCCGTCGAGTTGTTCGGCCACTACGACCTGATCGTCGACGGCACCGACAACTTCGCGACCCGGTATCTGGTCAACGACGCGGCGGTGCTGGCGAAGAAGCCCTACGTGTGGGGCTCGATCTACCGCTTCGAGGGCCAGGTCTCGGTGTGCTGGGAGGACGCCCCGGACGGCCGCGGACTCAACTATCGCGACCTCTACCCCGAGCCGCCGCCGGCCGGCTCCGTCCCGTCCTGCGCCGAGGGTGGCGTGCTGGGCATCGTCTGCTCTTCCATCGCCTCGGTGATGAGCACCGAAGTGATCAAACTTATTACCGGGATCGGTGACTCGTTGCTGGGCCGGCTGATGATCTACGACGCGCTGGAGATGACCTACCGCACGATCGCGATCCGCCGCGATCCGTCGGACGGGTCGAGGCCGAAGATCACCGAGCTCGTCGACTACGAGCAGTTGTGCGGCGTGGAGCCCGGGCCCGCCGCCCACGACGACGCGGACGCCATCACGCCACGGGAATTGCGCGACTGGTTGGATTCCGGCAAGGAGCTGGCCCTGATCGACGTGCGTGAGCCGGTGGAGTTCGACATCGTGCACATCGACGGGGCTCAGCTGATTCCGCAGTCGTTGATCAATTCCGGCGAGGGTCTGGCAAAGCTGCCGCAAGACCGCCTGCCGGTGCTGTACTGCAAAACCGGGGTTCGCTCGGCCCAGGCGCTGGCGGTGTTGCGCAAGGCCGGATTCGCCGACGCGGTGCATCTGCAGGGCGGGATCGTGGCATGGGCGCAGCAGATGCAGCCCGACATGGTCATGTACTGACCCGGAACGCTCGTTGGACTGCGGCGACCCGCCGTGCCCGGCTTCGCCGCGCTTGCGATCGCCGCCTGTTGGACTCGTTTAGAGTACCGGTGTGACAGTCGAGCCACCGCCGGATCATGTGCTGTCGGCGTTTGGTTTGGCCGGCGTTAAACCCGTCTATCTGGGGGCCTCCTGGGAGGGCGGCTGGCGGTGCGGCGAAGTCGTCTTGTCGCTGGTGGCCGACAACGCCCGCGCGGCCTGGTCCGCGCGAGTCCGCGAGACCCTGTTCGTCGACGGCGTCCGGTTGGCCCGGCCGGTCCGTTCCACCGACGGGCGCTACGTCGTTTCCGGTTGGCGGGCGGACACCTTCGTGGCCGGAACACCGGAGCCCCGCCATGACGAAGTCGTCTCCGCGGCGGTGCGGCTGCACGAGGCGACGGGCAAACTCGACCGGCCCCGCTTTCTGACCCAGGGGCCCACGGCGCCGTGGGGCGACGTCGACATCTTCATCGCCGCCGATCGGGCGGCCTGGGAGGAACGGCCGCTGGCCTCGGTGCCGCCGGGGGCGCGGGTGGCCCCGCCGACGGCGGACGCCGAGCGGTCGGTGGAGCTGCTGCATCAGCTCGCCACATTGCGTAAGCCGACCAAGAGCCCCAATCAGCTGGTGCACGGGGACCTCTACGGCACAGTGCTTTTCGTCGGCACCGCGGCGCCGGGAATCACCGACATCACCCCGTACTGGCGGCCGGCCTCGTGGGCGGCCGGCGTGGTCGTCATCGACGCGCTGTCCTGGGGCGAGGCCGACGACGGCCTGATAGAGCGCTGGAACGCACTGCCGGAGTGGCCGCAGATGTTGTTGCGGGCGTTGATGTTCCGCCTCGCGGTACACGCGCTGCACCCGCGGTCCACGGCCGAGGCGTTCCCCGGCCTGGCCCGCACCGCGGCGCTGGTCCGGCTGGTGCTCTAGCGTCCGTCCGGAAACTCGTAGCGAACCTCGCGCAGCGCGATCCTGCCGTCCGTCGCCAGCACGCCTTCGGCGCGCAACAACTCCAGCTGCCGGGTCGTCAGGTGCCGCGCCGGACGCCCGGACGCGGTGATCACCCGGTGCCAGGGCAGGTCGGAGGAGTCGGTCCGCATGATCCAGCCGACGATGCGCGGGCTGGAAAGCCCTGCGACAGTGGCGATGTCGCCGTAGGTGGCCACCCGGCCGGGCGGGATCGCGGCGACCAGGGCGCGCACCCGCTCGACCTGCTGGTCGGTCACCGGCGCCATCGTCAGCGCGCTTCCAGCAGTTCGCGGGTCAACGCGGCGACCTCGTCGGGCTTGGCGTAGGGCACCATGTGGTTGCAGTCGAAGTCCAGCAGCCGGAAATCCGATCCCAACCGCCGCGTCAAGTCGTCGATGAGTTTGTCGGTGACATAGGGCGGGGTGGTGCGCTTGGCCCGCACCAGGACGGTCGGGGTCGTCGCCGGCGGCAGCACGGTGTCGCGGGCCAACTCACTCCAGTACGCCATCATCGCCGGCAGGCTGACCCGCCAGCCGTAGCGGCCGCCCGGCAGCGCGATCAGATGCTCGTCGACCTCGGCGTCCAGCAGGGCGGGCTCGACGTCGGACCACGAGCCGTGCACCTTTTCCAGGCGCGCCTCCTCGGCATCCGGATAGTCGGGCGAGGACAGCATCGCCTCGGCGATCTCGCGCATCCAGTCGCCGTCCAGCCCGACCGCCGGATCGAGCAGCAGCAAACCCGCCACCAGGTCCGGCCGGGCCGCGGCCAGGTGCATCGCCAGCCCTCCGCCGAACGAGTGGCCCACGATCACCACCGGGGTGCCGGGCTGCTCGTCGAGCAGCGCGCCCAGCGCCGCGACATTGGCGTCGATGGTCCACGGCGCGGCCCACGAGGACCGGCCGTGGCCGACCAGATCCGGTGCGGCGATGCCGATTCCGGGCAGATAGCCGGACAGATGCTGCCAACGCTGGCCGTGGCCGGTCAACCCGTGCAGCGCCAGGATCTGCGCCGGTCCGGACGGGCCGTAGCGGTGCACCTGCAACTTCGCGATCACCCGTCGATGGTGCCAGCCGCCACGATCACCACGCGCGGGCGGTCCTTAACGGTCGTCGTCGCGATCGTCCTCGGTGGAGACGATGTAGGCCTGCTCGATCACGTCGGCCTCGTTGGCTTCCCGGTCCCCGGTGGCCACGTAGTCGATGTCCAGGCCGGTCTCGTCGTCGGAATCGATGGGCCGCGATTGTTCCACCGCGTCGCCTTCGGGCGCCTCGTCGACGGGAAAGCCGCGTTCGTCGTCCTGCATGGTTTGTACCCCTCCTTCCGGTCTGCTCCTCGCTCCGGCCTCCAGCGTAAGAGTTGGCTGCGGCACCGGCGCGGTTCGAGCACCAGCCACTGCAGGCCGCTTTCGTCGCGCGCCGGCGAATCTGTCGGACCCTCGTGATGTCATGCCGTCATGGCCTACACGTGGGACGCCGAAGCGCACACCGCCATAGACCCGGGTGCGCGCGGCCGGCTGCGTGTTCTGGGTGGGCCCGGCACCGGCAAGAGCAGCCTGCTGATCGACGCCGCGGTCGCCCAGATCGACGCCGGGGTCAACCCGGAATCGGTTCTGCTGCTTACCGGTTCCGGTCGGATGGGCATGACCGAGCGCAGCGCGCTGACGACGGCGTTGCTGCGCTCGCGATCCACCGGCGGAGGCCGGGCCGCCGTGCGCGAGCCGCTGGTGCGGACCGTGCACGGGTACGCGTACGCGGTTTTACGGCGCGCCGCCGAGCGCGCCGGCGAGGCGCCTCCGCGGCTGGTCACCAGCGCCGAACAGGACGCCATCATCCGGGAGCTGCTGGCCGGAGACCTCGAAGACGGACCGCGCGCCGCGACGGCCTGGCCGGCCGAGCTGCGGCCCGCGCTGAGCACCGTCGGCTTTGCCACCGAACTGCGAAACCTGTTGGCCCGCTGCGCCGAACGGGGCGTCGATCCCCAGGAACTGGAGCGGCTGGGCCGTCGTTGCCGGCGTCCGGAATGGACCGCCGCCGGCCAGTTCGCACGCCAGTACGAGCAGGTGATGCTGCTGCGCGCCGCGGTGGGCACGGCCGCGCCGGAGGCCACCACACCCGCGCTGGGCGCCGCCGAACTGGTCGGCGCCGCACTGGAAGCGTTCGCCGTCGACCCCGAATTGCTGTCCGCCGAACGCGGCCGGATCCGCGTCCTGCTGGTCGACGACGCACAACAGCTCGACCCGCAGGCCGCCCGCCTGGTTCGGGTGCTGGCGGCGGGCGCCGAGTTGGCGCTGATCGCCGGGGATCCCAACCAGGCGGTCTTCGGCTTCCGGGGCGGCGAACCCGCCGGGTTGCTCGGCGGCGACGCGCCCTCGGTGACGCTGACGACGTCGCATCGCTGCGCCCCCGCCGTGGCGCGCGCGGTCAGCGGTATCGCCGGCCGGTTACCGGGCGGGAGCAGCGGCCGGCAGATCGACGGAGCCGGGGCAGGGGAGGGGTCGGTCACGGTGCGGCTGGCCGCGTCGGCGCACGCCGAGACGGCGACCATCGCCGACGCGCTGCGGCGCGCGCACCTGGTTGACGGCGTGCCCTGGTCGCAGATGGCGGTCATCGTCCGGTCGGTGCCACGGGCCGGTGCGCGATTGCCGCGCGCGCCGCAGCGCGTCGGCGATGGTCGCCGTCTCGGCGTGCGCCGACGCGGCCAGCCGCACCGTGACCGACCCC
>NZ_LZKI01000069.1 GCF_001672755.1 Mycobacterium colombiense | reverse complement strand
CCAGGCCTGTGGATCGGCTGGCTCGAGTTCGACGTGTTGCTCGGCGACGTGCGGTCACTCAAACAGAAGCGGGCGGTGGGCCCGGGGGAGGTGCGGGAGCCCCCGAAGTCGGAGCCGCCGGTGACTTCCCCAGGGCCAGCAGCATTTCGGCGGTGTGCCGCGACAGCTGCCAACCCCCCTGGAAGGGGGTGAACTCCATCGGGAAGGTGAAGTTGGCGTTGTTGGCCTGTGCGGTGTGCACGGCGATGGTGGTCTTCACGTTCGACGGGTTCTTGTCCGACCATGCGATGTCGCTCGCGTTGAAGGTCATCGGCAGATAGCCGTTGTCGCGCAAGGCGTTGGTGAACTTGTCCAGGTTGGCCGCGCTCTCCGGCGTCGCGCCTTCCACCAGATTCACCTTGCTGGCGCCCGGAACGTTCGGGTCGGTGAGTCGGGCGAGCACGTCGGTGAGCGCTTCGGGGGGCGGCAGGGGAGCCGTGACCGGCGCAGCAACCTGACTGGAGGAGGCCGGCGGCAGCGAAGAGGCGGCCGACGAATCACTCTTCGGGTGCGGCGACGAACACGACGCGAGCCCAACTGCCGCCGCGGCGGTGGCGGCGCTCAGCGTTACTAACAGTGGCCGGTGCATCCAGTCGGTCGGCCGGCTACGCGGCTCTGGCCGCTTCGCGAAGGACGGGTGTCGCTAAGGTCGGGCCGATGGGTGCAACTGAAGTCACACCGGCGGCGGGGGCTACGACGGCGACGCGGGTCGAGCCTGTGGCGAGGCTTTTTGCGGTCACTGCGGCCCTTTCGATCATCACGATTAGTGGCCGAGATTACCAGCGTGACGAAAATCTTAACTTTTCGTGGGTATTTGACTACGCACATCAATCGGCAATCGCCGGTAGCTTTGAAGTATCCGCCGCGCCAATTCGGTGTGGGAAAGGAGCGCAAGATGGGTAGCTCAGAGCGTTCTGATGCTTTCGGAACCCCCCACGAATCAGACCTGTCCAGCGGCGACGAGGCCGAATTGGAGCAACTACGCCGCGAGGCAGCGATGTTGCGCGAGCAGCTCGAGCACGCCGCCGGCTCGCATGGCGGCGCCCGCTCCACGCGCGATGTGCATCAGTTGGAAGCGCGCATCGACTCCCTTGCGTCGCGGAACTCCAAGTTGATGGAGACCCTCAAAGAGGCCCGCCAGCAACTGCTGGCGCTGCGTGAGGAAGTCGATCGGCTGGGGCAGCCGCCGAGCGGTTACGGCGTCCTGCTCGCCACCCACGAGGACGACACCGTCGACGTGTTCACCTCCGGTCGCAAGATGCGGCTGACGTGCTCGCCGAATATCGAAGTTCCGTTGCTGCGCAAGGGTCAGACGGTCCGCCTCAACGAGGCCCTCACCGTCGTCGAGGCCGGTACGTACGAATCGGTCGGCGAGATTTCCACGTTGCGTGAACTGCTGGCCGACGGGCACCGCGCCCTCGTCGTCGGGCACGCCGACGAGGAACGCATCGTCTGGCTGGCCGAGCCGCTGGTCGCCGAGAACCTGCCGGAAGGGCATCCCGACGCGCTCAACGACGACACCCGGCCGCGCAAGCTGCGGCCCGGCGACTCCTTGTTGGTCGACACCAAGGCCGGTTACGCCTTCGAGCGCATCCCCAAGGCCGAGGTCGAGGACCTGGTGCTGGAAGAGGTGCCCGATGTCAGCTACCTGGACATCGGTGGCCTGACTCGCCAGATCGAGCAGATCCGCGACGCCGTGGAGCTGCCGTTCCTGCATAAGGAGCTGTACCGCGAGTACGCGCTGCGTCCGCCCAAAGGTGTGCTGCTCTACGGCCCGCCCGGTTGCGGTAAGACGCTGATCGCCAAGGCCGTGGCCAACTCGTTGGCTAAGAAGATGGCCGAGGTGCGCGGCGACGACGCCCGCGAAGCCAAGTCCTACTTCTTGAACATCAAAGGGCCCGAGCTGCTCAACAAGTTCGTCGGCGAGACCGAGCGGCACATCCGGCTGATCTTCCAGCGCGCCCGGGAAAAGGCGTCGGAAGGCACACCGGTGATCGTGTTCTTCGACGAGATGGACTCGATCTTCCGTACCCGTGGCACCGGGGTGTCCTCGGACGTCGAGACGACGGTGGTTCCTCAGCTGCTCAGTGAGATCGACGGTGTGGAGGGACTCGAGAACGTCATCGTGATCGGTGCCTCCAACCGGGAGGACATGATCGACCCCGCCATCCTGCGGCCGGGACGTCTGGACGTGAAGATCAAGATCGAGCGGCCGGATGCCGAAGCGGCGCAAGACATCTTCTCGAAGTACCTGGTCGAGTCGCTGCCGGTGCACGGCGAGGACCTGGCCGAGTTCGAGGGCGACCGGTCGGCATGCATCAAGGCGATGATCGAGAAGGTCGTCGACCGGATGTACGCCGAGATCGACGACAACCGGTTCCTGGAGGTCACCTATGCCAACGGTGACAAGGAAGTCATGTACTTCAAGGACTTCAACTCCGGGGCGATGATCCAGAACGTCGTCGACCGCGCGAAGAAGAACGCGATCAAGTCCGTGCTGGAGACCGGTCAGCCCGGTCTGCGCATCCAGCACCTGCTGGACTCGATCGTCGACGAGTTCGCCGAGAACGAGGACCTGCCCAACACCACCAACCCCGATGACTGGGCGCGGATTTCGGGCAAGAAGGGCGAGCGGATCGTTTACATCCGCACCCTGGTCACCGGCAAGAGCTCGAGCGCATCGCGGGCCATCGACACCGAATCCAACCTGGGTCAGTACCTGTAGGGCCCGACACCTTCAGCGGCGGTCAGTCGGTCACCAGCGAATAGCTGTTCGTCAGATTGTCCTGCAGCACCTGGGCCGGGCGCTGTGTTGTGTCGACGCGCAATTCGTCGGCGAGCACGCGCGGTTGGTAGGCCCACCCCGCCGGCAGGTCGAGACGATCGGCGAGGCCCGGCAGGTCCGCACGCGAGAGGGTGGCGTCGGCGACCTGGCTCCAGGTCTGCATGATCCAGTGCTGGTTTTGAGGATCGATGAGTTCGTACACTTCTTGGCCGGCGTTGAAGACGAAGACCGTGTGGCGGTTCACGGTGTTGGGGATGTACGGCGCCGGGTTCATCGACGACAGCAGCACGGTGGCCTGCTGGATCATTTCGATTCCGCCGAAGGATTTCGTGATCTGCGGCCCCTTGGCCTGTTTTTCGATGGAGTTCATCAGCCAATACCGGGGACCGTTGAGCAGGGCGGCGGCCGCCCCGTGTTCGGTGGCGATGGCGTGCGCGTCCAGCGCCGACCACAGCTCTTGGGGACAGTCGTTGAGCGGGAAGCTGTTGTACACCGTTGCTTGCGGCCCCGCCTCGCCCGGCGTTACGAGGAGTACTTCGCCGTAGCGCTTCCCGGACAGGTCGAGTGCGTGCTTGCCGACGGCGTGGTCGGATCCAGGGGCGGACACAGGGTGAAATTAGTCACTGGTGTCGGCGCCGTCAACACGACAGACGGTGACTCCGGCGACGCCGTGGTAGCGGTTGCGCGCAGCCAAAGTCGTGTCCAGGTCGTCGATCAGCGGGTCGAGGAACGTTGAGCGGTATTCCGCGTCGCCGGCCGCGCGGGCGCTGATGTACATGAACGTCAACGCGCCGAGGAACAACGTCATGTGGATCAGCGAGTCGGGCACCGGCAGCGTGAATCCGAGCACCGTCGCGCTGCTCTTGTAGGTGTGGGTCCACTCGTTGAGCAGTTCGGGGCTGAGCACGATGAGCCCCAGAATCAAGTAGATCGCGGTGGTCACCACCGCCACCACCAGGATCTGCGCCAGCTGAGATACGGCCAGAACAAAGACCACGTTGAGGCGCTCCGACTTCTTCAGCGGTGCACCGGCGGCGGGGTTGGGCAACGTGGCGAACGGTGTGCCCGCGAGCTTTTCGGGTTCGTCGCGCGGTGTCGTCGCCGATTGCAGCATCGGCCTGACGCGCTCTCGCGTGGCCGAGCTGACGAACGCCGCGGCGATGGTGACCAGGAACGCCATCGCCAGTGCCAGCCGGTTGCCGCTGATGGTCGCCGCCATCAGCCACACGTAGGTATTGAAGAACACCAACGCGGTCAGCAGCACGACCGGCAGGGCCCGCACGGCCAAGGCGCCCACGGTCGCAAGGTGCGACAGCATCATCCGTACCGCCCAGCCCAGGACCGATCCGATGCCGCTGCCGGTCAGGAACAGCACGACGGCGACAACGATGGCCTCCTGGACGACGTCGCCCACGGCGACTCCCACGCACGCCACGGCCAGCACCGACGACGTCGCTATCGCGGTGCGTGTCTTGCGGCTTCGCGTTCGCGAGACCAGCCAGCCGACGACCGCCATCAACGGCAGGGCGAGCGCAAGCACAGCCAGCACGGCCAATTCCGAGGTTGTCGGCGCGCCGCTGATCTCGACATCGTTGCCGCCGGTGATCAGATAGACCGCCAAAATGCAGGCCTGCAGCACCGCGTACGCGGCAAGCACAGGCGCCGACCGCGTCCAGAGCCGCCGCCATCGCGCGCGCCGGGTGAGTACGGACGGCAACCCGCGCTCCAAAAACCAGCTTTCGGCCGCGGCGCTCGGCTCGGCCCGGCGGCTCGGAGCGCGGCCGCGAAGTAGCTCCATGCCGGCTCACCCTACGGCCGGCGGGTCGCCGGCGGTGGCCTTATCGGAACGGTTGCCGGACTGGCATTTTGCCGATATCGGCGGCCCCGCCCAACGGTCCCACCGCGCCCCGCCGCGCGGGCCGCTTCGTCACCCGGCTAGACCCGATTGGCCGGCTCCTGCGCGCCCCGCCGCGCGGGCCGCTTCGTCACCCGGCCTACGCTTAGGTCATGCAACGAATCATCGGGACGGAGGTCGAATACGGTATTTCATCGCCATCGGACCCGACGGCCAACCCGATCCTCACATCAACGCAGGCGGTTTTGGCTTATGCAGCCGCGGCGGGCATTCAGCGCGCCAAGCGCACCCGCTGGGATTACGAGGTGGAATCGCCGTTGCGGGATGCCCGCGGCTTCGACCTGAGCCGCTCCGCCGGCCCACCCCCGGTGGTCGACGCCGACGAGGTCGGCGCGGCCAACATGATCTTGACCAACGGCGCGCGGCTCTACGTCGACCACGCGCACCCCGAATACTCCGCGCCCGAGTGCACCGACCCGCTCGACGCGGTGATCTGGGACAAGGCCGGCGAGCGTGTGATGGAGGCCGCCGCCCGCCACGTCGCCAGCGTGCCCGGGGCCGCGAAATTGCAGCTGTACAAGAACAACGTCGACGGCAAGGGCGCCTCCTACGGGTCGCACGAGAACTATCTGATGTCGCGGCAGACGCCGTTTTCGGCAATCATCGCCGGGCTGACCCCCTTTCTGGTCTCGCGGCAGGTGGTCACCGGTTCCGGACGGGTCGGCATCGGGCCCTCCGGCGACGAGCCCGGGTTTCAGCTGTCCCAGCGCTCGGACTACATCGAGGTCGAGGTCGGCCTCGAGACCACGCTCAAGCGCGGCATCATCAATACCCGCGACGAACCGCACGCCGACGCCGACCGTTACCGACGGCTGCATGTCATCATCGGCGACGCCAACCTCGCCGAGACGTCGACGTATCTGAAGCTGGGCACCACCGCGCTGGTGCTGGACCTGATCGAAGAGGGCCCGGCACACGGCATCGACCTGAGCGACCTGGCGCTGGCGCGGCCGGTGCACGCGGTCCACGCGATCAGCCGCGATCCCTCGCTGCGCACCGCCGTGGCTCTGGCCGACGGTCGTGAGCTGACCGGGCTTGCGCTGCAACGGGTTTACCTCGATCGGGTGGCCAAACTGGTCGACAGCCGCGACCCCGACCCGCGCGCGTCCGACATCGTCGAAACCTGGGCGCATGTGCTCGACCAGCTCGAGCGCGACCCGATGGAGTGCGCCGAAATCCTGGACTGGCCGGCCAAGCTGCGCCTGCTCGAAGGGTTCCGGCAGCGCGAAAACCTGAGCTGGTCGGCGCCGCGGCTGCATCTGGTGGACCTGCAGTATTCGGACGTCCGGCTGGACAAGGGCCTGTACAACCGGCTCGTCGCGCGCGGCTCGATGAAGCGCCTGGTGACCGAACACCAGGTGCTCGAGGCGGTGGACAAGCCGCCGACGGACACCCGCGCGTACTTCCGTGGCGAATGCCTGCGCAGATTCGGCGCCGACATCGCCGCGGCCAGCTGGGACTCGGTGATTTTCGATCTCGGTGGTGACTCGCTGGTCCGCATTCCGACGCTCGAGCCGCTGCGCGGCAGCAAGGCGCACGTCGGGGCGCTGCTGGACTCGGTGGACAGCGCCGCCGAACTGGTCGAACAACTCACCAGCTAGGTGCCGGTTAACCGCGGGAACGTCGGGGTTGACCGGTAGGCTAGGAAAGACCAACGGGCAGTGTGGCTTGATCGGTGAATAAGCCATTCAAAGGACCCACACAACGCAGGAGGCGGCGATGGCTCAGGAGCAGACCAAGCGTGGCGGTGGTGGCGACGACGAAGACGACGTCGCCAGCAGCACCGCCGCGGGCCAAGAGCGCCGGGAAAAGCTAGCCGAGGACACCGACGATCTGCTCGACGAGATCGACGACGTGCTCGAGGAGAACGCTGAGGACTTCGTTCGCGCGTATGTCCAAAAGGGCGGACAGTGACCTGGCCTTTCTCTAATCGCCTGTCCACCAATTCCGCACTCCCCGGCTCCGCATTTTCAAGAGACCCCGCTATCGACCTCTCGTCATTTGCTGAGCTGCTGCGACGCCAGGCGCCGGAATTGCTGCCGGCGAGCCTGTCCGGCACGCAATCGGATGCCGCCACGGGGCAGCTGCCGCACGGCACCACCATCGTCGCGCTGAAATATCCCGGCGGCGTCGTGCTCGCCGGTGACCGGCGTTCGACGCAGGGCAACATGATCGCCGGGCGTGACGTCAAGAAGGTGTACATCACCGACGACTACACCGCCACCGGCATCGCCGGCACCGCCGCCATCGCCGTCGAGTTCGCCCGCCTTTACGCGGTGGAGCTCGAGCATTACGAAAAGCTCGAAGGCGTGCCGCTCACCTTCGCGGGCAAGGTGAACCGCCTGGCGATCATGGTGCGCGGGAACCTGGCGGCCGCGATGCAGGGTCTGATCGCGTTGCCGTTGCTGGTGGGCTACGACATCGATGCGGCCGATTCCGAAGGCGCCGGCCGCATCGTGTCGTTCGACGCCGCCGGCGGCTGGAACCTGGAAGAGGAGGGCTACCAGTCGGTGGGGTCGGGCTCGATTTTCGCCAAGTCGTCGATGAAGAAGTTGTACTCACAGGTCACCGACGCCGACTCCGCGGTGCGGGTAGCGATCGAGGCGCTCTACGACGCGGCCGATGACGATTCCGCCACCGGCGGACCGGATCTGGTGCGCGGGATCTATCCCACCGCGGTCACTATCGGTGCAGAGGGTGCGCTGGAAGTGCCGACGGCACGCATCGCCGAATTGGCGCGCGAAGTGATCCAAAGCCGTTCGCGCGCTGACACTTTCGGCCCCGATGGCGGTGAGAAGTGAGCTTCCCGTATTTCATCTCGCCTGAGCAGGCGATGCGCGAGCGCAGCGAGCTCGCGCGCAAAGGCATCGCCCGGGGCAAGAGCGTGGTCGCCCTGGTCTACGCCGGTGGTGTGCTCTTCGTCGCGGAGAACCCGTCACGGTCGTTGCAGAAGATCAGCGAACTCTACGATCGCGTCGGCTTCGCGGCCGCCGGCAAGTTCAACGAATTCGACAACTTGCGCCGCGGCGGAATCCAATTCGCCGACACCCGCGGCTACGCCTACGACCGTCGCGACGTCACGGGCCGCCAGCTGGCCAACGTCTACGCGCAGACGCTGGGCACCATTTTCACCGAGCAGGCAAAGCCCTACGAGGTGGAGTTGTGCGTCGCCGAGGTCGCGCATTGCGGCGAAACCAAACCGCCTGAGCTGTACCGGATTACCTATGACGGATCGATCGCCGACGAGCCGCATTTCGTGGTGATGGGCGGTACCACCGAACCGATCACCACAGCGCTCAAAGAGTCATACGCGGAGAACGCCGATCTGCGCGAGGCCACCCGCATCGCCGTGAAAGCGTTGCGGGCCGGCAGCGAGGCGTCCAACGGCGACCAGTCCACCCTCGACGTGGGCAGCCTGGAAGTCGCCATCTTGGACGTCAACCGGCCGCGACGGGCGTTCCGGCGGATCAATCGCGCCACCCTGGAGAATTTGCTGCGCGAGCTGGATTCCAACGGCTCGGGTGGCGACGGCGAACCGTCCGAGTCGGACGGCGACTCCTCCGAATAGACCCCAACCGCCGCGCCCATTCGTCGGAGCTGATGGGCCTGGTGGTGCCTGAGGTGCGGGTGAGCTAACGCCTGGCCTGCGGGCGGACGGGTGGTTCACCGCGCCGCGCGTAGTCACCCAGGGGTCGACGAAAAACTTCTGTCGAACCGATACGCGCGGCTTGCCCACCGTCCCGGTCGGACAGCAAGTACCCTCGATTACGTGCAGCGACGAATCATGGGCATCGAGACCGAGTTCGGCGTGACGTGCACGTTCCATGGCCACCGCCGGCTCAGTCCGGATGAGGTGGCCCGCTACCTGTTCCGTCGCGTCGTGTCCTGGGGCCGCAGCTCCAATGTCTTCCTGCGTAACGGCGCCCGCCTGTATCTCGACGTGGGTAGCCACCCCGAGTACGCCACCGCCGAGTGCGACAGCCTGGTACAGCTGGTCACCCACGACCGCGCCGGGGAATGGGTGCTGGAGGACCTGCTGGTCGACGCCGAGCAGCGGCTCGCCGACGAGGGCATCGGCGGTGACATCTACCTGTTCAAGAACAACACCGATTCGGCGGGCAACTCGTACGGGTGCCACGAGAACTACTTGATCGTGCGGGCGGGCGAGTTCTCCCGGATCTCCGACGTGCTGCTGCCGTTCCTGGTCACCCGCCAGCTGATCTGCGGGGCCGGCAAGGTGCTGCAGACGCCCAAGGCCGCGACGTTCTGCCTTTCCCAACGCGCCGAGCACATTTGGGAGGGCGTCTCCTCGGCCACCACCCGCAGCCGGCCGATCATCAATACCCGAGACGAGCCGCACGCCGACGCCGAGAAATACCGGCGCCTGCACGTGATCGTCGGCGACTCCAACATGTGCGAGACCACCACCATGCTCAAGGTGGGCACGGCCGCGCTGGTGCTGGAGATGATCGAAGCCGGCGTCCCGTTCCGGGACTTCTCGCTGGACAACCCCATCCGCGCCATCCGCGAGGTCAGCCATGACGTCACCGGTCGTCGTCCCGTGCGGCTGGCGGGCGGGCGGCAGGCCAGCGCGCTGGACATCCAGCGCGAGTACTACAGCCGGGCCGTCGAGCACCTGCAGACCCGGGAGCCCAACGCGCAGATCGAGCAGATCGTCGACCTGTGGGGCCGCCAGCTCGACGCGGTCGAGAGCCAGGACTTCGCCAAGGTCGACACCGAGATCGACTGGGTGATCAAGCGCAAGCTCTTCCAGCGCTATCAGGACCGCTACAACATGGAGCTGTCCGACCCGAAGATCGCCCAGCTGGACCTCGCGTACCACGACATCAAGCGCGGGCGCGGCGTCTTCGATCTGCTGCAGCGCAAGGGGCTGGCCGCGCGCGTCACCACCGACGAGGAGATCGCCGAGGCCGTCGACAACCCGCCGCAGACCACCCGGGCGCGGCTGCGCGGCGAGTTCATCAGTGCGGCCCAGGCCGCCGGCCGGGATTTCACCGTCGACTGGGTGCACCTCAAGCTCAACGACCAGGCCCAGCGCACCGTGCTGTGCAAGGACCCCTTCCGGGCGGTCGACGAGCGGGTCAAGCGCCTGATCGCGAGCATGTAGCCGCACATCGGCTCGGCAACTGTCACATCAGCCCCGCGGGCACAGGACTGGCCGCAGGGAATAGCGCGACGCGAACGGCCGTGAAAGCGGCGGACGAGGTCCATCGAATAATCTGGAGCCAATGGCGACGTCAAAAGTCGAGCGGTTGGTCAACCTGGTCATCGCCCTGCTGTCCACCCGCGGCTACATCTCGGCGGAGAAGATCAGGTCGAGCGTGGCGGGCTACTCGGACAGTGCCAGCGCCGAGGCCTTCTCGCGCATGTTCGAGCGCGATAAGAACGAGCTGCGCGACCTCGGCATCCCGCTCGAGGTCGGCCGGGCGTCGGCCTGGGACCCCACCGAGGGCTACCGGATCAACCGTGACGCCTACTCGCTCGCGCCGGTCGACCTGACCCCGGACGAGGCCGCCGCGGTGGCCGTGGCGACCCAGCTGTGGGAGTCACCCGAACTCATCACCGCGACCCAGGGCGCGCTGCTCAAACTGCGCGCGGCCGGCGTCGACGTCGATCCGGACGCGCCCGTCGCCATCGCGTCGCCGGCCGGGGTGCCGGGCCTGCGTGGGTCGGAGGAAGTCCTCGGAATCCTGTTGTCCGCCATCGATTCTCGCCAGGCCGTGCAGTTTCCGCACCGGCCGTCCCGGGCCGAGCCGTACGCCACCCGCACCGTCGAGCCCTGGGGTGTGGTCACCGAGAAGGGTCGCTGGTACCTGGTGGGCCACGACCGCGACCGCGAGGCGACCCGCACCTTCCGGCTCTCCCGGATCGGCCCGGACGTCACGCCGATCGGCCCGTCGGGCGCCGTCACCGTGCCGAAAGGCGTTGACCTGCGCAAGATCGTGGCCCAGACCGTCACCGACGTGTCGGCGCCGACGATCGGACAGGCCCGGGTATGGGTGGCCGACGGGCGGGCCACCGCGCTGCGGCGCGCCGGCAGGCCCGTCGAAGCGCGCCAATTCGGCGGTCGCGGGGGCGAGGTGATCGAGCTCGACATCTCCTCCGCCGACCAGCTGGCACGCGACATCGCCGGTTACGGAGCCGACGCCCTGGTGCTGGAACCGCGGTCGCTGCGCGACGACGTGCTGGCCCGGCTGCGCGCGCACGCGGGCCCCGACGCGGGGATCGACGCCGTCGGTGCGGGGCAACCGCCCGGCCGCGGCGGAGTGTCCGCATGACACCCATCTCCACCCGCCTGATCCGGCTGCTCAACATGGTGCCGTATTTCCAGGCCAATCCCCGGGTCACCCGGGCCAAGGCCGCCGCCGACCTCGGCGTATCGGCCAAGCAGCTGGAAGAAGACCTCAACCAGTTGTGGATGTGCGGTCTGCCCGGCTATTTCCCCGGTGACCTGATCGATTTCGAGTTCTCCGGGGACACCATCGAGGTGACGTTCTCCGCGGGCATCGACCGTCCGCTGAAGCTCACTTCGCCAGAGGCCACCGGACTGCTGGTGGCATTGCGTGCGCTGGTCGACATTCCCGGCGTCGTCGACCCCGAAGCCGCGCGCAGCGCCATCGCCAAGATCGAGGATGCCGCGGGAGCCCTCGGACACGACGCCACCCACGCGGCGTCGGCCGTCGACGAGCCCGCGCCGGTGGAGAACCGTGCCACCGCCGCGGTGCGTGCGGCCGTCCAGTCCAGGCACGCGCTGACCATCGACTACTACTCCGCCTCGCACGATACCCTGACCAGCCGGATCGTGGACCCCATCCGGGTGCTGCTGATCGGCGGCCAGAGCTATCTGGAGGGCTGGTCGCGCGAGGCCGAAGGCGTCCGGCTGTTCCGTTTCGACCGGATCGTGGACGCCAGCGAGCTCGACGAGCCGGCCGCGCCGCCCGAGCCGGCGCTGCACGCCCCGCCGGACACCTCGCTGTTCGACGGCGACCCCTCCCTGCCGTCGGCGAAGCTGCGGGTGGCGCCCGCGGCGTCCTGGATGTTCGAGTACTACCCGATGCGCGACGTGCGCGAATTGCCGGACGGATCGTGCGAGGCGGTGATGACCTACGCCTCCGAGGATTGGATGACGCGGCTGGTGCTGGGCTTCGGGGCCGACGTGCAGGTGCTGCAGCCCGAGTCCCTGGCACAGCGGGTGCGGGACGCCGCGACGGCCGCTGTGACGTCCTACGAAGCCCTGAGCTCATAAAAGCCCAGGCGACATGGTCCACCGCGGCGCGGCGCGGGCCCGCCGCCACATGCCGCTACTGCGGTAGCATCGGGTGAACGTCTGGAGGTAATCAAAGTGGGCAGTCTTAGTCCGTGGCACTGGGCGATCCTCGCGGTCGTGGTGATCTTGCTGTTCGGTGCCAAGAAGCTCCCCGATGCGGCGCGTTCGCTGGGTAAGTCGATGCGGATCTTCAAGTCCGAGCTCCGCGAAATGCAGACGGAGAACAAAGCGGAGACGTCGGCCCTGGGGACCCAGGGCGAGGCCTCCGCGGCGAACCCCACTCCCGTGCAGTCGCAGCGGGTCGACGCACCGGCGCCCAGCGAGCAGGGGCACAGCGAAGCACGTCCGGCGTAGCCGCCATCATCGTCGCGCTGCCCGAGCGCCACTGACCGAGCATCGTGAGAGTCTTCAAGGTTTCAGCGCGCACTTCCGGCCTGCTGAGGCGCCTCAACCCCCGTAACCGGCGCAGCCGAACCAACCCGGATGCGACCATGTCGCTGGTCGACCATCTGACCGAGCTGCGCACCCGGCTGCTGATTTCGCTGGCCGCCATCCTGGTGACCACGATCTTCGGGTTCGTCTGGTACTCGCATTCGATCTTCGGGCTGGAAAGCCTGGGCGAGTGGCTGCGGCATCCCTACTGTTCGCTGCCGCAGTCGGCGCGCGCGGAGATCAGCCCCGGTGGCCAGTGCCGGCTGCTGGCCACCGCGCCGTTCGACCAATTCATGCTGCGGCTCAAGGTGGGGCTGACGGCCGGGGTGGTGCTGGCCTGCCCGGTGTGGTTCTACCAGCTGTGGGCGTTCATCACGCCCGGCCTGTACCAGAAGGAACGTCGCTTTGCGGTCGCGTTCGTCATCCCCGCCGTGGTCCTGTTCGTCGTCGGCGCGGTGCTGGCCTACTTCGTCCTGGCCAAGGCGCTGGGCTTCCTGCTGACCGTCGGCAGCGACGTCCAGGTGACCGCGCTGTCCGGCGACCGGTATTTCGGCTTCCTGATCAACCTGCTGGTGGTCTTCGGCGTCAGCTTCGAATTCCCGCTGCTCATCGTCATGCTCAACACCATCGGCGTGCTGCCCTACGAGAAGCTCAAGGCGTGGCGGCGTGGCCTGATCTTCGCGATGTTCGCGTTCGCGGCGGTCTTCACCCCCGGATCCGACCCGTTTTCGATGACCGCGCTCGGGTTGGCGCTGTCCATCCTCTTGGAGCTCGCCATCCAGATCTCCCGGCTGCATGACAGACGGAAGGCCAAACGTGAAGCCCAGGCCGTGATTCCCGACGACGAAGCATCGGTCATCGAACCGCCCACCGCGATACCGGAGCCGTCGTTCACCGCCGGGCAACACGACGATGTCACCTGACCCGTCGCCGCCCCCTGACGTGGCGGAGCTGGTGGAGCTCAGCCGGTTCACCGCCGAATTACCCTTCGCGCTCGACGGCTTTCAGCGGCGGGCGTGCGCGGCGCTCGAACGCGGCCACGGCGTGCTGGTCTGCGCGCCCACCGGTGCCGGCAAGACGGTGGTCGGCGAATTCGCCGTGCACCTGGCGCTGGCGTCCGGCGGCAAATGCTTCTACACCACGCCGCTGAAGGCGCTGAGCAATCAGAAGCACACCGACCTCACGGCGCGCTACGGGCGTGACCGCATCGGCCTGCTCACCGGCGACATGTCGGTGAACGCCGATGCGCCCGTGGTGGTGATGACCACCGAAGTGCTGCGAAACATGTTGTATGCGGATTCGCCTGCCCTACATGGGCTTTCGTATGTGGTGATGGACGAGGTGCATTTCCTCGCCGACCGGATGCGGGGTCCGGTGTGGGAGGAGGTGATCCTGCACCTGCCCGACGAGGTGCGGGTGGTCAGCCTCTCGGCGACGGTCAGCAACGCCGAGGAGTTCGGCGGCTGGATTCAGACCGTGCGCGGCGACACGACCGTCGTGGTCGACGAGCACCGTCCGGTGCCGCTGTGGCAACACGTGCTGGTGGGCAGGCGCCTGCTGGATCTGTTCGATTACGACAACGAGAAACCGGCCGCGGATCGTCAGCCGCGCGTCAATCCCGAACTGCTGCGCCATATTTCGCACCGCCGCGAGGCGGACCGGATGACCGACTGGCGTGGGCCCCGGCGGCAGGCGGGACGGGGAAGCACCGGGCGGCCGTCGCGTCCCCGCTTCTACCGGACGCCGTCGCGGCCGGACGTGATCGCCAGCCTGGACTCCGAGGGACTGCTGCCGGCGATCACGTTCGTGTTCTCCCGTGCCGGTTGCGACGCAGCTGTCCAGCAGTGCCTGCGCTCGCCGCTGCAGCTGACCACCCAGGAGGAACGCGCACAGATCGCCGAGGTGATCGAGCACCGGTGCGGCGATCTCGCCGACGCCGACCTGAGCGTGCTGGGCTACTACGAGTGGCGCGAGGGGCTACTGCGCGGCCTGGCGGCCCACCACGCGGGCATGCTGCCCGTCTTCCGCCACACTGTCGAGGAGCTGTTCACCGCCGGGCTGGTCAGGGCCGTGTTCGCCACGGAGACGTTGGCCCTCGGGATCAACATGCCCGCCCGCACGGTGGTGCTCGAGCGGCTGGTGAAGTTCAACGGCGAGCAGCACGTGGCGCTGACACCGGGGGAGTACACGCAGCTCACCGGCCGCGCCGGGCGGCGCGGCATCGACGTCGAGGGCCACGCGGTGGTGCTGTGGAATCCCACCGAGGAGACCACCGAGCCGTCCGCCGTGGCCGGGCTGGCCTCCACCCGCACCTTCCCGCTACGCAGCTCGTTCGCCCCGTCGTACAACATGACGATCAACCTGGTCCAACAAATGGGTCCCGAGCAGGCGCATCGGTTGCTGGAGCAGTCATTCGCGCAGTATCAGGCCGACCGCTCCGTGGTCGGGCTGGTCCGCGGCATCGAGCGCGGCGCCGCGATGCTCGACGAGATCGCCGGGGAGCTCGGCGGGCCCAAGTCCCCGATTCTCGAATACGCGCGGATGCGGGCACGCATCAGCGAGATGGAGCGCGCGCAGTCGCGCGCGTCCCGGCTGCAGCGACGGCAGGCCGCGAGCGACGCGCTGGCCGCGCTGCGCCGCGGCGACATCATCAACATCACCCATGGCCGGCGCGGCGGTCTGGCCGTGGTGCTGGAATCCGCCCGCGACAGCTCCGATCCGCGGCCGCTGGTGCTCACCGAAAATCGTTGGGCGGGAAGGATTTCGACGGCCGATTACTCGGGCGCGTCCGCACCGGTTGGTTCGATGTCACTGCCCAAGCGGGTCGAACACCGTCAGCCGCGGGTCCGGCGCGATCTGGCGTCGGCGCTGCGATCGGCCGCCACCGGATTGACCATCCCGGCCCGGCGCCGCGGCGGCCGCGGGGACTCCGACGGCGAATTCCACGACCCCGAGTTGGCGTCGTTGCGTGAACAACTGCGCCGGCACCCGTCACACAACACGCCCGGCCTGGAGGCACAGGTGCGGCAGGCCGAGCGCTATCTGCGGATCGAACGCGACAACGTGCAATTGGAGAAAAAGGTTGCGGCGGCCACCAATTCGCTGGCCCGAACCTTCGACCGGATCGTCGGGTTGCTCACCGAGCGCGGCTTCATCGAAGGGCGCGACGGCGACCCGCGCGTCACGGACGACGGCCGGCTGCTGGCACGCATCTACAGCGAAAGCGACCTGCTGGTCGCCGAATGCCTGCGCACCGGCGCGTGGTCGGGGTTGAAGCCGGCCGAGCTGGCGGCGGTGGTTTCGACGGTGCTCTACGAAACCCGGGGTGGTGAGGGGCCCGGGGCGGGCTTCGCGGCCGATGCGCCCACCCAACAAGTGCGGCAGGCGCTGCAGCAGACGTCGCGGCTGTCGATGGCGCTGCGCGCCGATGAGCAAACGCACCGGATCGCCCCGAGCCGCGAACCCGACGACGGCTTCGTCAACGTCATCTACCGCTGGGCCAGGACCGGAGATCTGGCCGCGGCACTGGCGGCCGCCGACCCGGCCGGCACCGGATCGCCCCTGCTCGCGGGGGATTTCGTGCGCTGGTGCCGTCAGGCGCTCGACCTGCTGGACCAGGTCCGCAACGCCGCTCCGGACGCCGAGTTACGGGCTACCGCCAAGCGGGCCATCAATGACATTCGGCGCGGCGTCGTCGCAGTTGACGCCGGGTAGGCTTGGCCGGAGCTACCGTTAAGCGCCGAATAGTTCATGCCAAGACACAAGGGCTGAGGGAGAAAGATGAGCGGACCGCAGGGATCGGACCAGCAGTGGCAACCGCCTGGTCAGGGTCAAGGTAGCGATCACTCGTCAGACCCGACTCAGGTCGCACCCACCTGGAACGAGCAGTCGAACCAGGAGACTTCGTGGCAGGCCCCCGCCTACACGCCGCCCGCCGACTACCCGCAGTACCAGCAGCCGGCCGAACAGGCGTATCCGCAGCAGTACCCGCAGCAGCAGCCGGGGTACCCGCAGTACGGTCAGCCGGGTCAGTACGGCCAGCCCGGCCAGTACGGCCAGCCGGGGCAATACGGCCAGCCCGGCCAGTACCCGCAGCCGGGGCAATATGGTCAGCCAGGGCAATATCCGCAGCCCGGTCAGTATGGCCAGCCGGGCCAGTACCCGCAGCAGTACCCCGGCTATGAGCAGCAGCCCGGCAAGAAGCGGCCCGTCGGACTGATCGCCGGCGTCGGCGGCGCGATCGCCTTTCTACTCATCGCGGTCGTGCTGGTGCTCGGCTTCTGGCAGCCCGGCTTCTTCGTCACCACCAAGCTGGACGTCAATAAGGCGCAGGCTGGGGTCCAGCAGGTCCTCAGCGACGAAACCAACGGCTACGGCGCGAAGAACGTCCAGAACGTCAAGTGCAATCACGGCCAGAACCCCACCGTCAAGAAGGGCGCCACGTTCGACTGCGACGTCAGCATCGACGGTGCGCCCAAGCACGTGACGGTGACCTTCCAGGACAACAAGGGCACCTACGAGGTCGGCCGGCCGCAGTAGCCGTCGGCCACGTCAGTTCGGCAGCGCGTCCAGGGCCTTCTGCAGGCGGGCGATCGACGAGCCGACACCCAGCTCCGTCGCCAGTTCGGCGGTGCGTTGCGGATCGGCGGCGACCAGCGGTAGTTCGTCGTCGGGCGTCGAGAAGGTGACCGGCGCGTCGGTGGCCACGCGCACCACCTTCCCGGCCGCCTCGATGTAATCCAGCGCGCCCAGCAGCTTCGCGCGTACGCCCTTGGCCATCTTCGACTTCGGGTCGTGGGCGGCGGCCAGGATCTGTTCCAGCGAGCCGTGCTGGGCCAGCAGGGTGGCCGCGGTCTTCTCGCCGACGCCCGGGACGCCGGGCAGGCCGTCGGAGGGATCGCCGCGCAGCAGAGCGAGTTCGGCGTAGGCGGGCCCGGCCCTGTCTACCGGCACGCCGTAGTGTTCGGCCACCTCGTCGGGCCCGAACAGCGTGGCCTTGCTCAGCCCGCGGCCGAGGTAGAGCACCCGGACCGGAACGGGATCGTCCGACACCACCTGCAGTAGGTCGCGGTCACCGCTGACCACCACCACCGGATCCTTGCGTTCCTGCGCCGCCAAAGTGCCGAGCACGTCGTCGGCCTCGAAACCCTCCGCCCCGGCGGTCGGGATCCCGAACGCGTCAAGGAGTTCGGCGATCATGTCGATCTGCGGTGTCAGGTCGTCGGGGACTTCCTCGATGTCCGGCTCGTCCCGCGGCTCTTCCTCGGCCACCCGGTGGGCCTTGTAGGACGGGACGAGTTCCACCCGGAACTGGGGACGCCAATCGAGGTCCAGGCAGACGGCCAGCCGGCGGGGCCGCTGCTGGGTGATCACCACGGCCACGGAGTCGATGAATCCCCGGACGGCGTTGACGGGCCGGCCGTCGGGTGCGGTGATCGAGGAGGGCACCCCGAAGTAGGAGCGGAACCACATGCTGGCGCCGTCGAGCAGCACGAGCGGTGATTGGGGTGCTGGCATGCCGGTTATGGTCTCACGCCGCCGCGAGGCGACGTGCGATCGAGCATTAGCCTGGCTGCCATGGAGTCTCACCGCTTCGACGCAGCAGTGTATGAGCGCCGTCTGGCCGCGGCCGCCGCCGCGGCCGCCGACGCAGGCCTGGCCGGGCTGGTGATCACACCGGGGTACGACCTGCGCTACCTCGTCGGGTCGCGCGCGCAGACCCTGGAACGGTTCACCGCGCTGGTGTTGCCGGCATCCGGTGACCCGACGGTGGTGGTGCCCCGGCTGGAGCTGGCCTCACTCAAGGGGTCTGCGATCGCCGAACTCGGCCTGGCGGTGCGGGATTGGGTCGACGGCGACAATCCCTACGATCTGGTGGGCGCCGCGTTGGGCGGTGACCCCGCCGCGACCGCCGTCACCGACGCCATGCCGGCGTTGCACCTGCTGCCGCTGGCCGGAGTGCTCGGCGTGCTGCCTGTCCTGGCCACCGATGTATTGCGCACACTGCGCATGGTCAAGGAGGAATGCGAAGTCGACGCGCTTCGCAAAGCCGGGGCGGCCATCGATCGGGTGCACGCCCGGGTGCCGGAGTTTCTGGTCCCGGGACGCACCGAGGCCGACGTGGCCGCCGACATCGCGAATGCCATTGTGGCCGAAGGGCATTCGGAGGTGGCTTTCATCATCGTCGGGTCCGGGCCGCACGGCGCCGACCCACACCACGGGTATTCGGATCGCGAACTACAGGTCGGCGATATCGTCGTCGTCGATATCGGCGGCTCCTATGAACCCGGCTACAACTCCGACTCGACGCGCACGTATAGCATCGGAGAGCCGAATCCGGAAGTGGCCGAACAGTATTCGGTGCTGCAACGCGCCCAGCGCGCAGCGTATGACGCGGTGCGCCCGGGGGTGACGGCAGAGCAGGTCGACGCCGCCGCCCGCGACGTGCTGGCCGCCGAAGGGCTCGCGAAGTATTTCGTGCACCGGACCGGGCACGGCATCGGCTTGTCGGTGCACGAAGAGCCCTACATCGTCGCCGGAAACGATCTGCCCCTGGTCGAGGGCATGGCCTTTTCCATCGAGCCGGGCATTTATTTCCCGGGCCGGTGGGGTGCGCGCATCGAGGACATCGTCGTCGTCACGCCCGATGGCGCCCTGGCCGTCAACAACCGGCCACACGAACTGATCGTGGTCCCGGTGGCCTGACCGACGCGACACAGGCCGCGTAGGTTGGGCGTGATGTCACTTCTGGATCTCCCGCTGCTGCCGATTCGCATTGCCCGTCACGTCGCCGATGCGGTCTTGCACCACGTCGCACCGCCATCAGCACCGGCACCTGCGCCGCCGGCTGAGCTCATCGTGGTCGACGGGATGCCCGAGGGTGTGCCGCCGGCCGCGCGGCGCCCCGAGCCGAAGCTTCCCACCCCCGCGGGATGGCCGTTCGGTGAGCAGTTCCCACGCACATGCGGCGCCGGACGAGTGGCCGGCGGTGCCCTGTTCTGGACCGACTTCCTCTACGACGACCATGGCGCGACCGGCATCCCGATCGGCGACCTGAAGATTCAGGCGCCGCCACGCGGAACCTACGTCTATCCCGACGGGCCCGCGGCGGGCAACGGCGCCGACATCTTCCGCGTCGCCATCGGGCTCACCGAGACCCACACCTGGTGGCGGATCGACTGGAATACCTTGTTGGACGCCTCAATTCCCATCGCGCTGTTCACCTTCGACACCGACCCCACCCGAACGGCGGCCGAAGACTGGCCCGCCGGAGCGGGCGTGCGCTCGAAGGGTATCGACATGGCCTTGCTGGTCTCGGGCAGCGGCGCCGCGCTGATCGATCTCACCACTCAGGTCAGGACGCCGGTCGAACACAGCGTCGACATGCAGTCGCGGTCGTTTGTGGCGCAGGTCCCGCGGTCGCTGGCGGAGCCCACGGGGAACTGGACGGTCCGCCTGGTCGCGGGGTTGGCCAACGCGGCGGGGGATGGGTTCGCCGACGTGTCCGCCCTGCACGGCGCGCTGCTCGGGCAACCCAACGTCTACAACGTGGCATTCCGCACCAACGAGCAGGAGCCGCCGCACCTGAACTTCTGGTCGGATGCCGCTCAGGCGGCCGCCCTGACACATGGCGACGTCTCCGAGTTCGCGTTGACGGTGCCGTGGGCTCGGCTGGCGGCCCGCGAAACCGCTCCCGAGCCGGTGATCACCGGCCCGTCCACCCGGTGGTACGTGTCGTCGGTCGACCTCGGCCAGGGCCTGGAACAGGGCTGGGCCGCCAACGACATCTTGAACACCAAGCCGCAATTCCTCGGTCGGGTGCAGCCGTACTCGATCTGCCTGCCGTCGAGTTACGCGCCGGGCCGCGCGCTGCCGCTGACCTTGCTGCTGCACTCGCTTTCCCTCGGGCAGAGCCAGTTCGCCGCGATCGACCCGCGGCTGCTGCACGAAGTGTGCGAGGGCCGCGACTCGGTGGTGGTCACGCCGTTGGCCCGGGGGCCGTCCACCTGGTACTTCGACACCGGCGAACTCGACGTCTGGGAAGTATGGGCGCGGGTTGCCGAACAATTGGGCACCGATCCCAATCGAACTGTGATCTCCGGCTATTCGATGGGCGGGTATGCGACCTACAAGCTGGGGCTGAGCTACCCGCAGGTGTTCTCGCAGGCGGTGGTGTTGGCGGGGCCCCCGACGTGCGGTGTGCGGCTGCTGCCTGACGTCGACATCCCCGCCGACCTCGATCTGGACACACCCTGCGCCCGCGAGGGTGACACCTGGAAGCTGCTGGCAAACGCCCGATGGCTGCCGTACGTCATCGCGCATGGGCTGCTCGACGAACTGGTGCCCTTCGCCTCGGCCGCCGAGCAGGTGCTGGAGCTCGACCGGCTGGGTTACCGGCACCGATTCAGTGTTTACCCGCTCGAGGATCACATCGCCTGGGTGTTCCAGGACAAATTCGAAGATCCGATCTCCCACATGGGAACCGCTGTGCGCCAAGCGGATCCGGGACACATCACGTTCGCCTGGTATCCGCAGCTGGTGCGCGCCGATCTGGGTATCGGGCCACACCAGGTGTGGTGGTTGTCGGAGCTGGCCGCCGACCGCCAGGTGACCGAGCGGCGCGGGGCCGTCGCCGAAGTCGATGCGCGCTCGTACGCGCGGCCGGATCCCGCGCACACCATTCGGCACCATCGCGGCGTCATTCCGGGTTTTGAGCCGACGCCCGGGCTGTACAGCGAACTGGACTGGCAGGTTGGACGTCCCGTCGGCCCGCTGCCGTATCTGACGTTGGGCCTCAAGGGGGTTGCCGGTCTGAGGGTTGATATCGCGCGTGCCGGGCTGGCCGCGTTGCCGAAGTCGACCATCACGGTGTCCACCGATGTCGCCGCCCAGATCACGCTCGGCGGCTTGCCTGCGGCGGTTGCCGTGCAGCTCGATGGGCAACCGGCCGGGCCGACCGTCACGGTGTCGCCTGGGCGACACCAGATCACGCTGACGGCGACTGTTGACGAATGAGTTGTCGTGCTAGGTGATCGTGGCTAGCTTGGCGGAGCGATCATTGGGTGAATAGCGGCGACGGGCGGACCTGAGCGAAAATCCGCACGTGGCTCCCTTGGCTGTCGATCCGGAGGCGATGTTTGTCGCCGGCACCGGTGTGAGCGTCATTGGCGACGGCATTGCCACAGCCCTTGGCCAATTGTCGGCTGGATTCGGGATCAATAGCGGCCAGGATTCCGCCGGCATGGTCTTTGCGCTGAACTATCAGAACGCGGCGCGGTCATTGTTGACCGGGGTGGCTGCCGGGATCGATGCTTGCCGGAAGCTCGGGGCCAAGATTCAACTTTGCGCGTCGAATTACTCACGGGCAGAGGCAGCCTCGAAAGTAGGCGGCGGCGGGCATGTACTGCCATCGCCGGGGTCACCCGCGAAGGTCGCGCCTCCGAATGCGCCGGACGTCATGGGTGCGGGCGTCGCCCGACCACTGCTGTGGGGAGTGGTGGAATCGCTGCTCGACGATGTGTGGCCGAATGGCAATGCGGTTGGAATGCATGCGGCCGCGGGTTGTTGGCGCGGACTCGGCGCGTCGCTTAGCGGTGTTCAAGCCGCGCTCAACGGCCCGAAGTCGGTAATCGCCGGGCAGCAGATACCGGAAGGCGAGTTGGTCCAGCACAATCTGGCGTTGCTCGCCGCTATCATCGGCAAGTTGGGCCCGCAATGCGACAAGCTGGCCGATACCTTGGACGACTTCGCGGACGAGGTGGACGACGCCCAGAACAAGATTCGGGATCTGTTGAACCGGTTGGGGTCCCTGACCGATTTGGTTCACGACGCGATATTGATCTTCGAAGGCGATGCGCTCGATGAACTCGAAAAGATCGCCAACGACATCAATGGCGTACTGCACAACATGAAGCGTGAAGCTCATGCACGCGAACAAGTCCTGAAGACCGGAATGCAGATCATCGATCGCCTGGTGGTTCGGGGGCAGCACTTGGTGGACGGCCAGTTGGTCGAATTCTTCGGCGAGGACGTCGGGAGTGTGGCAGCGGGCTACTTCGATGCTTGGACCGATTTCGGAGAAGGCGTCTTCAAAGGCGCGGTTGGCGCTGTGGAATTCGCAGACCAACTTGATCCGAGTCGATTCGCCTTTGATCCCAAAGGCGCTGCGGCCAGTTGGGCCGCACTGGATAAGACTGCGGTCCAATCCATCCCGGCGTATGCGCTGTTCGACCCGGCCGGTGCGGCAAAAACCGATCTCGGCCTCGTGAAAGGCCTTACCCACTGGGACGATTTGACCTCAGACCGGCCCGGGGTGGGGCTCGGAGAGATTGGCTTCGATCTTGGAACCATGGCCGGTGGCGGTGGTGCAGCGAAGTCGGGCGTGAAAGCTGCGGAGGCGGCGGGCGGCGCCGAGGCGACGGGGGATCTCGCGGAGGGCGAAGGGGCACTCCAGGGTGTTAAAGGAGCGGCCGCCGAGGCGGAAGGCGCCGGCGGTGCCTTGCCGGGTATCGCCAAAACCGGCAGCGATATAACCAAAGATCTTGAAAATCTCGATGGAGACCTGCCGAAAGGCGATGCGCCGCCGAGTGGCAGTCCCGTGAGCTTGCCGCCAGGAAAGTTGCCGGACGCACCGGTTGAATCGGTGCCTCGTCCGGCGGATGGCGCTCCGGGCGCGCCCCACGCGCCGGATTCGGCGCCGGGATCGATGCCCGCGCCGGATTCAACACCCCCCGAGGCTCCGAGGCCAGGCCTCTCGGATGGGCCGCACGAACCGGCGTCGGTGGCGGCCACCGGTTCGCCGGCTGGAGCAGTGCCGACCGTCGTCGGTGAGCGCTTGCCATCGGCACTCTCGCAACCGATTGATCATTCGCCGCCAGTGTCGCCCAACGGATTTCCCGGCGGAGCCGTACCTTTCGAAGCCCACTCACCGGCGCCGGCATCCCCGCACTTCGCACCTCCGAACGGTCACCCGGCTGAAGTGCCACCGCTGAGCGGTGGCTGGCACGGGCCTGCCGAGAAAGGCACGCCAGCGGGACACCAACCGGGTGGTGCGAAGTCCTATGGAGACGGTGGCGACCCGCCGGAAGATCGTCCGGACGGCAGGTCGCCGGACGGTGACGATCCGAGTAGGCGTAGACCGGACGACACGCATCTTGTTCACGGGGACGACGGGTCGGCGGACGGACTCACCGCAGACAAGCGCGATGAGATCATAGCCATGCCCAAAGGCACTCGTCCTGATCCTACGGAGTACTTGTCATCGCAATATATTGAGAAACAACTTCGTAAGTTCGACGATGGCGCAACCCGGTTTATGCCGGAAAGCAATCTCGAGAAATACGGTATAGCCCAGCGGGATGGAACATCATTCGTGATGCCCAAACATGAAGCCGATACAATGACAGCGGCAACGGGGGGCGACTTCCGGGCAATGGAGACTGAACTCGGATTACCCCGAGGTTTTCTAGACTCAAACAAGATTGTCAGGATCGATATCGCTGACCCAGGGAACTTCAACCTACGAATTCCGTCCGGCAACGAGGCTGGTGCGAACGAACAATGGATCCCCGGTGGCGTCTTGCCTAATGGCTCATCGGAGGCTGTCGTGGATGGTGGATGGATAGGCCCAGGCGATTACACTGTAACTGATGTCTTCGAGTAGAAAGAAGCGCTATGAAGTTCGATGACACATATTTTTCGCGAGAAGATAGATATTCGATCGGCATCGAGTCGACGTCAGGCCGCTACTACGCGTCTATACCGGTAAGCAATGGGATCGTAGACTACGAAGAATACTATGAACTCACACCCGACCAGTACCAGCAGTTTCTAGGTGACAGGAAAACCGCGGTCGAATTCATCGAAGCTTGCCGTCGGCATGAACATGACGATCTGCTCTTGCAACAACCTGGCAATAACCGCGGGACTCCCGTTTAAGGAGGTCGAGCACCACGATTCATGAATCTTCAACTTCAGTACATAATGATCGTCGATCCCGAAACGGGTACGGACAGAACAATTTTCGAGCGATGGAGCAGCTGAGGGTGGATCCGGCCGTTCTTAATGCCGCAATCGTCATAGCTGTCGGCGGCACCGCTGTTCCTCATATTGACAAACAGAAGGTGCTTGAGGTGTACGGGCCAGCGCAAGCACCATCTTTGATTGCGCGCGTTTCTGAACTGGTGCACGAGGCAGTTGGCATGCCGATCGATTGGGGCAACATGACATTGGTGGAAGGCGTGAACGATATTCTTCGACGTTTCCACGAGAAGCACCCAGAACTATCGCAGGAAGCGCTGCACGAGATCGGCCGATGCGTTGGATGGAACCTCCGCTGAATGAATGCGTCGGGATCGGGGATGCAGGTCGGGATCCACCCGAACAACTGCTACTCGCCCCGGTCCAGAAGATCCGACGACCCCAGCACCCGCTCGATCTGAACCTCGATGACCACGCGTCGCGGGTTGGGTCGCGGCGTCCGATAGCGCTGGGCGTATCGCAGCTCGGCGTCGCGCACCGCGTCGACGTCGTTGTTGACCTTGGACCGGCCCTCTAGCGATAGCCACCGCGCGCCGTCGACTTGGCTGAGCACGGCGAGGCCGCCACGATCGGCGTTGACAGCCTTTTGCGAACCCCCGGTGGTGATGACCCGCGCGATGTGCGTCTTGGGGTCAAAGGTGAAACCGACCGCCACCACGTGCGGTGAATTGTCGGCTCGCAGCGTGGTCAGCATGGCCAGATGGCGTTCCGACAGAAACGCCAAGGCGTCGTCGGTGAGCCGGGTAGTGGTATTCGCCATCACCGCCCACGCTAGCGCAGGTGATAATCGCAGCCGTGGACGACACGGGCGCAGGTCCAGTAGTAATCCTGGGCGGCCGCAGCGAGATCGGGATCGAGCTGGCGCGACTCCTCGCGCCCGGCGCGACGGTCGTGCTGGCCGCCCGCAAGGCCGATCAGCTCGCTGAGCAGGTCAACGCGCTCAAGGCCGCGGGCGCCGCGGCGGTTGACACCAGGGAATTCGACGCCGACGACCTGACCTCGCACGGCCCGCTGGTCGCCTCGATCGTCGCCGACCACGGTCCCATCGGCACCGCGGTGCTGGCCTTCGGCATCCTGGGCGATCAGGCCCGCGCCGAAACCGACGCGGCGCACGCGGTCGCCGTCGTCCACACCGACTACCTCGCCCAGGTCAGCCTGCTCACCCACCTGGCCACGGCGATGCGCAAAGCGGACACAGGACGGCTGGTGGTGTTCTCCTCGATCGCCGGGGCGCGCGTGCGCCGCGCCAACTACGTCTACGGCTCGGCGAAGGCCGGCCTGGACGGCTTCGCCAGCGGCCTGGCCGACGCGCTGCACGGCACCGGGGTCCGGCTGCTGATCGCCCGGCCGGGATTCGTCATCGGTCGCATGACGGAAGGCATGTCGCCGGCACCGCTGCCCAGTACGCCCGCCCAGGTCGCCGCCGCCACCGCGCGTGCGCTCGCGAAGGGCCGCCGCACCGTATGGATCCCGTGGGCGCTGGGCCCCGCGGCGGCGGTGATGCGACTACTGCCGCAGTTCGTCTGGCGCAGGATGCCGCGATGATCCGCCCCGCTGACGATGCAGAGCGACGCGATGAGGAGCGGCGCCTATGATCATCGTGGTCGGTATCGGCGCCGACGGCATGGCCGGACTCGGCGAGGCTTCGCGTGCCGAACTCCGCAGGGCTGGGATCATTTACGGCTCCAAGCGGCAGCTCGACCTGCTCGACGACACGGTGCGCGCGCCCCGGCGGCAGTGGCCGTCGCCGATGCTGCCGGCGCTGCAAACGTTGCTCGACGAACGCACGGGTGACGTGCACGTGGTGGCCAGCGGCGATCCGCTGCTGCACGGCATCGGGGGCACCCTGATCCGCCTGCACGGCCGCGGCAACGTCAGGGTCCTGCCGCACGTGTCGTCGGTGACGCTGGCGTGCGCGCGGATGGGCTGGAACGTCCACGACACCGAGGTGATCAGTCTGGTCACCGCGCCTCCGCACACCGCGGTGCGTCGCGGCGGTCAGGCGGTCGTGCTGGCGCAGGGCAATTCCACACCAACCGAACTCGCGGCGCTGCTCACCGCGCATGGCCGCGGCGATTCGGAGTTCACCGTTCTCGAACGACTCGGCGCCCCGGACGAGCACCGCCGCGACGGCACCGCCCGCGACTGGGCCGACGATCGAGACCTGGACGACCTCAACGTGATTGCCGTGCGGTACCTGCCCGACGAACGTGTCTCACCCCTGCCCGACGACGCCTTCACCCACGACGGGCAGATCACCAAACAAGGCATCCGCGCGGTGACGCTGGCCGCGCTGGCCCCGCGCCCGGGGGAGCGATTGTGGGACGTCGGCGCGGGCTCCGGCAGCATCAGTGTGCAGTGGTGTCTGAGCGGAAAGGGTTGCAGCGCAGTGGTTTTTGAAAGCAACGAAGACCGCCGGCGCAACCTGGAGGGCAATGCCGCAGCCTTCGGGGTCAGCATCGATGTGCGTGGCGAGGCCCCCGGCGCGTTCGACAGCGCGGAGCCGCCGTCGGCGATCTTCATCGGCGGCGGACTGACCCAACCCGTCCTGCTCGACGCCTGCTGGGCCAACCTGCCGGCCGGCGGCCGACTTGTCGCCAACGTGGTCACCACCGAGTCCGAAGCCGTTCTGACGCAAGCACATCAGCGCCTGGGTGGTGAGCTGTACCGCTTCCAGCACTATCACGGCGAGCCGCTGGGCGCCTTCACCGGCTGGCGACCGCAGTATCCCGTCACCCAGTGGGCGGTGACCAAGTGACGGTGTATTTCATCGGTGCGGGCCCGGGCGCGGCCGACCTCATCACGGTGCGCGGTCAGCGGCTTCTGCAAACCTGCCGGGTGTGCTTGTACGCCGGCTCGATCATGCCCGACGACCTGCTGGCGTTGTGCCCACCGGACGCGAAAGTCGTTGACACCGGGCCGCTGACGTTGGAGCAGATCATCGCGGAGCTGAGTGAGGCGCACGCCGCCGGCCTGGACGTGGCGCGGCTGCATTCGGGTGATCCGTCGCTCTACAGCGCGCTCGCGGAGCAATGCCGGCGGCTCGACTCCCTTGGCATCGACTACGAAATCGTGCCCGGCGTACCGGCTTTCGCCGCCGCGGCGGCCGCGCTGAAGCGTGAGCTCACCATTCCCGGGGTGGCGCAGACCGTGACGCTGAGCCGGGTGGCGACCCTATCGACGGCGATGCCGCCCGGCGAAGATCTGAAGACCCTGGCCCAATCCGGCGGGACCCTCGTCCTGCATCTGGCCGCCGCCCAGATCGACGCCATCGTCCCGCAGCTTCTCGAAGGCGGCTATCAACCCGAAACACCGGCAGCCGTCGTGGCTTTCGCGAGCTGGCCGCGAGAGGCGGTGCTGCGCGGCACCCTCGCAGACATCGCCGGGCAGATGCATCGGGCCAACATCACCAAGACAGCCGTCATCGTCGTCGGTGAGGCGCTGACCGCCGGCGGATTCACAGACAGCTACCTGTATTCGACCGGGCGCGCCCGGGGGAGCAGGCATTGATGCGCGTCCTGTTGCTCGGCGGCACCGGCGAGGCCCGCGCCCTGGCGAAAGCTCTGCACCCGCGCGTCGACATCGTCAGCTCCCTGGCCGGGCGCGTTCCGGATCCGGCACTGCCGGTCGGCCCGGTGCGCATCGGCGGCTTCGGCGGCGTCGACGGATTACAAAGATGGCTGCAAGACGAGCGCATCGACGCCGTCGTGGACGCCACCCACCCGTTCGCGGCGACCATGACCGCGCACGCCGCCGACGCGTGCACGGATTTGCGGATCCCGCACCTGATCCTGGCCCGCCCGGCGTGGGATCCGGGCGCCGCCATCGTCGTCGACTCGGATGCCGACGCCGCTGAAACCGTCGCCCGGCAAGGCTATTCGCGGGTGTTTCTCACCACCGGACGCTCGGGCGTGCGGGCCTTCGCCGGCAGCGACGCGTGGTTCCTGATCCGGGCGGTCACCGACCCCGACGCGTCCGTGCTGCCGCGTCGTCACCGGGTACTGCTGTCCCGCGGGCCGTACGGCTACCAGGACGAGTTCGGGCTGTTGCGCGACTACCGCATCGACGCCCTGGTCACCAAGAACAGCGGAGGGGACATGACCCGCGCGAAGCTGGATGCCGCGGCGGCGCTGGGCGTTCCGGTGGTGATGGTGGCCCGGCCGCCGCTACCCGCCGGGGCGTTGACCGTCGGCACGGTGGCCGAGGCCGCCGAATGGGTTGGCGCGCTAGCCGGTTAGGTGGCTGCGCTCGCCATCGGCCAGCAGCGCGTCGCGGGCGCGCGCAACGCGCGAGCGGATGGTGCCCACCGGGCAGCCGCAGACGGCGGCGGCGTCCGCGTAGGGCAGGCCGAGCAGCTGGGTGAGCAAAAGCGCTTCGCGCTGTTCGGCATTGAGGTTGGCGATCATCGTCGTCACCTCGACCAGGTCCTCGAATCCGCGGGCGTGCCGGTCCCCACGCACTACGTGTTCGGGATCGGCGCCCAGGGCGGCGCGGGGCCGTGATTGCACGTGGCGGATGTGGTCGGCCACGACGCGGCGCGCGATCGACAGCAGCCAGGTGCGCGCGCTCGAGCGCGCGGAGAACCGCTCGATGGCGCCGATGGCGCGCAGGAAGGTCTCTTGGGTCAGATCGTCGGCGTTGCCCGTATCCGACAGGTAGGCCACGAACCGCCACACGTCTTGCTGGGTGGCCTTGATGAACGACTCGAGCGCCCGGGAGTTTCCGCGTGCGGCTGACAACGCGAGCTCGGTTACGGCCTCGTCGTCGCTCACCGCGGTCATGCCCAACCACCTTTGTTGTGGGAGTTTTCCGATTCTACGACAGCTCGTCGTAGAGGACGCAGTGGGGTCCGAGCGATTGATGGGCCGCAGGTGGCCGCGCCGCCGACCACTGGGCGAGTCCGCCGACCAGGTGGGGAAGTCGGCGTCGTCCGAGGCATCGGAGCCGCGCCGTCGGTGTGAGCCCACCCGTTCCCGCGCCACCAGCAATGCGAACGCCAGACCCAGCAACAGGGGCATGTGGCTGGCGATGCGGGTCGCGGTGACTTCGCCGTCGAAGGCGTCGACGATCACATAACCCAGCAGCGCAACGGAATAGACACCGGTGATCGCGGCCACCCCCGACGCGGAGGCGGGCCACACGCCGGCGGCGATCATGGCCAGACCCAGCGCCAGCAACCAGGCCGTCGACTCGTGCATCAGGTGCTCGCCGGACATCGCGCCGTGCATGTGACCGGACACCATGCCGAAATCGATTCCGCTGATTTGGGCGGCGGCGATCGCCACCTGGAACAGGCCGACGGCGATCAGGCCCCATCGCCGGTAGTGCGACCGCAGCCAGCGCATCAGGGCCCGGTGGCCGGTGGGCTGCTCGCCGATGCTGGCCATGATCTTCTCGACCAGATCGGGTCCGTCGCCGGGAGTCACCGAGGCCAGCCGGCGCGTCTGCACCGCCGCCCCGATGAGCCAGGAGCGGCAGCTGCGGCAGGATTCGAGATGGGCGTCGACTTGCTGCGCGAGCACCTGGGGGCGCTCGCCGTCCAGTCGAGCCGACAGCGCTTCGCGCGCAATCTCACACCGCATCCCTGCATCGTTGCGCATGGTTCGGCCGCGCGCAAAGACTCGCGCAATTCGGCGCCAGACGAAATCGCCGGGAACTTATGCGCGCCGACAACCGACCTCTGGTCGAACGCATCGCCCAGCCCATCCCAAGATTCACCGAAGAGGTATTCGTGCTCTTGCCTGAAGGCCCCCGACGATGACCGCCCCGATCTGGATCGCTTTTCCGCCCGAAGTGCACTCGACGTTGCTCAGCAGCGGCCCCGGCCCCGCGCCGCTGCTGGCCGCCGCGACGGCATGGTCGTCGTTGAGCACCGACTATGCGACCGCGGCAGCCGAGCTCAGCGGGGAGTTGGGCGCCGCGCAGGCGGGTTCGTGGGACGGACCCAGCGCGGACCAGTACGTGGCCGCACACGCCCCTTACCAGGTCTGGCTGCTGGAGAGCGCGGCCAAGAGCACGGCGGCGGCGAGCCTGCACGAGACCGCGGCCACCGCCTACACGGCGGCCCTGGCCGCGATGCCGACGCTCGGCGAACTCGCGGCCAATCACGCGGTGCACGGGGCGCTGGTCGCCACGAACTTCTTCGGGATCAACACCATCCCCATCGCCGTCAACGAGGCCGACTACGCGCGCATGTGGGTGCAGGCCGCCACGACGATGACCACCTACCAGGCCGTCAGCGCATCCGCCCTGGCGGCGGTCCCGGCGACGACGCCCGCGCCGACGATCGTCGTGCCGGGGGCGGAGGCGGGCACCGCGGGCGTCACGGCGGTACAGGCGGCCGCGGTGGCCCCGGCGTCGGATTCCGGCTCCAACCTGAACAACGCTGATACCTCGAGCGCCCAGCAGCAGGCCACGGCGGCGACGCAGACCTATCCGTCCTGGCAGGACCAGCTCACTCAGTGGCTGCAGCAGTACACCCAGAATTTCGCCTGGCCGGTGTCCAAGGACCTCAACCCCGGTGGGTGGCCCTTCCCGCCGCTGCCGTTCGTTAATGGGCTCGCCTCGTTCTTCAGCCAGTTGGGCTTCTCGCCGGCCCTGTCGAGCGCGCTCGGCTGGGCCATCTTCCACACCCTGATGATCTTCTGGCCCTTCATGCAGGCCGCGATCCAGATGGCGGTGGTACTCGCCCCGGTCGTCGTGGCCGCAATCGGCGCGGCCGCGGCGGGGGGGGCGGCGGCCGCGGTCACCGCGATCAGCGTCGCGGTCCCGCTTTCGGCCGCGACGCCGTTGCCGGCCGTCACGGCGGCGCCCGCACCGGTGGCCGCTCCGGCGCCGATTATCACCAGCGCGCCCGCCAGTGTGAGCCACGTGCCGACACCATCCACCGCCCCCGCGACGACGGTCGCCGGCTCGGCCGGCGGCGGACCCGTCGGTGGGGGACCGGGCGTCGGTTTCGGCCCGACCGCGACCGACGGAATCGGAGCGAACGTGTCCAATGCCCTGTATGCGGTGGGGCTTTCGGGACTGTCTGCGCGCGGCAGCGCGAGCAGCCGGTCACGGCGCAAGTCGGAGGAACCCTCGTCCGACGACGTCGACGAGCCCGCGACCGCGGCCGCGGCCACGGCGGCCAAGAAGAAGGCCCGGGCCCGCCGGCGCCGCGGCGGCACCGCCACCGAGCGCGCGTACCGCTACGAATTCATGGACTTGGACGAGGGTGCGGATCCAACCGGTGACACCGAAGATCCTTACGCCGCAAGCCCTTCCGAGGACAGCGCGGGACCGCTCGGGTTCGCCGGTGCCGCAGCCAAATCAAATGCCGCGCAGGCCACCGGATTGGCGACGTTGACCAGTGACGGGTTGAGTGACGGTCCCACCGTGCCGATGATGCCGAGCACCTGGGAGCGCGACTAGCCCTGGTAGCGCCGCGGGGTGAAGACGCGGTCGGTGGAATCGTGTGAGTACCACTGGGTTTGGGACGACCCGACGATCAGCAGGCAGCGCATGTCGATCTCGCCGGGATTGAGATCGGCCAGCCTGACCACCCGGACGTCTTCGTCGGGGCCGGAAACGTTGCGGCCGATCACCACCGGGGTGCCGGGTTCGCGGTGGGCCAGCAAGATGTCGCGCATCGCGCCGACCTGCCAGGTTCGCGTCTTGGAGGCCGGGTTGTAGATGGCCAGCACCAGGTCGGCGGACGCGGCGGCCTGCAGCCGCGTGGAGATCACCTCCCACGGCTTGAGGCGGTCGGACAGCGAGATCACCGCGTAGTCGTGCCCCAACGGAGCGCCGACCCTGCTGGCCACGGCCTGGGCCGCGGTCATCGCCGGAATCACCCGAACCCGCACACCCGGCCATTCTTTGGCCTCTTCCAGCACCGCGGTAGCCATGGCGAACACACCCGGGTCACCCGACGAGACCACCGCCACGGCGTGGCCCTGCTCGGCCAGCGCGCAGGCCAGCCTGGCCCGTTCGGGCTCGTCGCGGTTGTCGCTGGGGTGACGCTGCTGGCCGTCACGGGCCGGCACGCGGTCCAGGTAGCCGCCATAGCCGATCAGGTCGGTCGCCGCGGCCAGCTCGCGCCGGGTCTGCGGCGTCATCCAGTCCATGTCGCCGGGACCCAGGCCCACCACCGTGACGCTGCCGGCAGCGGGCGCGCGGCGGCCCCGCTGCCCGCCCGGGAGGATGGCCAGCGAGAAGTACGGGACGCCGGCCGCGTCGACGTCGGCGGCGGGCAGGATGCGTTGCGTGGCGGTGCTGGCCCGCTCGACATAGAACGCGTCGTCAAGCTGTCCCGATGCCGAAAGCGCTTCCCGCACAGCGTGATACGAACGCCCGAGCTTGAGGACGACGGCGGCGTCGGCGTCGGCGAGCCGACGGGTCAGCTCTTCGACCGGCAAGGTGCCCGGCAGCACCGACAGCACCTCGTCGCCGGCCACCAACGGTGTCGCGATGGCCGCCGAGGCGGCGCTCACCGACGTCACGCCGGGCACGATGATCGCGTCGAACCGCTCCGTGAGCCGGGTGTGTAGGTGCATGTAGGAGCTGTAGAACAGCGGATCGCCCTCGGCCAGCAGGGCGACATTGCGACCGGCGTCGAGGTGCGCCGCGATGCGCTCGGTGGCCTCGACGTAGAAGTCCTCGATGGCGCCGGCATAGCCGCCGGGATGGTCGGTCGTCTCGGTGGTGACGGGGTAGACCAGGTGCTCTTCGATCTGACCGGGCCGCAGATAGGGTTCGGCGATACCGCGGGCGATGCTGCGGCCGTGCCGGGCGCTGTGATAGGCCACCACGTCGGCCTCGGCGATCACCCGGGCGGCTTTGACAGTCACCAATTCCGGGTCGCCGGGCCCCAACCCGACGCCCCACAGGGTGCCTTGTGCGGTCATTCGCGGTCGCTCGCGATCGCGTTGACGGCGGCGGCGGCCATGGCACTGCCGCCGCGACGGCCCCGCACCACCAGATACGACGTTCCGCGCGGGTTCTCGATGAGCTCCTGTTTGGACTGCGCCGACCCGACGAAACCCACCGGCCCGCCCAACACCCCGGCCGGCGGCGCCAACCCGTCATCGATCAGTTCGAGCAGCCGGAACAGCGCGGTCGGGGCGTTGCCGATCGCCAGCACCGCGCCGGGCAGCCGGTCCGCCCACAGCTCCACCCCGGCCGCGGAGCGCGTGGTGTGCCGGCGTGCGGCCAGCTCGGCCGCCCGCGGGTCGGCGACCAGGGACACCACCTGGTTGTCGGCCGGCAGCCGTGCGGCGGTGATCCCGGCGGCCACCATCGACGAATCGCACAGCACCGGAGCCCCGCCGCGCAGGGCCACGCCGACGCGATCCACGACGTCGTCGGTGTACGCGACGTGCTCGGCGACGTCG
The DNA here is from genome assembly GCF_001672755.1 of Mycobacterium colombiense. Classification (GTDB taxonomy): domain Bacteria; phylum Actinomycetota; class Actinomycetes; order Mycobacteriales; family Mycobacteriaceae; genus Mycobacterium; species Mycobacterium colombiense_C. The sequence continues at coordinate 25,456 of NZ_LZKI01000069.1, read as the reverse complement.
ACCTGGCCGCAGGTGTGGATCAATCGGACGACCACCCGTGCCACCTCGGCGGGGAATCGCGCCAGGTCCGCTTCGGCGCGGATCGTCGCGAACGACTGGCGATAGATCTCCGCCGCGTCGCGGATGTAGTCGAGCACCCGCCCACTTTAAGGCTCACCCACCCGGCGACCCGCCGCACCCGGCTACAGCCGCCGGTATCCGTCCGGGGTAGCCACCAGCACCTCACCGGCGAGGGGACTGCCGCACGCCCGGCCGCAGCCGACGAAGTGCCGGTGCACCGTCGACTCGGGATCCAGCGATCGCGCGGCGTCGGCCCGCACGTCGGCGGCCGAGCGCGCGCAGCCGGGGGTGCCGGTGCAGGCGCTGACGGTCAGCCAGGGGGAGTTCTCGTCGAACACCAGGCCCAGGGGCGCCAGCACCCGCAGCGCGGTGTCGGCCACCTCTTCACTGAGGTCACATACCAGCACCGAGCGCCACGGCGTGATCACCACCGCCGCCTCGATCGCAGCCAGGTACTCCGCGACGCGCGCCGGCAGCACACCCAGCGGCACCGCGGCGCCCAGCGTCACCTGCCCGTCGTCCTGGCCGATCCAGCCCACCGGCGCCTTGGTGACGGCCACAAAGGAGGTGGCGCGTGATTCGGCGCCGGGTAGCAGCCGCCGCACGTCGTCCAATTCCTGGACGCGCCAAGCGGTTCCGCGAATGTCGACGAACCGCGTAGCGAGGGTGATCAGCGTCTCGATCACCTCGCCGGCCGCCAGCCGGACACCGGTGTCACGTCCGGCAAGTAACAGCGCACAGCCGTCGGTGAACGCGTGCACCCCGACGTCGGCACGCAGCCCCGAGACGTCGGCGCGTCCGTCGTCCAGGCTGAACCAGAACCGGCCGCCCAGCTCGGCGAGCCTGGGCTCGGCGCACAGCGCGGCATCGAGCTCGCCGACCCAGCGCCGGACGTCGAGGTTTCCTCCGGAGCGCCCCGACAGCGGTGAGGCCACGATGTTGCGGACCCGCTCGTGCGTCGTTGACGGCAACAGGCCCGCGGCCGCGAGCGTCTCGCCCACCGCGGTCACGTCGGTCAGCCTGCGCAACTGCACGTTGCCCCGGGCGGTCAGCTCGAGCGTTCCCGACCCTGACTGGTTACTGACGGCGGCCAGCGTGGCCAGCTGGGCGGCGGTGATCATGCCGCCGGGCAGCCGGATCCGGGCCAAGGCGCCATCGGCCGCCTGGTGCACCTGCAGCGCACCCGGGCATGCGTCGGTATCGCGCGTCCTGGCCACCCGTCCACGGTACGGCCCCCGCCGAAGACGACGGCCGGGATTGCCTTCAGCCAGACGTAAACCCTTACCCTGGCACCGGCCGCGCTTTAGCGTCGGCCCGGTGAGCATTGCCACCGCGCTCGACGCTGCGTCGAACAAGCCGGGCAGCGCCCAGGCCGGCGGCCCGCGCGGGTTATGGGCGCGCCGCAAATGGGAAGTCGTGCGCGTCGCGTCGCCACTGGCGCTGCTGGCGCTGTGGCAGCTGGGTAGCGCGCTCGGCGTGATTCCTGCCGACGTACTGCCCGCCCCCTCGTTGATCCTCGAGGCCGGCGTCGAGTTGACCCGCAACGGCCAGCTCGCCGACGCGCTGCACATCTCCACCGTCCGCGTTGCAGAGGGGCTGCTGCTGGGCGGGATCATCGGGATCGTGGCGGGCGCGGCGGTCGGCCTGTCGCGCTGGATCGAATCGACCGTGGACCCGCCGATGCAGATGATCCGCGCACTGCCGCACCTGGGACTGATCCCGCTGTTCATCCTCTGGTTCGGAATCGGCGAGCTGCCCAAGGTGTTGCTCGTCGCCCTGGGTGTGGTTTTCCCGCTCTACCTCAACACGTTTTCGGCGATCCGGCAGGTGGACCCCAAGATGCTGGAAACCGCTCAGGTGCTGGGCTTTTCATTCGCTCAACGGTTCACCCGGATCATCGTGCCCAGCACGGCGCCACAGGTGCTCGTCGGTTTCCGCCAATCGCTGGCCATCGCGTGGCTGACCTTGATCGTCGCCGAGCAGATCAACGCCGACAAGGGAATTGGCTTCCTGATCAACAACGCCCGCGATTTTCTGCGAATCGACATCATCATCTTCGGGCTGACCATCTACGCGCTGTTGGGCATCATCACCGACGCGCTCGTCCGGCTCATCGAACGCCGCACGCTGCGGTACCGACACTGAAAGGTCCTGGCTTGACACTCATCGCGGAATCGGCCGCCGCCACCCGCGGGCGGACAGACATCGCCGGCGAGCTGCGCCACGTCGACAAGTGGTACGGAAACCGGCAGGTGCTCAACGACGTTTCGGTGCGGGTGCAGCGCGGCGAGATCGTCGCGCTGGTCGGGCGCAGCGGCTCGGGCAAATCGACGGTGCTGCGGGTGCTCGCCGGATTGTCGGATGACCACAGTGGGCAGCGCGTGGTGGCCGGCGCCCCGGCGCTGGCATTCCAGGAGCCGCGCCTGTTCCCGTGGCGCGATGTGCGGACCAACGTCGGTTACGGCCTGACCCGCAGCCGCCTCCCGCGGGCGCAAGTCCGGGATCGCGCCGACCGGGCGCTGGCCGACGTCGGGCTGGCCGACCATGCCAGGGCGTGGCCGCTGACCCTGTCCGGCGGTCAGGCGCAACGGGTTTCGCTGGCCCGCGCGCTGGTCGCCGAGCCACAACTGCTGCTGCTCGACGAGCCGTTCGGTGCGCTGGACGCGCTGACCCGGCTGACGATGCACACCCTGCTGCTGGATCTGTGGCGCCGGCACGGGTTCGGGGTGTTGCTGATCACCCATGACGTCGACGAAGCGGTCGCGCTGGCCGATCGTGCGCTGGTGCTCGAGGAAGGCCGCGTCGTGCACACGCTGACCATCGGCGAGCCTCGCCGCGCACCCGGTGATCCCGGTGCGCACACCGAGCGGCATCGCGCGGAGTTGCTGGATCGTCTTGGTGTGCGGCTTTGACGCGGGGTTTCGCCGCGCTGGCCGCGACGATCGTATTCCTGTTGGCCGGATGTGTCTCGCGCACAGCCAGTTTGGGTCCCAAGCCGCCGCCGGCCGCGGTGCCGCTGTCGGAGCTGTCCAATCTGACCCTGCAGGTGGGGGATCAGAAGGGTGGCACCGAAGCCCTGCTGCGCGCCGCCGGGCAGCTGGACAACCTGCCCTACCGCGTCGCGTTCTCGACGTTCACCTCCGGGCCGCCGCAAGTCGAGGCGGCCACCGCGGGCAAGATCGACTTCGCGATCACCGGTAACACGCCGCCGATCTTCGGCGCCGCCAGCAACGCGAAGATCAAGGCGGTCTCCGCGTACGGTGGCGGCGGGGCGGGCAATCGCGTTCTGGTGCACGCCGATTCGCCTATCACGTCGGTCTCCGACTTGCGCGGGAAGGCGATCGCCGTCGCCAAGGGCAGCTCGTCGCACGCCAACCTGCTGGCCCAGCTGGACAAGGCCGGGCTCAAACCCGCCGAGGTGAAGTTCGTGTTCCTGCAGCCCGCCGATGCGCTGTCGGCGTTCAGCCAGCGCCAGGCCGACGCCTGGGCCATCTGGGATCCCTACACGGCCCAGGCCGAGCAGCAGATCCCGGTCCGCAGCATCGCCGAGGCGCAGGGCGTCACCAACGGCGACTGGGTGGGCGTCGCCTCCGACCAGGCGCTGGATGACCCGAAACGCAACACCGCGCTGTCCGACCTGCTGGTACGTTTCGAGAAGGCGGTGCAGTGGGCCAGGGCTCATCCGCAAGAATGGGCCCAAGACTATTCCGCCGCAGTAGGGTTGGATCCACAGGTGGCGGCGGTCGCGGCGACGCGCAGCCTGCGGTTGCCGACAGAACTCGGTGACGGCGTGGTCGCGTCGGAACAGAAGCTGGCCGATTTGTTCGCGGCCGCAGGCCAGCTCGCGTCATCGCCCAGGTTTGCCAACTGGGTCGACCGTCGATTCAATGAGGCGTTGCGACAAGGCCTCGCCAGCTGATCTGAGGAGTTATGGCGGCAAAGTTTTTCTGGTTCCTGCCGACCACCGGCGACAGCCGATCCATCGTGGGTGGCTCGCATGCGTCGTCACATCACGCGGTTCCGGCCGGTCGTCGCAAGCCGACGCGTCGCTATCTGGCCGAGGTGGCGCGCGCCGCGGACCGGCTCGGCTACGAGGGCGTGCTGACTCCCACCGGAACCTGGTGTGAGGACGCGTGGTTGACGGCGTCGGCGCTGCTGGCCGAGACCGAACGGTTGAAGTTCCTGGTTGCGTTCCGGCCGGGCCTGGTGCCGCCGACGTTGGCCGCGCAACAGACCGCGACGCTGCAGCGCTTTTCGGACGGCCGGGTGCTGCTCAATGTCGTCAGTGGCAGCGACGACGGCGAGCAGCGCCGCTTCGGTGACTGGCTCGGCCACGACGAGCGCTACGCGCGCACCGGCGAATTCCTGCACATCGTCAATTCCGTGTGGCGGCAGGAATCCGTCGACTTCGAGGGCAAGTACTACCACGTCGAGGACGCGCGGGTGTCGGAGCCGCCGGATCCGTTGCCGCAGATCTATTTCGGCGGATCCTCACCGCCGGCACTGGCCATTGCGGCCGAATACGTGGACGTGTACCTCACCTGGGGTGAGCCGCCGCAGGCCGCAGCGGAGAAGATCACCAAGGTGCGGGCGCTGGCCCAAGACCGTGGCCGCAACGTGCGGTTCGGCATCCGGTTGCACACCATCAGTCGCGACACCTCCGCGGCGGCATGGGCGGTGGCCGAGGAATTGGTCAGCGAACTGAGCCCCGAGCAGATCGCGAATGCCACTGAGCAGCACGCTCGTTCGGAATCCGAGGGGCAGCGCCGGATGACCGCGCTGCACGGCGGCCGTCTCGACAAGCTGGAGATCTACCCGAATCTGTGGGCCGGGGTGGGGCTGGTGCGCGGCGGTGCGGGCACCGCGCTGGTCGGTAGCCACCAGGAGGTCGCCAACCTCATCGCCGAATACCACGCGCTGGGCTTCGACGAATTCATCCTGTCGGGCTATCCGCATCTGGAAGAGGCCTACTGGTTCGCCGAGGGCGTGCTGCCGATCCTGCGCGGCAGTGGCATTGCCTGATCGAGGATTGAACACGCGTCAGCACGGGCATCCTCGTGCCCGTGAGGACGGTGGAATATGCCCCAGGCCGGTGGGCCGATGTCTTCGGCGAGCCGGCGCCGTCCACGATCTTGCTGTGGCATGGTGCGCAAACCGATGCCCGCGCCGCCGTCGGCCCATTGGCCGGCATGCTGGCCGGGCGCGCCGCGGTGGTGGTGGCACCGGACTGGAACTCCCATGCCGATGACGGCGGGCGCGCGGATCTGCTGCGGTCGCTGGAGTTCACCCGCAACCTCGCGCGCGACGCCGGGCGCATCCTGCTCGTCGGGTGGTCGATGGGCGGTGCCGCCGCGGCGGGCGTGACGCTGCGCGCGGCGCAATACGACTTCGCTCCGGCGCACACGGTGTGCCTCGCCGGAGCCTTCATGATCCCCGATCCGATCTCCGGCGAGCCGGTGACCAACGGGCTGAGTGACGCCGGTGTCGGTTCGCCCTTCTCGTTGCTGCACGGCCTCCACGATGACGTCGTGCCGGTGGACGCCAGCAGGGATTTCGCCGCCCGCCTGGAACGTGTCGGCTGGCCGGTGGAGGTGGTGGAACTGGCGGCCGATCACGGGTCGATCGCGGGCGCCGATTACGACGCCCGCGCGGACCGCTACGAACCGGCCAGGGACGGCCCGGCTCGCATCATGGCGCAACAGGTCGCCGGCCGGATCGCGGCCCTGCTGGGCGGTTGACGGTCCCAGTAGGCGCGTGCGCGCCTCGTTGCGGTACGAATGACGGGTGGCTGAGCCGACCATCCTGCTGCTGTCGACATCCGATACGGACCTGATCAGCGCCCGTTCGAGCGGGAAGAACTATCGGTGGGCCAACCCGTCGCGGCTGTCCGAAGACGAGCTGCCCGACCTGCTGGCCGGCGCCGCCATCGTGGTGGTGCGGATCCTCGGCGGCTACCGGGCGTGGCAGAGCGGCATCGACACGGTGATCGCCAGCGGGGTGCCCACGGTGTTGGTCAGCGGCGAGCAGGCCGCCGACGCCGAGTTGACCGGTCTGTCCACGCTGGCCGCCGGCATCGCGGTGCAGGCGCACATCTACCTGGCCCACGGCGGCGTGGACAACCTGCGCCAGCTGCACGCCTTCCTCTCGGACACCGTGCTGATGACCGGGTTCGGATTCACCCCTCCGGTCGTGACCCCGACCTGGGGGGAACTGCCGCGGCCGGACGCGATCGATACCGCCGGCCCGACGATCGCCGTGCTTTACTACCGCGCGCAGCACCTGGCCGGCAACACCGGCTACGTCGAGGCGCTGTGCCGGGCCATCGAGGACGCCGGCGCGCGGGCGATGCCGGTCTACTGCGCCTCGCTGCGCACCGCCGAACCCGAACTGCTGCAACGGCTGGGCGACGCCGACGCCATGGTGGTCACCGTGCTGGCGGCCGGGGGACTGAGACCTGCGGAGGCGGCGGCCGGCGGTCCCGATGACAGCTGGAACGTCGAACACCTTGCCGCGCTGGATATCCCGATCCTGCAGGGGCTGTGCCTGACCAGCCCGCGCGCCCAATGGCGCGCGAACGACGACGGCCTGAGTCCGCTCGACGTGGCCAGCCAGGTGGCGGTGCCCGAGTTCGACGGCCGCATCATCACGGTGCCGTTCTCCTTCAAGGAGATCGACGACGACGGCCTGATCTCCTATGTCGCCGACGCGGAACGCTGCGCCCGCGTCGCGGGGCTGGCGGTCCGCCACGCGCGGCTGCGCCAAATCGCCCCGGCGGACAAGCGGGTGGCCCTGGTGTTCTCGGCCTATCCCACCAAGCACGCTCGCATCGGCAACGCGGTCGGGTTGGACACCCCGGCGAGCGCCGTCGCGCTGCTGCAGGCGATGCGCGAGCACGGCTACCGGGTGGGGGAACTGCCGGGCGTCGAGGCCAACGACGGCGACGCCCTGATCCACGCGCTCATCGAGCGGGGCGGACAGGACCCCGACTGGCTCACCGAAGGCCAGCTGGCCGGCAACCCGATCCGAGTGTCCGCCACGGATTACCGCGAATGGTTCGCGACCCTGCCCACCGAATTCACCGACGCCGTCACCGAGCACTGGGGCCCCGCACCGGGAAACCTTTTCGTCGACCGCAGCAACGATCCCGACGGCGAAATCGTCATCGCCGCAATGCAATCGGACAACCTGGTGTTGATGGTGCAGCCGCCCCGCGGCTTCGGGGAAAATCCGGTCGCCATCTATCACGATCCGGACCTGCCGCCCAGCCACCACTACCTTGCCGCCTACCGCTGGCTGGACGTCGGCTTCGGGTCGCACGCGGTGGTACACCTGGGCAAGCACGGCAACCTGGAATGGCTGCCCGGCAAGACGCTGGGCATGTCGGCGGCCTGCGGCCCTGACGCCGCGCTGGGCGACCTGCCGATGATCTACCCGTTCCTGGTCAACGACCCCGGCGAGGGCACCCAGGCCAAAAGGCGCGCGCACGCCGTTCTGGTCGACCATCTGATCCCTCCGATGGCGCGCGCCGAATCCTACGGTGACATCGCGCGTTTGGAGCAGCTGCTCGACGAGCATGCCAATGTCGCCGCGCTGGACCCCGGCAAGCTGCCCGCCATCCGCCAGCAGATCTGGACGCTGATGCGGGCCGCGAAGATGGACCACGATCTGGGCCTGACCGAACGTCCCGAGGAAGACTCGTTCGACGACATGCTGCTGCACGTCGATGGGTGGCTGTGCGAAATCAAGGATGTACAGATCCGCGACGGCCTGCACATCCTGGGGCAAAAGCCCACGGGGGAAGCCGAACTGGATCTGGTGCTCGCGATCCTGCGGGCCCGCCAACTCTTCGGCGGCGAGCACACCCTCCCCGGATTGCGACAGGCCCTGGGATTGGCGGAGGACGGCACCGACGACCGGCCCACGGTCGATCACACCGAGGCCGTGGCCCGCGAGCTTGTCGGAGCGTTGCAGGCGTCCGGCTGGGATCCCGGTGCGGCCGAACGGATCGCCGCCAACGCCGACGTCGCCGCGGTCCTGCGATTCGCGACCACCGAAGTGGTGCCACGCCTCAACGGCACCGCCGCCGAAATCGAGCAGGTGCTGCGCGCCCTGGACGGTCGGTTCATCCCGGCCGGCCCGTCCGGATCCCCGCTGCGCGGCCTGGTCAACGTGCTGCCCACCGGCCGCAACTTCTATTCCGTCGACCCCAAGGCGGTGCCGTCCCGGCTGGCCTGGGAAGCCGGTGTGGCGCTGGCGGATTCGTTGCTCATTCGGTACCGCGACGACCACGGGCAGTGGCCGCAATCGGTCGGACTCTCGGTGTGGGGCACCTCGGCCATGCGCACCGCCGGTGATGACATCGCCGAAGTCCTTGCCCTGCTCGGTGTTCGCCCGGTGTGGGATGACGCGTCGCGGCGCGTCGTCGATCTGGCGGCGATTCCGCTGGCCGAGCTGGGCCGCCCGCGCATCGACGTGACGGTGCGCATCTCCGGTTTCTTCCGGGACGCCTTCCCGCACGTCGTGACGATGCTCGACGACGCGGTGCGGCTGGTCGCCGACCTCGACGAGCCCGCCGAGGACAACTATGTCCGTGCGCACGCCCAGGCCGACCTGGCTCAGCACGGCGATCAACGCCGCTCCACCACAAGGATTTTCGGTTCCAAGCCGGGCACCTATGGCGCCGGACTGTTACAGTTGATCGACAGCCGCAACTGGCGCGACGACGCCGACCTCGCAGCCGTGTACACGGCGTGGGGCGGCTTCGCCTACGGCCGGGACCTGGACGGGCGCGAGGCCGTCGACGACATGAACCGGCAGTACCGGCGCATCGCGGTGGCCGCGAAGAACACCGACACCCGCGAACACGACATCGCCGACTCCGACGACTATTTCCAGTACCACGGGGGCATGGTGGCCACGGTGCGCGCGCTGACCGGGGAGGCGCCGGCCGCCTACATCGGCGACAACACCCGCCCCGACGCGATCCGCACCCGCACGCTGTCGGAGGAGACCACCCGCGTGTTCCGGGCGCGCGTCGTCAACCCGCGCTGGATGTCTGCGATGCGCCGGCACGGATACAAGGGCGCGTTCGAGATGGCGGCGACGGTGGACTACCTGTTCGGCTACGACGCGACGGCCGGGGTGATGGCCGACTGGATGTACGAACAGCTCACCGAGCGTTACGTGCTGGACCCGGAGAATCGCAAGTTCATGTCGGAATCCAATCCCTGGGCGCTGCACGGCATGGCCGAACGGCTGCTGGAGGCGGCCGGGCGTGGCATGTGGGCGCAGCCGCAACCGGAGACCCTCGACGGGTTGCGCCAGGCGCTGCTGGAAACCGAGGGCGACCTGGAAGGCTGACCGCGCTCGGGGGCTGAAGCAGCCGTCAGATGAAGTCCGACCCGCCATCGACGTTGACCGTCGCGCCGGTGACATAGCCGTTGCGCCGCGACGCCAGGTAGGCGGTGAGGGAGGCGACCTCTTCAGGCAGTCCGGCGCGGCCGAGGTCACAGGGCTGATGAAAGTTGTTGTCGATCCAGGTCATAACGTCGACCGGATTAGTGGCGTCGAGGCCGTCGGCGGCGAGGATGTCCTTGAGCGCTTCGGTGAAGCTTGCGGTGACGATGGTTCCAGGACATACGCAGTTGACCAGAATGCCATCCCTGGCAAGGCTTTTCGCCAGGTTCTTGGTGATGCTGGCCAACGCCGATTTTGCCGCCGTGTAGGCGATTATTCGCGGGTTTTGGCGCTGAATCGAATGCGCGGACAACGTGACGACGCGGGCCCAGTCCGCGGAGCGCAGCAGCGGCAGGGCGGCGCGAATCGACCGGACGGCCGACATCGTGCCGAGGGTGAACGCCTCATCCCACTGTGCGTCGTCCATCTGCTCGAAATAGCCGTCGCCCGGTCCGATCGTGTGGACCAGGGTGTTGAGTTGCCCCCACCGTTGCGCGACGGCGCCGAAGCCGGCGGTGATGGACGCGGCGTCGGTCATATCCACGCTGATGCCGACGGCATCCGGAGCGCCCGCTCGCCGCAGCGACGAGACGGCGGCATCGAGCGCCTGGTGGCCTCGGGCCATCACCGCTACGCTGGCCCCTTCGGCTGCAAGGGTTTCGGCGATCGCCAGGCCCATCCCCTTACTGCCGCCGGTGACCACGGCCGTCGACCCGGCAAATCCCAGATCCATCGCTAGTCTCCTTTGTTCGGTTCTGCGGCCCGCATGCCCAGCCCGCGCAGGCAGAACTGCAGCATGCGTTCGCGGAGAACGGTGCGGTCGAAATCGCCCGTCGCCCAGTGTTGGTTGATGCCCGCCCAGACCACCCCGTGAATGAACTGGGCACCCGTCACCGGGTCGACCCGGTGGAAGACCCCGCTCTGCAGGCCACGCTGCAGGACCTCGCTGAGCGGCCTGAGCATCTCCGCGTACGCGGGCTGAATGAGTGCGGAGGACTGCGACTGAGCTTCCAGCGACAGGCGACGCAGGTCGGATTTGATGCTGTCATCGAACGCCAGGTCGAGTCGTCCATCGATCCACGCCGCGACCGCGTCGACCTCCGTGACGGCAGGTGCCATCCGGCGTCGCAGCCGCCGTTCCTCCGCGCGCGCCATGTCGAGAAACAGCGCCGCCACCAAGTCGTCCTTGGATTCGAAGTGACGATAGAACGCCCGGGTGCCCAGCGCGGCCCGGTGCAGCACCGCGCCGATGCTGAGCTTCCCAATTCCCTGCTCCCGCAGAACGGTTGAAGCGGCAGCCAGGATCTCGCGGCGCACCGCCGCGTCCGGGCCGAGTTTTTCGCGTCGCCGCGTGCGGGGGGTGCTCACGGATTCAGGCGGTCGCGTCGTAGACGGCGAGATAGTCCGCAAATCGCTCGCGAACGCCTTCGGGTGTCAGGCCGTAGTCGGCCAGGTCATAGTCATGTGCGCCGCGGGAGCCCGGCCGGTGATCCGCGGCCCAACGCTTGACTGAGGCGAGGGTGGCATCGGTGAAGGTCAGGCCCAGGGTGTCGTAGCTGGTTTGCAGCGTGCCAACCGGATCCGTCTGGAGGTCCGCGAACGAGACGTCGGCGAATCGGTCGTCGCCCATCCGGTCGCGGAAATCCATTGCCCGCCGGACCCCTTCGGCCCAGCTGTCGACTTGCTCGGCGCCGAGTTCCCTGGCGTCGTCGCGGTCGCTGCTCCAGCTACGCACATACCGGATCAGGCTGCAGACCGAACCCATCACCTTGGCCGGATCGCGATGGCTCCACAGGAATTTGGCGTCGGGATATGCCGCGACGAGAGCGTCGAGGGCGAATATGTGCACGGGCGTCTTGAGATGCCACAGCACCGGCGGACAGTGCCATTGCAACAGCCGGAGCACTCGCCGGTGAAAGACATAGGTCTCGCGCATGTCGCAGCCCATCAACCACGCGAGATACCCGGGGGCGCGCACGGCGCCGTCAAAGTGGAAGGTGCGAAAGCTCATTCCCATCAGGTCCTGGCATTCGGTCGGCGCTGTGGCCTCGGAGTTATACAGGGTTTTCATCAGCGGGAACATGTCGTCGAGCATCTTCAGGCCGGCCTCGGCCTGCGCGATCCGCGGGTCGTTGTGCTCGGTCGCGGCCTCCGGCGGTGGGGTGGGCGCTTGCGACTCCCACATCCGCAGCGATCGGAACTGGGGATCGGCGGCCACCAGCTGGCTCAGCGCGGTGGTCCCGGTCCGGGGCAGGCCGATGACGAAGACGGGGCCCCCGACCACCTGGTCATCGATCTCGGGGTGCTGCCGGTAGGCCTCCTCGACCTTGAGGCGCTGGATCAGGGCGTTGCTGATAGTGGCGTGCTGGATGACCCGCCCGACGTCGTTGAGGTCCGCCTCGTTGTTCAGCGCGTCGACGATGCGTTGCAGTCCCTCGCGGTAGTAGGACGATCCGAAATCGTCGAGACCGGTTGCGGTTCGGGCGCCGTCCTCTAACTCGTCAGCTTCGAAGGTCACCGTCCGAACCTTTCGTGCACCGCACGGCGCCGCGCCGCGAGGATTGATGCGCGCTCTTCGGGGGTGACTTGCGCGGTGTCCGAAGGCAACTCGGTGTGGATGTCGTCGAATGGCACCACTCGTGTCGTCGGTGTGGGCGCCGTTTCGGTCCGCACGCAGCGCAGGATGATCGGGCCGTTGCTGTGACCCGCGGTGTCGAGCCAGTTGGCGATCCCGGGGTCACGATCGCACAGCACCGCGCGGACCAATCCATCGGAATCCATCGCGGCCTGATGCGCATTCAGGCTGGACTGGTGGCGCCCGTAATGGATCGTCTCCCACCACGGGTTACCGATCGAGAAGCTCCAATAGATGCCAGGTGGTGGTTGAACTTCGACGATGAGGGCCTCGCCCGGGTGCAGTTCCCACCGGCCGATCACCGGCCGGTTCTCCGCGGCGGCCCCCATGTCGGTGCGATCGATCGGGGGCAGGAAGCCGTTGGGCGGTGCGGCGGACCCGAACTGCAAAAAGAACGCCAGGTTGTCCGCGACGAAGTCACCGAGGGCGGTCAGTTGGCTGGTCACCGCCGCGTAGGGGTCGACCGGAGGGGTTGTAGCCCGGACCGGGTCACCGAGTCGCTCGATGCGCAGCGATGATGCGACCTCGGTATCCCAGTCGTAGAAGAAGTGCCGCACTGTCAACGTGGGATGCTCACCCTCGATGCGCATCCAATTGCCCGCTCGCCCCGGCTGTTTCGAGGCCGACAGCACGACCTCGAAGTTCCCGTCGGGATCCGTTTCGAGCTCGTCGACCAACTCGTTGGCGGTGGCGGCGATGCCGTTCATCGTCTGGAGCCCGACGTAGCGGGCGGTGCCGCGGTTGCCGTACAGCCGATAGCTCTCCCCGCCGCGCAGCGCGGCGCGGGTGTAGAGGCAGTCCGGGCACTCCATTCCCCAGGTCACGATGTCATCGGTGCTGGTGCGTTGGACGCGCAGTGCGGGATCCGGATCGAACCGCAGCGCCTCGTCGATACCCGCGGTGAGCAGCACCAGCAGGTGCCGGATTCCGGCGGCGACGTCGATCCGGTTGCGGCTTGCCGGCTCTGATTCGACGGTCTGCGCGGCTTCGTTGAGCCGGCTCAAGAGTTGCGACCACGCCGCAAACAGATCGGGATCGCCCGCTTCACCCGAGGAATCCAAGGCCGCCTCGGCGATCGAGAACGGCAGCCACGCCAGTGACCTCGTCGGATCGCCCATGACTGCCTACTTCGATCGGTGCTCTGCGACCTTAATTGAAAATAGCGTTTTCAGTTAAGCTGTCATGACTATGCAGCCGAGCACCGAGAATGTCAACGCCCCGACCCCGCGGCGGTAAGTTGTCCTGGTGACGCCGACCTTCGCCGACCTTGCCAAGACGCAGTACGTCCTGCTGACCACATTCACCAAGGACGGCAAGCCCAAGCCGACGCCGATCTGGGCGGCGCTGGATAAGCAGCGTGGCGATCGACTTCTGGTCATCACCCAGGAAAAGTCGTGGAAGGTCAAGCGAATCCGAAACACCCCGCGGGTCACGCTGGCCACCTGCACCATGAACGGCCGGCCGACCAGCGAGGCCATCGAGGGGACCGCGGCTATCCTCGACAAGTCGGAAACGGCCGCCGTCTACGACGCGATCGGCAAGCGCTACGGCGTCGTGGGCAAGGTGTTCAACTTCTTCAGCAAGCTGCGCGGCGGGATGGAGAACAACGTCGGCCTCGAACTGAAAGTGGCCTGAACGCCGGGGCGCCGTGGCCACCGTCCTCCTCCCGATCCCGGACCGCGACTTCGACCCGACCGAAGTCGCGGTCAGCTGGAAGATGTTGACGCAAAGCGGCCACCGGGTGATCTTCGCGACCGAAACCGGCGCGCCCGGGGTGGCCGACGACATCATGGTGACGGGCCGCGGATTGGACATCTGGTCCGCACTGCCGCTGCTGGGCGCCATCCCGCTGATCGGCTTGACGCTGCGCGCCAACAAAGACGGGCGTAGTGCCTACCGAGACATGGTGCACTCCAACGAGTTTCAGCATCCGTTAACCTGGGCGGGGGCCGGGCTCGACGGCGTCGACGCGCTGCTGCTGCCGGGCGGCCATCGCGCCCGCGGGATGCGCAGCTACATCGACAGCGACATCCTGCACCGGCTGGTCGCGCAGGCCTTCGCCCGCGAGCTGGTGGTGGCCGCCATCTGTCACGGGGTGTTGCTCGCCGCACGCAGCGTCGATCCCGAAACCGGCCGTTCCGTCCTGTACGGGCGCAAGACCACGGCGTTGACGTGGGCAATGGAGCGGTTGGCCTGGCGCCTCACCCGACTGACCCGGTTCTGGGATCGCGACTACTACCGGACCTATACCGAGGCGCCGGGCCAACCCGGCGGGTACATGTCAGTGCAGTCGGAAGTCACACGCGCGCTTGAAGATCCCACCGATTTCTGTGACGTGGCGCCAGGATCACCACACTGGCGGCGGAAAACCTCGGGCATGGCGCGCGATACGGCCACCGACTCGCGGCCCGCATTCGTCGTCGACGACGGCGGCTACGTGTCGGCGCGCTGGCCCGGGGATACCCACACGTTCGCAACGGTGTTGTCGCACAAGCTGAACGCTGTGCGCTAACCCACTACGTCGCGGCGCCCGTGCCCAGATGCTCGCCGAAGAAGGCGAACACCCGCCGCCAGGCGTCCTCGGTGGCGTCCCGGTCGTAGCCGAAACCCGCGATGCGAAGCAGCGGTTGGGCGGGCAGCTCGTTGGCGAAGCTGTGCCCGACGCCCGGATACGTCTTCACGTCGGCGGCGATGTTCTTGGCCGCGACCGTCTTGCTCAGCTTCTCGGGCGCACCCCGGCCCAGCGGGTCACGGCCGCCGAAGCTGGCCACGACCGGGCACGCGCCGTCCAGCGTCTTGTCCAGGTTGCGGGGCAGGGGAGTGCCATAGAACGGGGCGGAGGCACCGAAACCCTTGGGCGACATGACAAGAGCGAACTGGCCGCCCATGCAGAAGCCCGCGATGCCTACCTGGCCGGAACACTCCGGCATGGCCTTCAGGTGATCGCGTGCGGCCAGGATGTCATCGAGGGCGCGGCCGCGCTGCGTCTGCAGCTCCTTCATGACGCGGGTGATGCAGCGGATGCGGCCACCGCGGGCATACATGTTCGGGGTAACCGCCAGATAACCCGCCGCGGCGATGCGGTCATTGATCGATTGCTTGTCCCGCCCATAACCGAATGCATCGTGGATCACCACCACACCCGGCCACGGACCCTGTCCCGGCGGGGTGCTCAGTAACGCATCGATCGGTCCGTCGGGGGTATCGATGTGAATCGTCGTCATAGCGTCATCTAACTGCAATCACGGCGGCGAGCACCACGGGAACTCGGGTGCGGTCCGCACACGTTGGTCTGGCATGGTGTCGCGGCTGTTGCTGATCTACGCCGTCGTCGAACTCGCGGTGATCTTCGCGTTGGTGTCGACGATCGGATGGGGCTGGACCCTGCTGGCGCTGGTGGGGACCTTCCTGCTCGGCTGGGGCATTGTGGCCCCGATGGCCGGGTCGCACCTCATCCGCCGGATCGGTCAACTGCGCTCGGGACTGACCGACCAACGCGCTGCGGGCGATGGTGCGCTGGTCAGCCTGGCCGCGCTCCTCGTCCTCGTTCCCGGCCTGGTCAGCACGGCGCTGGGCCTGTTGCTGCTGATCCCGCCGGTGCGGTCGGCCGTCGGCCCCGGGTTGACGGCCATGGCGGTGCGCAAGCTGCAACGGCAGATGCCGGGACTCAGTTACGCGAGCGTCCTGCGCCCCGAGCCCCACCCGGCGAGCGGCTACTACCCGGATGCGGGCTCGAAAGGCGGCCACGGCGACTACATCGACGGCGAGGTCATCGATGTTCATGACGTCGAGGCGCCGGCGCGTCCGCAACGATTCGACGGACGCTGACGCGGGCGCGGGGCACCCGCCGACCGTTATCGCCATCAGAACAGTTCCACGTAGTTTTGGCCTGTGACCGATCGTGACCGCTAGCCCCGCACCGGTGACCCTGCTGATCAATGGCCGGGTGCACAGCCCGGCCCAGCCCGATGCGACCGCGATGGCCGTCCGCGACGGCGTGGTGGCATGGCTGGGCAGCGATGAGGTCGGCCGCCGCCTGTTTCCCGACGCCGACGTCGAAGATCTCCTGGGCGGGTTCGTGGCGCCGGGGTTCGTGGACAGCCACATCCATCTCACCGCCACCGGACTGACGCTCAGCGGGCTGGACCTGCGCCCGGCGGCCTCGCGCGCCCAATGCCTGCGGATGGTCGCCGAGTTCGCCGCCGCACACCCCGGCCAGCCGGTGTGGGGCCATGGCTGGGACGAAACCTCGTGGCCGGAGAACACCCCGCCGAGCCTCGGCGACCTGGACGCCGTTCTCGGCGACCGGCCCGCCTACCTCGCGCGCGTGGACGTGCACTCCGCGCTGGCGTCCACGGGCCTGCGACGGCTGGCCACGGAACTCCCGGCGGCGGCGGGGTTCAGCGCCGAGGGGCCGCTGGTCGGCGACGCCCACCATCTGGTGCGGGCCGTCGCCCGGGGCCTGCTGACGGCGGAGCAGCTCGCCGAAGCCCGCACCGCAGCGTTGCGGGCCGCCGCGGCGACCGGCATCGTCGCGGTCCACGAATGCGCCGGCCCCGAGATCGGTGGGATCGACGACTGGCTGCAGTTGCGGGCCCTCGATCACGGCGTCGAGGTGATCGGTTATTGGGGTGAGCCGGTGAGCAACCCCGACCAGGCGCGCGAGCTGATGGCGGCGACCGGAGCCCATGGGCTGGCCGGTGACCTGTTCGTCGACGGGGCCCTGGGATCGCGCACCGCGTGGCTGCGCGAGCCGTACACGGACGCCCCGGAGTGCACCGGAGCCTGCTACCTGGATTCCGATGCCGTCGAGGCGCACATTCGGGCGTGTACCCAGGCCGGGGTCACCGCCGGATTCCACGTCATCGGGGACGCCGCGGTCGCGACTGCGGTGGAGGCTTTCGAGCGCGTCGTCGCCGACCTCGGGCCGGTCGCCGTCGCCCGCTGCGGGCACCGCCTCGAGCACGTCGAGATGGTCAGCGCCGATCAGGCCGCCAGACTGGGCCGGTGGGGCGTCATCGCCAGCGTTCAACCCAATTTCGATGCGCTCTGGGGCGGCGTCGACGGCATGTACGCCCGACGGCTCGGTGCCCAGCGAGGCGGTCGGCTCAACCCCTTTGCGCTGTTAGCATCCCAAGGCGTGCCCCTCGCGCTCGGTTCCGACGCTCCCGTCACGGGCTTCGACCCGTGGGTGAGCGTGCGCGCCGCGGTCAACCACCGCACCGCCGGTAGCGGGGTCTCGGCGCGGGCCGCGTTTGCCGCCGCCACCCGCGGCGGCTGGCGGGCGGCCGGTGTCCGCGACGGCAAGACGGGCACGCTGGTGCCGGGAGCGCCGGCCTCGTATGTCGTCTGGGACGCCGGGGACCTCGAGGTGCACGCCCCGCGCGACACCGTCCAGCGCTGGTCGACGGATCCGCGGTCGCGCGTGCCGGCGCTGCCGCGATTGGGTCGCGACGATGCCCTACCGCGTTGCCGGCGAACGGTGCATCGGGGCGCTGTCATCCATGGCTAGGTATCGGCCCGGCGACGACGAGCCCGCGGACCGAACCGATGCGGCCGACGAGGACCTGCCGCGGCGGCCCGACATCGACCCGATCAGCGACGAGGCGGAGTCGGACCGCGACGACCAGCCCGCCGAGGTTCGCGTCGAGCCCGAAGCCGAGGACGACGAGCCCGACGGCGACCCCGACCGGGACGAGGACGCCGCGGAAGCGGGATCGCCCGAAGGGCCGGGCGGCGCGAGCCCGGGTGGTCGGCTCGGGGCCGCGGCGCGCGGCGCGGTAGCCGGACTGGTGGCCGCGGTGATCGCGCGGCTGCCCGCCGCCCAGGCCGCGATGCTGCCCCGCCTGACCCGGCTGAGCTGCGTGGTGATGGGCGGCCTACTGTTCTGCGCCAGTTTCCCGTCGCTCAATTGGTGGTGGGGTGCGGTGGTGGCCGCCGCGCTGCTGGCGTGGGTGCTGACGCACCCCGCGACCACGCCTGCCGGCGGCCTGGGTTACGCGTTCCTGTTCGGGCTTGCTTTCTACCTGCCGCTGCTGCCGTGGGTCGGGCTCCTGGTCGGCCCCATCCCGTGGATCGCGCTCGCGATCGTGTGCTCGCTGTTTCCCGCTCTCTTCGGCCTGTGCGCCGTCATCGTGCGCCGGCTGCCCGGCTGGCCCGTCTGGTTCGCGCTGATTTGGGCGGCCCAGGAGTGGCTCAAGTCGATCCTCCCGTTCGGCGGCTTCCCCTGGGGGTCGGTGGCGTTCGGGCAGACACACGGTCCGTTCTTGCCGCTGGTCCAGCTCGGCGGCGTGGCGCTGCTGTCCATGGCGATCATGCTGGTGGGCTTCAGCGCGACGGCTATCGCGCTGGAGATCGTGAAGTGGTGGCACTCCGGTCACCCCGCGCCCCTCGACAGCGGCGCCGAAGCCGCGCACCCCGACCAGGCGCCGCCCGCGGTGGTGCTGCCCGGCGTCTGCATCTGTCTGGTGCTCTTCGCGTCGCTCATCGTCTGGCCGCAGGTGCGCCACTCCGGTACCGGCTCCGGCGGCGAGCCCGCGGTGACCGTCGCGGCCGTGCAGGGCAACGTGCCGCGGCTGGGCTTCGAGTTCAACGAACAGCGGCGCGCGGTGCTGGACAACCACGTCCAGGAAACCCTGCGGCTGGCCGAGGACGTGCGCTCCGGGGCCGCGCCGCAACCGCAGTTCGTGATCTGGCCGGAAGACTCGTCGGACATCGACCCGCTGGTCAACCACGACGCCGCCCTGGAGATCTCGCAGGCCGCGGCGGCGATCGGCGCCCCGATCCTGATCGGCAGCGTGCTCGAAGTGCCGGGACGCTCGCCGCAGGATCCGAACTACACCAACACCATGATCGTGTGGAATCCGGCCACCGGCCCGGCCGATCGCCACGACAAGGAAATAGTGCAGCCGTTCGGCGAGTACCTGCCGATGCCGTGGCTTTTCAAACACCTGTCCGGCTACGCCGGCCGCGCCGGAAGCTTCGTGCCCCGCCAGGGCTCCGGGGTGGTGCACATCGCGGGGGTGCCACTCGGCGTCGCCACCTGCTGGGAAGTGATCTTTGACCGGGTGCCGCGACAAGCGGTGCTCGGCGGTGCCCAGCTGCTGGCGGTGCCGGCCAACAACGCCACCTTCAACAAGAGGATGAGCGAGCAGCAGCTGGCATTCGCCAAGGTCCGGGCCGTCGAGCACGACCGGTACGTGGTGGTGGCCGGCACCACGGGAATCAGCGCCGTGGTGGCCCCCGACGGCGGCGAGTTGTCCCGCACCGACTTCTTCCAGCCCGCCTATCTGGACATGCAGGTGCGGCTCAAGACCAGGCTCACGCCGGCGACGCAATGGGGGCCGCTGGTGCAATGGGTCATGGTGGTGGCGGCCGGAGCGGTGATTCTGGCCGGAATACGGCACAATGGATGGTTCCCGCGTTCGGTACGTCTCAGGTCCACACGCCAATCGGAAGGGACCGGTGCAACCCCGGGCAAACTCCCGCCCGACGAGCATGACTGAAGACACTGCGCCCGACTCTCGGGACCGCACGCCGGCAGCCGACGGCGACTGACCACCCGCCGCCCGACCAGGACGGCCGACACACTTTCGATTTCGGGCGACACAGAGGAGCTACATGACCACCGGCCAGCCGGCGCCCCAAGTCCCAAGCAACCGTCCCAGCCAGCGCGTCTTGGTGATCATTCCTACCTACAACGAGCTGGAGAACCTTCCGGTCATCCACCGGCGGCTCAAAGAGGCGTGCCCGCACGTGCACCTGCTCGTGGTGGACGACAGCAGCCCCGACGGCACCGGCCAGCTCGCCGAGGAGCTGGCGGCAGCCGACGCCGGCCGCACGCACGTCATGCACCGCACCGCCAAGGACGGCCTGGGCGCGGCGTACCTGGCGGGTTTCGCGTGGGGGTTGAGCCGTGACTACTCGGTCCTGGTCGAGATGGACGCCGACGGCAGCCACGCGCCCGAACAGCTGCACCGCCTGCTGGACGCCGTCGACGCCGGCGCCGACCTGGCCATCGGCTCCCGCTACGTCGAGGGCGGGACGGTGCGCAACTGGCCATGGCGGCGCTGGGCGCTGTCCTGGACGGCGAACACCTACGCCCGGCTGGCGCTCGGCATCGGCGTGCACGACATCACCGCCGGCTACCGCGCCTACCGCCGCGAAGTGCTCGAAGCGATCGACCTCGACGGCGTCGACTCCAAGGGCTACTGCTTCCAGATCGATCTGACCTGGCGCACCATCTGCAACGGGTTCACCATCGCCGAGGTGCCCATCACCTTCACCGAGCGCGAACTCGGCGTGTCCAAGATGAGCGGCTCCAACATCCGCGAAGCCCTGGTCAAGGTCACCCGTTGGGGTGTTCAGGGCCGACGATCGGGCGCCCGGGCCACCAGCGCCGACAACCGCACTTAGGTCGCGGTCCGGCCCGGCTCAAGCCGCGATCAGCCCCTGCGGCGGGTCTTGATGATCTCGAGGCGCTCCTTGAGCAGCTCTTCGAGCTCCTCGACCGAGCGACGCTCCAGCAGCATGTCCCAGTGCGTCCGCGGCGGCTTCACCTTCTTCGGCTCGGGCAGGTCGCCCTCGATCAGGGTGCCTTCCAGGCCGTTGCGGCACAGCCAGGTGCCGGGGATCTCGGCGTCGTCGGCGAAGGGAACCTCGAACTCCTCGCCGTTCTCGGTCCGGTACTTCGCGAGCTGACGCGGCGCCAGGTCGTGGTTGCGGTCAGTCTCGTAGCTCACGGCCCCGAGGCGGCTGCCTCTCAGTACGCGATCAGCCATGGCTGCTACTCCTTCAGGTCTTCTTCTCGGAGCTCTTCGGCTCCCTTACTGCAGTTCAATGCAATCTGTCCAGTTAGCAAACGCTGCGGCGATCTGCGCAGTTCCCGGCCGGGACCGGCATACGCGACGCGACCCTCAATGATACCGGGATCGCCGAGAAAACCCGACTAAAGTCGGCAGGCGTGAGCCGCCGTACCCACCCGCAGCCCTGTCGCTGGTGCGGCCGAGACGTTACCGATGCGGGGATGGGTCGTCGCCGTCAGTACTGCCGGCAGTCGTGCCGGCAGCGCGCCTACGAACAACGGGCCTCGCTGAATCGCAACGGCGTGACGGCCGTGCCCGAGGACGCGGTGGTGCTGTCGGCCGAGGATGCCGCCGACCTGTCGGATCGCGTCTACCAGGTGCGGTGCGCGGCCGAGGATGTCGCCACGGCGGTCGACGAAGGCGCCGGGGCCACCGAACTTCGCCAGTTGTGCGACGCGCTGATCCAAGCCGCCACGGCCGCCGACGGCTGGCGCCGAGCGGGTGTGTGACCGCATCGCCCGCACGGGGCCGGCGGAAAGCCGGCGCTGCACCGAACCCGCCACGACATGCGCCTGACCACCGGCTATGGTCAGCCGGGTACAGTCGCGCCATGGACGTGGGGCCATGTCTACAGCGCACCGCTGTCCAGCGAGCACACCGGGCACACCGGGCACCCGGCCTCACATCTTCTTTGCGCGGCGCGGCGCAGCGGTCCATGCCGGTCCTCCCGTAGCAGCCGGGAGCAGCGGGCGTTTTGAAATCCAGTCGGAGTTGGCCATACTCACCAGCAATATTCTTGGGTCGGAGAGCAGCACGACGCTGGTCGAACGGGAAACGGCGTCGCCTCGTGCAGCAAAGTCCGTCACTCGGCGAAAACCGCATCCGGCGGTGAAAGACGGCCGAACGTCGTTAGGTGAGGTTTGTGATGGTTGATCAACTCCAGCATGCGACCGAAGCGCTGCGTAAAGCGCTGGTCCAGGTTGAGCGCCTGAAGCGCACCAACCGGGCGCTGCTGGAGCGGTCGAATGAGCCGATCGCGATCGTCGGTATGTCGTGCCGCTTCCCGGGTGGCGTCGACAGCCCGGACGCGCTGTGGCAAATGGTCGCCGACGGCCGCGACGTCATCTCGGAGTTTCCCGCCGACCGTGGCTGGGACGTCGCGAGCCTGTATGACCCCGACCCCGACGCGCGGCACAAGTGCTACGTGAACACCGGCGGTTTCGTGGACGGCGTCGCGGACTTCGATCCGGCCTTCTTCGGCATCGCGCCGAGCGAGGCGCTCGCGATGGACCCCCAGCATCGGATGCTGCTCGAACTGTCGTGGGAAGCGTTGGAGCGGGCCGGAATTGACCCCAGCGGGTTGCGCGGCAGCGCCACCGGTGTGTTCGCCGGGCTGATCGTCCAGGGCTACGGCATGCTCGCCGAGGAGATCGAGGGTTACCGGCTGACCGGCATGACCTCCAGCGTCGCCTCGGGGCGGGTGTCCTACGTGCTCGGCCTCGAGGGCCCCGCGGTGTCGGTGGACACGGCGTGCTCGTCGTCGCTGGTGGCCTTGCACATGGCCGTGCAGTCGCTGCGCTCAGGGGAGTGCGACCTGGCCCTGGCCGGCGGCGCGACCGTGAACGCGACGCCGACGGTCTTCGTGGAGTTCAGCCGCCACCGCGGGTTGGCGCCGGACGGACGATGCAAGGCCTACGCGGGCGCGGCCGACGGCGTCGGCTGGTCCGAAGGCGGGGCCATCCTGGTCGTGGAACGCCTGTCGGACGCGCAGCGGCTGGGGCACCCGGTGCTGGCAGTGGTCCGCGGCTCGGCGGTCAACCAGGACGGCGCCTCCAACGGGCTGACCGCGCCCAACGGTCCCTCGCAGCAGCGGGTCGTGCGGGCGGCGCTGGCCAATGCCGGGTTGTCCCCGGCCGACGTCGACGTCGTCGAGGGCCACGGCACCGGAACCACCCTGGGTGACCCGATCGAGGCGCAGGCGCTGCTGGCCACTTACGGCCAGGACCGCAGCGAGCCGCTGTGGCTGGGCTCGATCAAGTCGAACATGGGTCACACGCAGGCCGCCGCCGGCGTGGCCGGCGTCATCAAGATGGTCCAGGCGATGCGCCACGAGACGCTGCCCGCGACGCTGCACGTGGACGCGCCGAGTCCGCACGTGGACTGGTCGGCGGGCTCGGTGTCGCTGCTGACCGAGGCGCAACCCTGGAACGCCGAGCGGCCGCGCCGGGCGGGCGTGTCGTCGTTCGGCATCAGCGGCACCAACGCGCACGTCATCGTCGAGGCGGCGCCGGTGTCGGGTCCGGAGGCCCCGCATCGGGAGGCCGGGCCGGTGCGGCCGGTGGTTCCGTGGACGGTGTCGGCGAAATCGCCGTCGGCGTTGGCGGCGCAGGCGGCGCGGTTAGCCGAATACGTTCGCGCGCACAGTGATCTGGATATCGCCGACATAGGCTGGTCATTGGCGGGCCGCGCGACGTTTGAGCACCGCGCGGTCGTTGTCGGCGGTGACCGCGATCGGCTGCTGGACGGCCTCGACGAGCTGGCCAACGATGACCCCACCGGATCGGTGATCCGGGGCACCGCGACTCCGGCGGGCAAGACCGTGTTCGTCTTTCCCGGCCAGGGCTCCCAGTGGCTGGGCATGGCAATCGAATTGCTGGACACCGCACCGGTATTCGCCCAACAGATCCAGGAGTGCGAAGAGGCCTTCGCGGAATTCGTCGACTGGTCGCTGACCGGTGTGCTGCGTGGCGCCCCCGATGCTCCGGGCCTGGACCGCGTCGACGTGGTCCAGCCGGTGCTCTTCGCGGTGATGGTGTCGCTGGCCGAACTGTGGAAGTCGATCGGGGTCAACCCGGACGCGGTGATCGGGCATTCGCAGGGCGAGATCGCCGCCGCCTACGTCGCCGGGGCGCTGTCGCTGCAGGACGCGGCCCGCGTCGTCACGTTGCGCAGCAAGCTGCTGACGGCACTGGCCGGCCCCGGCGGGATGCTGTCCATCGCCTGCAGCACCGAACGGGCCCGGGAGTTGTTGGCGCCCTACGGGAATCGAGTCAGCATCGCCGCCGTCAACGGCAGGTCGGCCGTGGTGGTGTCCGGTGAGGGCGCCGCGCTCGACGAGCTCGTCGGCTTCTGCGCCGATCTCGAGCTGCGGACCCGGCGGATCGACGTGGACTATGCCTCGCACTCCGTTGAGGTCGAGGCGATCCGCGCCGACCTCGCGGAGGTCCTGGCCGGCATCGAGCCGCGCTCCTCGCGCATCGCGTTCTTCTCCACGGTCACCGGAAACCGTTTGGACACAGCCGGATTGGATGCCGACTACTGGTATCGCAACATCAGGCAGACCGTGCAGTTCGACCAGGCGGTGCGCAGCGCCTGCGAGCACGGCTACCGGACGTTCATCGAATCCAGTCCGCATCCGGCACTGGTCGCGGGCCTCGAGGACACCGCCAACGACCACGGCGGCGCCGACACCGAGGCCATCGTCATCCCGACCCTGGGCCGCGACGACGGTGGTCTCGACAGGTTCCTGACGTCGGCCGCCACCGCGTTCGTCGCGGGCGTGAGCGTGCGCTGGCGCGGTGCGCTGGACGGCGCCGGCTTCGTCGAGCTGCCGACGTACGCCTTTGACCGGCGCCGGTTTTGGTTGTCCGGCGAGGGCATCGCGGCCGACGCCTCGGGCCTGGGCCTGGGCACCAGCGAGCACCCGCTGCTGAGCGCGGTCGTCGAGCTGCCGTCGTCGGGCGGCGTGGTGCTGACGGGCCGGCTGTCGCCGAGCTTGCAGGGCTGGCTCACCGATCACGCCGTGTCCGGCACGGTCGTGTTCCCGGGGTCCGGCTTCGTGGAGCTGGCGATTCGCGCGGGCGACGAAGTCGGATGCTCGACGGTCGACGAGCTGACGCTGCAGGCGCCGTTGATGTTGCCGGCCAAGGATTCCGGGTCGGCATCGGTTGCCGTGCAAGTGGTGGTCGGCCCCGCGGAAGAATCCGGCCAGCGCGGGGTGTCGATCTTCTCGCGTTCCGACAGCGGCTCCGGCTGGGTGTGCCACGCCGAGGGAACGCTGAGCACCGGCTCGGTCGAGCCGGGCGCGGACCTGTCGGCGTGGCCGCCGGCGGGAGCGGTCAAGGTCGACGCGGCGGACGGATACGAGGAGTTGGCGGCGCTCGGCTACGACTACGGCCCGGCATTCCAGGGCCTGACCGCGACGTGGGTGCGCGACGACGAGGTGTTCGCCGAGGTGCGGCTGCCCGACGCCGCCGGCGGCGTCAACGGTTTCGGCGTCCACCCGGCGCTGCTTGATGCGGCCATGCACGCACTGGTCGTCAGCCACCACATCGGCGGCCAGACCGACGAGGTGGTGCTGCCGTTCTCGTGGCAGGGGGTGTCGTTGCACGCCGCGGGCGCGTCCGCGGTGCGCGCACGCATCGCGCCGGCGGCGTCGTCCGAGGCGACGTCTCGGGCCTCCAGGGCGGTGTCGATCGAGCTCGCCGACGGACTCGGATTG
>NZ_LZKI01000068.1 GCF_001672755.1 Mycobacterium colombiense | reverse complement strand
TGTACCCGGCAGGGACGTTGTTGACGATTCGGCTGTGAGAAGGGAGGACCTCCGGGCTTAGTGGAGATGTCTGACGTCTCTACTCACACACGGAGGTCCTCGTGCCCCACGCTAACGCCCGGCTGACCTTTCATGGTCGACAACTACTCGTTGATCGCATCCTCGTGGCGGGCCGAAGGCCCGCTCATGTCGCCGCTGAACTCGGTGTGTCACGTCAGTGCGCGTATCGGTGGGTCCGCCGCTACCGCGCCGAGGGCCCGGCCGGATTGGTCGATCGGTCCTCACGCCCACACCGCTGTCCGACGCGCACAGCGCCCGAGGTCGAATCCGCTGTAGTGGCCTTACGTCGGTCGTCGCGACGAGGCCAGCAGTTCATCGCCGACGAACTCGGCGTGCCGGCACGCACGGTCAGCGCGATCTTGCGCCGCCACGAGCTGCCCTACCTACGTCAGTGTGATCCATTGACCGGACAAGTGATCCGAGCATCCAAAGTCACCGCCGTACGTTACGAACGCGACCGCCCCGGCGAGCTGATCCACATGGACGTTAAGAAGATTGGCCGCATCCCTGACGGCGGCGGTTGGAAAGCCCACGGCCGAACGATGAGCAGAACTTACGCCGCTAAGAAGGCGCGCGTCGGCTACGACTATGTGCACTCCGCCATCGATGACCACTCCCGATTGGCCTACTCAGAAATCCTGCCCGACGAAAAGGGCGCAACCTGTGCCGCATTCTTGACCCGCGCGGCGGCTTACTTCACCGCAGCTGGCATCAGCCACATCGAACGAGTCATGACTGACAATGCCTTTGCCTACCGTCACAGCATCGCGATACGCACAGTCATCGCCAACCTCGGTGCCCGCCAGGTCTTCATCCGACCGCACTGCCCCTGGCAGAACGGCAAGGCAGAACGCTTCAACCGCACCCTGGCAACCGAATGGGCCTACTATCACGTCTTCAACACCAACGGCGCCCGCTACGCAGCCCTTGCTCCCTGGCTCGAGCACTACAACAATCAACGACGCCACTCAGCCATCGGAGGACACCCCCCAATGAGCCGACTGTCACCAACCTGACTGCCGGGTACAGCTAG
>NZ_LZKI01000067.1 GCF_001672755.1 Mycobacterium colombiense | reverse complement strand
CCACACCTGGACCGAGGCCAACCGCGAATCAACACCTTCCATCACCCCGAAAAACTGCTCCGCGACGGAGACGACGAAGACCACAGCCCGGAGGCGCCAGACACGTCATAGCTCGCCTAGTGCTGATGGCGGCGATCCGCTTAGCCCGGCTGCGCCGCGCTCGCGATCGCCGCCTCCCGCGCCGCGATGTAGCCGTACACCAGCCCCTGCGCGATCGTCGCCCCCGCGCCCGGATACGTCGTGCCGAACGCGTTGGCGGCGGTGTTGCCGATCGCGTACAGCCCGGCGATCGCGCCGCCGTCCTCGCGCAGCACCCGCGCCCGCTCGTCGGTCTTCAGCCCGCCGCAGGTGCCCAGGTCGGACAGCACCATCTTTACCGCGTAGAACGGGCCGTTGACCAAGGGGCGCAGGTTCGGGTTCGGCTTGATCGTCGGATCCCCGTAGTAGCGATCGTAGGCGCTGGTGCCGCGGCCAAAATCGGGATCCTCACCGGCAGCGGCGTTTTGGTTGAAGCGGGTCATGGTCGCAAAGAACTCCGACACTCCAACGCCGATGCTGGCGCCCAGATCGGTGAGGTTGTCGGCCCGCACGGCGATGCCGGCGTCATACCATGCCTGTGGGATTCGCATCCGCGGAAACAGCTCGGCGCCAAAGACATAACTGTTGCGGTACTGCTGATCGAAGATGATCCACATCGCCTCGACCGGGCTGCCGGAGCGTTCCAGCTCGAGCACTCGCTGCCCGAACGACATGTAATCCGCGGCTTCGTTGGCGAACCGACGTCCGTGCTGATCCACGATCAGGCAGCCCGGCAGCGAGCGCTCGGCCAGCATCACCGCGGGCGCCCTTCCGGGCAGCGGCGCGACGGCGGGAAACCACCACGCCTGATCCATCAGATCGGTGTCGGCACCGATATCCTGGCCCGCGCGGATTCCATCGCCGGTGTTGGCGGCGGCGCCCAGACTCACGTTGGCGCCCAACGATTCCGACTGGAATTTCCACCGCATGTCCATGCGGTGGTCAAAGCCGCCGGTGGCCAGCACCACGCCGCACCGCGCGCTGATCGTCACCTGGCGCCCGCCGTGCTCGACGACGGCGCCGGTCACGCGGTCGCCATCGCCGGCGAGGCGCGCCAGCGTGGTGCCGGTCCAGACCGGGATGCCGGCGCGCAGCACCCCGGTGAACAGCCCGGCCATCAGGCCCTGGCCGCCCGCGGCGTAGCGCCGGCCCACCATGCGGCCGCCCACACCCTGTGCCAGGCGCTTGCCGTAGACGGGAATTCCCTTGCGCGGCATCCGGGCCACCAGGTTCATCCACCGGTAGTCGGCGCCCGTCGTCGGCATCGGGACGGTCACCTCCATCAGGCCGGGCTCCAGCCGGGTGCGGTATTCGCCGAGCAGCGAGGTGTCGAAGGGGTAGCACTCACAGGTGCGCCCGGCCGCGCTGCCGCCCGGCTCCTCCGGGTGGTAGTCGGAATAATCGCGGGCCCAGAACAGCCGCAGCGGCGTCGTCCGGCGCAGCATGTCCACCGTCGCGGACACGTGCGCCACGAACGCCGCCGACCGCTGCGCGGGCGCCGACCCCGCGACCACCGAATCCAGGTAGGTCCCGGCGCGCTGTGCGGTGTCACCGGCATTCGCCTCCGTCAGCACCGGGCTGGCCGGCAGCCACAGCGCGCCGCCGGACCGGGCGGTCGAGCCGCCCACGTGCGACGACTTCTCCACGATCAGCACCGACAGCCCCAATTCGTGGGCGGCCAGCGCCGCGGCCATGCCGGTACCGGAGCCGACGACGAGCAGGTCGACGGCGGTGTCGGCCACGGGAAGTCCGGCAGGAATCGTCGCGCTGTGCGTCGTCACCTCCAAAACGGTAGGCCGCGGCACCGCGACACAGGAAGAGCCGTCCTGATGAGTGGAACAACGGGCCCCGCGGACGGGTCCGGGGGAGTTGAATCAGGCCCATGACGTCGCACACCGAGGCCGACCAGATTCGGTTCATTGAAGCGCATGCCGCGCCGACCCGGTTCGCCCGCGGCTGGCACTGCCTGGGGCTGACCAGGGATTTCGGTGACGGCAAACCCCACGCGATCAACGCCTTCGGGCAGAAGCTCGTCGTCTTCCGCAGCGGTGATGGGACCATCAACGTGCTCGACGGCTACTGCCGTCACATGGGCGGCGACCTGTCCCAGGGCGAGGTCAAGGGCAACGAGATCGCCTGCCCGTTCCACGACTGGCGCTGGGGTGGCGACGGTCGCTGCAAGCAGGTGCCCTACAGCCGGCGCGCACCCAAACTGGCGCGCACGCAAGCGTGGACGACGCTGGAGCAGGACGGCATGTTGTTCGTGTGGAACGACCCGGAGCGCAAGCCGCCGCCACCGGAGGTGACGATCCCACGGATCGAGGGTGCCACCAGTGACCAGTGGACCGACTGGCATTGGTACAGCACCGTTGTGCAGAGCAACTGCCGCGAAATCATCGATAACGTGGTGGATATGGCGCACTTCTACTACATCCACGGCGCACTGCCGACCTACTTCAAGAACATCTTCGAGGGGCACGTCGCGACGCAGTACATGAACGGCGAGGGCCGCCCCGACATGGGTGGCACCGAAGGCGCGCAGATGCTGGGCAACACCTCGGTGGCGTCCTACTACGGCCCGTCCTTCATGATCGACGACCTGACGTACCACTACGAGTACGGCGACGCGAAGACGATCCTCATCAATTGCCACTATCCGATCGACGCGAATTCCTTTGTGCTGCAATATGGCATCATCGTGAAGAAGTCGGAGGCGATGCCCGGTGATGAGGCGATGCGGACCGCGATCAAACTGGGCGACTACGTCAAGCTCGGTTTCGAGCAGGACGTCGAGATCTGGCGGCACAAGGCGCGCATCGACAACCCGTTGCTGGTCGAAGAGGACGGGCCGGTCTACCAGTTGCGGCGCTGGTATCAGCAGTTCTACGTCGATGCGGCCGACGTGCAACCGGACATGGTGGACCGCTTCGAATTCGAGCTCGACACCACCCGGCCGTATGAGGCGTGGATGAAAGAGGTCCAGGCCAACATGGCGGCCCGGGCCTGATGACGCTGGAATCGTCGGTGCGCAAGGACAATCGGCTCGACGAGATGCCCATGGTGCCGGTCGTGTGCCGGAACTGTGGGGCGCGGGTGCTGGCCCGCAAGAGCAGCTGGAATCAGACCAGTGTGCAGTGGAACGCCGAGGCGACGGCCCGGTGCGCCGAGCGCGCCGACGCGCAGAGGATCGTCAGACCGGGGAGTCGGGGCGTCTTCCTGGTGTGCTCGGCGCTGAGCGCGTCGATTTTGGACGCCGTGCGCCATGGGGATTTGTCCGTCGTCGACGAGAAAGACGGCACCTTAGAGTAATTCGGGGGCCAGGGGTGCCGCTATCCCCGAGGGATCTCATCCTTGTGCCGCGGGCAGTAGGAGTAAATGCTTTGGGCGACGAAGAAACCGGTGTGAAACTCGGGTAAACCGCTGCTGGCCAGCACGTCCTGCATCACCTCCATGGGCGTTTCGCCGGTGTCGAGTCGCGCGCAGACGTAGTGGGCGGCTTCGATCGCGTGTCCGGCCGAGGCTTGGTCGATGATGCCCTGCGCCTCCAGCGCCGCCAGGAATTTCTGGTCGGTCGTGTCGGCATGGCCCAGCGGCGCCGCTGCCAGCAGGGCGACCGATGCCGCCGCCAGAGCGAATAGCAGACGGTTGACCATGTCGCGCTTCCTGGAGTGTGCTGGAACCGAATCCGGTGGCTGGAATCGGCGCTTCGGCTGTTTCGCCTCGATTTTGCCGCATTCGTGACTGCGTTCTCCGATTATCGGCCGTCGCATCCGGTATCAAGTCGATATTGCAAACACTCGTCACCCGGCGGTCTTGCTCGGTCAGTCGCGATCTCGTTGTGTACTTTCATAGTGACAGCCGTCCTCAGGCGTGCGCGCCGCCATCGATGCGGATTTCGGTGCCCGTGATGAACGCGCCGTCGTCGGAAGCCACCATGGCGATCACTGACGCCACCGCGCTGGGATCCCCCAGGATTTCGGTGTCCCTGCCGTGCAGCAGTGGAGTCTGTTTGGCCCACAGCCCGAGGTCGTATCCCTGCGGCATCTTGTCCAGGGTGGACAACGCAAGCGCGGTGGCGACTCCGCCCGGCTGGATATTGACCGCGCGCAGCCCTTGCTTGGAGTATTCGAGCGCCAATGAGTGCGTGAACGACAGCACTCCACCCTTGCTGGCAGCGTAGGCCGCCATGTAGGGATGGGCGAATGTTGCTGCAGTGGAGGTGAAGTTGACCACCACGCCACGGCCTGAGGCCAGCAGCGCCGGCAGCGTCTGGCGCGTCATGAGGAAGGTGCCCGTCAGATTGACCGCGAGGGTGGCGTTCCAGTCGGCCAGTGTGTGCTCGTGGGTATTGGCACAGCGCTGAATGGCAGCCGCGTTGACCAGTACCTCGAGGCCGCCGAGCTCGGCCAGCGCCGCGCTGACCGCTGCGGCGACGGCATCCTCCGACGAGATATCGAGAACGGCGGTAGTCAGTCGTTCACCGGTGCCGGCGTCTTCGGCAAGTGCCGCGGTGTGCGCCAGTCCCGCAGAGGAGACGTCGTACGCGACGACTGTGGCACCCTCGTCGAGGATCCGCGCCACGGTGGCCTGTCCGATCCCGGAACCGGCACCGGTGACGACGACCCGGCGATCCGTGAAACGCTTTAGTGGGCATGCCTTTTCGATCATGCGAGCTCGAAAGTGCTGATCGGCGCCTGTTCGGGATAAACGGCGGGGCCCCCCAGATCGTAGGCGGCGTTAAGCGCGCCGATGAAAGCCGCGTCATGCAGCGGTTCACTGGGAATGTCGAGCCTGATCCCTCTGCTATTGAGGTCGTCGACCATCATGTCGATAGCCCGCTCGGCGGTCAGGTCGTCCGAACCCTCCATGTTCTTCTTCAGCTCGTCGAGATCGGAGAACACCTCGGCCGACCAGTGCACCAGGAACCGCAGCTCGTCCGTGCGGTGGCGCGCGATCACATCTTCACCGTTCTTCAGCAGCCAGTGGTCGTCGTCATCAGGATCTCCGGTGAACACCGTGTCGAAGGCCAAGCCGACCGGAATCTGTTGTTCTAGTGGGCCGTTCGCCTCGCCGCGGTGCACCATCATTTCGTTCTGCACCACGACGCCGCGGTTGTGGATCGGCGGCAGGACTCGCTCGGGCGCCTTGAGTGGCCCGTTCGGCCAGTAGGTGAATCCACTACGGCCATCCAGCGAAAACCAGGTGATTACCTGCGCCATCTTGATCAGGTAATCCTTGAAAAGCCCGGACTTGCCCATCACACTGCTGAGCCAGGTCGGCGCGTTTTCGTGCCGCACGCCGCGGAAACTTGGCGAATCCAGGTGCCCCGGATCACGATTGGCGCACGGCCCGTTGATGTTGAACAGCATCAGCTGTGGTTTGGCGTACTCGGCGTTCCAGTAGCTTTTGGCCATCTCCAGGAATCGCGCGTTGTAGAAGCAATCGTGTAGCTGCGGGTACAGCGCCGCGCCGTAGTTGGCCAGGTAGCCGCGGAACGTCGGGGTGAGGAAGAGGTCCAGCGATGGCGTGAATCCCTCGGGGAACGCACCACTCATGGTGGCGATCAGTTCATCGGCGGAGGCGAAATGTTGCGCGATGATCAGCTTCCACGGGCCTTCGGTGCGTACGACGTCGAG
Organism: Mycobacterium colombiense; assembly: GCF_001672755.1. GTDB lineage: Bacteria > Actinomycetota > Actinomycetes > Mycobacteriales > Mycobacteriaceae > Mycobacterium > Mycobacterium colombiense_C. The sequence goes on along the minus strand of NZ_LZKI01000067.1, from coordinate 26,437 downwards.
CAGCCGCTCCCTCTGATCGTCGGTGTAGACATCCCTGATTTCCCGGGGCGGTGCGGCGGGGCGCAGGATGTCGGACAACTCCATCCGCCGCTCGTGAGTCAGCATCGAGATCTCCTTCTGGGCGACGCTCGGTCATGTTGCTGCGATCGATCCTCGCCGCGCGAGGACGACAACGAGCACCTCATGTCCGGTGATCGGGAGGAAAATCCCGCTCGACGGGGCCTCGTCGTGGTTCGGGCACGGCCGGCTCGCGGTTCGGGCACGGACGGCGCGATGTGCCCGTCTCACAACGGGAGTGGATTCGCGAACTTCGCCCTGAGCAGCGCACCGATCTCGGCTAGCGCGAGGCCGGCACGCGCCACCGATTCTGAACGCATCAGAAAGCCGTGATACACACCGGGATAACGAGTGACGGTGGTCTGCACGTCGGCATCCCGCAACCGCTCCGCGTATCGTTCTCCCCAGTCGCGGATCGGATCGACCGCGGCGGTCGCCACGATGGCCTGCGGAAGGTGGGACAGATTGGCGGCGTACGCCGGCACGAGATACGGATGATCGGGCGGGCCGGTTCCCGCATCGGCCAGCTCGTGCATGTAATGGATGTCGTCGAGGCTCAGCATGGGCGCCGATTCCAGCGCCGCGAGTGATGGCACCGTCATGTCTCTATCCACGGCCGGGTACAACAACACCTGGCAGAACAAGGGCGGACCGCCTCGGTCACGGGCGGCCAGGGCGACTGCCGCGGCCAGGGCGCCACCCGCGCTGTCACCGATTACCCCGATTCGGGTTGGATCCAGCCGCAATTCGGTTGCGTTCGCGGCGACCCATGCGGTCGCGCTGAACGCGTCGTCGAACTGTGCCGGCGGCGGGGCTTCCGGTGCCAGGCGGTATTCGACGGCGACCACCGTTGCACCAGACGACTGCGCGATGTTGCGGGCTAGCGGCTCGAAGGAATGGTTGGACCCGAGCACCATGCCGCCACCGTGAAAATACACCAATGCCGGCGCATCGACGTCGCGGGTCGGTCGGTAGATGCGCAGCGGAAGCTCGCCATCAGGGCCGGCGATGGAATGATCGGTCACTTCGGCCATGTCGGGCATCGGCGGCAGTGGCATTGATTCGAGTGAATCGCGCACCATCGCAAGACCTCGTTGCCGCATCGGCGCGACGCGGCCCAAGGACGCCACCCTGGCAGCGGCATCGGGGTCCAGGGGCGGAATATTCATTGTTGTCTGGGATCGAGATGTTGTCTGGGATCGAGACGTTGTTTGGGATCGAGACGTTGTTTGGGATCGAAACGGCTTCTGGTGCGTAGCATTGGAGGTCGCTGTCCAGCAAGCACATTGGCTCGTTCGAGCATCGCATTCCCCACGAATTCGGGTTGGGTGAGGAGATAGAACCGCCCTTGGGCGGCCTGCTCGAACACCACTTGGGCGGCGGTGAGCGGATCCATGGCATCGGCCGCGATGTCCAGCATCGCCGATCGCTGAGACTCCGCCGCAGCACGGTCGCTCGCACCGTCGGCGTCGACGCCGCCCGCCGATTCGAAAATGTTGGACACCACCGCACCAGGCAGCACCGCCTGGACGTGAATGTGCTGGCCGTGTCCGGCCGTTTCAACGTCAAGACGTAGACATTCGGTCAACGCCAGCACCGCGTGCTTACTCACGATGTAAGGCGCCTGCAACGGAATTGACACCACCCCGCCGACCGACGACAGATTCCACACCCACGCCTGCTCGTCGGCGGCCATCATTCTGGGGAGAAAGGCCCGCACACCGTGGAAGACGCCGCTGATGTTTATGTCGATGACGCGCTTCCAGTTGGGAACGGGTGTGTCCCACAGGTAGCCGAACTGTTCGACGCCCGCGTTGTTCACCAGCAGTCGTACCGCACCGATATCGCGGTAGGTCTTCTCGGCGAGCGCCTGCACGGCGTCGGGTTCGCGAACGTCGCACACCACATCCAGCGCTGCCCCTCCGGCCGCGCAGAGCTCGTCGCGCAGCGCGGCGATGGCGTCGGCGTCGATGTCGGCCAGCACAACCGTCATCCCCAACCGGCTGGCATGTCGAGCCAGTCCGGCACCGATGCCGGCGCCGGCGCCGGTAATGACGGCGACGCCGCCGGAGAATGTTTCGCGAGCGCTCACGAACCAGTGGCGCTGTCGACGGTGAGCTCGGAGAGCAAGACCGAGTTGGTGGTGTCGAGAACAATGTCCATCTCGGTGAACTCCAGCCCGCCGGTGCCGCGGCGCACGCCGACGGTCGCTACGCCGCTGGAAACCGCGAACGGCACGAAGTTTGCGGTCTGATTGACGAAGATATAGAACCGCGCGTACGTGACGTCACCATCGGTACCCGTGCGGTGAACGTTGGTGGCATGGTGGCGCAGCGGGTACGGACTTTGTTTGCGGTGTTTCGACATCCATTCCATGACGGCGGCGCGGCCATGCAATTCGGGCGACATCAGTTCCTCGAATGGGCTTGTGCCCGAATCGCTTCGGGTCACGTAGCGCACGTTCTCGGCGTAACGGGCTGCCAGCTCGTCGTAGTGTGCCTCGTCGTAGTGGTACCAGAACCCGGCGATAAACTCCTGCAGGTCGGACAGCGTGAGGTCGTTGCTCATGGCATCAGTCAACTCCCGGTGTGGTCATGCAAACACCGGGATGCCCGGTCAGTGGAACACGGCCTGCCCCCCGAGACCGAACCGGTCGCGAAGCTCTCGCTTGAGCAATTTGCCGCTCGGATTTTTCGGCAGTGCATCGACGAAGAAAACTCGCTTGGGTGTCTTGAAGCCGGACAGATGCTCGCGGCAATGGTTCAGAATGTCATTTTCGGTGAGACCGATGCCATCGCGCGGCACCACCGCCGCCACCACGGCTTCCACCCAAACCGGGTGCGGCACACCGAAGACCGCGACCTCCTCGACGCCGCTATGCCGGTAGACGATCTCCTCGACCTCGCGACTGGCCACATTTTCTCCGCCGGTTTTGATCATGTCCTTCTTGCGGTCCACGACGTGCAACATGCCGTGCTCGTCGTAGTAACCGAGATCGCCCGAGTGGAACCAGCCGCCGCGGAAGGCCTCGGCAGTTCGTTCGGGATCGTCGAGATAGCCCAGCATCAAGTGCGGGCTGCGATGCGCGATCTCGCCCACCGAACCAGTACCTCGGGGGATGTCGTTGTCATCGAGGATCGTTGTCTCCACATTGACAACTGGGCGCCCGGCCGCGCCGGCATGGGCATCCTGCTCATCGGGTCCCAGGGTTGACGCCAATGGCGCCATCTCGGTCTGGCCGTAGAAGTTCCACAACCTCAGACGCGGCAGCCGCTGGCGGATCTCATGCAGTACCTCGATCGGCATCGCTGAGGCGCCGTAGTACCCCTTGCGCAAACTGGTCAGATCTACCTTATCGAAGGTCGGGCAGCGCAGCAGGCTGATCCACACCGTCGGTGGCGCAAAGTAATTCGTTACCTGATAGCGCTCGATGGTGCGCAGGACCGCGTCCGGTTCGGGACGCGGCAGGATGATGCTGGTAGCGCCCAGATAGATGTCGGTGGCCAGGAAATTGTCCAGCTGTGCGCAGTGATAAAGCGGTAGCGAATGGATCTCGACGTCGTCTCCAGACATCGAGCCGGCCTCGATCGTGCTCGCATACTGCCACATCAGGCTGCGGCTGGAGTGCATCACGGCCTTGGGCCGCGACTCGGTCCCGCTGGTATACATCAGCCGCACGAGTTGGTCGTCATCGATGTTCAGGTCCGGCGCGGTGGTGTTCGCCGTCAACCACCCTGCGAAGTCATCCCAGCCCGGGGGAGCGGTGCGCCCGGCCGGCATCAGTGCCACCCTGGTCGTGACAACGCCGCCGAGCTGCATCGCGCGCTCGGCGGTGGCCGTCAAATCACCCTCGACGACGAATCCACTGACTCCGCTGTGACCGAGGATGTAAGAGATTTCCTCAGCGGTGAGCATGAAATTGATCGGCACCAAAACCACACCGACGCGAGCCGTGGCGAAAACCAGGACCGCGTACTGCCAACAGTTGTGGGCCAGCAGGGCGATGCGCTCGCCGGGCGCAAAGCCGTTGTTGTGCAACGCGGCTGCGGTCCTGTCTACCAAAGCGTCGAACTCAGCGAAGGTGAGAAGGACGTCTCCGTCGATGATCGCGGGCTTGCCCGGATGCTTTCGGGCCGACCGGCGCGGAATATCACTGAGCGTGTGACTGCGTGCCTTTGCGATCACAGCGTCGAGTTCAGAGGGACGCACGCGTTGCATACGTGGGAGGGTAGGCCGCGACAGTCGAGACGCAGCTTCTCGCCTCCCGCTGAGTAGACACAGCAGTGCCCAAGCCGCTCACCCGCTCCGATACTCAGTCCATGACCTCCGCCACCGAATCGACGTCGCCTCCCGACTCGGCCGCGCTCGATCTCGAGGAACTGCGGGCGCACCTTGCTCGGGCCGATCCCGGCGTGCTGGTTGCGGTCCTGGCTCAGCTGACCGGCGACGCGTCTGTAATCGAGAAGTTCGGGCCTAAGATTTCCCACGTCCCCGATCCCCCCGAGCGGGCCGGCGTCACCGATGCCGACACCGCACAGGAATTGGTGAGCGCCCTGGTTGCCGCCCTGGTCGAGAACCGGCAGGCGAGTGCTCCGCCCATCGATGACCCCGAGCTGTTCAGGCGCTTGCTTCCGCTGGCTCTGGGGTCGGAGGTGGACGACGAGTTCGTTCCGCTGCTGCTCGAGCAGGGCGGGTTTCAGCTCTCACGACCGACGCTGCCGCGAACGGTGCCGATCCCCGAAACCACAAATGTGGTGATCATCGGTGCGGGCATCGCCGGCATCATCGCTGCGCTCGCGGCCGCCGAAGCCGGGGTTGGCTACGAAGTCATCGATCGCAACGACGAAGTCGGTGGGACGTGGTTGACCACCACCTACCCCGGCATCGGAGTCGACACTCCCTCCGCGTACTACTCGTTGTCGCGCGAGGTGAATCCCGAGTGGACGAGCTACTACCCGCAGGGCGCTGAATACCAGGCATATCTGGTTGCGTTGGCGGACAAGTACGGACTGCGTGAGCACATCCGATTCGCCACCGAGGTGACGGCGCTGTGGTGGGATGCGGACCGCGCTTGTTGGCAGATCCACTCGGTTGACCGCGACGGTAAGCGTGCCATCACTCATGCGCGCGTGGTGATTACCGCCGCGGGCTATCTCAACCGGCCGCGTTGGCCAGAGCTATCGGGCCGGGAGACATTCGCAGGCATCGGCATTCACTCCGCACGATGGGATGCATCACTGGATCTCGCGGGCAAGCGAGTGGCGATCATCGGTGCTGGTTGCACAGCCGTGCAAATCGTTGACGCCTGTGTGGACGAAGTCGAGCACCTCACGGTGTTCCAGCGGCAGCCACACTGGGTGGCGCCGCGTAAGCGGCTGACCGACGACGTTCCCGAATACCGCCGTTATCTCGGCCGTCACGTCCCGCATTACGCCAAATGGAACAGGCTGAAATCCTACTGGGGCACCGCGGACAACAACTATCCCGTCATCCTGCGTGACCCGGAGTGGGCGGAAACGCATCTATCGATCTCGCCCGCGAACGACGTGCTCTTGCTTATGTGTATGGACTACATCAACACAACTTTCGGTTCGGGAACCGAACTGGCGAAGAAGGTGACGCCGGATTTTGCGCCTTACGGCAAGCGGATTATCCGCGACCCAGGTGGTTACTACGCGGCGTTGACCCGTGAGCACGTCGATGTGGAAGCCAGTGAGCCTGCCGCGGTCAACGCCAAAGGTATTGTTACGCAGGGCGGTAGGCAGGTCGATCTCGACGTGATCATCTATGCCACCGGATATCACCTTGATTTCTTGTCCACCATCGATATTCGCGGCCGCGGCGGCCGCAAACTCACCGACGAGTGGGGTGACAGCCCCCGTGCGTACCGCGGCGGCACCGTGCCGGGCTTTCCCAACCTGTTCATCAACTCAGCCCCGAATTACAGTCCCGGTCACGGAGCAGGCGCTAATTTCTCGATGGAAGTGCTGTCGCACTACATCATCGAATGCCTGCAGCTGATGGCGCTGCGCGGTGCGACGACGATGGAGGTCACGCAACAGGCTTACGATGACTATGTGGCCGCGATCGACGAGGCCATGGCCAACACGGTGTGGTGTCACACCCCGAACGCACACACTTATTACCGCTCCGGTTCGGGGCGGGTCGTAGTGGCCACTCCGTATCGGCTGGTGGACCTCTGGCATGAACACCGCGCGCCGATCGAAGAGCACTTCGAGTTGCGATGACCCGGTTACTCTCCGGTAGAACGGCTTTGGTCACCGGCAGCAGCCGGGGGATTGGCCGGGCGATCGCGCAGCGACTGGCTGCCGAGGGCGCCACGGTGGCGGTGACGGCGCGAAACCGCTCACCCTCGCGGTCCACCCGGACGGGGCTGGATGCGGTACTGCCGGGAACGATTGATGAGACGATTGCCCTGATCGAGAACGCCGGGGGATCGGCGTTCGGGCTGGCCGTAGACCTCGAGGACCACGGTGCCCGGAGTAGCCTGATCGATCACGTGCTCGACCGCACCGGCCGTATCGACATCCTGGTCAACAATGCGGGCTTCGCCGACTACTCGGTGATCGAGGAGATGGGCCTGGAGACGTTCGACCGTACTGTGGAGCACTACCTGCGCACGCCTTTTGTCCTGACGAAAGCCGCAGTGCCCCATATGCGCAAGCAGGGCGCGGGCTGGATCGTCAACATCGGGTCGGTGACCGGGCTGGCGCCGGTGCGGCCGTACCGCGACTACAACAAGACTTCGGGTGACGTGATCTACGCGTCCATGAAGGCCGGGCTGCACCGTTTCACCCAGGGGGTCGCCGCCGAACTGCTCGACGCCAACATCGCGGTCAATTGCGTGGGCCCGTCGACGGCGGTTCGGACACCCGGTGCAGCACAGTTGATTCCCAAGTCGTTCCCGACTGAATCGGTCGAATACCTGGCCGAAACAGTACTGGCGATGTGTCACCTTCCCGCGGCTGAGCGAACCGGCTTGGTTGCATTCAGCCTGCACTATCCGTGGTCGCAGCGGTTGCAAGTTCGCACACTGGACGGCAAAGGCGAGCTACCCGCGCTGGAGCCACCGACGACGGCCAACCCAAATATCCTGCCGGCGGGGGTCTAGCTGGATTCAGCTCAGCACCGGCTCGGTGATGGCGCAGAAGCTGTGGCACACCGGATTACGAACGATGACTTCGGGGCACTCGGGATCGAACCACCGGTCCACTACGGCCCAGTGGATCGGGTGCATCAAGTACGGGCCCATCAGCCCTTCGACGCTGGTGAATTCCTGCTCGAACACGTGGGTCCACTCTTGCGCCCCGACAGCTTGCTCGACACGGCTCAGCTGCCAGGCAGTGATCGTCTTTATATACCGCGGCATCAAACGCAGCTCATCTTCGAAGCGGGCGATGGTGTCGTTGTCGGTGCCGGGAAGCACACACAGCAACAGCGCTCGATAGACGGTGCCGGTTTCGCCCGTACGGGAAGCCGCGCCTGAATAGCAGGCGCCATTGACGGCGGTGATCGCGGGATCATTGAGCAAAGCCGCAAAATCGGGCTCGGCGGAATGCCATTGGCTTTCCGCGCCGAAGCGCAGGTGCACCAGGACGTCGCCGCCGTTGCGTGCACCCGGCAGCGTCGGCTCGGCGACTCGGCACTGCGCCCCGGTGTTTGCGGCGACGGCACGCACAGCGGTCAGCACGCGGTCGCGATCCTGCTCGATGACGTCGAGCAGCCGGATCACGCTATACATCGCAGAGTCGATCGACGTCGTTGGCCGCGGCGGCCACGCTGCGCCCGCGCGTCTCGATGAGATCGCTGATGCCTTCCCACCATGGCCCCAGGGTGGGGTCTGGCCGGCCCTGCCACGTCATCTCCCACCACGCCTGCAGGCTGGGTAGTGACCAGGTGACGGTCACGGTGTTGGATTGATCGTCGAACCAGATCGGCGGGCTGACCAGGATGTTACGCAGCGTCATACCTCGGTCGCGTGCGGCCGGGGCGTACTCGTTGAGGTAGGTGTCCACAAATTCCCTGGCACAACCGGGGCGCGTGGTGACACGGTCGACGACAAATATCTCACCGTTAGCCATACGCAAAGGGTATGGCGCGGTTTCGCGTTGGACACGGGTAAGTCCCGTCTACTGGGAGGTACCGTTTACCGGATTGCGAAATGCCCACGGCGGGAACGTGATGCCTCACGCTGCGGCAGTGGGTCACCGGTTCAACGTCCGTCGACAGCACAGATCGGGAGCGGGTGCTCGCGCTGGCCTGGGTCCGCCGTGGTGCGAACCAACGGACCGCGGCTGCCAGCGTCTCGATGAGGAGAGGTATCGAGGTTTACGCGTACTGCAACACCGGCCGCGGCGCCGGCCGCAGCGGACGCAAGGGCTGCAGGGTCGGGGCGACGCGTTGCGTGCCGCCCTCGGCGTGCCGCCAGATGCCCATCGCGGTCATCCGGACCGGGGCGATCAATCGCTGGTCGAACATCATTCGATTCATCGGCCCGCACACCGACACCGCCGCTATGACTTCCTGGGCTTCACCCGGTCCGCCGATAGGTGCTGCCACACAACCGAATCCGAGCAGCGATTCCTCGCGTTCGAAGGCGACACCATGCGCGCGCACCCGCGACAACTCGACGGCCAGCTGCGAGCCGGTGGCGATCGAGTACTTGGTCTTGCGGACCCGCAGGTCCACCGGCGCGTCCTCGTCGCGGTAGGCCAGCATCGCCTTCCCGACGGCGGTGCAGTGCGCGGGCTGACGGCTGCCCACCCGCGTGGGTATCGGCGCCGGCGACGAATCCCCTACCTTGTCGAGGTAGACCACGTCGGGGCCGTCCAGAACCGCAAGGTGCACGACGAGCCCTGTGGCGCGGTGTAATTCGCCCAGCAGGGGACCGGCGGCGCGCACCAGGCGGTCCTGATGCACGGCCAGCGAGCCCAGCTCCACCAGCCGCATGCCCAGCTCGTAGTCGCGGCCGCTGCGGCGCAGCCAGCGCAGCTGCACCAGGCGCTCGAGCATTCGGTGCGCGGACGAGCGCGGCAGGCCGGTACGCCGGACGATCTGCGCCAGCGTCAGCCGGCCGGGCCCGTCGAATGCGTCCAGGACGAGCGAGATGCGGTCGATGACCGCCGTGGGCGTAGCTGCTTCGGCAGTTGCTGGCATCGACCCTCCAAGGGTATCTAGCTGGAATATTCCTATTAGGAATATCTGTTTCTACCACATCCGCGTGGTCCTTGTCACACATGACACGAAAACCGCCGCCGGGCGCGGTCGCGTCCGACGGCGGTCGGCGGCTCTTTCAGGTCAGAGCACGGTGGTGGTCGAGGTTTTCGACCGGCGACCGTCCCCGATTACCTCTCGAACAGCGCGAGAGACCCGACATAGGCTCGATTGGACTTGATCCGTTCGGTCAGGCACCACAACCCGTCGTGGCGCCGCTGCCAAGTGTCCGTGTAGTCGCCGAGAGTGTAGAACCGCGCCGAATGGTGGGCGTCAGATCTCAAATGAACGTCGTGGACGTAGGCGTGGCTGATCGCGACGTCGCCGTCGACATCAATGACAACGTTGCCCAAGAGGTGCTGGGTGGGGCCGCAACTGTCGAGAAATCCGTGCAGCATTTCGACGATCGCAGCCCTACCCTGCACGCGGCCGGTTCCGAAATCACCCTCTGCATCAGCGTCTAGGATTTCGGCGATTGCGGTCCAGTCTCGGTCGTCCATGGCGCGGGCGAACAGAATCAACCTTCGTTCCACGTCTCGCTCATCGCACAGAACTCGCAGTTGGTGAGAATCCATCTGTCCTCCACCTTCGTTTCGCTGCGGTGCGGGTACTACGGGTCGGAGCTGGCCAGGAAGGACATGAGACTCAGCCCTTGGCTGCGGAGCGCCCGGCGCGCCGGCCGTAGAAGCTGCCGTCACCCAGCGAAACGCCGCTGGCGTACCCCCAGGCGGCCAGGCCGGCGGTGCAGCGCCCGGCGGCGAAGAGTCCCGGGATGGGCGCGCCGCTGACGTGCAGCACCTCGGCGTCCAGCGTGGTGGCCAGCCCGCCCAGGGTGAAACCGCCGGTGTTCTCGCGCAGGTCGACGGCGCCGACGGGGGAGCCGATCGGTCTGATCCACTCCGGCTTCTTGTGCAGCAGCGGATCCTCGCCGCGCGCGGCGCCCTCGTTGTAGGCGGCCACCGTCGCCTGCAGCGACCCGGGCGGCAGTCCCATGTCGCGTTCCAGGTCGGCGACGGTGTCGGCCACCCAGGTCGCCGGGCGCAGCAGGAACTTCGGCGACCACGAGGCCATCGCCGCCTCCTGCGCATCGCCGTCGATGATCAGATAGGCGACGTTGTCCTGCTGGTAGAGGGTGAGCTGCCCGATCCGGCCCGGGTAGGTGTCCTCGGCGACGTAGCGCTGCCCGCGGCCGTTGACCAGGATGCCGCGCACCAGCTGCTGCGGGTCGATGAAGATCGCGACCTCGGTGGCGTCCATGTGCGCCAGGTCGGCGCCCAGCGCCTGCGCCATCCGGATCGCCTGCCCGTCGTGCTGCTCGATGGAGGCGGCGGGCCGGCCGGCGATCCGCGGCGCATACCGCTGCACCATCGCGTCGTTATAGGCGAAGCTGCCCGTCGCCAGCACCACCCCGGACCGCGCCCGGATGTTCATCTCGGTGCCGTACTTTCGGGCGCGGATGCCAACCACCCGGCCGTCGGATTCGACGATCAGCCGCGACACCCGCACGTCGTACAGCGCCCGGGCGCCGGCCGCGGTCGCGGTTTCCACCAGCGGCTTCATCAGCATGTAGCCGGCGCTGGCCTCGCCCTGCTTCTTGTTCTGCATCTGCGGGACGTGCCCGCGCGGCGCCGGGGAGGCAATGGTGTTGAACGGGAACGAATTCTCGCCGCCGCTGTACATCAGGCCCTGGTCGCCCATCGGCTCCCAGCCGGGCTCGGCGAAGAACTCGGCGTTGAACGGGACGCCGCACCCGACCAGCCAGTCGAAGTGCGCGACGCTGCCGGCGCAGTAATCGGCGATCCGGTTCTCGTCGGCGCCGGGTCCCATCGCGACGTTGAGGAAGGCTGCCATGTTGTCGACGGAATCTTCGAAGCCACAAGCCTTTTGGATGGGCGTACCGCCGCCGAGATAGATGAAGCCGCCGGCCATCGACGCCGCGCCGCCCCAGGAGCCGGTGCGCTCCAGCACCAGCACGTCGGCGCCGCTCCGCGCAGCCTCCACCGCCGCCGCCGCACCGGCGACGCCGTAGCCCGCGATGACGACGTCGGCCCCGTCATCCCACGACGTGATCGACGACGCCGCGACCGGCGTGACGTCCGATTCGGGCGTCACAGCCGCATGGCCGCGGGCATTTCACCGACCCACTGGTGGCCCCAGTAACTGTCGGCGGTGATTTCCTCTGCGGTGTAATAGGTTTCGTTTACCCGCATCCCCTCGGTGCCGAATTCGATATCCCAGTCACCGGGTGCGCGGACGTAGAACGAGACCATCTTGTCGTTGGTGTGCCGGCCCAGGGTGGACGACAGCTGGAAGCCCTCGGCGTTGACCCGGTCCAGCGCCTGCCCGACGGCGTCCAGGGTGTCGACCTCCACCATGATGTGAACCAGCCGCGGGTCGCGTTGGTGCGCGGCCGGCACGATCGCCAGGCTGTGGTGGCGTTCGTTGATGCCCAGGAACCGAACCCGCACCGGGCCGAACTCTTTGGGCAGCGGCACCCGGAACGCGCCGCGGGCGCGGAAGCCCAGGACCTCGGTGTAGAAGTCGAAGAGCCCGTTGGGATCGGTGGCCGGCATCACCACGTGGCCCATGCCCTGGTCGCCGGTGACGAACTTCGCACCGAACGGCGTGACCACCGGGCTGTGGTCGAGCACGGCGCCGTGGAACACCTCCAGCGTGGTGCCGGCGGGATCCTCGAACGTGATCACCTCTTCGACGCGGCGGGCCTCGGCCTCGTCGGGGGACAGCTGTTTGTACGCCACGCCTGCGCCGTCCAGCGTGGCCTGCACGCGCTGCAACGCCGGGTGATCGCGCACTTCCCAGCCGACGGTCAGCACCCGGTCGGTCTCACCGGGCACCACGATGAGCCGGGCCGCCCGCTCGTCCATCCGCAGGTACAGCGCCGACGGGTCGGGGCCCTTGCCCTCGGCGAAACCCAGCACCCCGAAGGCGAACTGCCGCCAGCGGTCGATGTCGTTGGTCGAAATGGTGATGTAGCCCAGGCTTTTCAGATCGCTCACGGATGCGTCTCCTGCTCAGATCAGGGCCCGCAGCGGACCCTCGGGCGGGTCGATGCCGATCGAACTCAGCGCCGACGCGTGATAGGTGGTGCCGGGGACGTGGATGGCATGCATCTGCCCGACGTGCACATCACGCCAATACCGTTGCAGCGGCTTGTCCATTCTCGCCGCGTTGCCGCCCGAGCGGGCGAAGATCTCGTCGACCGCGGACACCGCGCGCCACACCGCGCGCACCTGCGTCCGGCGCCCGGCCGCCCGGTCGGCGAACGACACCTCCTTGCCGGCCGCGACCATGTCGTAAATGCGGTCGGCGTTGGCCAGCAGCTCCTGGCGGGCGGCGTTGATGTCGGCGGCCGCCTCGCCGATCGCGTGCATGACGTAGGGGTCGTCCTTGATCGCGGTCCCGGTGGCGCCAACGCGCGCGCGCTGATAGTCGAGGTGCGCGGCCAGCGCCCCCTCGGCGATCCCGATGGTCGCCGCCGAGATGCCCAGCGGGAACATCGTCGACCACGGCATCAGGTACAGCGGCTCGGTCATGCCGGCCTCCCGCTGGGCGGTTCCGTCCATCACCTTGGTCGCATCCATGGTCCGGTAGCTGGGCACGAACGCGTCGGAGACGATGACGTCCTTCGAGCCGGTTCCGCGCAGCCCCACCACGTTCCACGAGTCCTCGACGATCTCGTAGTCCTTGCGCGGCAGGATCATGTGCAGCATCTGCGGCGGCATCAGCGGGATGCCCTTCTCGTCGCCGAGCATGGCGCCCAGGATGATCCAGTCACAGTGGTCGGTGCCCGAACTGAACTGCCAGCGGCCGTTGAAGAGGTAGCCGCCGTCGACGGGCTTGGCCACGCCCTGCGGCGCGTAGGGGGAGGCCATCCAGGTGTCCACGTCGTCGGCCCAGATCTCGGCCGCGACCTTTGGGTCCGCGTAGGCCAATTGGTAGGGGTGCACACCCACCACGCCGACGATCCAGCCGGCCGCCGGGTCCAGCGCCGCGGTGGCCATCGTCGTCTCGGCGAACTCGCGGGGGTGAACCTCGAAGCCTTGGTATTGCTTGGTCTGCAGCAGCCGGATCAGGCCGGCGCCCTTCATCAGCTTGACGGTGTCGTCGGTGAGCCGCCCGATCCGTTCGGCTTCGGCGGCTTGGTCGCGCAACTGGTCGGCCATGGCCACTACCCGGTCGAGTACCCGGTCGCTCATATCGTTGTCCTTACGTGAGTGGGCTTAGTAATGGTCTACCGCAGATCCGGGCCGTCCCAAAGGAAATCCCGATGAGCGGACACCGGCAATCAGAATTCGACGTGAACATCGGCGCCGGCCGCCCTCGCCTCGCAGGCGAGAATCAGGCCATCGTCGAGGTCGGCGGCGTCCAAGACGTCGCACGGGGCCATGTCGACCCGCCCGGCGATCACGGTCGCCACGCACGAACCGCAGCTGCCCTGCCGGCACGAGTGCGGCACGGCGATCCCCGCGTCCAGCAGTGTCTCGACCAAAGTTTGTCCCTGCGGCCAGCGCAGACGATGCCGCCGGCCGTCCAGATCGACGTTGACATGTGCGACTTCCGGCATCGGCCGATGGTCGGCGATGAGCGCCGGGCGGCGGGCGCGCGCGCCCGGTGGCCGGGAGAACTCACCCGAACCGTCCGGTGATCGGGAGGGACGGCGGCCCGCGCTGCGCAAGGCCCTACGGTGACTGCTTGTGAACGCTCCCGGCCAACAGCCTCTCGATGTCGTCGTGGTCGGCGCGGGGTTCGCCGGCCTGTACGCCCTGTACAAACTGCGCAGCCAAGGCCTCTCGGTGCGGGTGCTCGAGGCCGCCCCCGAGGTAGGCGGGACCTGGTACTACAACCGGTATCCGGGTGCCCGCTGCGACGTCGAGAGCGTCGACTACTGCTACTCGTTCTCCGACGAGCTCCAGCGGGAGTGGAACTGGACCGAACGGTATGCCACCCAGGCCGAGATCCTGGCGTATCTGAACTGGGTGGCCGACAAGCTCGACCTGCGCCCTGACATCGCGCTGCGCACCCGCGTGGTTTCCGCGACACTCGACCAACCGGCATTGCGCTGGACGGTCATTACCGATGCAGGCCAACGGCTTTCGGCCAGGTTCTGCCTGATGGCGACCGGCCCGCTGTCGGCCGCGCTGACGCCGGACTTCACCGGCCTGGAAACCTTTGCGGGCGAGGTTTACCACACCGCGCACTGGCCGCGCCAACCCGTCGACTTCACCGGTAAACGGGTGGCGGTCATCGGCACCGGATCGTCTGGCATTCAATCGATTCCGATCATCGCCGAGCAGGCCGCACACCTGTACGTCTTTCAGCGCACCCCCAACTACAGCGTCCCGGCCGGCAACAGGCCGTTGTCCGCTGAGGAACTCGACGAGATCAAGGCGAATTATCCGCAGCGGCGTGCGCTGTCGTGGCGCAGCGGCGGCGGTTCACCGCACCTCACCGCCCCGAAGCCGACGATGCAGTTCACACCCGAGGAGCGACGCGCGGCGTTCGAAAAGCGTTGGCAGTTGGGTGGTGTGCTGTTCTCGAAGACGTTCCCGGACCAGATGACCGATCTGGAGGCGAACGAAGAGGCCCGCAGGTTCTACGAGGACAAACTCCGGGCCGTCATCGACGATCCGGCCCTCGCCGATCTGCTGATTCCCACCGACCATCCGATCGGAACCAAGCGAATCTGCACCGACAGCAACTACTTTCAGACATTCAACCGGCCCAACGTGTCGCTGATCAGTGTCCGCAACGCGCCGATCGAATCGATCGACGCCGCGGGCATCAACGCAGGTGACGCGCACTACGATGTTGACATGATCGTGCTGGCAACGGGTTTCGATGCGATGACCGGGGCGCTGGACAGCATCGACATCGTCGGACGCGGCGACGCGACGCTGCGTGAGGACTGGGCGCACGGACCCCGCACCTATCTCGGCCTGGGTGTGGACGGCTTCCCCAACCTGTTCTTGATCTCGGGCCCGGGAGCGCCCGCCGTGCTGGCCAACATGGTGCTGCACGCCGAGGCCCAGGTGAACTGGATCGCCCAGGCCATCAATTACCTCGACGACCACGGGTATGCGGGCATCGAAGCCACCGTGGACAGCGTCGACGGCTGGGGCGCCGAATGCGCCCGGCGTGCCGAGACGACGCTGTTCACCAAGGCGAACTCGTGGTACATGGGCGCGAACGTGCCCGGAAAGCCAAGGGGCTTCATGCTGTTCGTCGGAGGATTCGCCACCTACAACGACATCTGCGCCGAGGTGGCCGAGACCGGCTACCGGGGCTTCGATTTAATCGAACGATGACGGGATTGCTGAACAAGGTCGTCGTAGTCACCGGCGCCGCCAAAGGCACCGGGCGGGTGCACTGCGCGCGCTTCGCCGACGAGGGCGCGGACGTGATCGCGCTCGACGCCGACACCGCGGCCGACGAGCTGCGCGACACCGCACAGGGAGTCGAGGACCGCGGCCGACGGTGCGTGACCGGCCTGGCCGACGTCGGCGACCTCGAGGCGATGACGGCCGCCGTGGATGCCGGTGTCGCCGCGCTGGGCCGCCTCGACGTCGTGGTGGCCAACGCCGGGGTCCACCTGCCCGGCGCACCTTCCTGGGAACTCGACCCCCAGGTGTGGCAGCGCACGCTCGACATCAACCTCACCGGCGTCTGGCACACGGTCCGGGCGAGTGTGCCGCACATGGTCGATCCGGAAGGTGATCAGGGTGGCTCGGTCGTCATCATCAGCTCCACCAGCGGGCTTCGTGGGCTGCCCAACACCGCGCACTACACCGCCAGCAAGCACGCGGTGGTGGGCCTGGCGCGCACCCTGGCCAACGAGCTCGGCCCGCGCGGCATCCGGGTCAACACCGTGCACCCCGGCCCGGTGGCCACGCCAATGGTGCTGAACGAGAACACCTTTCGGCGGTTGCGGCCGGACCTGGACAACCCGACCGCAGCCGATGCGGCCGAGGTGCTGCAGGCGCGCAACCTGCTCCCGGTGCCTTGGGTCGAGCCTGTCGACATCGCCAACGCCGTGCTGTTCCTGGCCTCCGACGCAGCCCGCTACATCACCGGCACCCAGCTCGTCGTGGACGCCGGCCTGACCCAGAAGACGACATGACCATGACGGCCGAAGGGCGTCTAACAGGGAAGGTCGCCCTGATCACCGGCGCGGCGCGCGGGATCGGCCGCGCGCAAGCGGTGCGGTTCGCGCAGGAGGGCGCCGACGTCGTCGCGCTCGACGTGTGTGGTCCGGTCGACACGGTGACCATCCCGCACAGCACCCCGGCCGACCTCGAAAAGACGGCCGCATTGGTCGCCGAGGCCGGTGCGCGCGTGCACACCGAAATCGTGGACGTGCGCGACCTGTCCGGCATGCAGGCCGCCACCGATCGCGGTGTCCAGCAGTTCGGTGGTCTGGACGTGGTCTGTGCGACCGCGGGTATCACCTCGCGCGGCATGGCCGTGGAGCTGGACGAAAACGCCTGGCGCACCATGCTCGACGTCAACCTCACCGGCGTGTGGCACACCTGCCGCGCGACCACGCCGCACCTGATCGCGCGCGGGGCGGGGTCGATGATCCTGACGAGCTCCATCGCGGGCCTGCGCGGGCTGGTCGGCGTCGCGCACTACACCGCCGCCAAGCACGGCGTGATCGGCATGATGCGCAGCATGGCCAATGAGCTTGCGCCACACAATGTTCGGGTCAACTGCGTCAGCCCGACCAATGTCGACACGCCGATGATCCACAACGACGTGGTCAGCACCGCGTTTCGGCCCGACCTGGACCGCCCGCCCACGCGCGCTGAATTCGCTGAGGCGGCCCGCTCGATGAACATGCTCGCGGTCCCGTGGGTGGACGCGGTGGACGTGGCCAACGCCGCGCTGTTCCTGGCCTCCGACGAGGCGCGCTACATCACCGCGATCGTCCTGCCCGTCGACGCCGGGGCCACCCAGCGATGAGGAGAACACCATGACCGCCATCGACGAGGTGCTGACCCGCCTGCGCCGGCTCGAGGACGAGCGCGACATCGCCCGCCTGATCGCCTCGTACGGCCCCGCGGTCGACGCCGGCGACGCCGACGCCGCCGCGGGCCTGTGGGCGAGCGACGGCGTGTACGACGTCGACGGCTGGCGCATGGAAAGCCGCGCCGACGTCCACGCGATGATCAGCTCGCAGGCCCACCAGAAGTTGGTGGCCAAGGGCTGCTCGCACTTCCTCGGGCCGTGTGTCGTCACGGTCGACGGTGACGAGGCGGTGGCGGTATGCGAATCCCTGGTGCTGGTCCGCGACGGCGACGGCTATCGCGTGTGGCGGGCCACCGCACACCATTTCGCGCTGCGCCGCATCGACGACCGCTGGCAGATCGCCACCCGCACCAGCCGAGCGCTCGACGGCAACCCCGACGCGCTCGCCCTGTTGACGAAAGGCCTTGCGGGACAGAGCTGATCGCGCCGACCGGCGTGGTCCGGCTTCGCCGCGCGCGCGATCGCCGCTAGCCGCGTGACAGGAACGCCAGCACGGTGCTTTCGAACGCGTCCTTGGCCTCGATCATCGCCCAGTGCCCGGAGTTGGGGAAGATGTGCAGTTCCGCGTTGGGGATGGTGCGCATCGGAATCAGCGCCATGTCCGGTGGGCTCACCCGGTCGTCGCGACCCCACGTCAACAGGGTGGGCGCGGTGAGCTTGTGCATGGTCGCCCAGGGCAGCGGCCGGTCGGAGGCGTTCAGCGCGGCGTTCATCCCGGCGAATGCCGCCTTGCCGTACATGCGCCGGGCCGCGGCCAGGGTTTCCGGGTCGGTGGCCAGCTCCCAGCGTTCCTCGATCAGCTGCTCGGTGACCAGCCCCTGGTCGTAGACCATCGACTTGAGCCAATCCACCAGTCGCTGCCGCGTGGGGTCCTCGACGAACTCCTGCAGCAGCCGAATGCCTTCGCTCGGACTGGGACTGAAGATGTTGGTGCCGATGCCGCCGATGGTCACCAGCCGGTCGACGCGGTCCGGGTTATGGGTGGCGAAGTTGATGCCGACGCCGCCGCCCATCGAGTTGCCGACGATGTGCACCTTCTCGACTCCCAGCGCGTCCAGGAAGGGCGACACCGTGCCGAACGCGGTGACCATCGGATGCCCGCCGAAGTCGTCGCTGACCCCGAACCCGGGGAATTCCAGGATCAGGCACCGGAAGTGGGCGGCGAAGGCGGGCAGCACGCCGCGGAAGTTCCGCCACCCGGTGACGCCGGGCCCCGACCCGTGCAGGAACAGCAGTACCGGGCCGGTATCCGGGCCGCCGGTGTCGTAGTAGCGCAAAGCGCCCTTTTCGAGGCCGATTTCACGCAGGTCGTCCGCTGCGACGGTCGTCGGTTCAGATGTGTCTGCCACGGATGTCACCCTGCCATGCCTTCGCGCGCAGGGCGGACGGGGTTCCGCTCACCGGGCCGGTCAGAGCGGATTGCCCACGGATTCGCCGCAATTCAGCAGCTCTTTGAGCGCGGCCGGGAACGCGTCGGCGAGGTCCCACAGGTCCGGAACCAGGTCGGGGCAGGAGATGATGCCGACGCCCAGTCGGCCGTTGAGCGACATCACGGTGATGTTGAGCGCGGCGCCCGCGATGATCGGGCCGAGCGGATACATGGCGTCGAGCCGGCACCCCAGGAAGTAGAGCTGGTCCTGCGGGCCGGCCACGTTGGACATCACCAGGTTGTGTGGCGGCTTGTCGGGCAGGGGCATGCGTGGCAGCAGTTTCCTGGCTGCGCCGAACATGGTTTGTCCGGCCACTTGCGTCCAGTCGTGCAGCAGGGTCGGGCCCAGCGCCGCGGAGTGGTCCTTGGCGGCGGCGTTTCCGGCGGCGATGCTGGCCAGCCGTTGCACCGGGTCGTCGATGTGGGTTTCGAGCCGGCAGAGCATCCAGGTCATCTGGTTGCGGCCCGTCCGAGTTGATCTGTCGCGGACGGACACCGGCACGCTGGCGACCAAAGGGAGGTCCGACAGCGCGTCGCGGTCCTGGAAGTACTGGCGCAGCGCGCCGGCGCACAGCGCGGTCACGACGTCGTTGACCGTCACCCCGAACCGGCGTTTGACGGTTTTGACATCCTCAAGGTCCACGC
This sequence comes from Mycobacterium colombiense, assembly GCF_001672755.1. Taxonomy (GTDB): domain Bacteria; phylum Actinomycetota; class Actinomycetes; order Mycobacteriales; family Mycobacteriaceae; genus Mycobacterium; species Mycobacterium colombiense_C. Next base: position 7,026 of record NZ_LZKI01000067.1, on the reverse strand, counting down.
TGGTCAGGGCGACGTTGCGGCGCCGGGTGAACGAGCCGTTGAACGCCGTCGGCGGTGCCGCGAACGGAGCCGCCATCGTCTGGCCGCCGCCGCGGGCACGCAGCAGCGTTCCCGCCAGGGTCAGCGCCGTTGACGGCACCACCTTGGCCAGGCGCCACGGCCGTAGTGCCGCGCCGATCAGCCCGCTCACGGCGATCTGCAGCGGATTCGCCGCGCCGATGCGCTCGGCCGGTTCCGGCGGCGCGGCGTCCGGCACGGCGCTGCACAACTGCGCGAGCAGGTTGGCCCCGCCCACGCCGTCGACCACCGCGTGGTGGATCTTGACGACGACGGACAACGCGTCGGTGCCGTGCAGGCCTTCGACCACCCACATCTCCCAGAGCGGGCGATCCCGATCGAGCGGTAGCCCGGCGATGTGGCCGCAGATGTCCGCTAATTCCCTCGGCCCTCCGGGCGAGGGCAGGGCGACGCGGTGCAGGTGCCGTGAAAGATCGAACCGATCGTCGTCCACCCACACCGGGTGATCGAAGTTCAATTGGTTGTCGGCCAGCTTGAGGCGGAATTCTGGCACGGCGTCCAACCGCACCGACAGTGCCTCCTGCAAGCGGTCGAAGGTGTAGCCGCCCGGCATCGTCATCGGGTCCAGTTCCAGCACGCAGCAAACGTTTAAAGGCTGCGTCGGTGATTCCAGGTATAAGAAGAACGCGTCTAATCCACTGAGTCGTTGCATGCTTGCTCGTCTCGGTTATGCGGCCATGACCGCTGGTCACGTGACCGGCGGTCATCCCGGAGCTCCTGAGGGGACGCACGATCGGGGCGACCGCAACTTATTTCGGGTGACTTTTATCTGTAGCCGTTGCGGGGCTTTCGGCAAACATCCCGGCGATACATTTAACGAAATCGCCACTCAGCCGACGCCCGGTGCGGCCGGCGGGTCGCCGCTTATGCGCTGGTGGACCGGTGCCCCGCGAGCAGGCGGTCGACGCAGTAGCGGTGGTGGCCGCGGAAGGCAATCACGCCGACGAGAAAGAGCGCGTGCACAAGCTGCTCACCGATCACGTTGAAGTGCTCGATCGACGTCGCGCCCAAGACCAGGACGATCATCAGTGCGCCGGGGTCTCGGACGCGGACATGATCGGTCCTTTCCCGCTTGACTCGACTACGGTTGAACATCAACGCGGACAACAGGTTTAGTGTGCCCGCGAGGACGTCATCACTGCCCCCCGGAGGGCTCGCGGGCCATCGCGGAATCGGGCGCCGCCCAGTCGGTCGAAACCTTGCGGTGCTTGATCAGCCAAGCATCAGCCTCGGGCACCAGGAGGTCTCGGTAGCGGCCGCAGTGGTCGAGCCCGATGTGGGTGACCACGGTGAAGTAGGAGTCGACCCGGGCCTGTCCGGGTGCCACCGCGGTGAACAACACGTTCGCGACGTTATGGCGCACAACCGGTTTGACGCCGGCCTCGACGGCGACCCTCCCGGTGACACCGCCCAGGAATGCCGCGATCTCCGAACGCCCGCGCAGCGGCGCGAAACCCCGGATCTCGAGGACGCCGTCGGCGCAGAACGTCTCCGCAAGTCCGTCGAGCCGGCCGGCGTCACCGGACCAGTTGTAACGCGCCAAGGTGTCCCGGATTCGCTCGCGGGCGACCAGTTCCCACATTTCCACCGTCACGTCTCCTCGCGCCGTCGCCGAAACCTCGGCCCACCAGCGTAGGCGCACCCGGTGACGGTGCTGGAAACCTGCCGATGCGGCGCTCGCCAAAGTCACCGAAGTGTGATCGGCGATGTTGTCCGGCACGGCAATTGGGCCATATCTCCGGTGCGTTCTCGGTGACGACGATCCGCCCGGTCACGGGTGTGGCGAAGGCTACTCGCCGCCCACGTTTCGAGAACGCAGCGGTTGGGCAATAAAGGGGGCGAGCGCACGACACGGGCGTTCGCGCGCCACACGGAGGGAGAACGCATGTCGGACAAGAGTGGTCCGGAAGAAGCCATCGAAGGCATCGTCGAGGGCGTCAAGGGCAAGGTCAAGGAAGTCGCCGGCGCGGTTGCCGGACGTGACGACCTGATGCGGGAGGGCAAGGCTCAGCAGGACAAGGCCGACGCGCAACGAGAGGCCGCCCAGAAAGAGGCCGAAGCCGAAAGCGCCCGCAAGGCCGCCGAAATCAACGAAGCTCGCCAGAAAGCCGAACAGTAGCGGCAGTCGATGGTGGCCCGGTCACAGGCGTGGCCGGGCCACCGCTTTGTCGCGGGCGGGAAAGCCCGGGAATGAAAAGCCGCATGCGGGTGTAGAACAACGCATGAAGCTCAACGACGCCGCCCGCGACCTCATCGGGAAGGGCGCGGATGCCACGCTGGTGACCATCAATCCCGACGGCAGCCCCCAGGTGAGCGTCGTCTGGGTGGCGTTGCGGTCGACGCCCGACGGAGACGAACTCGTCAGCGCCCACCTTTCCGAACACAAGAAGGTCCGCAACGTGCGCAACGATCCGCGCGTCGCGGTGACCATCGTGTCGCTCGACGCGGCCGGCCAGGGGATGCGGCCCTACCTCTCGCTCACCGGGACCGCCCGGATCACCGAGGGCGGCGCCCCCGAACTGCTGGCGGAGCTCAACCCGGTCCTCGGCGACCCGAACACCAAGTTCCCGCCCGACAACGCCCCGCCGGGCTACCTCACCCACATCCGCATCGACAAGGTCGGCGGCATCGGGCCCTGGGCGGGCTGACCCCGAATCTTGGCACTTCCGCTACCGCCGGTAGCGGAATACAGTGGGTGGATGAAACCGGGCGAAGACGGGACGCACCTGCGCACGTGTCCCTTGTGTGAAGCCATGTGCGGCTTGGAAATTCGCGTCGAGGGCGGCCCCAAAAACGCAAAAGTCACCGGGATCCGGGGCAACCGCGACGATGTGTGGAGCCGCGGACATCTGTGCCCTAAAGGCACCTCGCTTGCGGCCCTGCACGACGATCCGGACCGCATTCGCCGGCCGATGATCAAGGTCGACGGCCAATGGCGGGAAGTCAGCTGGGACGCGGCGTTTCGCCGCTGCACCGAACTGCTGACCCCGGTGATCGACAAGTACGGCATCGGCGCGGTCACCGCCTACACCGGCAACCCGCTGGCGCACTCGTTCTCACTGGCCCGCTACGCGGGCGTCCTGATGGGCATGTCCGGCATGCCGGTCACGTATTCACCGGGCACGGTCGATCAGTGGCCGAAGAACCTGTCGTCGCATCTCATGTACGGCCTGTGGTGGAACTTCCCGGTGCCCGACATCGAACGCACCGACCTGTTGGTGATCATGGGCGCCAACCCGGCGGCGTCGCAGGGCTCGCTGTTGGCCGCGCCCAACGTGATGAGTCTGATCGACGGGATTCGCAAACGCGGCAAGGTGATCGTGATCGACCCGGTGCGCACCCTGACCGCCGCGCGCGCCGACGAATGGCTTCCCATCGTGCCGGGAACCGACGCGGCGCTGCTGCTGGCCGTCGCACACACCCTCTTCGACGAGGACCTCATCAGGCCGGGGCCGCACGTCGATGGTGTCGACGCCATGCGGCGAGCCGCCGCGGACTGGCCGCCGGAACGGGTCAGCGCCGTCACCGGCATCGACGAAGACCGGATCCGCCGGCTGGCCCGCGAGCTCGCGGGCACCGAGAAGTCGGTGGTATACGGCCGAATCGGCCTGTGCAATCAGGAGTTTGGCAGCCTCGCCAGCTGGCTGGTGGACGCCGTCAACATCCTCACCGGCCATTTCGACACACCGGGCGGCGCGATGTTCCCCAAGCCGGCGGCCTGGTCGATCACCACCCAGCCACTGCCCGGGCTGGAGGACGGCGCACCGGAATTCGGTCGTTGGCACACCCGGGTGCGCGGCGCCAAGGAGGTGCTCGGTCAGGCGCCGGTGTCCTGCATGGCCGAGGAGATCGCCACCCCGGGCGACGGACAGCTCAAGGCGCTGATCACCGTCGCGGGCAACCCGGTGTTGTCCACGCCCGCCGGTGACAAACTCGACGAAGTGCTGCCGATGCTGGAAGCCATGATCTCCGTTGACCTTTGGCTCAACGAGACCACGCGGCACGCCGACGTGATCCTGCCCGGCCTGTCCCCGCTCGAGCAGCCGCACCACGACGATCTGATCCTGCTCTTCGCCATCCGCAGCATCGCGAATTACTCCGCCCCGGTGTTCGATCCGGGCGATCGCCCGCACGAATGGGAGATCCTGATCCGGTTGACCGGCCTGTGCACCGGCACACCGGCCGAGGACGTGGATGTCGCGGCCATCGACGACGGCTTCTTCGACTACCTGGCGTTTACCCAAGGCCTCGACGGTGCACAGATCCGCAAGCTCTACGAGCACGGCGGACCCGAGCGAATGCTCGACCTCACGCTGCGTACCGGACCCTTCGGTGACCAGTACGGCAAGAATCCGGGTGGGCTGACGCTGGACATACTCAAGGCCAACCCGAACGGCATCGACTTCGGGCCGATGGTGCCGCAGCTGCCCGACATCCTGGGCACGGCTGACAAGAAGATCAGGCTCGCCCCGCCATACCTGCTCGACGACCTGCCGCGCCTGGCCGCACGCATGCAGCGGCCCGCCGAGCCGCTCGTCCTGGTGAGCCGCCGGCACCTGCGATCCAACAACACCTGGCTGCACAACGTGCCCGCGCTGATGAAGGGAAAGGACCGGTGCACATTGCTGATCCATCCCGACGACGCGGCCCGCTGCGGCGTCACCGACAACGACATCGTGACGGTGAAATCGGAGGCCGGCGAGATCAGAGTTCCCGTCGAGGTCACCGAGTCCATCAAGCCCGGCGTGGTCTCGATGCCGCACGGCTGGGGGCACGGCAAGCCGGGCACCCGCATGTCGGTGGCGAACAGCTCGCCGGGTGTCAACACGAATGTGCTGTCCCCGCCGACGTTTGTCGACGAGCCCTCCGGCAACGGCGTGCTCAATGGCATCCCGGTCACCATCATCGACGATCAAGCCCGGTTCCGGCCTGCGCCAACTGCCTGAACGCCCCGGGGGTTCCACAGTCCCGCAGGCCCTTTCGCGCCGAACAAGGCGCGCCCGACAACGTCCCCCCGTGGCCTGTCTCCCGGTTAACGGTAGCTGTGCCGTTGTGGTTCAACTCACTTCGGCGGTGATCCGGTGAACCTTTTACGGGGCCGCCGTCGTCGGCATGGGCATGACTGCAACAACGTTTTCCAGTTCCCCGCACCGGGCCTCGGGCGGAGGATGCGGGGCTCCACGGATCGCCGGCACCGCAGTGGCTTTCACGCCGCACCGCTACGACCAGGACGAGGTCGCACGCGAACTCACCGGCTTCACCGATCCGGGATTTCTGCGCTTTGCGCAGACCGCCGGCGTCGACCGGCGCAGCCTCGCGCTGCCGCTGTCGCGTTACCCGAGACTGAGCGGCTTCACGGAAGCGAACGACGCGTATCTCGAGGTGGCCGTCGATCTGGGTGAGCGGGCGATCAATTCGGCCCTCACGGCCGCCGGCGTGGCGCCGCACGAGGTCGACACCATCGTGATGGTCTCCAGCACCGGAATCGCGGTGCCCACCATCGACGCGCGACTGATGACACGAATCGGGTTGCGGTCCGACGTCAAACGGGTGCCGTTGTTCGGGCTCGGCTGCGTGGCCGGCGCGGCCGGAATGGCGCGCGTCCACGACTACCTGCACGGCTACCCCGGGGACGTGGCCGTGCTGCTGTCGGTCGAACTGTGCTCGCTCACCCTGCAGCGCGATGACACCTCGATCCCCGCGCTCATCGGTGTGTCGCTGTTCGGTGACGGCGCCGCCGCGGTCGTCGCCACCGGGGCCGAACGAAACACGTTGGCCGACAAAGCAACAGGGCCACGTGTTCTGGCGACCCGCAGCCGCGTCGTTCCGGAAACCGTCGACGTGATGGGTTGGAACGTCGGCTCGAGCGGGTTCCAGCTCGTCATGTCCCGTGACGTCCCCAAGATGGCCGACGACTACCTGCGCGCCGAGGTGGACGCGTTCCTGGCCGATCACGCGCTGTCCGTCACCGACATCGCGGCCTGGGTGTGTCATCCCGGCGGTCCAAAAGTCCTCGAGTCGATCGAGAACGCGATCGGGTTGCCCGGCGATGCCCTCGCACACAGCCGAAACTCCATGCGGGAGAACGGAAACGTGTCCTCGGTGTCCGTGCTGGACGTGCTGCGCCGCACGGTCGCCGCGCCGCCGGGCGACGGCGCCTTCGGGGTGATGCTCGCGATGGGGCCGGGTTTCTGCTTCGAGCTGCTGTTGCTGCAGTGGTGACGGGGGACGACGCCATGTACTACTACCTGTTCATCCTCGCCGTCGGGGCCGAACGCCTCGTCGAGTTGGCGGTCGCCCAGCGAAACGCCAGATGGTCAATGGCGCACGGCGGCAAGGAGTTCGGACGCGATCACTACCCGGCGATGGTCAGTATGCACGCCCTGCTCCTGGTCTCGTGCATCGTCGAGACCTGGAGCCTGGACCGGCCGTTCATCGGGTGGCTGGGCTGGCCGATGCTGGCCGTGGTGGCGCTCAGCACGATCGTCCGCTGGCGCTGCGTCAGCGTGCTCGGCAAGCACTGGAACCCGAGGCTGATCGTGATCCCGGACGCACCGCTGGTTGAGCGCGGGCCGTATCGCTGGGTGCGCCACCCCAACTACACCGCGGTGGTGGCCGAGGTGGCCGCGCTGCCGCTGGTGCATTGCGCGTGGCTCACCGCGATCGTGTTCAGCCTGGCCAATGCGCTGGTGCTCTCCGTGCGCATCCGCGCGGAGAACGCGGCGCTGGGTTACGCGTGATCAGGGGGCGATGGGGCGATTGGTCCACCGGCGATCGGGCCGGCGCGTCGAGCGGAACCATCCGCCGGCCGCGCCGGTGCCGCCGTCGGTCGGGATGACGTGGCCGGTGACGAAGCCCGAGAGGTCGGAGGCCAGGAACAGGCGCAATGGCCGCAGTGGGTTCCGGTCGGCCGGATGGGCCTGCCCGAGGACCAGGCCCGGGTCATCC
>NZ_LZKI01000066.1 GCF_001672755.1 Mycobacterium colombiense | reverse complement strand
TCGGCGAAGGTGCGCACCCCGCGTTCATGTCGCGCGCCGTCGCGCATCGGGGCCTTAGCGGATTGTGACACCGGCGTCGACTTTCAGTTCGAGTCCTGTGACGTAACGGGATTCATCGGACATCAGGTAGAGCACCGCGTTGCTCACGTCGGACGCTTCGATCAGCGGTGCGGGCAGGGCGTTGAGAAAGATGGGCACCAGGTCGGGCCGCTGCTCGGCGATCAACGTGTGCATGCTCGGCGGCGCCATGCCGGTGGCCACGCCGGTGGGGTGCACGGTGTTGACCCGAATATTCTGTGCGGCAAGCTCATTGGCGAGGGCCAGAGTCATCCCGACAATGCCGTGCTTGGACGCCGTGTAGGGCACGTGCAGCGGGGTGCCCTTGATGCCTGCCGACGAGCTGATGTTGATCAGGCTCCCGCCGCCCCGGGCGACCAGGTGAGGGAGCGCGGCCGCGCAGGTGTTCCAGGCGCCGATGAGGTTGACGTCGAGCACGAGCCGCCACTGCCCGGCGGTGGTGGTGTCCCAGGTACCGACGGTGAGCACACCGGCGTTGGCGACCGCGCCGTCGAGTCCGCCGAGTTCGCCGACGGCCGCGTCGACCGCCGACTTCATGGCGGCCTCGTCGCGCACATCGACGACTTTCGCGATCGCCCGGCGGCCGTGCTTCTCGACCAGTTGCGCGGTCTCGTTCAGGTCGTCCTCGGTGGCCAGCGGATATTCCAAACCCTCTGGCGTGGAACAGATATCCACCAGGATGCAGTCGGCGCCCTCTTCGGCCAGCCGCACCGCGTGCGAGCGTCCCATGCCGCGCGCGGCCCCGGTGATCAAGACCCGCTTGCCCGCGACCCGGCCCGTTGCGTTGTTCGTTGTCATCCGCGTATCAAACCTTGTTGCAAAAGCCCGCGTCGACGGGGAAGGTCACGCCGGTGACGTACTTCGCCTCGTCGGAGACCAGGTAGGCGATCGCGGCGCTGACGTCCTCGGGTTCCATCATCCCGACGGGCATCGGGTTTTGCAGGTGGGGACCCGCGCCGGGATTCTTCTCCAGGAACTCGGTCATGTCGGGGTTGGTCGCCATCATCGTGTTCACCGCGGTCGGGTGCACCGTGTTAACCCGAATATTCAGCGGCGCAAGCGCATTGGCCAGCGTGCGCATCAGTCCGACGATGCCGTGCTTGGATGCCGCATAGCCCAGGCCGCCGCCCTGCAGGCCGCCGAAACCCTTGATGCCCGCGGTCGAGCTGGTGAAGATGATGACCCCGCCGCGGTTGCCGGACAACAAGTGCGGGACGGCCGCCCATGCCGTGTGGTAGGCCCCGTCGAGGTTGACGCTGGTGACCGCGCGCCACTGCGCCAGCTCCTCCTCGATGCTCAACTGCCGAAACGCCAACGGCGCGATCCCGGCGTTGGCCAGCACGATGTCGAGGCGGCCGAAGTGTTCGACGCCGGCATCCATGGCGGTCTTCACTTGCTCGAAGTCGCGGACGTCGGCGACCGTGCCCAGCATCTTGCCGCCGGCCTCCTCGACCAGCGCGACCGTCTCGTCCAGCTCCTCATGGGAGGCCATCGGATAACCGTTCGCGGGGATGTCGGCGCAGATGTCGATGCCGATGATGTTGGCGCCCTCGCGGGCGAGCCGCACCGCGTGGCTGCGGCCCTGGCCGCGCGCCACCCCGGTGATGAAGGCGACTTTGCCATCTATTGACCCCACGGCGCACGTCCTCTCTGTTCATCGGCCCAGATCAGGGCAGAGTAACGCCGTTACTCAGCTTCGCACAGTAACATGGTTACTGTGACGGCAAAAGGGGCCTCGCTACGGGCCGCGGAGGGACCTTCCGGGCGGCAAGCCGATCCGATCCTGGACATCGTGGTCGAGATGCTCGACAACGAGGGCTATGAGGCCGTGCAGTTGCGCGAGGTGGCCCGGCGGGGCCGCGTGTCCCTGGCGACCATCTACAAGCGGTATCCCACGCGCGACGACCTCATCGTCGCGGCCCTCGACGGATGGATGGACGCCAATCGCTATGCGGCCCTGCCGTCGCTGATCGACGATCTACCCGGCGAGTCGATCTATGTGGACCTGATGCACGTCATGAGGACCATCTTCGAGCCCTGGGAACGGCATCCGTTGATGTTGCGCTCCTACTTCCAGGCGCGATCGGGCCCCGGCGGAAAGCGCCTGATCCAGCGGGGCGTCGACGCCGTGGTGCCCGTTGCGAAAGCCGTTCTGGCGCAAGCGGAGCCAGGCTTCGCCAAGGATCTCGAGCTGATCCTCACCAGCGTGGTCTACGGGTTGCTCACCCGATTCACGCAAGGGGAGATCGACGTCACCGAAATCGTGCCGGGGATCGAGCGCACGGTGTTCTGGGTGACCACGGCGTACGAGCATGGTGTCGCCGGTGTGACAGAGGGCTGACGCCGAACTCGCACGCATCCAACGGTGCGAGAAATCCGATTATTCAGCCGTTCATAAGCCATTTTTTCCCGGCTTTCCCTATTCTTCGTCTTCATGCCGCTATGGGTCGACGGCATCGTGAACGTCCCGAAGAAAGGAAGCGCATGATGTTTTCACCTCGCCGGCTGACCGCGTTGGCAGTCCCCGTCTTGGCGACCGCGGCTCTGGTTGCCAGCGCCGCGGTCGCTACCGCCGACCCCCTCGATGACGCATACCTGGCTCAGTTGCGCGGCGCCGGTTTCAGTTGGCCGCCCGAGCACGACATCGCCCTCACCGGAATGGGCCGCCTGATCTGCGACGACATCGGGTGGGGCTGGTCGTATGACCAGATCGCCCAGAGCATCCACCAGACTCTGGATCCCAGGAAAGTGACGTTCGGAGACGTCGGATCCATGGTGAGCCTTGCGCATTCGACCTACTGCCCGCTCCAGCGATGCTGGACCGACCACTGCTGAGCTAGCCGAAATCCCTTCTGCTGCCGCGATTGCGGTCACATAAGCGGGGGCCCCGGCAGCATCCAGATAACAGAAGGGTCGATGTCTTCCTTGTATTGCGGGCAATAGGTAGCTATCGACAGGCCGACAAAGTAGGCCGACTGCCGGACCGAGAGATCCGTCTGCCGCGCCAGCTGGATCGCCAGCACCGATGCGTTCGGGTTGACGGCGACGCCGGC
>NZ_LZKI01000065.1 GCF_001672755.1 Mycobacterium colombiense | reverse complement strand
CGCGGCGCAGAGGTTTTGGAGGTCACCGCCAAGATCGGTTCGGATCTGGTGATGTCGGCGACGGCCCGCCTGGCGGCCCCGCACACCGTCTACGCTTTCCCCGGCCAGGGCATCCAGCACAAGGGCATGGGCATGGACGTCCGGGCCCGGTCCAAGGCCGCCCGCAAGGTGTGGGACAAGGCGGACAAGTTCACCCGCGACACCCTGGGCTTCTCGGTTCTGCATGTGGTGCGGGACAACCCGACCAGCATCATCGCCAGCGGTGTGCACTACAACCACCCCGAGGGCGTGCTGTACCTGACGCAGTTCACCCAGGTCGCGATGGCGACAGTGGCCGCGGCGCAGGTCGCCGAGATGCGCGAGCAGGGCGCCTTCGTCGAGGATGCGATCGCCTGCGGCCACTCCGTCGGCGAGTACACCGCGCTGGCCTGCGTGACCGGCATCTACGAGCTGGAAGCCCTGCTGGAGACGGTGTTTCACCGCGGATCGAAGATGCACGACATCGTGCCGCGCGACGAGCTGGGCCGGTCCAACTACCGGCTGGCCGCCAGGCGGGCCGTCGCCGACATCACCAGATCCGAACCGATCTTGGCGGTGACCTCCAAAACCTCTGCGCCCTGGTCGATTCCGACCCGGTCGACGCGGAACGCGACCTCGTCGCCGGGTCGCACCATGCCCAGGAAGCGCGCGGTCCAGCCGATCAGCCGCGCCGGCGGGCGGGCCTGACCGTCGGTGGCGGTCACCGCGTGCTGGGCGGCGGCCGACAGCCACATGCCGTGCACGATGGGCGATTCCAGGCCGGCCAGCAGCGCGGCTGCCCGGTCGGTGTGAATGGGGTTGTGGTCACCGGAGACCACCGCGAACGGACGCATGTCAACCGGTGCGGTGATGGCGACGTCGCGCCGGCGCCGGCGCGGGGTGTCGGTCGCGTTTTCCGAGACCGCGCCACCGGCGCGCGTCGGATCGGCCAGTTCGGCGGCCCCGGTGCGGCCCAGGATGGCGAACCGCTCTTCGAGAGTGGCGATCGCCTGACCGTCGGCGTCGGTGATGCTGACCGAGACCGGGACGACACGCCCCATGTCCGTGTCGATGGCCGCCGAAGCCGTTGCGGTGATTGTCAATTGCGACGGGGTCGTCGGCAGCTTGCCGGCCATGTGGGCGGCGTGGTCCAGATGCACCAGGCTCAGCAGGCCCTCGACAACCGGGATGCCGGCGTCGGTGGCTGCCGAGCCGATCGCCGAGAAGACGGCGGGCCAGCACGGTCCGACGAGCGCGTCGGGCACGGTGGTGAGGCTGGGCGCCAACGGTTCTCCGAAGGTGGCCGTGACGCCGGTGTGGTCGGCGACCCGCTCGGGGTCCCAGTCCACCGTGACCGTGGCCGTTCCGTCGGTGACCGCGGGCAGGAACTCCGGCCCGTCGACGCCGGCCGCGATGGCCAGCACCGCACGCATGGCCGTAGCGGCATCCTCGGTGGAGACCACCGGGGTGGCGCCGTCAACGGTGTTGGGCGGCAACGTGAATGGGATGTCGATCCAGATGCCCGACACCGGGACACTGAGCACGACGCGGTCGCCATCGACCTGAAGCCGCGCGCCGGTGGACGAATGCGTGGCGCGGCGGCTCTCGGGTCCGTCGTGCACCAGCCATTCGGAGGGATCGGCGATTCGGTGGACCGGGTTGGTCGCGGTGCGGCCCGCCCATTGGACATCGGGGGCGTCCAGCACGACGGCCAGCGGGCCGGTGACGTCGGCGCGGCCCGTCCGGCGTGACGTGACGGCCTTGGGCTCCGCCCCGCCGGCGAGCGCCTCGTCGATGGCCGCCTGCTCGAAGCGGTCCAGCAGTTCACCGACGGGCTCGTCCATCCGGGCGATGCCCGCGACGGCGGCGGTGCCCGGAATGATGCACACCTGATCGGCGTCGTAGCGGGCGTCGTGCGCCTGCCACAGCGAATCGCTGCGCCACCAGCGCCGCACGTCCTTGTCGATCACCGGCACGAAGTTGACCGGCTTGCCCAGCAGCTTGCACAGCGTGACGAAGAACGGGACATCGGCCGGGTGCAGCTGCACGCGTTCGGCGTCGGGGTAATGCGCCAGCAGGGTGGCGATGGCCTCGGCGGGATTTTCCAGCAGCCGCGCGCCATCTTCGGTGGAGCCGTCGAACAGCGTCTCGATGGGGCCGAAATCCTGTGCATGCAAACGCGCTTCGACCCGCTGCAGCATCTGCTCGAAGCGGTCGCGCCAGGTGTCGGCCAGCCACGGGCTGCCCGGTGACGCGGTGTCGGCGGTGGAATCGCCGTCCCCGATGGACAATTCGACGTAGCGCTGCAGCCACTGCAGGTAGGTCATCTCACCGGCGTCGCCGAAGTACGGCTTGGCGGTGTTGGCCATCGCCGCGATGATCTCGTCGCGACGCTGCGCGACGGCGTCGGCGTCACCGGCGACCTCGTCGAGAAGCCGGCCGCACCGCGAGGCGCTGTTGTCGATCTCGTGGATGTCCGCACCGAGCTGGCTGCGACTGGAAGCCATTCCGCCCGAGGCTTTTCCGGCGCCGATCCACTGATCGGTGCCCTGGGTTTCGACCAGCATCCGCTTGACCGACGGCGACGTGGTGGCCTCCTTGGCCGCCATCGCCGCGGTGCCGACCAGGATGCCGTCGATCGGCATCAGCGGGAAGCCGTATGCCTGCGCCCAGCGTCCGGACAGGTAGTCGGCCGCGCGCTCCGGCGTGCCGATGCCGCCGCCGACGCAGACGGTGATGTTGGCCCGCGACCGCAATTCGGAGTAGGTCGCCAGCAGCAGGTCGTCGAGGTCTTCCCAGGAGTGGTGGCCGCCGGCGCGCCCGCCCTCGATGTGCGCGATCACCGGCTTGGTGGACACCTCGGTCGCGATGCGGATGACCGAGCGGATCTGCTCGACGGTGCCGGGCTTGAAGACCACGTGGCTGATGCCGACCTCGCCCAGCTCCTCGATCAGGTCGACAGCCTCCTCCAGGTCCGGGATGCCGGCGCTGACCACCAGACCGTCGATCGCCGCGCCGGACTGGCGCGCCTTCTGCACCAGCCGCTTGCCGCCGACCTGCAGCTTCCACAGATACGGGTCCAGGAACAGCGCGTTGAACTGGTAGGTCCGGCCGTCCTCGAGCAGTCCGGCCAGCTGCTCGACGCGGTCGGCGAAGATCTCCTCGGTGACCTGCCCGCCGCCGGCCAGCTCGGCCCAGTGCCCGGCGTTGGCCGCGGCGGCCACGATCTTTGCGTCCACGGTGGTCGGGGTCATGCCGGCCAGCAGGATCGGCGAGCGCCCGGTCAGTCGGGTGAACTTCGTCGAGAGCTTGACCCTGCCGTCGGGCAGGCGAACCAGAGTCGGGGCATAGCTGGACCAGGCCCGCGCCACCTCGGGGACGGCGCCGACGGTGAACAGGTTGCGCTGCCCGCCGCGGGTCGCCGCGGGCACGATGCCCACACCGAGGCCACGGATCACCGGCGCGGTCAGCCGGGTCAGGATGTCGCCGGGACCCAGGTCAAGGATCCAGCGGGCGCCCGCGTCGTTGACCCGGGTGATCTCCTCCACCCAGTCGACCGGACGCACCAGGATGGACTCGGTCAGGTGCCGGGCCAGCTCGACATCCAGGCCGACCTTCTCGGCCCAGCTGCCGACGATGTCGATACCGTCGGCGAGGCGCGGCGTGTGGAAGCCCACCTCGACCTGCACCGGATCGAAGACCGGCGAGAAGACGTCGCCGCCGCGCAGCTTGTTCTTCCGGTCGGCTTCTTCCTTCTCCGAGATCTGCTGGCAGTAGAGCTCGAAGCGGGACAGCTGTTCCGGGGTGCCGGTGATGACGACCGACCGGCGGCCGTTGCGGATGGACAACACGGGCGGCAGCACGGTGCGCACGTCCTGCGCGAACTCGTCGAGCAGCCGGCCGATGCGTTCGGGATCGGCGTTGGTGACCGACACCATCGGCGGGCGGTCGCCGAGCACCGAGATGCCGCGCCGACGGGCCACCAGGGTCCCGGCCGCGCCGATCAGCTGGGCCATCGCCAGCAGCTCGACATCGCGGGCGCCCCCGGCCTTGAGCGCCTCGACGGCGAGCACACCTTGGGAATGTCCGGCGACGGCCACCGGGGGCGTCGCCTTCAGGTCCATGCCTTGCCGAGCCAGCGCCCGCACGGCCGCGATCTGGGTGAGCAGCACGCCCGGAATCGACACCGCGGCCGAGGTCAGGTGCTTGTCCGAAGGGATCGGGTCCTCGGCCGCCAGCGCACGCACCCACGACAGCGGCTCGAAGCCGATCGGGCGCACCACGACGAGCTCTTTGGCCACCGGCTCGAGAAGCAGGTTGACCTCACCGACCAGCGTTGCCAGGTCGGACTCGATGCCGGCCGACGACACCAGTTCTTCGAGGGTCTCCAGCCAGGCGCTGCCCTGGCCGCCGAATGCCACGGCGTAGGGCTCGCCGGCGGTCAGGCGGTCGACGAGGGCGTGAGCGTCCCCGGCTTGTTGGCCCTTGCCCTGGCCGTCGCGGTCAGCGGATACCCGGTCGTGCTCGTGGATCGTCACCTTTTCTGTCTCCCCTGTATGCGTCTTTAGGTCTCGTTCGTCTGGCGGTCACCACCGCCGGGCGGGGTTCTGTCGATTCCGCGTCGAATCACAGCCGGGAAAACGGCTGGCCGGTGTGTTGTCTGCAGACCGCCCGGCTGATGCTGAGCGGCGCGACGGACTCCATCGGCTGTACTAAGAGTGTCATAAGGATCGACCCTCGTTTCGCGTGCTGATCGGTTACTGATGAGTTCTACGCATGGGTAACCGTGTCCTGGGTAACACCTGGTTTCACCGGCGGCGCGAACCCGATTACCAAACCTGCTGCATGAAGGTGGTTACGGTCGAGTAGCTATAACTGCGCAGATCAAGGCAAGTTTGTTATCGAATCGTTATATTAAAATTTTGGGTCGTGGAGTGCCGTCACGACGCCGTCGGCGGCATAGGACGACGATCGCCCGCCCGCGCGCGTCGGGAAAATGAGCGAACGAGTGTTTGCTGGAATTTCTAAGAGTCCGCGCCCCGACCGGGCCGGACGACGGCGTCGGGCGCTAGGCCCACTGGCCGAATTGGGGCTTGAGGATTTCATTGATGTCCACGCCGACCCCTCCGACGCTGCGTTTGTCGATTTCAACCTGGTGCAAGTTGGCCGCCGGGTGGGCGTATCCCTTGGGCGAGCCCCAGTTGTGCTGCCAGAAGTAGGAGCCCAATCCGTCGTGCAGCGCCCAGTCGATGGTTTTCGAATTGGCGTACACGCCTGTGCGCTGATGACCGATAACCGACTCCCAGGAACGCAGGTAGGGCGCCACCTGGCTCTTGTACTGCTCGTAGGACGGATCGTCGTCGATCGACGCATAAATGGGTGCACTGGCGGGCCCACCGGCCGCGGCGTGCAGCTGCATCCCGCGCTGCGCGTGCTGCAGGCCGGCGTTGGCACCGCCCAGCCAATCCGCGCTGCTGGCCTTGCCGTACTGGTAGCAAGACACGATTTTGAGTCCGTTGCTGTTGAGATCGCGCGCCTCGGCAACCTGGATCGGCTTGCCCAGCATCCAGTTGCCGCCGGGGCGACGGTCCGAGACGTACCGAATCGACCCCACGGCGCCGGCGGCCCGGATCTGGCTGGCCGGAATGACGCCGGCCGCGTAGTCAAGCAGGGTGCCGAGCGACGCCGATGCGGGCACGGCGCTCAGCGACGCTCCGGCGGCGCACAGGCCCACCAGGGCGGGGGCTGCGGCCGCGAATTTGAGCAGATCGCGCCGCGAAACGGATGACACAAGCCACAGGGTACGACACAAACCCCATATGACACGTTGATCACGCTGGTCACATGTGCATCACAGTGCCACATCGCTCGTTTGAACGGGTTGGCGCGCGGGCAGCACGATGACGCTCACGGCCTCCAGTCCGCGCTGGGCGGTCTGCTGGGCGACCTCCTCGATGAAGTCGCCGGCCGCCGGGCTGATCGATCCCGCCCAGGCGCGAAATCCCTGCACGATCACCGGATCGCGCTCCAGCAGCGGTTGCACGCCCCGCAGCACGCCGACCACCTCGTCGGGCAGGGGGTCGGCGAGCTGCTGGTCGATCCAGCGGCGCGCCAGTTCCGATGCCGCGGCATCGTCTTCGCCCAACCCGATCACGTCGGCGGCCAGGCCGCGCAACCGGTCGAACAGCACCTCGTGGCC
Source organism: Mycobacterium colombiense (assembly GCF_001672755.1). GTDB lineage: Bacteria > Actinomycetota > Actinomycetes > Mycobacteriales > Mycobacteriaceae > Mycobacterium > Mycobacterium colombiense_C. Next base: position 5,119 of record NZ_LZKI01000065.1, on the reverse strand, counting down.
CGGGGTCTCGGCCAGTTGCGACAACAGGGTGCTGGCCGCCGTCGGAAGCACCATCTGCCCGAATAGCGGGGGAACCGGCAGGTCCCATTCGTCGAACAGGTCGGCGTACATCGCGGCGACCGGCTCCGGCAGCGGAGCGCTGAGCCGGCCGATCACCCCGATGCTGTCGCGGTGCGTGGTCGCCAACCGGTGCAGGATGTGCTCGTTGAGGTCCCCCTCGCCGCACTCGGTGGCCGCATCGATGGCCTGGATCAGGCGGTCGATCCGCTCCCGCTGCTGCACCAGCAGCGCGCGGTGCTCGTCGAGCAGGCCGGCCAGCGTGCTGTGCCCGCCCTCGATCAACCGCGCAATGTCATTGATACCGACGCCGAGGCTTCGCATCAGATCGATGCGCAGCAAGTCGAGGACCTGCTCGACGCCGAAGACACGGTAACCGTTGGAGAGGTGCTGGGCGTGTAGCAATCCGATTTTCTCGTAATGGCGAATACGGCCGGAAGCGATGCCGGTCAAGGCCGTGACGTCGCCGATCAGCAGCTGCTCAGCCACCCCTTGACCTTACAACTGTGACAAGGTCTGTACTGGGCGGATGGAGCACGACCAGCTCATCGACCTGACGCGGCGCGCGTTGAAGTTGGCGCGCGACAAGACGACCGATCTCGCCCCGGCCCAGCACACGGTCGACGCGCGGGACTACACGAGCATCGAGCGGCACCACCGGGATCGGGCCATGCTGCTGGCCAGTCCGCAGCTGGTCGGCTACGTCTCGGAACTTCCCGCCCCGGGTGCTTACTGCACGAAGACGGTGATGGGGCGCTCCATCTTGTTGACCCGAACCTCGCAGGGAACGGTCAAGGCGTTCAACAACGTGTGTCTGCACCGCCAGTCGCAGGTGGTGTCGGGTTGCGGCACCGCGAGACGGTTCACCTGTCCGTACCACGCCTGGACATACGACAACACGGGGCACTTGGTGGCGCTTCCGGGACGTGAGGGGTTCCCGGAAGTGACCATCCAGTCCGACGGGCTGACCGAGCTCCCGGCCACCGAATTCGCCGGATTCCTCTGGGTGGCACTGGATCCCGGCGCGACGCTGGACGTGGCGGCGCACCTGGGCCCGCTCGCCGACGAACTCGACTCGTGGGGCATCGGGCGCTGGTCCCCACTGGGCGAGAAGGTGCTGGACTCCCCGATCAACTGGAAGCTGGCGATCGATACCTTCGCCGAGAACTACCATTTCGCCACCGTCCATCAGCAGACCTTCGGCACGATCGCGCGCAGCAACTGCACGGTGTTCGACTCCTACGGACCGCACCACCGGCTGATCTTTCCGCTCAACACCATCCGGGAGCTCGAAGACGTGCCCGAGGATCAGTGGAGTCCGTTCTACAACGTGGTGGTGATCTATGCGCTGTTCCCCAACATCGTGCTTTCGGTGACGATCGCCAACGGTGAGCTGTTCCGGGTGTACCCCGGGGATCGGCCCGGCAGGTCAATCACCGTCCACCAGAACGCAACACCGCAGGACGTATCCGATGATGCGGTGGCAGCCGCCGTCCAAGCCGTTTTTGATTATGCGCACGCCACCGTGCGCGACGAGGACTACCGACTGGTCGAGGGGCTGCAAGCCAATCTCGAGTCGGGCGCCCGCGACCACCTGGTGTTCGGCCGCAACGAGCCGGGCTTGCAGCATCGCCACATCACGTGGGCCCGGGCGCTGTCACAGTCAGCTGGGGTCGGCTGACAGCACCGCGATCAGATCGTCGAGAAGCTTTGCCAGCGTGTCGTTTTCGACGGGCGCGGAGCGGAACAGCAGCTCGACGGCGTCCTTGCGCCGGCCGGTCGCCACCAGCGGCACGACCTGATCCACCATGGCCTGCAGAGTGGGCTCCGGCGGTGCCAGGCCCGCCACGGTAGTGGACAGCACATCCACGAGTTCCCAATCCCGGTACAACGCCAGCGAGCGTTCATTGAAGGCGAAGCCAGTCACCGGTTTTCCCCAGATGGTTCCGCGGTAGCGATAAGGGCCCTCCATGTACTCAATCGGCAGGCCGTGCGCCGGGGCCGCCACCAACGGCTCGCCGATGAGGTCCAGTTGCAGTGTGGGACAGGTGATCCGGTGCCGGTCGGGCAGGTACCGGGCTGGGGCGAGGGGTCGCACCAGGGGCCGCATGGCCTCCGGCCATCGCACGTAACTGCTCACCGTGACCTCGATGTCTTCGGCGCATTCCGGCGCGATCGCGGGGTCCGGATGGCTTGTCGTGATCCCGGTAAACGGCTGCAGCGCATTGCCGTTGGTGCGGTCGAACTGGCGCCAGATGCTCAGGTCGACGCCGTTGTCGAAGTTGATGGTGCGCCATTCGTGCGACCTGGCCCGCGGGTCTCCTCCCGATCCCCCGCCGCCGGCGTACTTGGGGAACCACTGCCGATCGACGTGCCCGCCGGCGCCGGACACCTGCTGCACCACGTCGCCCCACCGCAGGGTGCCGGTCATCGCCATGCCGGTCTGGAAGTAGGAATAGGTGTCGCTTTGACCGAAGCAGACGATCTTTCCGTTGTACCTCGACGCACCCACCGGTGTCGGTGCGCGCGTTGGTGTTACGGCCAGGTCCAGCCGCATCGGGCGCCCGGATTGGTCCTGCCCGACCAGGCTGACCCGGTAGGTGTAGGGCAGCAGTTCGCCATCGCCGTTGCGACTGGTCGTCCACGACGCGGTCCCCGCGCTGCTGTGATAGTTGATGTCGAGATGGCCGGATGCCATCGTCAGCTTGCGCTGGGCGCCGGGCTCCATGTTGGCCGGCGGCATGTCGTAGTCGGTGAAGGTGCCGTAGTCGCCGGTGTCGAGGTCGAACAGCGCCATCGTGTAGAAGTCCGCGACGACGGTTCCCCCGGGACGGTTCTTGTTGAAGATGGTCAGGAAGGCAAACGAGCGATCGGTCTCAGCGGCGTCAAGCTGACCGGCGATGAACCAGGTGTCCGACTCCTGGTCGGGGTGTTCGCCTTCGGCGGCGGGGAAGTCCAACTGGCTGTCGCCGGGCACCAACTGGAACGGGTAACTGCGCCAATCACTGGTCATATCGGGCCTCGCTGCTTTTTTCGCTATGTTAGCGTGAATAGCGAAATTGAGGTCGCGGTCCAATCCCCCGAGGAAGTGCCCCGATGACAGAGACTTCCGGCCATCGCTCCTATAACGAACTGTTTATCGGGGGCCAGTGGCGCAAGCCCGCCAATCCCCAGCAGCTCGCCGTGATCTCGCCGCACTCCGAGGAGCCGGTCGGGCATGTCCAGGTCGCGGGCCCCGAGGACGTCGACGCCGCCGTCGCCGCCGCACGGCGCGCCTTTGACCACGGCCCGTGGCCGCGGATTAGCCATGCCGACCGGATGGCCAAGGTCGAACAGCTCGCCGGGATCTACGCCGGCCACGCCGACGAAATGGCCGACCTCATCACCGACGAGATGGGGTCGCCGCGCAGCTTCAGCCGGATGGGCCAGGGGGCGGCCGCTGCGGCGCTGATCCACCTGTCGCTGGCCGCCGCCCGCGATTTCCCGTGGGAGGAACGCCGCCAGGGTGTGCTGGGCGAGGTTCACCTGCGCAGGGCCCCGGTCGGGGTGGTCGGTGCGATTGTGCCGTGGAACGTGCCGCAATTTCTGATCATGCCCAAGCTGATCCCGGCGCTGATCGCGGGCTGCACGGTCATCATTAAGCCCGCGCCCGAAACGCCTTTGGACGCTTTGTGGTTGGCCGAGATGATCGAGCAGATCGGATTGCCCGAGGGCGTGGTGTCGGTGCTGCCCGGCGGCCCCGAGATCGGTGAGGCGCTGGTCCGCCATCCCGGGGTGGACAAGGTCGCGTTCACCGGTTCCAGTGCCGTCGGCCGCCGGATCGCCGCGCTGTGCGGCGAGCAGCTGAAACGGGTGAGTTTGGAGCTGGGCGGCAAGTCCGCGGCGATCATCCTCGACGACGCCGACATCGCCAAGACGGTGGCCGGCCTGAAGTCCGCGGGATTGATGAACAACGGCCAGGCATGCGTCGCGCAGACCCGGATCCTGGTCAGCGACCGTAAGCACGACGAGGTGGTCGACGCGCTGGCCGACATGATGTCGGCGCTGAACGTCGGCGACCCGGCCGACGAGTCGACGGACATCGGACCGCTTGTGGCCCAACGACAACAGCGCCGCGTGCAGGACTACATCAAGTCGGGCCGCAGCGAAGGCGCGCGCGTTGTGCTCGGTGGCGAACAGAGCCCGTCCGAGCGCGGCTGGTATGTGCAGCCGACGCTGTTCGCCGACGCCACCAACGACATGCGGATCGCCCGGGAGGAGATTTTCGGTCCGGTGCTGACGGTGCTGCGCTACCGCGACGAGGACGACGCGATCCGCATCGCCAACGAGACCGACTACGGCCTGGCCGGCTCGGTGTGGACCGCTGACATCGAACACGGCCTGGACGTCGCGGCCGCCGTCCGCACCGGCACCTACGGCATCAACATGTACACCCTGGACATCGGCGCGCCGTTCGGCGGCTTCAAGCAGTCCGGCATCGGCCGAGAATTCGGGCCCGAGGGCCTGCACGAGTACGTCGAACTGCAGACGCTGATTTGCAAGGGTCAGCTGCCGCCGCTATAGGTTTTGCGGTTGTCAGGCACGGCGTCAACGACGCGGCAGGCGGCGGCCATGTGCGGCTTGTTCGATGCCGCAACATATTTGAGCGTCAACACTTTGCTGCAGCGACCGGTGCCGCGTCAATCTAGTTGGTTATCGGTGGCGGTTGGGGTTGGAAGGGGTCGTACCACCACCAGCTGGCGCGCTCGCCGGTAGGTCCCCGGCAGGGCGCCACCGCGGGCGGGGGTTGAGTTGGTGGGCGCGCCAGCGATCCCGGGCTCAGTGATCGGCCGGCGGTGTCGGTGACGATAAGCGCGCCTGCGGGTCCGGTGATGGTGATGACGCCGCGATGGTGCGACCGGTGATGGTAGGGACAGAGGAGCACCAGGTTGGCCAACTCCGTGGGGCCGCCGTCTTCCCAGTGCCGGATGTGATGGGCGTGCAGACCGCGGGTGGCGCCACAGCCCGGAACCGCGCACGTGCGGTCGCGATGCTCCAGCGCGCGGCGAAGCCGCCGGTTGAT